>JAIETK010000003.1 GCA_019745325.1 Nitrosomonas sp. | reverse complement strand
CAAGCTGTAAGATAGAGCGAGTCTGAACACCGGTACACCACTGTCGCAAGACAGCCGGTGTACCGGTTTTTTTATATGGGTAGAGAACAAAGAAAACTTAAGGTGCAACAAAGAATGCGGACAAAAGAACTGGCAAAAATAGAGGCACTAACGCGAAAGGAGGATTTGTCGTGGTCAGACAAATAGCACGAGCAGGGATTGCGGCCTTTATGCTTGTTATGACACTTTACACAAGCACAGCCGGCGCCCATGGCAAGGTAGCCATGGAAGATGACAGTTGTATGCGCCGGATAGGCGAAAACATGATCCACCTGAGTATCTATCAACCCCAGGTTGATGAAGAAGGGCACTACTGCACGGATATACCCAAAATGGGAAGCACGATCCTAGTGATAGACTTAGTGGATCCTGCACTGAGAGAGATGCCGATCGGGATGAAGATAATCAGAGGCGATCGGACGGAAGGAGAAACCGTCACGGATCTGCGTCCGGCGGTATATCAGGATGGAGTTATCAGCACGCAAAAAGCGCTGGAACAAGGAAAATATCTCATACAAGTGACTGCCGAAGGCGTGCCGCCCCTGCACTATGAATATCATCTGCGCGTTGAGATGATTAATTATGCGGACGCATTTAGAGCGTCGGTAGGGCCACTGGTCGGTCTATTGCTGACCGCCATACTTGGGTATAAACTCATCCGGTCAAGACGATTCAGGGAATGGATGGCATCACGCAGCTCGAAAGGAACTGAAAAAGTCGATGGCGGAGCAAAATCATCGGCAGTCGACGAAGAAAAGACATCAATCAACAAACAAACTAAAGACGGGGAATCCTAGCGATGTTAGTAGAAAGAAGTGGAACAATAAAACAATTGGTAATGGCGGGAATCATGGCGGTCAGCGTCATGTTTACGACGCAAGTGCAAGCGCACGGAGGGTTAGCGCTGGCGGAAGATATGTGTGTATTGACGGTAGGCCCCTACCGGATGCACTTTACCGGCTATCAGCCATTATCGCAAGAAGAAGAATTTTGTGAAGATATACCGGAAGTAGGGAAAACGGTCATAGCGTTGGATTACATACAAGAAGAACTGCGTCCGTTACTGACGGAAGTTCGGATAATCCGGGATACGGGATCAGAAGCGAATCTCGACGAGATCACGGTCTTTCATTTACCGCCGAAGGTATATCCGACAGCATCCATAACGATTGATCATACCTTCCCGGAAAAAGGCAAGTTTGTAGGATTGGTAACGGTATCGGGCGGACCGCAAGAGTATGTATCGCGGTTTCCGTTTTCAGTGGGAGAAGGACGTCCGACACCGAAAATAGCCATTATCGCGCCGATCGTGCTGGTGGTTGCCGGTGTAGCTTTCTTGATGATGCGCAAACGTAAATCCGATGGCGCCGCTGCGTAAATAACTTAGGCGTCAGCAATGGAAACACAGTAAGCAGTAAAAAATCGGAGACTGTGTTTCCATGGCATTTATCAGTGGTTATTGCGTCGCTGATAAAACCAGTAAAGCGTAATGCCGATTGCACAGCTGAGAACTAACGCAATAATGATGTCTCGTAAATATTCCTTGATCAGCGTTTCATTTTCACCAATGAAATAGCCTAATAAGGAAAGAATGATCACCCAAATGCCTGCTCCCAGACTGGTATAAAAACAAAAGACCGGCAAGTTCATTCTGGCCAAGCCAGCCGGAATTGAAATGTACTGACGAATCATGGGTATTAAGCGTCCCGTGAATGTCGATATATGTCCGTGTCGAGCAAAAAAGCTCTCCATTTTTAATAAGTGATGCTCCTTGAACATTACGTATTTGCCGTACTCAAGGAGCAAAGGCCGCCCTAACCGGATTGCTAGATAATAATTAATCAAGGCGCCAACCAAACTACCTAAGATTCCACAGCCAATTACGGCGAGCATGTTCATTTCACCTTTCGAGGCTAAGTAGCCAGCCGGTATCATAATTACTTCACTGGGAAAAGGAATAAAACTGGATTCAATCAACATCAGGATAAAAATTCCTAAGTATCCTAAGCTGCTGATTGTGCCGACAATCCATGTGATGATATCGGTAATCAAGTCTGTCGAGTCTCCTGAGCGTTATTGATCAAACCCGCATTGTGCTAATTTGTGAAAACAAAGCAGACAGTTAAACCACTGCACCATCGTTTTCAAGCGGTTTCTTTTCCGGTTTTAGCAAGTCCTCACGTTTTACACCAAGTAGCACCAGTATGGAACTGCCGACCATTATTGAAGAATAAATGCCAAATAAAATGCCAATTGTCAGAGCAAGCGCGAAATAATAGAGAACTTCACCCCCAAACAATAACATTGCGATGACCACCATTTGTGTACTGCCATGCGTAATGATCGTACGTGACATCGTTAGTGTAATCGCATTATCAATGACTTGTACGAGGTTCGATTTACGCTGTTTTCTGAAATTTTCCCGGATACGGTCGAAAATAACGACAGATTCATTAACGGAATACCCCAGAATTGCCAAGACAGCCGCCAATACCGTAAGCGAGAACTCCCACTGAAAAAATGCAAAGAAGCCCACAATAATCACGACATCATGCAAGTTAGCGATAATTCCCGCTACACCGAATTTCCACTCGAATCGCATAGCCAGGTAGGCAACAATTCCCAATGAAACGAACAGAAGTGCAAGCGCGCCATTTTCGAGTAATTCCTGGCCGACTTGCGGGCCGACAAACTCAACACGCCGCATTTCAACGGTGCTATCCGCTTGTTTAAGCGCAGCCAAAACCGTTTCCGACAACTGCGCGCTGGAAATTTCAGCACGAATCGGCAGACGTATTAAGACATCGCGTGAAGTACCGAAATTTTGCACACTGGCATCAGGCATTTCCAACTCCGCAAGGACACTTCTGATTTTTTGGAGATCGGCTGCTTGACTATAGCCAACTTCAAGAACGGTGCCACCGGTGAAATCGACACCGAGATTCAATCCCTTCGTGGCAATAAAGAAAACAGAAAGAATAAAAGTGGCAATTGAAATGACAGCCCCTGTCTTTCTCCAACTCATAAAGGGGATATCGCGATTAAATCTGAATAATTCCATTGTGACTTCCTTAAATGCCGATTAACTACGACTTGGTTTGTTTACCTTCCGCAGATTTTCGTTTGCTTTTAGTTTTAGCTGCGGATTTTTCACCGGATTGAACTACAGTATCGCCGACTTGATTTGATTCACTGGAGGTTACAAGAGCCTGGCCAGCATTTGGCTTTGCTGAAACATCGGCTGAATCTGCAGCTCTTGCCTTATCATTGCTATTTACATCCGGAGCAATGGTCTTCTGGTTCACTTGATTGTCAGGTATCCAGATTTTTCCAATTGGAACATAATCCAGTTTGCGTTTGCCACCGTACATCAAATTGACCATGCCGCGTGATACAAAAGTCGCTGTAAACACAGAAGTCAAAATGCCAAGACAAAGTACTACCGCGAACCCTTTGACAGGACCGGAACCGAATGCAAACAAAGCGATCCCCGCGATCAGCGTGGTGATGTTGGAGTCAAGAATCGTTCCGAAAGCACGCTCATAGCCGGCATGAATGGCAAGTTGCGGCGATAGTCCGGCTCGCAATTCATCGCGGATCCGTTCATTGATCAGCACATTCGCATCAATCGCCATGCCGACCGTCAATGCCAGCGCAGCCATGCCCGGAAGTGTTAATGTGGCCTGCATAATGGATAATAAACCGACCAGCAGCAATATATTCAAACCGAGCGCAAGTACCGAAATCACGCCGAAAGCCGTGTAGTAAACGGCAATGAAGATCGCTACAGCCAAGAAACCGTAAAGCGTAGAGTCGAATCCCCGCGCGATATTATCCGCCCCCAGGCTTGGACCAACCGTGCGCTCTTCGATAATATCCATCGGTGCTGCAAGCGCGCCGGCCCGTAACAGTAATGCGACATCCCGGGCTTCCATGCTGGTCATGCGGCCGCTGATTTGCACGCGTCCGCCGCCGATTTCCTCGCGGATGACCGGTGCCGTGACAACTTCGGTATGATTCTTTTCAATCAAAAGGATCGCCATTCTTCTGCCGACATTATCGCGCGTCAACTGTTTGAAAATACGCGAGCCATTGTTGTCCAGGCTGATATGCACGGCGGGTTGATTATCTTTATCAAACCCCGGTTGCGCATCCGTAATGCGTTCACCCGTCAGCAACACTTGCTTTTTAACGAGTATCGGAATACCGCCGCGTTCCTCGTAGAGTTCGGTACCGAAAGGTACTCTTCCGCGGATCGCTGAGTCCAGATCTTGCTCATCGTCGACCATGCGAACTTCCAGCGTGGCTGTTCGTCCGAGGATCTCCTTGGCTTTAGCGGTATCCTGCACACCCGGTAATTGAACAATGACTCGATCTGAGCCGGCTTTCTGGATGATCGGTTCCGCAACACCCAGTTCGTTTACCCGGTTACGTAACGTCGTGATATTTTGTATCACGGTTGCATCTTGCATGCGAAGTTGTGCATCTGGTTTGATTGCTGCCACTAAATGATAGCGGTTACCGGCATCTTCATAGCTAAACCCGAGATCGGTAAAACTGTTTTTGAGCTCGGTTTCAGCTTGACCGCGCGTTTCAGCATCACGAAACTTGATAATCAGCTTTTTAGCCTGTTTTTCCAATCCGGCGTAGGTAATTTTCTTTTCGCGCAGCGTGCCGCGGATATCCGCGCTGTAGCGATCGAGCGACTTGTCCAGCGCGCCTTCCATATCCACTGCCAGCATGAAATGGACACCGCCACGGAGATCGAGTCCCAAGTACATGGGGAGCGCGCCCAGGCTTGTCAGCCATTGTGGAGAATTCGGCAATAAATTCAGAGCGATAATGTAATCATTGCCAAGTGCTGTTTCGAGTAAATCTTTAGCTTTGATTTGCGTATCGGTATCTACAAAGCGTGCTTTGACGCTGCCTTCTTCCAGATAAATGCCAGTCGTTTCGAGATTGGCTTGCTTGAGCGCGTCTTCTACGCGTTGCATCAGAGCCGTATCGGTACTAACGCTAACCCGTAACGGTGAAATTTGAACGGCTGGTGATTCGCCATAGAAATTTGGCAGCGTATAGAGCAAACCTAGTAGGAGTGAAACCGCAATAATCAGATATTGCCATAGTGCGTAGCGGTTCATGGGTATCAGTCAAAAAATTGAAAAGTAAATTGATTATGAAGACAGAAACTTAACGATCTTGCAGTTTCTCTCAGATCCGCGTTATTTTTTTTCAGCATCGGAATCTTTGCTTTCCTCGGTATCCGCAACTGACTCGGCTTTACTATTATCCACCTTGGTTGCTTTGTTTTTGGATGATTTGCCCTTAGGCTCAATGCTTCTTAGCGTGCCTTTGGGTAATAGGGTTTGTACCGAAGATTTCAAAACGGTAATTTCAATGGTTGGTGCAATTTCGATAATCACATAGGATTCGCTGACATTGAGAATTTGCCCCAGAATTCCGCCATTGGTAATCACTTCATCGCCTCTTTGCAACGCTTCCACCATTTGCTTATGTTCTTTCGCCCGCTTTGCTTGGGGGCGGATCAACAAGAAGTAAAACAGAACCAATATACCGACCATCGGTAATAATGCCACCCAGCCAGCTTCATTCTGTGTTGTCGAAGCAGCTTGCGCAAATGCGTCACTAATCAGCATCATAATCTCCTTATACCAAAAGCCCACATTTTAGCATGATGACCGCTTATGCCAGGAATTCTTGTGCATATTCTTCAAATTGTTTGTTTTCGATTGCCGCTCGTATCTCCGCCATCAACTGCTGATAATAGAATAAATTGTGAATGGTATTTAAGTGCGCGCCGAGCATTTCGTTGATGCGCTGCAAGTGATGCAAATAAGACCGGCTGAAATGCCGGCAGGTATAACAACCGCATTGATCATCGGGTGGCGATGTATCCAACCGGTATCGGCTATTGCGTAATTTGAGGATGCCTTTGTGCGTGTAGAGCCAGCCATTGCGGGCATTTCGCGTCGGCAACACGCAATCGAACATATCAATACCTTGCGCCACCGCATGCACGATATCTTGCGGTGTGCCAACGCCCATTAAATACCGTGGCTTTTCGATAGGCAGCAGCGGCGCAGTATGTTTCAGGATGCGCTGCATATCAGTCTTGGGTTCTCCGACCGATAATCCGCCGATGGCATAGCCGTCAAATCCGATATCCACTAAACCGGCGAGTGAGCGATCGCGAAGCTGTTCGTACATGCCGCCTTGCACAATACCGAATAGTGCATTGGGATTACCGCTGTGCGCTTGCTTGGAGCGCTCCGCCCAACGCAGACTGAGTTCCATGGATAAGCGCGCGGTTGTCTCATCTGCCGGGTAAGGCGTGCATTCATCGAAGATCATCACAATGTCGGAATTGAGCGTGCGCTGAATCCGCATGGATTCCTCCGGGGATAAAAAGCAACGATCGCCATTTACCGGCGATTGAAAATGCACGCCTTGCTCGGTGATTTTGCGCAGATCGCCCAGGCTGAATACCTGAAAGCCGCCGGAATCGGTCAGAATCGGCCCCTGCCATCCCATGAAACCGTGCAAACCTTGATGCGCCTCGATAACTTCAAGTCCCGGGCGCAGCCACAGATGAAACGTATTGCCCAGAATGATTTGCGCGTGGATGGTTTGCAGCGCGGCTGGCGACATGCCTTTAACCGCGCCATAGGTGCCAACCGGCATGAAAACTGGTGTTTCCACAGTGCCGTGCGCGAGTGTCAGCGTGCCGCGGCGCGCGCCATGATCGGTGGTGTGTAATTGGAAAATCATAGTTCTCTCTCGATGAGCATCGCATCTCCATAACTGAAAAACCGATACTGTTCTTTTATTGCGTGTTGATAAGCATCTCGAATATTGTCAATACCGGCAAAAGCGGATACCAGCATCAACAGCGTAGAGCGAGGTAAGTGAAAATTGGTGAGCAGCCGTTCCACGACTTGAAAACGATAACCCGGCGTAATAAAAATCCGCGTTTCACCGTGCCCGGCGGCCAAATGTCCCTGATGCGCCGATGCGCAAGCTTCGAGCGCGCGCAGCGACGTGGTGCCGACCGCCAGAACCCGGCCGCCGGCAAGCTGAGCTTTTTGAATCGCATCCACCGTGGCTTGCGGAATATGATAAGACTCGCTGTGCATGCTGTGATCGGCGATATGCGCGACCCGTACCGGCTGAAACGTGCCCGCGCCGACATGCAAAGTCACATAGGCAATCGTGATGCCCAGCGACCGCAAATGATCCATCATGTTTTGATCAAAGTGTAACCCGGCAGTCGGCGCCGCGACAGCTCCTGCGTTCCGGGCATAAACGGTTTGGTAACGCGCCTCATCGGAATCGGTTGCGGGCCGGTTGATATACGGAGGTAGCGGTAACTGGCCGTAGCATTGCAGTAATTCCGCCACCGGCAGCGCATGTTCAAACCGCAAAGTGTAGAATTCCTCCTCGCGTGCAACAACGCAAACCGGAATCGCATCCGCCAGCAACAACCGGGAATCCGGCTTGGGAGCATGACTGGCGCGAATCGCCGCCAGCACATGGCGATCGTCCAAAATCCGCTCCACCAGCACTTCCACTTTTCCGCCGCTGTCTTTTTTTCCGAACAGGCGTGCTTTAATGACTTTGGTATCGTTAAATACCACCACATCACCAGCGCGTAAATAATTGGATAAGCTGGAAAATAAAGTATCTTGCCAGCAATGCTGGCGGCTATCCAGATACAGCAACCGGCTGCTGTTACGCTGTCCGGCGGGGAATTGCGCGATCAGTCCGGCGGGCAGATAAAAATCGAAATCCTCAGTCTTCATGCCGTCTATTATACCGGTTGCATCCGGTTTTCAATCCGCGCGGCTTGCTGTACTCCGGGTTTTCAGTGATAATTGCGCCTTCTGTTAATTCAATAAACAGTTCAACCGCAGGCCGAGATGGCGGAATTGGTAGACGCACGGGACTCAAAATCCCGCGATGGTGACATCATGGGGGTTCGATTCCCCCTCTCGGCACCAAGTGACAAGTTAATGAACACCTTGCATCGCACCGGTGCGGATTGTCATAGTAGTCAATTAAACAAGCAAGATCAGTGAGTAGGTCTCGTAAAATCAATGATGGTTGAGGCTATATTGCTTTCAAGCGAGATCTCCGGAGCAGTTAGGGTTTGCTGCATTAATAAAATTCGAAATATCACTTTATTTTCTTGAAAGATTTTCTCATTATCCACAAATTCTGTGGATAACATTGTGAATAAGCCTTTTGTTTGATCGATAACTTCCCGGAATTGTAAGGGTTTTTCTTAGGTTGATTAAATATTTAACATGTTGGTTATGTGATATTTATCATATAGTTATTTTGTGTATCTCAGTCGAGATTTAAGTATTTAAAAGGATATTTGTCATTTTTCAAAATTGTGGATTGTTTCAAATGTCAAGGAAAAATTAAAACAGCGACGGCACAAAGAACGAATCAAGAAATTTGAAGGAAATAAAAAAACCCGTAACCATGACGGGTTCTTAAAAATTCAAGTTCAATTTCAACTTAGATTGAATTTCTTGCGCCGTTGAGCCATGAAACCAAGTAAGCCTAGACCCGCCAGCAACATCGCATAGGTTTGAGGTTCTGGAATCATGGGTGTCTCGACATAATTGCGGAAAAAATCTTTGTCATCAGCACCGGAAAGTAAAAACGCCTGTGTAACGCCATGCAATATCCCATATCCAACAATTTGGCCATGATCGTTGATGTCGCGTGCAAGTAAGTGAGTCCATCCAGAACTGATAACTTCATCAAGCTTAGAAAGGTTGACCATTACGCCGTCACTATAAACAAAAGAATTCTCACAATATGAACAACCATCAAATCCAGCGATACCGATAGCTTGTCCCAAATTGTTAATATCAAATGCGAAACTGAAATCTGCACCCATAGTACCTAAGTCGGTCATGTCTTCACCATTGGAACCAGTAATAAAAGCATGGCGATTGCCATCCACAGTGGTTGATGCTCCTACTACCTGACCAAAATTGTTGATACCTGAAGCAAAACTATGTGTTCCTCCTAACGTACCCAAGTCGGTCATGCCTATGCCATTGGGGCCGGTAATGAAAGCATGGGTAGCAGTATCGCCCGAAATGGAAGAATTTCCGGCTACTTGTCCGGAATCATTGATACCACCGGCACCACTGTATGTTCCGCCCAAGGTGCCCAAGTCAGTCATGCCTATACTATTAGGGCCTGTGATGAACGCATGCCTACTAGTATTACCTGGCATGTAAGATTCTCCTACCACTTGCCCGGAATTGTTAACTCCGTAGGCTGCGCTATCTAGCCCGCCTAATGTCCCTAAGTCGATTATGCCTACACCATTAGGGCCGGTAATGAAAGCATGGTCGCGACCACCAACAGTGCGAGAAAATCCTACCACCTGTCCGGAATCATTAATTTCGGTGGCAAAGTCAGTGGGGAAGGCTGTTCCTGGGTCACTCAGAGTTCCCAAGGTGGTAAATCCTTCACCATCTAAATCAATGAGGAAAGCTTTTGGGTTTTCAGAATATTTTGGCGTGAAAACACCGGCTACTTGCCCTGAATTGTTAATAGCTAGAGCATCGCTATCTCCAGCGCCACTAAGATATGAGGCTCCAAGATTTACAATTGACCACTCAGCACTAGCGTTTGCTGATATCAAAATTGTTGTAAATAAAGTAAAACCAGCGATTCGTTGCTTAAACTTTGAAAAATTTTGATTCATTATTTTCTCCCGTGATGAGGATTCAATTTGCACGGTCATTTTGATTGGTTTGTGGAGTTTTCAAGTTGACCGGTATCGCAACTTAAACAAATTAACAAGTGACATATTAAGTATAAGTAAAATCACTTCCATGTCTATAAGAATTTTATTATTTCATAATCTTGTTTTTCTTATATTTTTTGAACTTTGCTTTAAGAAAATACTGTAACGAAAGGATTTCTATTAGAAAGACAAGTGAAGATTGAGTAAAAATCTTGACTAGTAAAATAAATTGACGGTATTTATGACGGTACTTATCTAGTTCATAAAATAAAAGTTTTTATGGATAAAGGGCTGCATAACTATATGCGGTTCCCCCTCTCGCAATAATTTCAAGAACATCTTGCATCGCACCGGTGCGGATTGTCACGGTAGTCAATTAAACAAGCAAGATCAGCAGTAAATCCTCGCAAAATCAATCATGATTGAGTCTATTTCGTTTGAATAAAGTCTTTGGAGCAGGTGAATTTTGATCCATCAGTAAAATTTCAAGTATCACCTTATTTTCTTGAAAGATTTTCTCATTATCCACAAAATCTGTGGATAACATTGTGAATAAACCTTTTATTTGATCGGTAACTTCCCGGAATTGTAAGGGTTTTTCTTGGGGTGATTAAATATTTAACATGTTGGTTATGTGATATTTATCATATAGTTATTTCGTATATCTCAGTCGAGGTTTAAATATTTAAAAGGATATTTGTCATTTTTCAAAACTGTGGATTATTTCAAATGTCAAGGAAAAATTAAAACAGCGATGGAACAAAGAAAGAATCAAGAAATTTGAAGGAAATAAAAAAAAACCGTAACCATGACGGGTTCTTAAAAATTCAAATTCAACTTAGATTAAGTTTCTTGCGCCGTGGAGCCATGAAACCAAGAATGCCTAGACCCGCCAGCAACATCGCGTAGGTTTGAGGTTCCGGAACAGGAAACGGTGATAGCAAGAAAGCCTGTGCGCTACCGCCATCCGGATATCCCCACCCAACGATTTGACCGTGATCGTTAATGGCCGTTACATTTATCATGTGAATGAATCCTGCGTTAATGAATGCCGGGAGCAGCGACAAATCAAGCATTTCTCCATCGCTGTATAAAAAAGCGTGATAGCGGCCATCGGCTATTTGGGATACTCCAATGATTTGGCCGGATTCGTTAATATCTAAAGCGTTAGAAGTTTTTCCGCCCAGGGTTCCAAGGGCGGTAATGCCTACCCCATTGGGACCGGTAACGTAGGCGCGCATATCTCCAGGTAAGTAAGAATTGATCACTACCTGCCCGGAATTGTTGATGGCGCTGGCCCAGCTACTATTTCCGTGTAGACCTTCTTCTATGATGGTTAATCCAATCCCATCGGGGCCGGTGATGAAGGCACGACTTCCTAAAGAGCCGGATGCGGTGGTGCTACCCACTATCTGTCCGGAATCGTTAATTGCTTTGGCTTCACCAACATTCATTCCGGTTATTCCAACGCCATTGGGTCCTGTCATGAAAGCTTGAAGTTCTGGCCGACTTTCACTATGAGGATCTCTATGATATTCATAACCAACCACTTGGCCAGATTCATTAATGTCCAAGGCATTATTCACATGCTGGTATTCACCAGTAATCTCATGGAGAACACCTAAATCAGTCATTCCGGCACCATTGGGACCCGTAATGAATGAATGTATCAGATCAAAACTGTTACTGAGGCTTGACGAGCCTGTGACCTGACCTGAATCATTAATGCCGGTAGCAAAGGTATGGCCTCCATCCAGCGTTCCAAGCGCAGTCATCCCAATTCCATTAGGACCGGTAATGAAAGCGCGGCTTCCTGGAATACCGGATTTGGAATAACTGCCTACTACTTGTCCCAAATTGTTGATATCTACAGCGAATGAGTCTGTTCCTTCTAAAGTACCCAGGAAAGACAATGACCACTCAGCGTATGTATTGGTTGATATCAAGACTGTTGTTAATAAAGTAAAACCAGCGATGCGTTGCTTAAATTTTGAAAAATTTTGATTCATTATTTTCTCCCCTGATAAGGATTCAGTTTGCATGGCCATTTCGATTGGCCTGTAGAGTTTCAAGTTGACCGGTATCGTGATTCAAACAAATTAGCAAGTAACATATTAAGTATAGGTAAAATTACTGCCCAGTCTATAAGAATTTTCTTATTTGATGCTCTTGTTTTTCTTGTATTTTTTGAACTTTACTTTAAGAAAATACTGTAACGAGAGGATTCTTATTTGATATAAACATCAGATTATTGAATGATGGCAGGAACTTTTGATGCAGTATTACTGAGATCAAACGAAAAAATCGTAAGCATTATCGATAAAGGCTTACACATTGAAATACGATTTTCTCTCGCGCAATAATTCTCGTTGTGAATCCGGGTATCACATTATTTCACATAAGATTTTTTTCATTATCCACAAATTCTGTGGATAACATTGTGAATAAGCTTTTTATTTGATCGATAACTCAGCGGAATTGTAAGGGTTTTTCTTAGGTTGATTAATTATTTAACATCATAATTATGTGCTAAATATCAGTTGCTTAAGAAATATTTCCGGTTTTTGCATGAGAGCTCAAAAAGGACATTTATCATGCTCTGACATTGTGGATTATTTTATTTGTCAAGCGGAATTTCTTGGGGCTGCCGGGAGTGATGATGAGGCGCAAGCGGGCTGCGGTGGAGCGATGCCGGGCAAGGAGGCAGTCAAGGAATGGCGGTGCGAGCTGCCATTGAGACTGCTGTTTGACGAAAAATGCCGGTTAAGTTTTTACCGGCATTTAAGACAATTAATCGTCGTGTCTGCGGCCTTTGCCGGGTTTATAAGAATCAAATTCGAAATTCATCGAATTGCCGCGTTGTTTCAGGATAACGGAGATCAGATTGGCGCCGTATCGGAGACAAGGGATCATTAACCGGTCATCTTCAACCGTGGCGTAGCATGCGCTGAGATCAACGGTGCTGACGATCGGGCAGCTCGTGACATCGACTAATTTAACATCAGTGACCAAGCTGGCATCATTATAAGTCGTCACAACCGCAGTGCCATTTTTGATCAGGATATCGGTTGCGATAGTATTGACACCCAATTCGAGCAGATTTTGGCCGGCATTGGCTAAACAGGTATTTAGCTGGCCATTGTTGAGATTCCTGACGACTATTTGAGAACCATCGACACTGTTGTCGATAATAAAAATGCTATTGCCATCGACAGCAACCGGTTCTGCCAGTACTGTTTGCACACCTGATAGACCTAACGACGCGGCTAATGCGATTGATAAAAAATGTTTTTTCATAAAATAAATTCCTTGCGTTGATATGAACCGGTTTATGAACCATCATGCAAACTCCGGGTTGCTTTGATGGGTGGGATTTTGACAGGAGATTTTAAAGGTTCCTGAGAAACCGGTGTGAGTTAATTTCTCCGGCGGATGCAGCATAGAACGCCCTATCAATCATATGCTGCGTTAATATTTTTTGTTATCGCCTTGTCTTATTTGAAATTCTGAATTTTAAAGATGCCCTTAAGATCATCGTGCGACAAAGTCCGCTAAGTGGCCGAGCAATTCCTCTTCCTTGTAAGGCTTGCCGAGGAAGACGTTAACCCCTAAATCTTTAGCGATTTTTTGATGCTTTTCCGCAGTGCGCGACGAAATGATGATGACCGGAATGGCGGCTGTTTGGGGATTATTCCGGATATTCTTGATAAGCTCAAAGCCGTTCATTTTAGGCATTTCCAGGTCGATCAGCATGACATCCGGGATGCCTTCTTTCAGGATGCTGATAGCTTCTGCGCCATTCTTGGCGATCAAGACATCGCAGCCTTCGCGTTCCAGCAAACGGCAGGTTACTTTCCGGACTGTCAGGGAGTCGTCTACAACCAGCACCGTGGGAATTTTGACCGGATTTTTATGCGCAACGGCTGAGAATTCCGAAATGGGTGTGCTGAAAACTTGCTGCACATCGTTTCGTTGCATCAGCTTCACCGGGTTCAGCACCAAAATGACTTCACCGTCGGCGGTAATGGTGGCGCCTTCGACGCCCGGCGCTTGCGCAAGCTGATCGCCGATCCTCTTGGCGACAATTTCGCAATCGCCGGCGAGTTCATCGACTTGGATCGCCAGGTGTTGCGTGCCGCTATGCAGGAACAATACCGGACCGGATTGACTGACGACAGGACTGGCGCTGGATTCGCCCAGCAGATGCGCCAGGTGCGCGAAGCGGTATTTCTTGCCATTGAATTCGATCGAATGACTCTGATAGAGTCTGTTCAAAGTTTCCGGATCGAATTCGCGATAATGCTCGACGATGAAAGCCGGAATGGCATAGTTTTGTTTACCGGTTCTTACCATAAAGGTTTGCGTGACTGACAACGACAGCGGTAAGTGGATGGTGAAAGTTGTTCCTTGACCGGGAGAGGAATTGACGCTGATCCGTCCACCGAGCAGCGAAATTTCATTTTTGACAACGTCCAGGCCTATGCCGCGGCCGGCAATATCGCTGACGGTATCGGTGGTTGAAAGTCCCTGTTTGAAAATCAGCGAGATGATTTTGTCTTCATCGAGAGCTTCATCGGGTTGAATGAGCCCAAGCCGTTGCGCTTCGGCGCGGATACGCGGTAAATCAAGGCCGCGGCCATCATCGCTGACGGTGATGACGACTTCGTTGCTTTCCTGATGCAGTTGAATCGACACCTGTCCGGCTTCCGGTTTCCCGGCTTGTATCCGCTCCGCCGGGGTTTCGATACCGTGCGCGATGGCGTTGCGCAGCATGTGTTCCAGCGGCGGGTTGATTTTCTCCAGGATATTGCGGTCAATCTCCACATCCAGGCCTTGGATATCCAATTGCGCTTTCTTATCCATGTCGTCCGCGACTTGCCGGGCGATCCGATAGTACCGTTCGGCGTAATTACTGAACGGGATCGTGCGGATTTGCAACAGCGATTGCTGTAACTGACGATTGACCGCCGCTTGTTGCGCGACCGCTTCTTCGGCGATGGTATGGTTGGCCCGCAAGCTTTTTTGCGCGGTAATAATGTCGTCGACGCTTTCAGCCATCATCCGCGTCAATTCCTGGAAACGGGTGAAACGATCGAATTCGAGCGGATCAAACGAAGAAGGCTCGCTGTCCTGCTGTTGCGCAAGATGCGTTTGCATCTGCGTTTCCGCCTGAATCTCGACTTCGCGCAATTGATCGTGCAACCGGTGGGTGCTCTCGGCCAGATCTTGCAGCGATTGTTTGAAGCTGTTCAATTGCGCTTCGATTTTTGAGCGCAAAATGCTGGCTTCACCGGAGTCATTAACCAGCCGGTCAATGAGTCCGGAATTGATGCGTACGATGGTTTTGGCATGCAACGCCTCGGTTTTCCCGGCAGGCGGTTGCACGGATTCGGAAATCACTACCGGCGCCAGTTGCTGGGCGGCGGCCATTGCATTCGTGTCGCGGCTCTGGAGTTGCTCGATCAGATCGCAGATCGCGTCAAATTCGTTTTCTAACTGATCTAACGCGGCATCTGCAATATCGCGTTCACGGAAAGCCGATTCGACATGGCTTTCCATGGCGTGGAGCAATTCACCAAGATGCAGAGCGCCAGCCATGCGGGTGCTGCCTTTCAGGGTATGCAACAATCGCAGCATGGCCCGGTGGATATCCTCGTCTTGCGGTAACATGCGCCAAGCGCGTAGCTTGCCGCCGATTTGAGGAATAAGCTCATGCGTTTCTTCAAGGAATGTTTGAAGCAATTCCGGATTGAGCGAATCGATAACCGGCGGCGGTGTTTCGACAGAGGCCGGAACCGGCGATGCGGATGCTTGCGCCGTTTCCGGATGAGCCTCAATTGCATCGCTAACGTAAGTTTGAGCGGCTGCGGCGCGGGAAATCGGCGTTTGGGTTTCCGTCCGCGATGGCTGCGGTGTTGTCAACTCAGTTAACAGTGCTTGCGCTTCGAGCAATAACGCGCCGGCATCAACCTCGGCGGTACTTTGCTGGCGCAGGTCACGGCACCAGCCGGAATAGGCCTGATGCGCATGGCCGATGAAATCAATGAATCGCTGAGAAGCCGGTTTTTTTGCATGCAGCCAATCATTCAATACTTGTTCCACTTTCCAGGCGGCGTCGCTCATTGCTTCGAGCTGAACCATGCGGCCACTGCCTTTGAGCGTATGAAATCCGCGCCGCAAATTGCGCAATGTATCCGCATCGGTTGCGTCGACACGGCACTGTTGCAGCGCATCGGCGATTTCAGCCAGCACTTCCTCCGCTTCTTCGAGGAAAATTTCGAGTAACTCCGGATCACGCCGCGTTTCTTGCGGCTGAACCGTTGCCGGTTGCGTTTCCGCGGTATTGACGGGTGCGTCCGCCATGGTTTTCGCGGGCGGCATTGAACCGGTCAGCACCGGTTTGATGCGGAATAATGCCAGCGCTTCCTCGATGATTTGATCGCTGTCGGGTTGGCCGCTTTTGCTCGCTTCGATAAAAAAGCTGAGACTGCTTAAACCATCGACCAGCAAGATTTGCTCGGCTTCGATGATTTGATATTGCGGGCTAAGCAACTTATTGACCAAACTCTGGCAGTGGTTCAATAAGGTATTGGCGCGTTCCAGATTGAGCATGACCAGCGCGCCGGATATTTGCTTGAAGAATTCAGGCAGTAAGGACAATTCCGAGCGTTTGGACGGTTCGAAAAAGAATTTGTCCAGAATGCTTTCAATTTGATTCAGATTCGCCAGAATTTCTTGCGCGACCTGGGTTTGAATATCGGTTTCCTGGGTTTTGCTGGCGATCGTATTGAATGTCGGCGACGCAGGTAACTCGTGGATGCCGATATCGCCGGCGGTGATTCCGATCAGACGCGACGTCAGCACGTCAACCTGACGCGGCAAGTCAGGCGACAATTTGTCGAAATCGTCGATGATGCTCTCGATCAGCAGCAGCGCGGTGGCCATTTCCATCGCCAATTCTTCATTCATATCCTGCGGTTGCGCGTGCAGATAAGCGATAGTATTGCCGATGGCGTCGATTAATTTGACCAATGGCGCGCAGTTTATTTGCTTGGCTTGGTGCCCCAGCCAGTCGATATATTCCAGCAGCGGCGGTAAGCTGCTTTCTTGTCCGGCACAGAATTCACGCCAGATATCGTTGGTTTGCATCAGCGTGCTGCGCAGCCTTTCGAGGATCGGATTTAAAGTTTCCGCTTCTTCAAAAGTCCGTGCGCTATCGCCGTTTTGGCCAGGCCAGGTATAGCATTGCTTGATGTCGCTGGCGCGCTGTCCGGCCGATTCGCTTTGGGAGATGAAATACAACAATTCCCGCAACAACACGGGAGTATCGCTAACCGTGTCCGCTGCCAAATGGCGGATCGTCTGTTCGATTTTGCCGCATAAGCGGCGCACCGGTAAATCGATCCGGCTGGCTTCGAGCGGCATCAAACTTTCCAGAAAACCACCGGCAACCCACCAGAATGAACGCTGCTCGGCTGTTCCCGGAAATTCTTCGATGGCACTAACGGCAGCAGCCATTTGCTGCAAACCGTTTTGATTGGAGGGGCCGCGCAGCCATTTCAGCAAACCTGCCTGAAAATCAGCCGCCAATTTTTTAGCCAGAGTCCTGGCGGCCGTAGCGTCTAACTGCGCTGCTTCGGGCTTTAAAGCCGGATTTCCGGTCAATCTTGGAAAAAATAAATCGCTTTCGGGCGCATTTTGATAACCGTAAACCTGCATTAATTCACGGTAGACCGGGAACAGTCGCAAGGCATTTTCTTCGGCGCCGTCGATCAGCTCGTTCAGATAGAATAACAATGCCTTGGTGGCTTGTTTCAACGCATCGAAAATTGCCGGACTGGGTTCGATTTTCTTGAAAATAAGCGCATCGACCAATTGTTCCATTTTCTCGGTGACGACGGCGGTGCTTGTTAAATTCAGCATTTCCAGCAACCCGTCCAACTGATGGATATAGTTGCGGCAATCCTTGATGAATTTATCGTTCTCGGGATGTTTGCTGTACACGTCCAGATTCTGATCCATCAAAGCGAAGACTTGATAGATCCCATCCTTGATGCCGATGATTGAAGCAATATTCATTTTCGGTTGAGCACTCATTATTCGGTACCGTCAATTCTTGTTGAGATCACAATAGCATCACACCTTAAAGTTGGAGACCGACGCTTTCAGCTCGGATGCGAAGCCGGTTATTTGCTTGATGGATCCGGTGGTTTTCAAGGTTCCCTCGGTGTTTTGCCGGGTAATATGAAGAATTTCTTCCATGTTGGCAACCACCTTGTGCGCAGCCCGCGTTTGCGTGCTGGTGACCTCGAAAATGCCGGTCACGAGTTGCGCGAGTTGCGTTGAGACCTTCTCGATTTCTTCCAGAGCACGGCCGGCGGCATCGGAGCGTTTTGTGCCTTTGGCCACGCCCAGCGTACTTCTCTCCATCGCGGTAATGGCATCCTGGGTATCGCCCTGAATCGTGGCGATCAGTTCGCTGATTTGCTTGCTGGCTTCCGCGGATCGTTCGGCCAGGCGCTGAACTTCTTGCGCGATGACGGTGAATCCTTGCCCGGCTTCGCCCGCAGCGGTTGCCTGCAACGCGGCGTTCAATGCCAGCACATTGGTCTGATCGGTGATGTCGGTGATTAGTGCAACGATTTCGCCGATCTCCTGCGAACTTTCGCCTAAGCGCTTGATACGCTTTGAGGTGTCCTGGATATTGCTGCGGATTTCATTCATGCCGGCGATCGATTCGCGCACGGCCAAAGTTCCCTTTTCCGCAGCTGCCAAAGACTGTTTGGCGACTTTGGCGGATTCCGTCGCCATGTCCGAGATCTCGCCAATTGAGTCGGTCATGCCTAAAACCGCGATGGTGGTTTGCTCGATTTTAGCCGTTTGTTGCTGCGCTGCCGCCAATAACCCCGAAGAAACTTGCTGCGCCTGGCCGGATGATTTCACCACTAGCCTGCTGGCCTGGTTGACTTGCTCCACCAGCGTGTGCAGTTCTTCAATCGTGCAATTGATGGCATCCGCGATAGCGCCGGTTGTCGGGTTGGTGATATCGGTGCGGACGGTCAGATCGCCGTCCGCGATTTTTTTCATATCGTCGAGCAGTTTTACCATGGCTTTTTGTGTTTTCGCCACTTCATTTCTGCTGGAAAGATCTTGGTGTTGCGCATTGCGGCGCATGGCGCGGATAAAAAAGATCAATGCCAGACCGATGCATGCGGCCAAGAGCAGCATCAGCCAATTGAACAGTGACGCCGAGCGCGTCACTTGCGCGCGTATATCGTTTTCCAGCGCGGTTGTCGTGTCTAGCATGCTATCGCTATGGCTGGAAATTTCGCCGATCGCAGACTGAATCGATACCGCTGCCGGGATTTCTTGCTGGATGATACGCAAATGATCGTCAAATTTACGCAGCGATGCATACAAATGCGACAACAGATCCTGGATCGCTTCATCTTTGCTGGAAGCAGCGCCTAAGCCGTTAGCGCCCAGGCTTAACACTTGCATGAGCGCTGAAATCTGCGCTTGATCCCGATTCAATTGCGTCGACAGTTCCGTTACCGCTAATTCGACCGGCAGCATCGCTTTCACATTCCTGGCGACGTCACGCGCATGCATCCGGATGGCTTCGATCGCCCGGATTTCTTGCGGCATATTGCCGATTTGCAGCAGGCGGCTGATGATTTCTTCAGTACGCCGGCGTAACTGACTGTTGGTGATTTGTATTGCTTTGGTGCTGTGATGGAGCTTCAGCAGCGATTCTTTCCGGTTCAGGATCGCTTGTATTCTTTGATCATCCTGTTGCCAGCTCTTCAGAAACGCATCCAAACCCGGCGATAATGGATCGTCCGCAGCGGCAATCACATTGCCGTTCCGGGATATGCCGCCTGCAATCAGCAAGTTGACAACCTGATTGAATTGCTGCTGCTGGTCTTGCAGTTGCGAAAAAGCGGAGTCGTTGCCTGTCAGCACCTGCTGCGCGGTTTTGACCAGTTGTAAATGCTGAACTTTTAGTTGCGCTACAAGCTCCGGTTGGGCACCGGAATGTCTGGCTTGCTGCAAACCGACGATTAGCGTGATGATCAGCAATACGGTGAGGATGACCACGGCACCGCCTGCCATCCAATAATGATTGAGCGACGAAAGCTGTTTTGGAATGTTTTTTTTCGCGGGGAGCGTAATCGCGGGCAATTTTTTGCCGATCGCAACCAATCCGGTTGTTAATCCAAATTTAGAAAAATTGTTTTCCATCGTTTCCTCCAGTACTGCCTGACTTGCTCAATTAAGCATGCTAATCAATGACATTTGATGCCCGGTTTACCGGTATTGACGATAGCTTAACTGTTATCAGATTTAATCAAAGGCGGAATAAAGACCGTAAAGCAAGGTCTTTTAGAAATGGAAGCGGCTATGCGTTCATCGTCCCCCATCAAGAGTGATTGCTAAAGTGTGGATGCGAAGGATTGTGCTGCGGATGGCGAGCGTTGCCTCATTAACGGCATAGCCCGTAGCTAGAGAAAGTCTGCAAATTGTTGTGGCGAATTATTTGGTTCCGACACGATATTTCCTTCCCCATTCATCCATCACAAACAAGATGGATTTAAGCGAATGCCCTAATGGAGATAGCGAATATTCAACACGCGGAGGAGTTTCGTTGAAATCATTTCTGACAATTAATTGATGCATTTCCATTTCGCGTAACTGTCGGCTTAAAGTGCGGTGGGTAATTCCAGTCAAGTTTCTTTGGAGTTCATTGAATCGCATAGCACCTCCCAGCAAGTTATGAATAATCAGAACCTTCCATCGCCCTCCAATGACCTTCAATGTCACTTCAACGGGACAACACACTGCTTTAGTTGGCATTTCTGAATCCCCTTGTTTTTGGCAGTATCCTTTTTGTGCGTACTTGTAATTAATTCTGATGGTATTACTCTATCATGCAGACCAATCAATTTCTGGAGTTTGTGCTTGATGAACCAGAACTGGCGGGCCTTGCCGCACTTAATGGCTATAACGGTGACAGTCGTGCTCAAGGAAGCATTATGCTTCTTCAATGAAAGAGAGATCATCACGATTTTGTATAGGTGCTCAAAATGAAATTAGAAGAAAAACTAAATGGCTTCAATAGGATGATTCTAAAAGGTGAGATATTGGAATCAATGGACAAGTATTACCACTCCGATTGCATCGTTATCGAAAAAAACGATGTGGTAGCAAAAGGTTTAAAGCAAGCCAAAGACCGGGAATCTGAGCTATTCAAAGGCGTTGAGGCATGGCTTAAATCGGAAATTGTATCGACCGCGATAGGTGAGAACGTAACGATGACCGAGTGGCACTATGAATACAAGCATAAAGATTTCGGTCACAAGAAATTCGATCAAGTAGCGGTACAGCACTGGAAGGATGGCAAGATCATCAGTGACCGCTTCTATGCGTTGTATTAAACAATCATTTCACAACCAACTACCGTAAGGAGCATAACAATGAATAAGACATTTAAATACAACCGGCTTTCCAAGGATGATGCGGTTTTATTACTGGTAGACCATCAAGCGGGATTGATCTCGCTGGTACAAGATTTTTCACCGAATGAGTTCAAAAACAATGTGCTGGCACTAACCGCTTGTGGCAAGTATTTCAAGTTGCCAACCATTCTCACTACAAGTTTCGAAGATGGCCCCAATGGTCCGCTGGTGCCGGAAATTAAGGAAATGCACCCAACCGCGCCTTATGTTGCGCGCCCCGGTAATATCAATGCTTGGGATAATGAGGATTTTGTTAACGCAGTCAAAAAGACCGGCCGCAAACAGCTAATCATCGCCGGCGTGGTTACCGAAGTCTGTGTCGCTTTTCCGGCGCTATCTGCAATCGAGGAAGGTTACGAAGTATTCGTAGTTACTGATGCCTCCGGTACTTTCAATGAAGTAACACGCGATGCAGCCTGGGCGCGTATGCAATCGGCCGGCGTACAATTGATGAACTGGTTTGGCGTGGCTTGCGAATTGCATCGAGATTGGCGTAACGATGTTGAAGGCTTAGGTGCCTTGTTCTCTAGTTACATACCTAACTATCGGAACCTAATGACGAGTTACTTCACCATCGCTAAGAAGTAAGTCAGCAAGTTTACAACGGGAGACCGGTTTTCATGAGTGAGCGTGAGATAAATTTGCGCCGGCGCCGTATTTTGCAGGCAGCGAGTGCATCTTTTTTGCTTTCGAAAACTGGCACGTTTGCGGCTGAACCTTCAGAAGGGTCTTCAATGGATAATCTTAAAGCGCAACTGATATTGCGCAACGGCCAATTCACCACGCTTGATCGGCAGAATCCACAAGCCACGGCCGCTGCTATTTCAGATGGCTATTTCATCGCGGTAGGAATGGACAACGAAGTGATGCGCTTTGCCAATGACCAGACAAAAGTGATCGACCTTAACCGCCGTCGTGTGATTCCCGGTTTGATCGATTCGCATCTACACCTTATTCGCGGCGGACTCAATTACAACCTGGAATTGCGCTGGGACGGCATCCCTTCGTTGGCCGATGCCATGCGCCGTCTGCAGGAGCAGGTGGCGCGCACGCCCGCACCGCAGTGGGTACGAGTTATAGGCGGTTTTACAGAAATGCAGTTTGCCGAGAAACGCTTGCCGACACTTGATGAAATCAATGCCGTAGCGCCGGATACCCCGGTTTTTATTTTACATCTTTACGACCGCGCTCTGCTTAATCGCGCGGCACTGCGCGCTTGTGGCTATAACCGGGATACGCCCAACCCGCCCGGCGGATTGATTGCCAAAGATGCAAACGGAGAACCGACGGGTCTACTATTGGCGGAACCCAATGCATTGATTTTATATTCAGCACTCGCCAGAGGTCCAAAGCTGCCGTATGACTATCAGATCAACTCGACGCGCCACTTTATGCGGGAAATGAATCGCCTGGGCGTGACCAGCGTGATTGATGCCGGTGGCGGCTATCAGAATTATCCCGGCGATTACAAAATCATCGAAGATCTGCACAAAGCTGGCGAGCTGACGTTACGAATTGCATACAATTTATTTACACAGAAACCCGGAGAAGAAATTGCGGATTTCACCAAATGGACCAACATGCTGAAGCCTGGCGACGGCGATGGTTATTACCGCCACAACGGCGGGGGTGAAATGCTGGTGTTTTCCGCAGCGGATTTTGAGGATTTCCGTATGCCACGCCCGGATATGGCACCAAACATGGAAAATGATCTGGAAGCCGTGGTGCGCATTCTCGTCAGCAATCGCTGGCCGTTCCGCTTGCATGCCACATACAATGAAACCATCTCGCGTGCACTGGATGTTTTTGAAAAAGTGAACCGTGACATTCCATTCGATGGCATTCACTGGTTCTTTGATCACGCGGAAACTGTGACTGACGTCAATCTCGAGCGCATCGCCAAACTGGGTGGCGGTATCGCTATCCAGCACCGCATGGCCTACCAGGGTGAGTTTTTTGTGCAGCGATACGGGCGTAAAGCCGCAGAACGCACGCCGCCTTATAAACGTATGCTGGAATTGGGTGTGAACGTTGGTGCAGGCGCTGATGCTACCCGCGTTGCCAGTTACGATCCTTGGAATGCGCTGTATTGGCTTATTACCGGCAAGACTCTAGGTGATCTTTCGTTGTATCCGGCGGCCAATCTTGTCGACCGTGAAACCGCATTGCGGCTTTATACACAGGCAAATACTTGGTTCTCCAACGAACAAGGTATCAAAGGTCAAATTAAGGTTGGTCAATATGCCGACCTCGCCGTGTTGTCCGCGGATTATTTCAGCATTCCGGAAAGCGAAATCCGGCAACTTGTCTCTGTACTCACAATGGTTGGCGGACGGATTGTTTATGGCGATGATGAATTCAGTACGCTTTCTCCATCCTTGCCACCCGCCATGCCGGATTGGTCACCAGTGAATCGTTTCGGTGGCTATTTCAAACCTGCGGCAGGCGCAACAACGCTACACCCTTTTGCTCAAACGGTTTGCGGTTGCGGAAACAGTTGTGCTGTGCACGGCCATGCACATGGGCGTGCGTATCAGGATGCTGTGGATACCGATGACCAGCGCGGCTTTTGGGGTGCGCTTGGCTGTTCATGCTGGATGGTATGATGCATGCAGCGTTTCGCTTAGCTAGAAGATCTGTTGCTCCCGCAGAAAGTAAAAGATCATAACGCCAGGGGGAGCCCTGTTGTAACACTAAATACTCTTCCTATCTATAAATAATGGAGAGCGAACAGGCCTGTGACTCGACAGGCTACCTTTGAAACAGATTTTTAGATTATTTGGCGTTACCCAAGAAACAATTTGTACGCGGGATTCTTGGTTTCATCCCAGTAGCGGTAGCCCAGCTGGTTGAGAAAGGCTTTGAAATCGTTTTTCTCTTCCGGCGGAACCTGAATACCGATGAGGACGCGGCCATAGTCGGCGCCGTGGTTGCGGTAGTGGAACAGGCTGATGTTCCAGTTGTGGCTCATGTTGTTGAGGAAATTCATCAACGCGCCGGGGCGGTCGGGAAATTCAAAACGGTAAACAATTTCATTTTTGACCGCGTGCGTCCGTCCGCCGACCAAGTGGCGCACATGCAATTTGGCCATTTCGTTGTTGCTCATGTCCTCGGTGGCCAAGCCGCTGTGTTTGAGTTCCTTGATTAATTGCTGTGTTTCTTCCTGATTGCGCACCGATACGCCGACAAAGACATGCGCCACTTTCGGATCGGAATAGCGGTAATTGAACTCGGTGATGCTCTTGGCGCCGAGCAGATTACAGAATTTCTTGAAACTGCCGGGTTGCTCCGGAATGGTTACGGACATCACCGCTTCGCGTTGCTCGCCGATTTCGGCGCGTTCGGATATATGACGCAACCGGTCGAAATTCATGTTAGCGCCGGAAGCGATTCCCACCAGCGTTTTATGTTGAATTTTTTCGCGCGCGACGTAGGCTTTAATACCGGCGATCGACAGCGCGCCGGACGGTTCCAGAATGGTGCGGGTGTCTTCGAACACATCCTTGATCGCCGCGCAAATCGCGTCGGTATCGACCAGCATCACTTCGTCGACCAGCTCGCGGCACAAGCGGAATGTTTCCTTGCCGACATGCCGCACCGCCACGCCGTCGGCGAACAAACCGACTTGCGCCAGTTTGACACGCCGCCCGCTTTGCAGCGAGCGGTACATGGCATCGGCGTCGACCGGCTCGACCCCGATGATTTTGATTTTCGGATACAACCGTTTCACATACGCCGCAATCCCGGCGATCAAACCGCCGCCGCCGATCGGCACAAAAATGGCATGAATCGGCCCGGTATGCTGGCGCAGGATTTCCATGCCGACGGTCCCTTGCCCGGCGATGACGTCCGGATCGTCATACGGATGCACGAACGTCGCTTGTTCTTCCTTGGCCAGTTGAATCGCATGCTCGTAGGCATCGTTATACGAATCGCCGTGCAGCGCAACCGTCGCGCCATGCCCCATGACAGCATTCACCTTGATTTGCGGGGTGGTCACCGGCATCACGATGGTGGCGGAGCAATCCAGTTTTTTCGCGGCCAACGCCACGCCTTGCGCGTGGTTACCCGCCGAAGCGGCGATGATGCCGCGATTGCGCACGGCAGGCGGTAACTTGATCATCTTGTTATACGCACCGCGCAGCTTGAATGAAAACACCTGCTGCAAGTCTTCCCGTTTCAACAATACCTGATTGTGGATGCGCCCGGACAAATTGGCGACGAGTTCCAATGGGCTTTCGATCGCGACATCGTAAACCTGCGCGGTCAGAATTCTTTCAAGGTAATTGTTTTTCATGATGGAAAGCGAGTACGGCCGGGCAAAAGCCAGTTTGGATCTAAAAAACAGAATTTTATCATGATCATGGATGGCATGCGTTTTGTTATGGCTATCTGGATCAACAGCTTTGCTGATAACGGAATACCTGTCAATTGAAGAAACTCATGCGTTTAGCAGGTTTTTGCTCCAAGTTTCCAATTCATTGAGGATTGTTATTGCGTTCTCATCGGTTTTATAGCGGTCACGCAATTGCGTAATTTGCGTGATGTATGCATCCGCTGTCAGATTTTCACTATTGTTTGCTTGCATCAACTGCTGCAAACGGAAACGTTCCCATCGCTCCCTTTCATCCGGCGTCAACATTTCCGGCCAGTTGCGGGCGCGGTAGCGGAACAGCAGCTCGGGCAACCGCTGGTCATGAAAATTAAAGCGCATTTTGGCCAGTTGTTTTGGTGAAGCGTGCCGGATCTGGGCTAATGACGCAGCATCGGCATTATCCAGAAAGCCGTCATACAAGGCCACGTCGACATCACCGGAAGGTTCGAACGTGCGGCTGGTATACGCAGTCGCCACGCGTTGAAAGAAACCGGGGTGATTGCACAGTGTTTGCCAGTGGCGGTAGCACCGGTCTTTATCCAAGGCGATGCGCTCGGCGGCCTCATCATCGAGCGTATTGCGCGGCGCCAGTGCCGGGCATTTGTTGATTTTTACTGATTTGACCGGCAGCCGCTGCATGCCTTCGGGCAATTCATCGTTGCGGGTAAACAGCAATTGGCTCAGTTCGTCTGCATCCAGCGATAAAAACATTTCCGGATCGTGGCGCAGATCGTAGACCAGCACGCTGTTGTTGTTGCCCGGTTCGGTGATGAGCGGCATAACCAGCGACGTGCAGCCGGTTTTGGCCGGATACATGCGCGTGGTGTGCAACACCGGATTGCGTGTGGTGAGATCAAGTTGCGCCGCCGCTTTGCGCTTGTCGCGAAGTTGCAGCAACCAATCGTACAAGCGCGGCTGTTGCGTGCGTAGCAAGCGCGCCAAGGCGATGGTGGCGCGTACATCGGACAAAGCATCGTGCGCGGATTCGTGAACAATACCGTTGGCGGCGACCAGATCTTCCAGCTTGAAACTCGGTTGCCCGTCTTCATGTTGCGGCCAGGTGATCCCGTCGGGACGCAATGCATAGGTCATGCGCACCAGATCAATGATGTCCCAGCGCGAATTGCCTTGCTGCCATTCACGCGCATACGGATCGAAGAAATTGCGGTAGAGCGTGAAGCGCGTGACTTCATCATCGAATCGCAACGAATTGTAACCAACGCCGCATGTGCCCGGCTGTGAAAGCTCCGCATGGATATGTGCGATAAATTCCGGTTCGGGCAAGCCTCGTTCATCGGCCAGTTGCGGCGTGATACCCGTGAGCAGGCATGCTTCCGGGTGCGGCAGATAATCGCGCGGCGGTTTGCAGTAAATTACCAGCGGTTCGCCAATCTCGTTCAATGCTTCATCGGTGCGCACGCCGGCAAATTGCGCGGGCCGATCGCGCCTGGGGTCGGCGCCGAACGTTTCATAGTCATGCCAATAAAAAGTAAAGATCATTGCGATTGCCGGGTTTGGCCGTATGGCTGAGAAAACATGCTTTTTATCACTTCTGTACTTCGCATTATAGTAGTATCTTGACCAATAATTTTTAACCCGAATAAGGAAAATACAGTATGGCACGAAAACTCATCAGTTCAGGTTCTACATTTGAGAAGGAAATCGGTTATTCGCGCGCGGTGGTCGTGGATAATTGGGTATTGGTATCCGGCACGACCGGTTTCGATTACAGCAAAATGACCATTTCCGATGATTTATTGGAGCAAGCGGAACAATGCTTCAAAAATATTGAAATGGCGTTGCAGCAAGCCGGATCGAGTATGAAAGAGGTGGTGCGCGTGACCTACGTATTTCCTGAAGCTGAGGATTTCGAGAAATGCTGGCCGGTAATGCGCAAATATCTGGGTGATGTCAGACCTTCGGCGATGATGTTGACAGCCGGATTATCGGACCCGCGCATGAAGATTGAGATTCAGGTGACGGCGTATCGCAATGCAGGAACTGAATGAAATCCGGTAGCGATAAGCTGTAGAGATAATAAAAAAAAGCACCCGGAAATGGGTGCTTTTTTTGAGGTTGATTCCGGCTAAGCGTTTTGTTGTCTGCGGCGAGCAGCAAAGCCTAATAATCCTAAACCGGCCAGCAACATGGCATAGGTTTCAGGTTCCGGAACTGCAGAAATGGTCAGCGTAGAGATTCCCGCAGTTCCGGTATCGCCTGTCCATTCAATGGATGCAACAGCGCCCAAGAATGAGTGTGTGCCTAGTACATCGCCGGAGCTTGCGTCAACAGCGAGGCTTCCCAGCGAAACGTGAGCCGAGTCAAACGCTTCATAAATACTACGTCCGCTGATTACCACGTAATCAATGGTTGCGCCGTTAGAAACGGATGATAAGGTGATGATCCCTGGAGCAGGGGATACCGCTAAACCCATGGTATCGAAGGTATCGCGATCGTCGATGTACCAATAAGCATTGCTTACCGATATGCCAAAAGAACTCCATTCATTGCCGACAACATTTGAGCCGCTGGAACATGTAGGACACTCGGTGTCATTAAAATAAATGGTTGTTGCGCTTGCAGCGGTGGTAAATCCGGCAAAAGACAATGCCAATAAAGACATCAAAATTTTTGATTTCATAATAATTAATCTCCGTTTTTTTATGAATTAAACTGCATAAAGTATTTTAGGCAGTTGAAATGAAAGAACCCCTTTTTGCTACATCTGTAAAATAGAGTAAAAGTTCCTCAGGGGAAATAGTCAATCGTAACTCTTTTTACTAGGACAAGTGTACTACTTTTATCCGCGAATAATAGTGCGTATGCTTTGCCGATGTTTATTCAGCAACGAGTGTACGGGTTTCATATAATTTTTATGCGTTGCGTAATCGCCAGAGGATCAGGTGCATTGCCAGTTGCTGCTGATCGCTCAGAAAAAGACGATGATTTCCAATCATCAAGAGAACCGAGGCGCAAAAAAAAAGAGCACCCGTGTTTGAGTGCTCTTTTTAGGAAGTTGATTCTGATTAAATGTTTTGTTGTCTGCGGCGAGCGGCAAAACCCAGCAATCCCAAACCGGCCAGTAACATGGCATAGGTTTCAGGTTCCGGAACAGCGGCGATGGCGAGGTCTTGGCTCACATCCCAGTTTTGTTCTATCAGCTCAGCGGTACCGAACGAACCATCGCTGAAATACACGCTAACGCTTGCATTCGCTAAACTTGGGCCTCCTGGTACAGGAATGGTGCCGCTGTCAACAACCGGTGGTGCTACGGTTGTGATCAGGTCAATATCCAGTCCGCTGAAATTGAAAGTATTGCCGCTCAGGACGCTCAATCCGTCCCAGGTTTCGGTCGAGTAATGGCTACCGGTCAGGAAGTTCGAGTGGGTACCGGTGCTGCCGAAGATTTCCCAAATAGCAATGCCGTCTGCTTGGGTACCGAGATCGTATACCACTTTCACGATGTCAACGCCCGGCGCCGATGTGTTGGTCACCGATCCGGATTGGATATAGTTTCCGCCGTTCAGGTGGATGGTTGCAGTACCTGCTAACGCGGTACTTGAGAAAATCGCTGCTGACGCAGCAATGGTAACGAGGTAACGTAATTTCATTTCTTCTATCTCCAAAAAAATTATGAATCCAACTGCGTTTCGAAAAACCTCTGACGAGGGGCCTGAAATTTATTAAAAAATTGTTGCGTATTTAAGATGAATACACGGGTAAACATTGACCTGTCAACCCTTCAGCAATGACGTTAAGGCGTTGATCGAAAATAAATATGATGACAGCGACAACTTTATTCATCCGGGCAGCCTAAAAATTGCTTTAGGGATAGTAACTTAATAGTCCTGTTTAAAAAATAGGCAATTGCAACTTAAATCTGCAGTGCAAATGTACCATTTTATAAGTGGAAGAAGTAGTACATTTGTCCTGCCAGAATCGAGATGTCAGTCATCGAACGGCGAACTGGGCGCGCTGCTGCCAGTTTGGGGTGCGGTTGAGGGTTGTTGCGAAAACGGGGAAGCGCCACCGGTCGTTGAAGGTCTGGAAGGTGACGATCCGCCCGTTTCGGATGGGGATTGCGGCGCAAAGGGCGAGGGGGTCCCGGGGGTATTGGTTTTCTGTTGCTGGGAGGCGGGATTGGTTGAACTGGAGGGGTCGCCCGGTTTATAAACGAACTTCCAATCACGGTAAGTCATCGCTTCGGAGAATTTTTTGTAGTGTTCCGGGAATTTTTCTTTTTTGATTGGTTTTTTCTCGGAAAGACTATGCACGCCGGTGATCCGGACATTAACGTTGGACGTTGCTACGGTGCCGGTATTGGGCGGCGCTTCTTCGACCAATCCCCATTCGGCGGTGTTCGTGATCGGATCGATGTAAATTTTTCTCAAATGCCGTCTGGTGGCGGGTAAGCGTTTGTCCTCGATCAAGTCCTCCAGTGATTTTGGATATTCCTTGGTGCCGCCCGGACTGTTATAGTAGGACATCACCGCTTTGCGGAATTGCTCCCCGATAAACAGCAACTCGGCTTCTTTCTCTTGCTGTAACTTGATTTGCCAGACTTGCCCGGTTCCCGCCATGACAATTCCCGTAACGGCGACTGCGAACAACGCCCAGAGATACACAAAACCCTGCGCCCGCTGCATCATGTTTTTCGCTGATGGAATGCTGGACCGATGGGTGGGCGCTGTCACCATTCTTCGTAATACGAGCCATCGAGCGCCCGCCCGTTGTAACCGCTATGGACATCGTACACGCCCGATTCGGACTCATTTTTGGGAGGAACGGCAATCCAAGTTTGATCGCTCTCGGTGAAAGGGTCTACGGGAACCTTGCGCATATAGCCTTTATCGACGAGTTCCATGAGGTCGATCGGATATTTGCCGGTATCCGAGTAAAATTGATCAATGGCATTGCGCATGATGCCGAGATCCTGGCGCAGAACGGTTTCCTTGGTTTTGTCGATAGCGCCGAAATAGCGCGGCGCGACGATGCTTAACAGTGTCGCGATGATTGCCATGACCACCAGCAGCTCGATTAGAGTGAAGCCGGTTGCTTTTAGATGTAAGGGTGCGCGATTTACCATTCTTTGTAGGGAATACCGTTCAGTCCGATGGCTTCCGAACGTGAGTACACATCGTAAACATCGTCGCCTTCTTTCGGGCTGTCCCAAGGGCTTTCGTAACTGCGCTTGCCCCAGGTATCGGCAGCCGGGGTGATTTCGATACCGGCAACATCCAATTCGGTAAACATCGGATCACGGGGCAAGCGGCGCAAGAAATAAATGACTTTTTTATCAGGACTTTTGATGTCCTGCACGCCCATGAACAACTCTTCGAGGCGGGGAGGATAGCCGGATTCATCGGCTTTTTTAGCGATTTTTCCCTCGTCGGTTGCCTGTTTGTAGGCATCGATTGCCGAACGGATCTGCCGCAACGCAACCCGCAGCTCTTGCTCTTTCTCGCGTTTTACCATGAGTTCGCGCAACGGTAGCGCAGCGGTCGCAAGAATGGCCATGATCGCCACCACGATCATCAGCTCAATCAAGGTAAAGCCTCGGTGCTTTCCAGGAATTTTAAACAAAGACATCCGCTTTATTTCATATTAACGGTTACCGGCGCCGGTAACGTCACTTCGACGGCCTCGCCATTTTCCTTATCTTCCGCGACCGCATTCTGGAGATTTATTTCGGTCGTGCCGGGATTGGCGGCAATGACTTTGAAACGGATCTGCGTCGCCATGCCGGCGGGTTGATCCTTACCCAGCCGGATGGTGCGCGAACCGGATTTGTCGCCTTCATCCAGCGCTTCCAGTGCGCTGGCCTCATAGTTAAGCTGCAGCTCGGAACTGACGGTCGCTTTGGCGCCGACCAGCCGGACATTGACGGAAAATTCCTTGCCCATGCCGACATTGGTCGGGGCCTGCAGCGTCAGTGTTGGCGACGAAGCGGCAACGCTGGCAAACGGATTGGGCATCTCGGGGGGGAACTCGTCCATCGCAGCAGCAGCGAACGGGTTCGGCGCTGATCGCCCAGCCCCCAGACCGGAACCCGCCGGTGCGATGGCTAACGATTGCGGCTCGGTTTTCTTGATCGCTACCGGCAATTTGCCCGCCTCGCTGGCGGTGCCGAAATGGTATTCGTTTTCCAGGTTAGTCGGTCTTGGGATATTGCGCACGATGCGCGGGGTAATCAGCAGGACAACTTCATTTTTTGTTCTTTCGATGTCTTGATTGGAAGTCAACCGGTCCAGTCCGGGGATATTCAATAATCCCGCCAAACCACCGACTTTCCTGGATTCTCGATTATCAATGAGTCCGGCGATGACTTGTGTTTCACCATCCTTGATCGTCAGAATGGTTTCGGCGTTACGCGTACCGACAACGGGCGCGGTCGCTCCACCCGGACCAGTTATTGTATTAAGCAGCGAGCTTACTTCCAAAGTCACTTTAAGCGTGACATCGTCGTTCAATCCGATCCGCGGCTCCACGTCGAGCTTGACACCCAAGTCGATAAATGTCGGCGTGGAGGTAACGATCGCCGTTACACCGGGCTGCACATTGGCTGTGAAAAAAGGTTGCTTGGTACCGACATGGATTTTCGCTTTTTCCTTGTTGTTTACGCGAATCCTGGGGTTGGCCAGGATATCTCCTGTGGATAGATTGTGCAGAAAATCGATTTTTGCTTGATTGGTCATGCCGAAGCTTTTCAGGCCGGAAAAACCGAAGTTACTGAGAAGCGTGGCTGGTGCTGCACCGGCGACTGCGCTTCCAGCGTAGTTAAACTGCAATGATTGCGGAAAATTGGGGCCTAATAAAAATTTGTTAGTACGAGTGATATCCAGAATGGTAACTTCCAGCATCACTTCGGGTTCGGCGTAATCGTTTAAGCTGACTAAACGCTCAGTCAAGCGGATGGCTTCAAGGGTATCGCGCATGATAAACAGATTGAGCTGCTCATTCACGTAAATGTCCTTGGCTTTGACGATGCCTCGAACCATTGCCACCATTTGCTTGACATCGGTATGCGTGACCTGAAAGCTTTTTACTACCAGCTCCTGATAATCCTTCTGTTTGGCGGGCGTATTGGGGTAGATCAGTAATGAATTGTTGTTCAGAACCTTATAGGCGAGTTGATTGGTTGCCAAGATTAATTTCAAAATATCTTCGATGGTATTTTGCCGCACAAAAATGGAAATCTTTGCTTCCTGGCGGATATCCTTGTCGAATACAAAATTGATACCGGCGGTGCGAGACATTAATTCGAAAACCGTTTTCAAGTCGGTGTCCTTGAATTCCATGGTCACTGCTTTTTTGAAAGCGGATTCGAGCGCCAGGTCGGTTACCTCGGGCCGGGATAATCGCAAATTGATTTCCGAGATCAATTGGCGTGCGTGCGATTGTTGCGGGTTTTCTTGCAGCACGGCGCGGACAAGCGTTTCCGCCTGGGATACTTCGCCGCGCTCCAGTAGCGCTCTTGCGGTATCAACTTTAGCGATATGGCGGCGTTCCAATACGATTAACTCGATGCCTTCCCGGGCGCGTTCGTTGTAGGGATAAAGATTTAAAATACGCTGATAAGCTTGCTCGGCGCGCGTTAGATCACCTCCGAACCGGATACTCTCGGCTTCATAAAGCAGTTTGGTGATTGCTTCATCGCGTAAGCGGGCCGATACTGCTTGGATCTCCTGATTATCCGGTTTCTCGCGGCGCGCTTGCTCCAATTTTGCGATACCGTCCTCGATTTGACCAAGCTCTATCAGTTTCTTACCATCGTCAAACGCCTGATTGCGCAAACTGAAAGTTTTGTTGTTGATCGCGCATCCCGATTGAACCAGACATACCATGATCAGAACGATTAGTTTCCTGCTTCTCATCGGAAATTTCCTGCCAGTTTTTGATTGATCGTGAGGGTTTGCTTCACATTAAGCGGTAAATACGTGACGGTTACGGTATCGTCGTTGATCGCATCCAAGCGGTACTGATCGTTTATTTTTCCACCCAACTTAGTAATGAAATTCTCTCCCGATTGAGAAAGAAAAACCCAGGTTTGATTGTCCGCAATGGTCTTGCCGGCATATTTGAATTGTAAGGGAGGAGCCGTCGGCGCAGGCGGTGCGATTTTGACCGGCTGCACGATTTTGATTTCATGTTCTTCATGATCGTCAAGCTGTGCTCTTTTGGGCATCCAGGTGGTCGATGCAAATAATTCGCCTGCTTGAGGGTTAAATTTCCGTTGTCCCAGCTTGCTGACGTCCAACTGAGCGGTATTGGGTTCCGGTTTTCTATTTTTTTCCTGTGCCGTTCTGGCCGGTTGCAGCGGCGCTTCCGGCATTTGGAATGCGAGTTCGTCCTCGTCTTCGACCAGTAATGCAGCGATTAAGGTTGCGATCAATGCGCCCCCAATGATGATTTTCCGTTTTCTTTCAGCGGCATCCATGTCGTTATTTATTCAAATAAAGATTAATTTCCAAGCGCACATCCAGCTTGTCGGCGGATGTGCTTTCACGCTTGATGGCAATTGCCGATATGGCCATTGCGGGGACGGTTTCCAAGGCTTCGGCGATGAAAGCGCGAATTTGCGGATAACTGCCTTTAACCGGCAGAATCATTTCATAACGTGCTAAACGGGCGTCACTTTCATTGATTAACCGGTACTCGCTGCTTGCCAGTTCGACACCTTGTTTCTGAGCCAGTCCGGTCAGTTCGCGGATCCAGAAAGGCGATGAATCGATGCGCGGGAAGAAATCATAAAACACTTGTAGTGCTTGATCGCTACTCATTTTCTTTCCCGCTTCCGGATCGGCGCCATCGGTGGCGGATTTTTTCGATACGGCTTGCGCTTGCAGGGTAATCGCACGATCTTTGAGTTTCTGCAGTTCCGTTTCTTGCGGCAGCACCGCGAGAACAAAATAAATACCGGCTGCGATCATCAAGCCAAAGCCGATCTTGCCGGTATTGCCCAAGCGTCCCAGTTGCCACCGCACCAGCAGCAGGATCCGGTTCCACGGGATGGACGGCAGTTCTTTTTTCAGGAAACTTGTATCCATGCGGCATGTAACAGAAAAATGATCGGACGGTGCGGATTATCCTGTTTGATTTTGTAATTCAACAAGTGCACATTTTCAAATACCGGTTCACGCTCCAGCGCTTCGACAAAATCCAATAATTCCGTCATGCTTTTGGCTTCGCCGTTCAACCGCAATGTCCGGTTGGCGAAATTGGGTTGCAGCGATAGCAGTGCGATATCGTCGGTTGCGGCATGTTCGATCGAGTCGAACAATGCTTCCCAAGGCAAATTGAGCTGGTCGAGAACAGCGTTGGCTTGCGCGACTTCCTTGCCGATTTCCTGGCTGAATTCGCGGATGCGCGATGTCGCGCGCGTGCGCGGCGCGGTTTTTTGCTGTTGCTGCTTTTCCATCCGCTCGACCCGGTTGCTCCAGAAATTGATTTCTTCGGCTTGATAGCGGAATTGCAGAAACACGCCCGCGACGACTGCCAAACCCAGTAATAACAGGAGCATGTCGAGTTGCGGCGCTGCTTGTTCGCGATAAGGAAATCTTAATCTTAAGCGGGACATTGATTTTGGCCGGATTGTTGAATAGTAACGGTGGGGTAATAAGCCGGCACCGGCAGATTTTTCTGCGGCAGGGTAACGACCTGCCAGCCACTTTGCGGCGGCAATGTCAGGCCCGGGTATTCGGGGGCGAATAAATACACGAATTCCAGCGCTTCTTTGGTGCCGGACCAAATAACCTCTTGATCCAAAGCGGCGAGTAAATCATCGGCGGCGTTATGCAGAATCCGCTGATTGCGGATGCTTTGCCATTTGCCATGATAGGATATGGCGATACAAATGCGGCCGGTTTCTATCACTGCCAAATAAATTTTCTCATTTTGCAATTGCGCGCACCAGCGATCGTAAACCGATGCCAAATACGGTTCGATGTGTTGCAGCTTGCATCTGTGAGTAACCATCAGCTGTTCCAATCGCGCCAGCAAATCCCGCGGAATCGCGGCGCAAACCGCGCCATCCAACGGATTCCAGTCACTCACGCTGAGTGCCCAGGATTCCACCCGCTCACCATAGACTTCCTGCATGCGGAATTGCGCATACGATTTTACTTCTTCCGGCGTGTTGATTTCGCTTTGCGGCGGAAGCGCGGCATAACGCACAAAATGATTGGATAGCACGATGGATATCTGAGTCCCGGATCCTTCGGACAGCACGCGGTCCAGTTGCCGTAATGCCGGCTCCCAGTCCGGCGCGTTCCCGTCCGGTTCAAAAAATACCGTGGCTTTGTCAAGCTGAACCGGCTTAAAGCCGCGTTTCAAGCGCACCCAATCCAGCCGTGCGGGCGCCAGAAACACCTGAATCCGGTCACGCCACAATGGTAACACGATTGGCTTCCTCCAAGCTGGTTAATCCTTGTTTGACCATGTCCAACGCGGCTTCGCGCAAGAAACGGGTGCCGTTGTCCCGGGCCGCGTCTTTGATACGCCGGATCGGTTCTTGCGCCACGATCAATTCGCGGATTTCATCGTTCAATAACAGGATCTCGGCGATCGCATTTCTGCCGCGATAGCCGCTGCCGCGGCATTGTCCGCATCCCTTGCCGCTGCGGAATTTGTAGAGATGCGCTTGATCCAATGGAATACCCGATTCTTCGATTAAACCATCATCCGGGTGTTCGTCGACGGCGCAATGCGAACAAAGCAGCCGCACCAAACGCTGCGCCACGATCCCATTCAAAGCCGATACGAAACTGTAAGGATCCACACCCATATGCGAGAACCGGCCGATCACGTCAAATACGTTATTGGCATGTACGGTGGTAAACACCAAGTGACCGGTGAGTGCCGCTTGTATGGCGATCTGCGCGGTTTCCGCATCGCGGATTTCCCCGACCATAATCTTGTCCGGATCGTGCCGCAGAATGGAGCGCAAGCCGCGGGCAAACGTCAAGCCTTTTTTCTCATTGACCGGTATTTGTAAAACGCCGGGGAGCTGGTATTCGATCGGATCCTCGATGGTGATGATCTTGTCGTTACCCTTGTTGACTTCCGAGATGGCGGCGTAGAGCGAAGTGGTTTTGCCGCTGCCGGTCGGTCCGGTAACCAGCAGCATACCGTAGGGTTCCGAACTTAAACGGCGGATACTGGCGATGGCTGCCTGGCTGAATCCCAATTGATTGAGCGTTAAGCCTTCCAGTTGATCCGACAGCGCTTGCCGGTCGAGTATCCGCAATACCGCATCTTCACCGAAAATGCTCGGCATAATGGAGACGCGGAAATCGATCTCCCGCCCTTGGATGGAAATCTTGAACCGCCCGTCCTGTGGCACCCGGCGTTCTGCAATGTCCAATTCGGACATCACCTTGATTCTGGAGATGACTTGCTCGGCCAGATCGGCTCCCTGGATGACGCCGATATGTGTCAATACCCCGTCGATCCGGTATTTGATCGACAATGCACCGATGGTCATTTCCAGGTGTATATCGCTGGCTTGCGATTTATGCGCGTCGTACAGGGTTGAATGTACCAGGCGGACGACCTGGCTGGTGCCTTCATTGATGCTCTTTAACGATAAATCTTCGACACCGCTTTGAATATTGCTCAATTCTGCGGATGGCAGGACTTGATCCATCGCGCGCATGGTTTTTTCCTGCTGGGTGAAGAAAGCGCTCAAGTCCGCCGGATGAACCAAGTGCCATTCAACTGCCCGGTCGAATCGTTCCTCGGCCCAGGAGCGCAGCTTGCCGGAGAAAGGATTGCTGATTGCGAATACCAGCTGTTGGTCACGGTGAAAGAGTATGCATTCATGCGCTAGTGCTTCTGCAAACGGCAAGATATCGAAGGCCGGTTGCAATGTATGAATGGCTTTCATTTCGAGCACGGGCATGTGCATCAATCGGCCGAGCTGCTGCATCAAAGCATCGGGGGAGAAACCTTCTTCTTCCAGTATCTGGATGACTGAAACATTTTGCATGACCGCTTTACGCCGGATTCCGGCCAGCCGGTTGAGGTCAAGAAGCGGATTGTTGGCTGTTTGCAAGGAGGTCTCCATCAATTAATGCTTCCTGCCAATTCAAAAATAGGCATATACATCAATATGATGATACCGCCGATCACAATACCGATGAATGCCATCAGCAACGGTTCAATCAGTTTGGTTGTCCACTCGACCCAGCGGGCAATCTCCTCATCATGAAAATTGCCGATGCGTTCCATCATGTCGCCCATCAAGCCGGTACGCTCGCCGACACGGAGCATGCGATTACCGACCGCAGTCGTCAAACCTTCCATTTCCATGGCGCTGGAGATGGTTCTGCCTTCACGGATGTGTTTAGCAGCCGCAGCAACTTTGGGGCGCAGATGGGATTGCAACAAACCGCCGACCATTTCCAATGCTTGCGTAATCGGAATACCGCCGCGTAATAACATTCCCAGCGTCTTGTAGAACCGGGCCAGTTGATAGACCCGCATATGCTCGCCGATGGCGGGAATGCGCCATAGCCATTGCATGACTTTGGCGCGGAATGCCGGGCGGCTGACGGTATAAATCGTTAACCCCAAAATTGTGCATGAAGTAATGGCCAGCTCCCAGCCGCGATCATGCACGAATTGTCCCCATTTGATCAGCAATAGCGAAAGCCATGGCAAGTCGCTGCCCATGTCGTCGTAAATAGCGCTGAATTTGGGAACGACAAACACCATCAGGAATACCGAAACCAGAAAACCGACCGCCAATAGCAAAACCGGGTAGATCGAGGCGCCGATGAGTTTCTTCCGGACAAAGTCCATTTGTGTCTGGTAAGTGATAAAACGCGTCAGCGCTTCCGCCAGATCGCCGGTGCGCTCGCTGGCCCGAACGGTGGCGATATACAACGGCGGAAACGCTTGCGAGTATTCTTCCAGGGTCTGCGAGAAAGTGACCCCTTCATACAGCCGCGCGAGAATACTTTGGATAATTTTGCGATTGCTGGTGTCTTGCTCTTTCTCCAATAGCGTTTCGATACTTTCGACCAAGCTTAATCCGGCGGTTTGCAGCGACAGTAATTCCTGGCTGAAGTGAACCAGCGGAAAGCGCGTTTTCGATTTCAGCGAGAAGCCCGAGAAACTGCGCTTGATGCTGAGAACCATCCCGCCTTGCTCGATGATCTGACGGCGTGCTTCTTCCTCGCTGTTTGCTTCCAGTTCCAGATGCACGGTTCCTTGCCCGGAGATGACTGCTTTGATTTCAAACCGCATTAACAATTTCTACCAATTGGTGATATCGGCTGCTTCGCCTTCGCCGCCGGGTTGCCCGTCCTTGCCGTAGGAAAGCAGATCAAATTCGGCGCGATCGCCCGGATACTTGTAAACATAGGGGCGTCCCCACGGATCGGCTGGAGGCAGTTTGGATAGATAGGGGCCTTGCCATCTTGCTTCGTTGCTGGGGCGGGTCACCAACGCCGCCAAGCCCTGCTCGGTTGCCGGGTAGCTGCCGACATCCAAGCGGTATTGATGCAAAGCTTTCTCCAGCGCATCGATCTGCGCCTGCGCCATTTTGATTTCAGATTTGCCAACCTGAGAAAAGTATTTTGGTCCGACATAGGCAGCGAGTAAACCAATAATAACCATTACAACGAGAAGCTCAAGCAATGTAAAACCCAGCATATTATTTGTTTTTTGATGCCTAATCCGATACATCATGATTTTCCTTTAACTAGTAAGATTTATCATATTAAACTTTCACATGGTAAGTTGCTTATATGACAGGGTCAAGAAGGCATGCCACAAGGCAATGGATTTTGTTGGCTGTCAGCAACTATCGGCGGAGAATTGCCCACCACCGGGCGATATTGAGCAGTGTCATTAAGGACGCCGAAACGTAAGTCCAGGCTGCTGCACGTAATATTTTCCGGGCATGCGGCTCATCGCCTTCGATCAGATAGCCGCCTTGCTCTAGCATCGGCAACGCGCGGGCGAAGCTGGCGTGCAGTTCCATCGGCAAGGTGATGAAATGAATGATGGTGGCAAACCCTAATGTTAACAGACCGCCCGCTAAAAATAGCGCGCCTGCGACCGGGGCTTTGGTGGCGACGGTAATGACCGGAGCAATCATTAAAATGGCCGCTCCCAGCTTTTCCACCGGGGCGGCGATTTCCACCAGACGCGTGCGCAACCGCAACGGCATATAACCATCACGATCCTGAATCGCATGACCGACTTCATGCGCGGCAACGGTGATGGCGGTCAACGATTTACCGTTATATTTATCGGCTGTCAGCCGAACGGTTTTTGCAATCGGATCGTAATGATCGCCTTGGTCCGTTAATTCTACCTTCACGGTTTGCAATTTTGCCCAATCCAGCAGGATGCGCGCCAATTCCGCGCCGGTACCGGGGTAGCGGTCTTCCGGAATGCTGTACTTTGCGAGCGTATGCTTAACCCAGTAAGAAGGCCCAACGATTACCGCGGTAATAATGATGATCAGTATCAAATAAAACATAAAAGTCTGATATTGACTCGAATAAATGGTTCCATCCGCTATTTTCCGACTGTTTCGAAGGATGCGCCACCCGAGTTCGACGATATTTGCTTGCCAGCTTAGCAAAAATTTATTTTTCCGATTATGCGAGCAAAGTAAGCAAATGGTGTTTATTCTTTTTTTAAAATTGCTTTATTCGCGAATAAAAATTGCGGACATATCGAATGCGGTGCAGCGATCGCACGATCGTGGCGGTTACATCCGGATCAGCTTCCGATTTTGATTGCGTAACATCCTTGAATGTTGGAATATCTCGATTAGCAGCGCCGGTAAACAGATTTACGCGACGAATGGAGCTGCAAATTTCTTGTACCCAACTATGACAGTAATGTTGCAATCGATTCACTCAATGGCTTGTAATGGCAAGTAGCAACAGCTTTTTCAATCGAAGGTATTTTTTACAGCTATTGGGACTGGCCGGTTTGTATTTTGTTTTTGGCCATCTCAGTTTTATTACCGCTGTATCTCATTTTATTGTCACACCGGTTTTTTTTGTATCCGAAGGGATTGCGTTGGCTGCGGTTATTTTGCTGGGCCGTAAGGTTTGGCCTGGTGTCTTTCTGGGCCAATGGGCATTGGCCTTGAGTACCGGTCTTGATCTTCTGCCGTCGCTCATGATTGCCGCTATCAATAGCATGGAAGCCGTCCTTGGGGCGGTGATGTTCAAGCGTTGGGGAATGAATCCGGCGTTAAACGACGTTCACCACTTAGGCCGGCTGGTGGCGTTGATTTTTTTGATTTTGCAACCGTTCAGCGCCAGCTTGGGAACAGTCACGCTGTTTTTCTTTAATGCCATTGAGGCATCGCAAAATTTTCAGTTGGCATGGGTTTATTGGTGGTTCGGAAATAGCTTGGGGCAGTTTCTGGTGACGCCATTTTTGCTGGTAGTATTTTCGTCTCCGGGCCGGTTTAAGGATTTCCAGCAAGCCATCATGAGCGCAATCATCCCGCTGATGCTGATGCTGCCGGCTACCTGGCTGGTTTTCGGCGATTCCGCTTTAAGCGGGATTGCGCTTGCTCTGGTGATTTATGTGCCGCTTTTGCTGTGGATTGCGATAGCAAGTAATTTGGCTGTGGTGTCGTTGATTTGCAGCGGCATTACTGTACTCGCCTTGTACGAGACGGCGCGTGGCTTCGGACCCTTTGTCGAAACGCAAAGCTTGCATATTCTCGACATGAATATCTTTATTCTGGGTATTTCGCTGACGGCGCAATTTGTCAGTGTATTGTTCGCCGAACGTAATCAAGTCGAGAAAGCATTGCGGGAAAGCGAAGCCAGGTTATATACGATTATCGATTCCTCGCCGATACCTAAAGCGATCAACGATGATCAGCAAAATATCGTATTTCTTAATAAAGCGTTTATTCAATCGTTCGGTTATACCTTGAACGATATCCCGGTATTAGCGGAGTGGTGGCTCAAGGCATACCCGGATCCATCCTATCGTCAATGGGTGAAAACCACCTGGAATGAACGTTTGGAAAAATCATCCCGCGGCGGCATCGGTTTCGAGCCGTTCGATGTGGTGATCCGCTGCAAGGATGGCTCTGAACGGAGTGTGATCGCCTCTGCGTCATCACTGGGATCGGGCGCATCGCCCAAGCATCGCTTGATTACCTTGGTCGATATCACCTTGCGCAAGAATCTGGAAAATCAACTTTTTAGAAGTCATAAGTTTCTTGAGGACTTATCCAATAGCATTCCCGGTTTTATTTACCAGTTTCAGCGTTTCCCGGATGGACGGACGTGCGTGCCCTATGCCAGCAAAGGCATTTCCGGGATTTTTGGCATAGGGCCGGAAAACGTGATGGCCGATGCATCCGCGATTTTTTCCATGATTCATCCGCAAGATTCCGAGTCAGTCAACCGGTCGATTCAGGAATCCGCCAATAGCTTGAGCGATTGGAACGCCGATTTCCAGATCATTACCCCGCAGAATGAGTTCCGTTGGATACACGCGCAATCCAAACCCGAGAAACAAGCGGACGGCAGCATTATTTGGAACGGTTATGCAACCGATATGACCGAACTGAAAAATATCTCGCTGAAATTTGCGGCTTTGCTCGAGTATGCCAGCGATGGCGTGCATATTCTGGACGAAGACGGCAATATCGTGGAATTCAGCCACTCGTTTGCGAAGATGCTGGGTTATTCCAACGAGGAAACCGCCCGGCTCAATGTCATGGACTGGGATGCCATGATTCCGAAAGATAAATTGATCGATGCCGTGCGCGAGGTATCGAGAACTCCGCGCGTTTTCGAGACGCTGCACCGCCGCAAGGATGGCGTCATCATCGACGTCGAGATCAATGCGCAACGAATCGAAATCTCAGGCAAGCAATTGATTTATGCATCGTCGCGGGAAATTACCAAACGGAAGTTACGTGAAAAAGAAATGCAATATCAAAGCTTGCGGTTATCCAATATTATCGAAGGGACAAATGTCGGCACCTGGGAATGGAATGTGCAAACCGGAGAAGTCATTTTTAACCAGCGCTGGGCGGAGATCATCGGCTATACACTTGACGAGCTGGCTCCAATGTCGATCAAAACCTGGCTTAAGTACGGGCATTCAGAAGATTTGAAGCAATCCGAGGTATTACTCAAAGAGCATTTCGCCAGAAAAATTCCATTTTACGAGTGTGAAGCCCGGATGCGCCATAAAGGCGGTCATTGGGTCTGGGTGCTGGATCGCGGCAAGGTTACAAGCTGGACGGAAGATGGTAAACCGCTGATGATGTTCGGTACGCATCAGGATATTACCGAACAAAAAGAGCGCGAGGCGATGCTGATTGAAGCGCGCCGCCAGGCAGAAGCAGCCAGTATCGCGAAAACCCGTTTTCTTGCGATGATGTCGCATGAAATCCGTACTCCGATGAATGCTGTGATCGGCATGGCCTATTTACTAGGAAAAACCGCGCTCGATTCCCAGCAAAGCATGTTTCTCCGGAATATCGAGGGATCCTCCAAGATATTACTGGGTGTCATTAGCGATATTTTGGACTACTCCAAGATTGAAGCCAATAAAATTGAATTGGATAACATTCCGGTTGACTTGGATAATATTCTGGAGAATTTGTCGGCGATCGGATCTACAGCGGTAAAAGACAAAGCCATCGATGTCATGTTTTACATTGCACCCGATGTGCCCAGATACTTTTCCGGCGATCCACTGCGATTAAGTCAAATTTTAGTCAACCTTATCAATAATGCGATCAAGTTTACCGATCAAGGCGAAGTAATTATCCGCATCGCGATTGAAAAGACGGACCGTGCGGATACCGTCAAACTGATTTTCAGCGTGAGCGACACCGGCATCGGGATCAAACCAGAGCAAATGGAAATTCTTTTTGAGGCGTTTTCACAAGCGGATTCCTCCATCACTCGCCGTTTTGGCGGTAGCGGCCTGGGACTTGCCATCTCCCGCAGACTGGCCCGGCAAATGGGCGGCGACATCGTTGTTGAAAGCGAATATGGCAAAGGCAGTTGCTTTCGTTGCATCGTCAAATTGCAATTACCCGCAACTGACTTCCAGCCTTGGGTGGTTATTCCGGAAACCCTGCGTGCACTCAATGTGATGCTGATCGATGATCACGCGGTGACGCGCAAGGTATTGGCTGAAACAATGCAGTCATTCGGCTGGCAAGTGACTGCTGTAGAGAATGTTGAGCAGGCAGCCGGGCAACTGACGGGTGAAGGCTCAATGAGATACGATTTGATGTTGTTTACTCTACGCGATGCCGGCGCTGACGGACGAGATGCGTGCAAGGCGATTGCAATGGCGCTGCCAGCGCCTGTTAGACCCAAAATCATTCTGATGACCAATTCTCTGGATCCGGAGTTCTCAAGAAGATCCGAGACGGATAATGCTATTGGTATTTTGCATAAACCCTTTATACCGTCGAGTTTGGTTAATCTTGTGATTGCGCTTTTCGGTAAAGAAGGGTCTGTCGAGGGTGAGAACGGCAATGACGTGCAAAAATGAGCGGCTGGGAGAGATTTGCCGATTTGCTCGTGCAGTCGATTAATCAGTGTGTTCTTAATAAGATCGAAAGCGTTTGGCCGGACATAAAGCGGCTATCGGTTTTGCTGTGATGGTACCCTGCTAGTGATCGTTGCAACGACAGTTTCCGATAGATTTCTCAATGCCCGGCCTGGAGGTGATCGTTATGAGATTGGCCGTCTGGTTAACAAGCGTTGTAAGCTACGGGGTCTGAATAGCGGCAGCGCGGTCAATCCGATGAGCAGCATGATCCAAGCCTGAGGTTCCGGAACCGGCGTTACGGTTTCAAAGCTCACGTGATCCAGTGTATAGGAAGTGCTTGGTATCGGTCCGGAACGATTGATTAAGATCGCGATGCCGTCGACTTGATCCCAATTGAAAGCCAAGTTGTTGGATACGTCCAGGTTTACGGATAGCGGCCCCCCTGGAATGCCCGGCGTAATGTTTAGTCCGGACTGTGAATAATAAAGCGGACTGGATGGATCCAATGGCGCTGAGGTATAAAATACCGCGACCAGATTCAATGCATCTTCCACACCCGAAAAATTAAACTGCAGCGCGTTATACTCGGATAGATCCAAATTCAGCAGCGGTCCGCCCACCGACGGATCGCCGGTTGGTCTGGTGAAAGCACCGTAATTGATCAATGTTTCGGCCATGGCATCCGTTCCCTGCGCGACACTGAGATTGCCATCGCCAACCTGCAGCACGGATACGCTATGTAACGGATTATTGTAAACATGTAAAAAGGCTTCGCGGACGCCACTGGGTACGGATGGCGTGGAAGTTTGAATTTCACCGACTGCGCCGGGTGTATTGAAATCGCCGGCGGTAGTGATTACGGTAAATTCTTTGGGCGTTGGCGCATCGAAGCTATCCAAAACGAAAGATGCCGCGCTTGCCGCGCTTGTTAAGAGCATGCCTGACAGTACAAGCAAGCTGAATCGGCAATATGCTGATTTTAGAGAAAGATTGTTGGTCGGCATATGGCCTCCTGCTGAAAAGAAGATGGAAACAAGGATACAATTAACTTTTGGTAGTATTGACCAGTTTACGAAGAATCAATGCCGCAGTCTGTGATAAAAATCACACTGCGCATTCGATTCCAACACACATGTTAGAAAATGCGAGATATCGATAAGGAATTGGATGCCCGCGGCTTGGTTTGCCCGCTGCCGATCTTACGAACCAAGCAATCGCTGGCGGCGATGTCGAGCGGGCAAATTTTGCGGATTATTGCCACCGATAAAGGTTCGGTGATCGACTTTCAAGTATTCGCCGAACAAACCGGCCATGCGCTGCTGTCGATGTCGCAGACGGCAGATGAGTTTGTTTTTGTGCTGAAAAAACGCTGATCCCCGTGCGCGCTCCGTGTCCAAAATGGTTTGATGCCATCGCTTCCGGTTGTTGGCTGCAGGTACAACAAGCCGATGCGTTATTTCGCCCGGGATTGCGCAGTATTTAACAGGATAACGGTTGTGCCTGAATCGATCCATCCACTCTTCGCTTTTTTGCCGCTCGGGTTGGCCGCGGTATTGCTGGTGGGGTTCAACTGGCCCGCGCGGCGCGCCATGCCGCCGGTGTTTGCCGTCACCGTAGCGATTGCGCTGGTCGTGTGGGGCATGACCGTCAATCGCGTGATCGCATCCGCTTTGCAAGGATTGATTCTGACCGGTTCGATCTTGTGGATCATTTTCGGCGCGATTCTGCTGCTCAATACCTTAAAACACTCCGGCGCGATTACTACGATCCGGCACGGATTTTCGGACATCAGCCCGGACCGGCGCGTGCAGGTCATCATCGTGGCATGGTTGCTGGGATGTTTTATCGAAGGCGCATCGGGATTCGGCACACCCGCGGCAGTAGTGGCGCCGCTGCTGGTGGCGTTGGGGTTTCCGGCTTTGGCGGCGGTAATGGCCGGTATGATGGTGCAATCGACACCGGTGTCGTTCGGCGCGGTGGGCACGCCGATCGTCGTCGGCGTTACCGGCGGGCTGGACCAAACGGCCATCAGCGAGTGGCTGATCGAACAGGGCTCAAGCTGGGATGCGCTATACCAAATGATCACATCAGAGGTTGCATTGATACATGCTGTCGCGGGCTTATTAATGCCGTTGCTGATGTGCACGATGCTGACGCGTTTTTTCGGTCGAGATCAATCCTGGCGCGAAGGATTGGCGATCGCGCCGTTTGCGCTTTTTGCCGGGCTGGCTTTCGTGGTGCCGTATGCGTTGGCGGGTGTTTTTCTGGGACCGGAATTTCCCTCATTGACCGGTGCCATGATCGGATTGGCGATCGTTGTACCGGCAGCGCGCGCTGGGTTTTTGATCCCCAGGCAGCCGTGGGATTTTCCTGAAGCCCGCGATTGGCCATCGAAATGGCTGGGCAGTATCGACATCCGGCTGGAAAGCCTGGCGGCAAAAACACCGGTATCGCTGGTTGCGGCATGGTGCCCGTACGGGCTGCTGGCGTTATTGCTGGTGGTGTCGCGTGCCCATGACGGACTCAAATCGTGGCTGAATCAGCACGGCGTGCTGGACTGGGATGATATCCTCGGTGAAACCGGTATTTCCGGCAGCATCGCGTTGCTTTATCAGCCGGGCGGATTGATGATCCTGGTGGTGCTGGTGACTTTTTTTCTGCACCGCATGCAATTCGCCGAACTCAAAATGGCGGTTAAAGAATCGGCTCAAACCCTGATCGGCGCCGGTTTTGTGTTGATTTTCACGGTACCGATGGTACGCATTCTGATCAATTCCGGCGAGAATCTGGCGGGTTTGCCGGCGATGCCGCAGGCGATGGCGCAACTCGTTGCCGACAGTGTCGGCGCGGTTTATCCGTTTTTCGCGCCGTCGGTGGGTGCGCTCGGTGCTTTCATCGCCGGATCCAACACCGTGTCGAACTTGATGCTGGCACAGTTCCAATTTGATACCGCGCAATTGATCGGTGTGTCCAGCGCGCTGCTGGTGGCGGTGCAAGCAGCCGGGGCGGCGGCCGGTAACATGATCGCGATTCATAACGTGGTGGCCGCTTCCGCGACCGTGGGGCTGCTGGGGCGCGAAGGGGAGACCATTCGCATGACCGTTATCCCGACGCTGTACTATCTGATCGTAACCGGGGCAATCGCAATAATTGCGATTAACGGATTGGGTGTTACCGATCCTTTGATGCAGCGGTTTTGAGCGCCGTCAGCCGCCCGCAACGGTCATGCGGTCGATCAATACCGAACCGCATTGCTTCGAGCCGCGCACGATGACATCATCGCCGATTGCAATGATTCCGCGGAACATATCCTTCAGATTGCCGGCAATGGTGATTTCTTCCACCGGATAGCGGATGGCGCCGTTTTCAACCCAGAATCCGGAAGCACCCCGGGAATAATCCCCGGTCACCGGGTTAATGCCGTGTCCCAGTAACTCGGTGACCAGCAGGCCGGTATCCATTTTCTTTAAAAGATCCTGGAAAGACAGAGGGGTGCCATTTTTCATGATCAGGTTGTGCGTGCCGCCGGCGTTGCCGGTCGTGCGCATGCCGAGTTTGCGCGCGGAATAGCTACCGAGGAAATAACCTTGCACAATGCCGTTTTCCACCACATGACGGTCAAGGGTGGCGACGCCGTCATCGTCGAACGGACCACTCGCCAAGCCTTTGTGCAAATGCGGTAACTCCACAATCTGAACATCCGGCGCAAAGACTTGCTGGCCGATGCTGTCGATCAGAAAAGAAGATTTCCGGTACAAGTTGTTACCGGATATTGCAGAAGCAAAATGTCCGAACAAGCCCGATGCAATGGGCGCTTCGAACAGAACCGGTACTTCGCAGGTGCCGATTTTTCTGGCACCCAGGCGTGCTGCGCTTCGTTCACCGGCTTTTCGTCCGATGCTTTCGACGGTTTCCAGATCCGCCGCATCGCGCACCACGCTGTACCAGTAGTCGCGCTGTTTACTGTCGCCTTGTTCGGCGATCATCGCGCAACTGATGCTGTGGCGCGAGAATGGGTATCCGCCCATGAATCCCAGGCTGTTGGCATAAATGAACTGTGATTCGCTGACCGCAACGGTCGCGCCCTCGGAATTGGCGATGCGCTTATCGGCGGCAAAACCGGATTGTTCGCATTGTTTGGCCAGTTCGATGGCTTCCTCGACGCTGATTTGCCACGGGTAATACAAATTCAGGCTTGGATAGTCTTTTGCCAGCAGTTCGGCATCTGCCAGTCCGGCGCAATCGTCGTCCGCGGTGTAGCGCGCAATCGACAACGCCGCGGCAACGGTGTCGCTGATTGCCTGCGGTGAAAAGTCGGAGGTGCTGGCATGGCCGCGTTTCTGCCCGATGTAGACCGTAACCGACAAGCCCTTATCGCGGTTGTATTCGATTGTTTCCACTTCTTTCTGCCGCACCGTGACAGTCTGGCCGAAGCCATCGGAAACGTTGGTTTCGCAAGCGCTGGCGCCGCCTTTCTGAGCGTGTTGCAGAATATCGCGGGCGATTTGTTGCAGCGTGCTGAGGGAATAGGAAAATCGGATATCGGAAACAGTCAAGTTATTCATGTCGTGCAATCAGGATGAAAATATAAGCGAATCTCAAACGAGGAAGCTATGATAACAGCTTCTTGACACCGCATTACACAGGTTACCGTGCAAAAAGAACCAGAATACGACGAAACAGAAGCAATCGAACCAAGTAAAACGCAACGCAAAAAAGACATGCACGCCTTGCAGGAAATCGGCGAGCAACTGGTGGAACTGGATCCGAAGAAATTGACCGAGTTTGACCTGCCGGAAATTTTAGTCGACGCCATCAAGCTGGCCCGGCCCATGCAAAAACACGGCGCGCGGCGGCGGCAACTGCAATACATCGGCCGCTTGATGCGCGAAGTCGATGCATCGCCGATCCAGGAAAAGCTCGACTCCTGGCAGCAAAACTCCAAACAACAAACCGCCCGGCTGCATCAACTGGAGCGCTGGCGTGAACGCTTGTTAAGCGATGAACACGCGCTCACCGAATTCGCCAAACAATACCCGCAAGCCGACTTGCAGCGCTTGCGGCTGCTGATCCGCAACGCGCAAAAGGAAAAAGCCGCCGAAAAACCGCCGAAGAGCTTCCGCTTGTTGTTTCAGGAGTTGCAGGGAATTGTTGAGGTCTGATGGGTTCATTGCGTGCGGGTAATTAGCAGGCTATGTCACAAATAATTGTTGAATGGCTTGCCGGATCTGCATAGAGACATAAAAATAGAGGTATAAACAATAAAATCAGCGGAATTTAAACCGGAATGAAGTCATGGCATTGATCAAACGTAGCCAGGATGAAACCTCCCAGTCCTGCTTGTGAAACAATCGAGCTATACCGGTGATTGTTCACCACCCGATTGATATTGCTGCAGCTCAGCGCGTTGTAAACAACATATTCAGAATGTTAATTCTTATGGCAGCCGGCTCAAGCAATGGATGAAAAGTTTGATGGAGTAGCTACGCGCTATCTTGGGAGTTACCTCGGGTGGCGCAGAATGATTGACCGCCTCGGTCGAAATATTACACCAGCGTTTTGTTCCCCGGCGTCTCTTGGAAAAACAAGACAGTTTCAGCGGCTAAATGTGACACAGCCTTTTTAAAAGACAATTCCACAATGATTATCTACCACTTCACCTCTTCCGAATTTGCTCTCAAAGCATTGCGTGACCGCCGGTTGAAGATTGCGCGCATCAATGAACTGAACGATCCATTTGAATTTTGCGCGGCGGATTTTTCCGATGCGGATACCCGGATCAAGCTGGAAGCATTCAAGAATCAAACGAATGAACGATACGGCGTTATCTGTTTTTGCGAGAACTATCACGATCCGGTGCTGTGGAGTCATTATGCCGATGGGCATCGTGGTGTGGCGTTGGTGTTTGAAATTCCCGAAGATAAAGCCATTGCCATCAATTATCAGCCTGAACGTTTCAAGTTGGATGTTGATGCCGCACGTAAACGCTGTAGTTTTGAAGAATCAGACTTGAATCAATTAATCTCAACAAAATTTTCAAGCTGGGGTTATGAAAGAGAGATTCGAATGATGTGTCACCTGAGCGATCATTTTTGCCAGATCGATGCCAAAGGGAAAAAGGTTTATTTCGAATCGTTAAGTCTGGAATCGTATGGTGTGGATGCGTTGAAGCTGGTCGGACTGATTCGCGGCGCCCGTTGCGATTTGAAGCCTGCGGATATCGCCAGCGAATTGCTGGCAGTCGACACGCTGCCGGTTCAGGATACCCGTTTGGATTCATCATCGTTTCAAATCATTGCCGGTGAAACTTACCCGGTTAATGGTGTGCGATCGTTCTCCGCTTGCTGCTTTAGGGTCTGATCGCTTCATCAAAAGTTCATGAATATTTCATAAACTTTTCAAATGGGCTTAACAATACCGCTCTAAACTTCCGTGTCATCAATATCCTATAAGGGCATTCATGATGACAGACAAAGCGCCAATCAAGGTTAGAAGTGTGTGGATTTCCGACGTTCACCTCGGCTTCCACGGTTGCCAGGCGGAGGCACTGCTGCATTTCTTGCATTCAGTCGAGACCGATTATCTTTTTCTGGTTGGCGATATCGTCGATTTCTGGAGTATCAAAAAAACGCCTTACTGGCCGCAGCAGCATACCAATGTGATCCGCTCCATTCTCGGCAAAGCCAAACACGGCACCAAAGTGATTTATGTGCCGGGTAATCATGATGAAGCGCTGCGTGATTGCGTCGGGCATGTATTCGGTAATGTCGAGATCCATCAGGATTACGTGCATACCACTACGGACGGCAGAAAGCTGCTGGTGATGCACGGCGACGAATTCGACATGATCGTCAAGCACAGCCGCTGGCTGGCGAAGCTCGGCAATATCGCCTATGACACCCTGCTGGATCTGAGTCACTATTTGAACGGCTTGCGCAAATTCTTCGGTTTTTCGTATTGGTCGCTATCCGCTTACCTGAAGTTGAAAGTTAAGAACGCGGTCAGTTACATCAGTAGCTTTGAAGATGCGCTGGCGCATCTTGCCAGGGAGCGGGGTGTCGATGGCGTGGTGTGCGGTCATATTCATCATGCCGAGTTGCGGGAAATCAACTCGGTGCTTTACTGTAACGATGGCGATTGGGTGGAAAGTTGCTCGACGCTGCTGGAACATCCGGATGGCTCGCTGGAGCTCGTGTTTTGGACCGAGCACTATGAACAATACCAGAATCTAGTACAGGAACAGTTGCTTGCCAGCAGAGAAGCCGCCTAGATTTTTGTTGAGCTTGGATGGCGGCGGCAGCCATCTGCTGATTCAGCTCAGTGTGCTGGCGTGCCTGGAACAGGACACCGGCGTATCGACTTACGAGCGGTTCGATATGATTGCCGGTTCTTCGTCCGGCGGTTTGATCGCCTGTTTGATTCTAGGTCAAAAAACCAGTGCTGAGGCGCTCGTTCATAAGATTGTCAAAGAGCGGTTGCTGCAGGCAATGATGATTGAGCATGGCATGAGCCGTTTTCTGAGCAGATTGCAGCTACGGCCGAAGTTTCAGAGCGCACCTAAAAGCAAAACGCTGCAAGCGGCGCTGCAAGATCGCAGGCTTTCCTCGCTAGAGAAATCGCTTTTTATTCCTTGCTTCAATCTGAGCCGCGATTCCCTGGAGGTTTTTACCAATTCCGTTCAACCGGATTTTCTGCTGCATGAAATTGCCGATGCGTGTACCGCAGCGCCTTCGTTTTATGCGCCGGTCCGCTTACAAGACGGTGATTGGCGCATCGATGGCGGGGTCGGGATGAATAATCCCGGGCTGAGTGCTTATTTATACGCGCAAAAAAACTGGCCGGATACCGGCATCAGAATGCTTTCGATCGGATCCGGCTGGCGCAGATTTGCGATGGATGGTAAGAAAGCCTGCCGCTATGGCGGGCTGCAATGGTCCGCATCCGGTATCGCCTCGCTGATTCTCCGGGAGAAGATGATTTCCAATGCCAATAATACGGTGCAGGTACTTGGCGATCAGATGCTCTATATCAATGACTACTTGCAGGATTACAACATGCCGGATCACATGGATTCCGCCAAGGATCCGGCAGTCCAGCGAAAAGCGCTGGATGTCGGCGTATCGTGGTTTAACCGGCACCGGACACAAATCCGGCAGTGGTTGAACTACGCGCACTGAATGACTGGGTCGCGCGATTGCAACCCAATTGTCATGCCGCTGCCAAGAATCGGTCATTTGATTGTCATACAGAGCCGCTAGAATTTCTCATCTTTATGATTTATAAAATGATTAATCTCTAATTTGAAATGACACAATGAAAATTTTTTACGGTATTCAAGGAACGGGCAATGGCCATATCACGCGTGGCCGGATTATGGCGAAAGAGTTTCGGGCGGCTGATCTGGAGGTGACGTATCAATTTACCGGCAGGCCGCAAGACAAGTTCTTCGACATGGAGGTCTTCAACGGTCATCAGTGGCGTGAAGGGCTGACCTTCAGTACCCATAACGGCAGGATCAATCACCTGCGGACTGTGTTCCAGTCAAAGCCGCTGCGTTTTTTGAAGGATATCCGCGCGCTGGATTTGAGCCGCTACGATCTGGTGATTTGCGACTTCGAGCCGGTTACTTCCTGGTCGGCAAGACGGCAGGGTAAAAAAACCGTGGGTTTCAGCCACCAATACGCGTTTCAATACAACATACCGCGCGCCGGTAGCGATCCGATGTCTGAATTAGTGTTAAAAAAATTTGCGCCGGTCGATTTCGGTATCGGCCTGCATTGGCATCATTTCGATCAACCGCTGTTGCCGCCGGTCATAGAAACGCCTTTTAATGCGGAGCAGTTGCGGAAAAACAAGATTGTCGTTTATTTGCCGTTCGAAAATCAGCAGCACATCATCAAGCTTTTCTCGCGCTTTAAAGATTTCGAGTTTCATATTTATTCCCCGGAGGTGATTCCTTCGTCTTTTGCGCATATTTTTTGCAAGCCTTTATCGCTCACCGGGTTCCAGAAAGACCTGGCGGATTGCGCCGGTATTATTTGTAATGCCGGGTTTGAGTTGGCGAGCGAATCGCTACAGTTAGGCAAGAAAATTCTGGTAAAACCCGTGCATGCGCAAATGGAACAAGCATCCAATGCCGCCGCTTTGAAGGCCTTGGGTTATGGGCATACGATGCAGACAGTCGATGCGGCGATTATCGAGGAATGGCTGTATATCACGAAGGCGCTGCGCGTGACATTTCCCAATACGGCCAAGCATCTGGTGCAATGGATTAAAGCCGGAATGCCGCCAATCGATCAATCCTGGTGTCATCAGATTTGGTCGGAAGTCAAAATAATTCCCGTGGATCTTGCCTAAATACATTGTTGATATGTCGCTTTCTTTGATAAATGAGAATCTATTATTTCAATCCAGTCCGCTGATCCTCAAGATTCCAGCGCCGCAAAAAATCCTGATTATTTTCAATCCGATTTCCAGTGCCGGAAACACCGAAGCAACGGCGGTTGAATTGGCAAAAGAGCTGATGTGCGAGGGTAAAGTGGTGGAGGTGCTACCATCCGAGAAAAAAACCAAGAGATATTCGCGTATTGCCGGCAAGATCGAGGAGAATGATCTGATTGTGGTGGCCGGTGGCGATGGTACGGTCAGAAAATTACTGAATCTGATCGATAAAACCGATATGCCGATTTATGCCATTCCCGGCGGGAATGAGTCGTTGTTTGCCCGTTCCTACGAAATGAGCGCCAGCGCGGATGATCTTTTGCGGGCGATTGTAGCTGGTTCCTGCATACAGCAATATTATGGTTTGATCAGCGGTAAAGGGATTAAAGGCAGCAAGCCTTTTTTTCATATGGCTTCGATGGGATTGGATTCGTTAACCGTCAAAAACATCGGCAAGCGCAAAGGTCCGCTGAACGATTCGATTTATCTTTGGCACGGCTTGAAAGCGTTGTGTTCGTTGCATCACCCTAAGGTTTCCGTGCAAGTGGATGGGCAAGCCGTTGTCGATCATCAATCCGGTTATCTCATCGTAGCCAATAGCTCGGCATACGCCAGAAATTTACAACTGGTGCCGAGTGCCAATCCTTCGAGAAATGAATTGGTGGCCGGTTTTTTGCCGGGTGCGCGGCATCAACATGAGTTGATCAAAGCCATGAAAATTCTGCAACGCAAACCCGCCAATTTGCCGATGCAATACTACTCCGGGAAACACATCGCTTGCACTTTGCATGGACAATCCTATCCGTTACAAGTGGACGGCGATTATTTCCGGAACCGGGATATTGAGGCTGAAAGCACCATCGAGTTCACCATCAGTTCCCGCCCGATCCGGGTATTGCTACCTTCGCGCTTCAGTGTATAAGCGCTACGAGCGGTTTGTCGGCGATTCGATTAGATATCTGCCTGATTAATTGATTTTTTATAGAAGGAACGTAGGGTGTAGTAATCCGGACCATCTCAGTTAACTTGGACTAAATATAATCCGGCTTAATCACCCTACATTGACTGCTTCTCAGAAGCTGGAGATCACTTAAAAGTGATTCCTATTGAAAACTTCCGAGGATTTACTTCCCTTGGTTTATTTCATTGCATTTATCTAAGAAAGCTTGTCGTGCAGGTTCATTGTTTTTGAATTCAGCCAGCGACTTTTCCATGCCTCGTCCTGCGCAATTGACTGAATCTGCTTCGGGAAGACCGCCACCGCTACATCCTACTAAACCAACACTAAGAACAATGATGCCAACAACATTTTTATTAACCTTCATTTAAAATTTTCCTATAAAAAAACACTACGATCTAATATATCTATTTATTTATCAATAACTTCTGATGTTGGCCCAGCCACACGAACCTAACTTTTTTATTTTACCTTAATCCCATCGCCTTTGTATTTTGTTTCTGACTTCGTTTTGATGTTGATCAAACCTTGTTCCTTTGAGACTGGAAAATTTTCCTAAAAGAGGTTTTTGCTTCAATTCAAATTTGTGCCCCTACGATTTTCAAGATGATTGCCGTTAACTTAGCGAAATAAATAACCTTCATTCAAGGAGAGAAAATGCTGAAAATCGATATGCGCAAGATTTATAATTTCTATCCCGTTGAACCCGCTCCAGATCCGGCGAAGCTCCCGACCAGCGGCGATTTATATTATGAATGCCTGGAATGTACGGAGATTGTTAATTCTTTGCCATTTATCAAATCAGCATGCAGCTGTGGAAATCTCGTAGGGGGTGAAGGAAAGCTTGTTGTGAAAAATCCAGAATCTATTCGGGTTATTCGCGGCAAATTACGATGAGCTGATATCTTCTAAGTTACTCTTTGAGAATTTCCTCGTCTTAACTTAATACTGCTCAAGTATTGTCAATCGGAGTAATTCCGGCATAGATTGTTTTTCAAATCAAGCGAAGAACTGAAGGTTAAAAGTAGAAGCAGTAATTCTGAACAAAAAACCCAGTTCTTCCGCATTATCAATTTTCTCTAAATCTTTAATCCGGTTGCAATTCTAGGAAGTTTTTCCGTGCCGCGAATCAGAAAATATTCGATGCATTGCAGAAATAAATGAAGATCCCAGATTGCCGTTTGAACAAACCGCGGTGAATGTCATCAAAATTGAGTGTATCAAACAACCAGTTCAGCAATCATAAGCCAGTGATTCTGATTATTTCTCAATTCAGTGAGTGCTTGCTCACGAAATGATAGCTAATTCGATGAAAAAATATTCACGCAGGAAATTGCTGCAGTATAGTCTGATCAGCAGTGTAGCTGGAATTTTAGGGATGGGCAGCCGTTTTGCCAAGGCTTTAGCGTTGATGTCCACGCCCAGTGAAACCGAAGGGCCGTTTTACCCGGTAGCGAATCAAAAAGATAAAGATGCCGACTTGACGCACATCGAGGGCTATCTTGATCGTGCAGCCGGACAACATATTATGATCAGTGGCCGTGTGACCGATATTTACGGTAAGCCGGTGGGAAAGGCATTACTTGATATTTGGCAAGCGGATGCCAACGGCCGCTACCGCCATCCTCGTGATCCCAACAAAGCCAAACTCGATCAAAATTTCCAAGGCTGGGCGGTGATTCAAACCGATGATGAGGGTTTGTATCGTTTCAAGACAGTGATGCCCGGTGCATATCCAGCCAGCAGAACTTGGACGAGACCGCCGCATATTCACCTGAAGATTTTTAAACCCGGCTATGAAGCATTGACAACCCAGATGTATTTTCCCAACCAGGAACTGAATAAAAGCGACTTATTATTGGGCCAAAAATCGGTTGTGGAACAATCCGCCATGATAGCCGCGGAAAAAGCCCGGGAAGGAAATTTGATTTTTTACGAGTACAATATCGTTCTTGATTTACTCCGTAACTAAACTATGACAACTAAACACAATACACTGCTAATCCTTGGTTCCGGACCAGCCGGATATACTGCGGCAGTTTATGCGGCGCGGGCGAATTTGAAGCCGGTTTTAATCACCGGATTAGCGCAAGGCGGCCAATTGATGACGACAACGGATGTTGATAACTGGCCTGCGGATGCCATGGGAGTGCAGGGGCCGGAATTGATGGAGCGATTCCAGAAACATGCCGAGCGCTTTGAAACCGAAATTATTTTCGATCATATTCATACTGCAAAGCTGACCGAGAAACCGATCCAGTTGATCGGTGATCAGGCAAGCTACACGTGCGACGCACTGATCATTGCGACTGGAGCTTCTGCTCAGTATCTTGGATTGGCTTCGGAAGAAGCGTTTATGGGACGAGGTGTTTCAGCGTGCGCCACTTGTGATGGTTTTTTCTATAAGGGACAAGATGTTGCTGTCATAGGAGGCGGCAATACCGCGGTGGAGGAGGCTTTATATCTGGCTAACATCGCTCGCAGTGTTACGGTTGTGCATCGGCGAGACCAATTCCGTTCGGAAAAAATTCTGATCGACAAATTGATGGAAAAGGTTCAAAACGGCAATATCAAGCTGGCGTTGAATCATGTGCTGGATGAAGTGATTGGGGATCAATCCGGTGTCACCGGTATGCGTATCAAGAGTACACAAGACCAATCCACAAAAATAATTGACTTGCAGGGGGTTTTTATTGCCATTGGCCACAAACCTAATACCGATATTTTTACTGGCCAATTGCAAATGGAAAACGGCTATATCGTGACTCGTGGAGGTGGCCAGGGAAATGCGACGGCGACGGATATCCCGGGGGTATTTGCTGCAGGCGACGTACAAGATCATATTTACCGGCAGGCGGTTACCAGTGCGGCCAGTGGCTGCATGGCCGCGTTAGATGCAGAAAAGTATCTGGATGATTTAAAAAAATAAATCTGAAACCGGATCGATGTGAATTGGTGGTAAGGCAATGGCCCATAACGACTCTGTCAGCGACGAAGATGATAAAGCGCTATTTCACACTGCAATGCGTGATGTAGCGCCATTACCCGCTTCGGACAGATTGCCGCAAAGCCGCGCGAAGACTTCGGTTCCGCGGAAACCAAGACATATCGATGAAACGGCTTTAGCAGACAATCTTTCCGACCATATTGCTATCGAGCTGGAAACGGGGGATGTGTGGTCTTTCATACGACCTGGCATGTCAGCTCAGACGCTGAGGCGATTACGCCGCGGCTACTGGAAAATCGATGAGACATTGGATTTGCACGGATTTACTCGCGATGAAGCAAGGCAGGAATTGACTCTTTTCTTGGAAAATTGCTTACGTGATCGCTACCGTTGTATTCGTATCGTTCATGGGAAGGGATTAGGCTCAAAAGACCGCGAACCGGTTCTAAAGACAAGGGCCGGTAATTGGCTGATTCAGTGCGCTGATGTATTGGCTTTTTGTCAGGCGAGACCAGCTGACGGAGGAGGTGGTGCTCTGTTGGTCTTGCTTAGAAGTAAAAACTGAATCCGGCAATCCGCGACTCTATAGCGAAGGTGTCGATTCTTTCGGAAAGTCTCTCTCATACTTACTCTGACATTGAATGCAACGCTGCGCGGATGGTTGCGCAAGCAGGCGCTCAAATCCGATTTCATTACCGCAATCAATGCAGTCGCCAAATTCCAGTTCGCTTAGGTATTTCATGGATATTTCGAGTTCGCGCATTTCATTGATTTGTCTATCGACCAACGCCGTGTCGATATCATCTGGAATCTGATTCAGATAATTCTCCAGTTTTGAGTCGCTAATATCCTGATTATGCGCCAGTTCATTACGAACTTCCTGTTGTAAATCCAGGTATCGTTTGTGAAGCGCAGCTTTCAATTGAGTTAATTGTGTTTCGGTAAAATTGGCCATCTTTGCTCCTTACTTGATCTATATCCAATAATATTGCCGGAATCGCTATTTTCAATCCTTTATTAATCGGGAAGGCGTGAACCGGAAGGATTTTTGTTCGATTCTTTTGCCTGAAATCCTTTCAAGTCCGCGATTACCTCCGTTGAATTTCGTGACGCGCTTGCTGATAAATACATGCGAGCAATTCTTCCTTCCGGATCAATCAAAAAAGTGTTGCGCTTAGCAAACTTGATGAATCCAAGATTAACGAGAGAATGATAATCAGCAGCCGTTTGTGCAGCGGTATCCGCCAGTAGCGGAAATTGCAATTGATATTTTTGTGCAAATTCGGCATGGCTATCGGTATCGTCTACGCTCACGCCGACAACTGCCGCGCCTAAATGTACTATTTCCTGTAAGCCATCGCGAAAAGAACAAGCTTGCTTTGTACAACCTGGCGTGTCATCTTTGGGGTAAAAATACAAAGCTAGCCATTTTCCGTGAAAGTCGGAGAGGGTGTGGACTTTGCCGTGATGGTCGGGCAGTCTGAAATCCGGCGCAGATTGACCTAATTGGAGTGTTTTGTTTGTGGAAAAAAACCAAAACATAAATCCCAGCGCAAGTAATGACAACAGAATTGTAATCCATTCCATGATATTAAGTCCTTATTCGGCCTGTTGTGCATATCAATCTCGTTGAATCAATATTAGAACAGGTGTAATCGCCGGTTTTCGGCAGGAGTAATGGCTCGCATAATCTTGTGAATTGCTTACAGTAGCAGCTGCTCAAAGCTGCAGATCCCTGAATAGAACCAAACAAGAAAGTAAAAGTTTCAGACATACGTTCGAGTGCAAACAGTATCACACCACAAAAAAACAATTCAATCCGCATCAGAGTAATGGTCGATTTTTATGCGCGAACCATTGTTTTACCGTTATCTGCGATCAATTAGTGGCGATCTTGGCATCAATATCATCGCAGTCTGTGGTTTTATTAACAATTTCGTCGCTGAATCTTACAACCACTGTCTCTATCGCTTTGAAGAAATCTACATATCCAGTTTATTCATTCCATGAGATTAGCGTAAAATGCGGAGTTTGCCCTGGTAGCTCAGTGGATAGAGCAACCCCCTCCTAAGGGGTAGGTCGCACGTTCGATTCGTGTTCAGGGCGCCAGTGAAGTTGAGAATTGGCGTCGATAATGGGTATCGCTCTTTTTTGATCAAAGAGAAAGGGCTATGTGCAATCATTAAAGGAAAATCCGGTTTAATTGCTTCATACGGTAGGTGTTAACTGGAAATATGGTAACTGGCAATTTCTTCGTTTAGAATTTGCAGATTGGTAAACCTTATTAGGGTTAAGATTAAAAAAGGGTCTAAGATTTTAATAGGTTTATTGGATGAACGGTCAAAGCAAGTTTGCACCGCTTTGAGCAATCAATGAATTTGCTGGTAAAGAATGCGAGAATAACAAGTGTTCAGTTCTTTGGAACCGATCAATTTTGGGTTTACAGGAAAATGCTGCGTTATTTTTTGAAACCGAATGACGAGTGAGTTTTTATTTTTTAGATAGATGTTGTGTGCATTTCAACGTATGCACGCAATAAAAGAGCAAATATCCATTGTTGGAGGGATAATGAAATGATTAAAGTACTACTTTCAAATCCGCGAGGATTCTGTGCCGGTGTGGATCGTGCAATAGAAATTGTTGAGCGCGCGCTAACGATGCATGGGGCACCGATCTATGTTCGCCATGAAGTAGTGCATAATCGCTTTGTGGTAGAAAACCTGGAGAAGAAAGGTGCTGTGTTTGTGGAAAATTTGGATGAAGTACCGCAAGACAGTATTCTTATTTTTAGTGCACATGGTGTGTCGCACGCAGTACGCCGTGAAGCTGCGGAGCGCAAGTTAAAAGTTTTTGATGCGACTTGCCCGCTGGTTACCAAAGTTCATGTTGAAGTTGCAAAAATGCGTAAGGAAGGGAAAGAAATCATCATGATTGGTCACCAAGGACATCCCGAGGTTGAGGGGACAATGGGGCAAATTGAGGGTGATGATAAAGGAATGTATTTGGTGGAAACCGAAGCGGATGTCGAAACTCTGAATGTCAAAGACGAGGCTAACCTGGCTTATGTCACGCAAACTACCCTGTCAGTTGATGATGCTGCAAGAATTGTCGATGCGTTAAAAAAACGGTTTCCGATGATAACCGGTCCGAAAAAAGATGACATTTGTTACGCTACTCAGAATCGGCAGGATGCTGTGAAAAAAATGGTGAATCAATGTGATTTGGTCATAGTGGTCGGTTCTCCAAATAGCTCTAATTCTAACCGGCTATGCGAGGTGGCAAGAAATGCAAATGTTGAAGCCTATATGGTTGATCGTGCCGAGCAGTTGCAGGAAGGATGGTTTGTCGGTAAGAGAAACATTGGCATCACAGCAGGAGCTTCGGCTCCGGAAATTCTGGTACAGCAAGTAATATCCCGTCTAAAACAAATTGGCGCTGAACAAATCGGTGATGATGTGACGATCGAAGAATTGAGCGGCGTGGTTGAATCTGTGGTGTTTCCGCTTCCCAAGGCTTGATTTATCAATGACCATCCCAGCCCATCCGATAAGGGCTGACATCAAATGGCTGCGCCGATTCCGTTAATTCATTAACCAGTATTTCGGCGCTACCAGGAGCCATTGTTACGCCGTAACGGAAATGCCCGCAATTGATTGATAAGTTACGAATTTCCGGGTGTCGTCCAATAGTCGGGATATTTTGAGGCGACGCAGGTCTGAGTCCCGACCAATGTCTTTTGACAGGCATTTGGTAAAGTAATGGCAAGATTTTTCCCGCATTTCCAATTAGGTTTTCGAACGCTGCTGCAGTTGTCTGTTTGTTAAACCCAACGTCTTCCAATGTGCTGCCTATGAGTACATGGCCATCTTTGCGAGGGATGATGTATAAATCTTCCCGGACGATGATATGGTCTATTGGCGGGGTATCGAATTTATATAACAGCATTTGTCCTCTTATCGGTTTGATGTCCAGCTTAAGAGCATGAATTCCCAATGTTTCTTTACTCCAGGCGCCGGTAGTGACGATAAAATGATCGGCTTTAAATTCTCCGCATGCGGTGGTGACAGACGTTATCTGCTGCGACTCTGTGTTTAATGGATAAACATCGCAATTTTCAATGATTTTTCCACCCAACTGTTTAATTCGTCTAAATAAGGCGCTTATCAATCTTGGATTACGTACTTGGGCGATATCCGGTAAATACAACGCGTGATCATCAATCTTTTTGCCGGTAGAGCTGACACACTCTTCGTTGATTCGAGTGAGAGGAGTCTCGATATGTTCTATCGTTATTCCGCGAGTTTGGCACCAATCCATCGCAATGTTTGCTTGGAAAGGCGGAAATATCAGCATGCCGGATCTATTGTATTCAGGATCTACCCCGGTATTTTTCTTCAAGCTGGACGTCCAGGCTGGAAATAGTTCAATACTGTAACCGGTAAGCTGGGTTACGGCATCAGAATAGTTCCAGGGGAAGAGCGGTGACAAGATACCACCACCAGCCCAGGAAGATTCCTGCCCTATTTTATTTCTTTCCAAAATCGTGACGCTGGCACCTTGTGCCAAAAGACGCTCAGCTGATGCAAGACCCATGATCCCGGCGCCGATGATAATGATGTCCTGTTTCATGATGTTTGATTATCCGTTTATACCAAAAATGGAGAGACCGGGAAAATCCAATAATTCTATCTGATACCGATTATAGTTAGTCGTAACCGACTGCCCAAGCGGCCAAAGAAGTGATTCATCTTTACTTCGCTAAAGTTTCTTGTGATTGCAGCCGCTAAAAAAACGACAAAAATATTCTGGTTTGATTTAAAAGAAAGCAGTAAAGCAGTAGTGGGGATCTCGGGAATGAATAATGTCTATAAATATACTCAGTTACAAATTCAATGTGGTTTTACCATGGTTGAGTTACTTGTGACATTAAGTCTAGCAAGTATTTTGTTATCCGTTGCAGTCCCCAGTTACCGTACTTTTACTCAAGATAATTTAATGGTTGTACATAGCAATAATTTCGCATCTTCAATTGCTTTAGCAAAAAGCGAAGCAATCAGACGCAGCAGTCAGGCAACTATGTGTCCGAGTACTAATGGTACCAGTTGTACAGGGGGTACCGTATGGTCGGATGGTTGGCTGGTTTTTGCAGATGCCAACGGTAATGGCGTTGTTGAGGCTGGGGATCAAATCTTGCATGTGAATGCGGCGCTTTCTGGTGGAAATACCCTTAGATCTGGACCAACACGTACTAGAGTTACTTTTACGGCAAATGGTTTTTCATCAGGGTTTAATGGCACTTTCTCTTTATGTGACAGCCGTGGAGCAACGTATTCGAGAGCATTGGTTCTGAATAATCAAGGTCGTCTGCGTTCTGAAACTGGAACTGGAACATGTGGATGAATCGCGCATATTTGGAGAAAAAGCCACGAAATAATAGTGGTTTCAGCCTGATAGAAGTCCTCATTACGATCCTAATTGTATCTTTTGGCTTGCTTGGTATGGCAGCGCTGATTTTGTCAGGAGCGCGTAGCAACAATATTGCGCACTACCGCTCAATTGCTAGTAAGCAAACCGAAGACATCGCCGATCGTATGCGTGCGAATTTAGCCGGGGTTACTGCCGGAGCTTACAATGCGCTCACAGCAACTATTCCCGCAAGTAACGACTGTTTGACGAATATTTGCAATGCCGCACAAGTCGCGGCGTATGACCATGCGCAATGGAACACCGCCAATTCCAGATTACTTCCTGGTGGTACAGGAACAGTGAATGGCAGTGTGGCGATTGGTTTTGTGATCACGCTAATGTGGACTGAAAAAGAAATGAATGGTCAAGCGGATCTTGCGTGTCCCGGCGGAACCCCAGTCAATACTCGCTGTTTTTTAACAAGATTTTCTCCATGAGAACGGATACTAAATTCTTTGAATGTTCAAGTCAACGAGGCTTTAGCTTGGTTGAACTGATGATAGCCATGACGTTGGGGTTAGTTTTGCTATTAGTCATTGGGACAGTTTTTGTTAGCAGCCGCCAGATTTTTCGTGAGCAAGAGGATAATGCTCGGCTTCAAGAAAGTGGCCGATACGCACTTGAAATTCTTGGACGAAGTATCAAGCAAGCGGGACATGTAGAGGTTCCTTTCACGGGTTTCAAAGTTGCTTTTGAGGGTACTGCGATCAGCGGAACGAATGGTGCCGGTGGTGCTGCTGATACTCTGACGGTGCAATACGAAGGTGCTGTCGGTGACAGAGATTGCGATGGTGCTGGAGTGACCGCTGCCGGAAGAATTATTCAAAATCATTTTAATCTTGACTCGCTTAATGCTCAATTACAGTGTAAAGGTGATATCGCGGATATACCTCCTGCACCAGCAGCACCGCCATCAGGACAAGTGTTACTGGATAATGTTGAAGATTTCCAAGTACTCTACGGAATAGATACCAGCGGCGATCAATCTGTTGATCAATATACAGAAATGCCGGTGGACTGGAATCAAGTTGTGACTACTCGTATCTGTGTGTTGATTCGTTCGGAGAAATTAAATGTGGTATCCGCAGGAAACTACCTCAATTGTAGTGGCACATCAGTAGCGATTCCTTCAGATAGACGGCTAAGACGAGCATTTACGGCAACTATCAATTTGCGGAACCGTATAAATTCTGCGCCATGAATAAAAATCCTAATTTTCATTTTAAGCAAAGGGGGGCTGTGTTTGTTACCGGCTTGATCTTCCTTATGGTGCTAACCCTATTAGGTATTACTGCGGTGAGAATGGCAACAGTAGAGGAACGAATGTCTGGAAATATGCGTGACCGCATGCTGGCAATGCAAGCAGCTGAAATGGGACTGCGTTATGCTGAACAGCATATCCGCGATAACGACCCTACAACGACTTCACCGAAACCTATTGAGGGATTATCTGAATTTGATACTGGATGTACGGATGGGCTTTGTTACTACGGTGCTGGCGCAGAGGCGCCGGGAGTGGTTGTTGATACGGTATCTTCTTGGACTACTTATTGTACTCCGACATGTCCGATTGCCTATGTTGAAGGGACAATTTTCAGGGTTGACGGTGTGACATATACAGCGCCTATATTACCTGCTGGAGTGCCCGCACCAACTTATCTTATTGAAGGGATACAGAAAACACCGCCAGGAAATGTATTACGTAACTATTATCGAATTACGATTCGTGCTCAAGGTGCAAAACAAGGTACGGTTGTGTGGCTGCAAGAAATATTTAGACCATAAATCTTCCCGATAAATAAAAGGGGCTTGGTATCATGAAGAGGGTATTCTTTTGTAGTTCTATATCAGTAAATAGTCTGGTGGGGGCAGCCTTATTTTTTGCCGTTAATTTGTCCCATGCGCTTCCACCATTATCAAATGGTCCGCTTTTTCTCGGAGGAAATATCTCTCCGAATGTGATGTTTACACTGGATGATTCAGGATCCATGCATTTTGAGATCATGCCGGAGGAGTTGATTATCCAAGAAGTGCGTTACATGTTTCCACGCGCATCAGGTGTATACGGAGCTGATGATTACAACAGCTACGTGGTCGATTTTGATCCTGCGAACAGGTATGCCGCCAAGTTACGCTCTAGCTATGTTAACAAAATCTATTACAATCCAACTGTCAGATACTTGCCTTGGAGCAATGCAGATGGATCACTGATGAGCAATGCGAGTCCAACATGTGCTCACCATAATCCATTCAATACGGGAGCGGGTTGTCGAAATCTTACCGTGAATAACACGCAGACGGCTCGTTGGCTGAAAGATGACGGAACACGATCTTCCAGTACCTCTAAAACTTTTTATCCTGCAGTTTACTTCAATTACAATTCTGGCAGCATCAATGCTGCAAGCAGTTATACGCAAGTTCAGATTATATCAACAACTTCAACTTATACCGGTGGGCCTAATCGTACCGACTGTGTTGCAGCTCCTACATGTACTTATGCTGAAGAAATTCAAAATTTTGCCAATTGGTATACCTATTATCGATCTCGCATATTGTTGGCACGCGCAGGGATTGGGCGGGCTTTTGCTGCACAAGGTAATACCATGCGGGTTGGTTTCGCCGCAATCAATAAAGGATCTACGACGGTCGATGGTGTAGCAACAACTGTTGTAAAAACTGGTGTCCGGCAATTTACCGGAACCGATCGAACAAATTTTTTTAATAATCTTTATGATCATGATATTCCGGCAGAAGGTACGCCGCTCCGGGAAGCATTAATGGCGGTCGGTGAGTACTTTAAACGAACGGATGATAAAGGGCCTTGGGGACAAACACCGGGGTCGACTGGTGGTACTCAGCACGTATGCCGGCAAAATTATAATATTTTGATGACGGATGGTTATTGGTCCGAGACTTCCTTCACGAGCGTGAATAACTCCGATAATGAGTCTGGTAGCTCAATCGTCAATGACTCTTCTCCAGCCGTTCCCGCGAGTTATAGTTATGTTCCGGCGCTTCCCTATTCGGATGCGTATAGCAACACGCTGGCCGATGTGGCAATGCGCTATTGGAAGAGTGATTTGCGTACAGATTTACCCAATAAAGTACCAACTAACCCGCATGATCCAGCTTTCTGGCAGCATTTGGTGAATTTTACCGTCGGTTTGGGTGTTCAAGGTTCCCGCTCTTCAATACCAACTGGGGCGGAGACCTGGCCGGACCCAATCTTAAATGATGCGAATAAAATTGATGATTTATGGCATGCCGCGGTAAATAGCCGTGGAGAGTTTTTTAGCGCCGCTGATCCAACAGCATTTACGAATGCGTTAACGAATGCTCTAAGAACTATTGTTGCCAGAACTGGTTCTGCTTCGGCAGTAGCAGCCAATTCCAACTCATTAACGACAAATGGTCGTGTATATCAGGCAAAATTTAATAGTGGCGACTGGAGTGGCCAGCTTCTGTCAATTCCGATCAACTCCTCAGGTGTAATGGGTACAACTGAATGGAATGCCGGAGAAATATCTCTTGCTTCGGGATCAATAAGCCCTTCTTCTCGAGTAATTATTACAAAAGGCAGTAGTGATGGGGTTTCATTCGAGTATGGCAATTTAACTTCTGCACAAAAAGATCTGCTCAACAAAAATGCATCGGGTGTTATTGATAACTGCGGGCCTGAAAGAGTAGCATTTCTGCGAGGAGACGCAGCGCGTGAAAATGCAAGCGGAACATTCACTTGCGCTAGTTCAACGGCTGTTAATAATTTTCGTGTTCGTCCAACAAGTAAACTGGGCGATATCATTAACTCTGGTCCACTTTATGTAGGGAAACCGATTGCTGGTTATTCCAATGTGGATCATCCTGGGTATGCAGCTTTTAAAAATAATTATAAAGATCGTGTACCCATGATATACGTGGGGGCTAACGATGGAATGTTACACGGGTTTAATGCCTGTATACCTGGCGTGACACCTGGATGCACCAGCGCGGATGCCGGCAAGGAATTACTAGTCTATGTACCCAGCACAACCTATGAGAATCTGAGTAGGCTAACTGATAAAGACTACACCGCAAATCATCGATATTTTGTTGATGGCTCTCCAATGATGGGAGATGTTTATTCGAGCGCTACTTCGACATGGAGAACTTTACTAGTTAGTGGCTTAAATGGAGGCGGGCAGGGATATTTTGCATTGGATGTGACTAATCCTGCAGATGCGGCAAAATCAGCTCCAACTTTTACTGCAGCGAATGCGGCCAGTTTATTGTTATGGGAATTCACGAGTAATGATGATGCGGATATGGGTTATAGCCACAATCTTCCGCAAATCAATCCATTTACCAGTCAATCGATGCAGATCGTTAAAATGGAGAATAATCAATGGGCTGTGATTGTCGGTAATGGTTATAACAGTACGGGGGGCAAAGCAGTTCTTTATATTTTATTTATTTCTGGTGGAGAAGATGGTTCTTGGACATTAGGTACAGATTATATAAAGTTGATCGCCGATGCTGGGACAGGAAACGGTCTTTCCACGCCAACTCCATTTGATTCGAATGGAAATGGGAAAGTTGATGTGATCTACGCCGGTGATTTCAAAGGGAACTTATGGAAATTCGATGTCAGCACATCTTCTCCGGCAAGCTGGAAAGTTGCTATTAGCGGTGCGCCCTTATTTTCATCGGGTACATCCAAGCCGATTATTTCTCCGCCTTCGGTAAGTTTTCATCCAAAAGGGGGGCAACTTGTCCTATTCGGAACAGGTAAATATTTAGAGACAGCAGATACAACGACAACCAATACCCAATCCGTTTATGGTATCTGGGATAACAATACGACTGCAACCGTAACAGTAAGCTCACTTGTTCAACAAGTAATGACTGATGCCTCCGTAAGAACACTGACACAGAATGCCGTGCCATACTCGACAACGGTTAAAGGCTGGTACATTGATTTACCAGTTAGCGGTGAAAGACTCACGGGTATTCCCAGCTTGGAGGATGGCATTCTGGTTTTTAACACGATCGTGCCGTCTGCGTCACCCTGTGATTTTGGTGGTAGAGGGTTTGTTAATGCTATCAACTATTTGACGGGTGGGATGCTGCCATTTCCAGCATTTGATACCAATAGAAATCGAGTTCTGGCACTTGACGATGGTTTATCCGCAGGTATTGAAATCGGATTTTCCGTGGGCGGCGTTACGCGTATTAGAGGACACTCGGATGAATCACGGGATATTTTCGTGTACTCAACCGCAGATGGTTTATTGAATCAAACAACTACAGCAAAGGGTGCAGCGGGGCTGCGAGGCAGGATTACTTGGCGTGAGCTTATTCAATAACAGTCGAGTCAAAAAATATTTATTTAATTCTTAATATTGCGAGAACTATGAATTTAAAATTTTCTTCTATTAAAGTGACGGGATTTACATTAATTGAGTTAATGGTTGCCGTCGCTATTTTAGGTATCCTCGCATCGGTTGCTTTACCTTCCTACCAAAATTATGTAAGGCAGTCTAACCGCGCTGTCGCCAAATCGTTACTCTATGAGAATGCACAATTCATGGAACGTTTTTATACACAAAATAATCAATATGACGCGACTGTAGGAGCGGATGGTGTTGCGAATAGAGGGGGAGACGATATCGCGGTTGCTTTGCCGCTTACACAATCACCCAGAAATGGAACAGCTCAATATAATATTTCATTGCAAGCGGTAACGGACAGTACATTTATCCTCCAAGCAATTCCGACCGGGACGATGGCGGGCGATATCTGTGGAACGCTTACGTTGACACATACAGGCGTGCAAGGCGCCGATGGTAATATCGCGGATTGTTGGAATCGCTAGTTTAAGAGATAGCTTTTTTAGAGAAAATTGTCTGAGGAAGTGTGTTACTTAGCGTGAGCTCAGCTTATTCCCTAATTTCTTGTTCAATCTGATCCGCCGTTACATGGCGCACATCTTTACCCTTTACCATATACACGACATATTCCGACATATTCTTGGCATGATCTCCGATGCGTTCGATTGCTTTGGCGATAAATACAATCTCCAGGCACGTGGAGATTTTTCTAGGGTCTTCCATCATAAATGTAATTAATTGCCGCAGAATAGAGCGAAATTCTTCATCAACGAATTCATCCTGCCTGACAATTTGTGCGGCTGCGTTTAAATCCAGCCGCGCAAATGAGTCAAGTGCCTTATGCAGCATATCCATCGCGATACTTGCGACATGTTTAATCTCATTAAAACGTGGAATATGCATCCGATCCGAGGAATAAATTAATTTAGCCATACGCGCAATTTTCGCGGCTTCATCACCGATACGTTCCAGATCGGTAATGGTTTTTATGACCATCATAATCAAGCGCAAGTCACTTGCTGTAGGTTGCCGGCGTGCAATAATCTGATTGCAAATTTCATCAATGGATACTTCCATAGCATTAACTCGATGATCTCGCGTGATAACTTGATCGATCAATTCCTCATTTCCGCTGGTCAGCGCATCAATGGCATATTCGATCTGTTCTTCGACAAAACCACCCATTTGCAGAACACGCGTACGTACTTCTTCGAGATCTGCATCGAACTGCTTAGAGATATGTTCTTTGTTTGCCATAAAATGTAGCCTTTGTCATTTCAAGATGAAATATACGAATCGGAATAGCTGATATCGATCAAGCAGTTATAGTGCGTACACCATTGTCGGTTCCCAGCAATAAAGTATCGGCCGGGCGTCGTGCAAAAAGCCCGTTGGTTACGATACCTGTAATCTGATTAAGAGTTGCTTCAAGTTCTACAGGATTCATAATTTGCAAACCATGAATGTCCAAAATGACATTACCATTATCAGTTATAAAACCTTGGCGTAATGCCGGGTGCCCGCCTAAATGGACAATCTCGCGTGCAACATAACTACGGGCCATTGGAATAACTTCAATCGGCAATGGGAATTCCCCAAGAATGTTGACCAGCTTAGTTTGATCGGTAATGCATACAAATTTACGTGCAACAGCTGCAACAATTTTTTCCCGTGTTAGAGCGCCACCGCCGCCTTTGATCATATGCAAATGCTCGGTAATTTCGTCGGCTCCATCAACATACACGGGCAAGTCAACAACATTATTCAGATCCAATACTTCAATGCCGTGACTTCTAAGACGCTGAGCCGTTGCATCCGAACTTGCAACTGCGCCTTCAATTTTGTGTTTTATTTTTGCGAGTTCATCAATGAAATAATTCGCTGTAGAACCCGTACCGACTCCTACAATACAACCGACCGGAATATGTTGAATTGCCGCTGCTGCAACTGCTCTCTTTTGTTCATCTTGTGTCATTGTAGCCATACTTTACAGAAAAATAATAATATAAGTTATCAGCATAGCGTTATCCGCTGAAATAGACAATGTTTCTAACAGTCTAACAGAATGTCGTTTGATTACGGGCTGGAATAGAAGTACTATGGAAACGCTGATTTTTTGTTTTGCAATCGAGATGTCGTGGTAATTAGCGCTTGACGCGCCTGCGACGAGCCTGGTTTCGTGTGCTGTACTCAGCTTCTCTTGCATTTTATGTTACTCGGCGGATTGTGTAGCGCTTTCTTATTTTAATGGTATGAATTTGGCCGGCAATTCGGACACAAAAACACTGCGCAAGGTGACTAAATGAAAAAATTCCTTAGTTTGATGTTGGTATCGCTAGCATTAGCTGCAATTACCATCAGTTCCGGCGTCTATAACTTTGCTGCCACAGAAAAGCACTGGCCTATTACAGAAAAGTTAATTGAGTGGATCCGCATCAGTTCTATCAATGCGCACGCAAAGGATATCGAAGTTCCACCGCTGGATAGCGGCGATATGATTAGGATCGGCGCCACGCACTACCATGCAATGTGCACAGGCTGTCATTTAGCTCCCGGCATGGAGCCGACTGAACTGTCGATCGGACTTTATCCGCAGGCGCCTGTTTTTTCTCAGCGAGAAACAATTAGTAATCAAGCCGAAATGCTGGGTCTGGCAAAGGGTTATTTTTGGGTTATCAAAAATGGCATTAAAATGACCGCTATGCCGGCTTGGGGATTGAGTCACGACGATGCGACCATTTGGGCGATGGTGGCGTTTATCTTTAAAATGAGCGGCATGACCCAAGCGCAATATAAGGAACTGACGCATTCAACTCAGGACCATGCGGCGGATCATGAGCACCATGATCATGCACATTGATAATTGTTGTAATGCTTCCGATGAAATTCCGGTGGCTTCATCTGCAATAGCCTGCGATCTTGTTGATAGTTATCACCATGCAATTTACCGGATAGACACCGAGCCGGGATCAATCGCACTGCGAATCAATCGGTTCTCACGATCCCTTTCAGATCTTCTAAATGAACTTAAATGTACTCGCGCGGCAATTATTAGCGCTTACAACCCTTACAGTCAGCAATTGGGTTATGACGAAAACGAAACAGCGCATCGCTCGCTACGTAAATTATTAATCCACCGGTCTTACCCTATTATTGAAGGCATTAACCTCGACCCATCGGGGCATTGGCCCGTCGAAAAAAGCTTCTTTGTGGCGAGTTTGGATTTCGATACCGCTAAATTCATCGGGCAAAAGTATTCTCAGAATGCCATTTTATGGATAGCTGAGGATGCCGTGCCTCGTTTAGTCCTGCTGCGTTGACAGCATGGGAAATGCGTTGCGGGCCATTTGCAATTTTTTTGGAATTTACTATCAAATTAGTCCGGTATGGCTGGTAACGCAAACCGGATGCTATACTCTTTTTTTTCAATAACAGTTTGGGAGACAACGATGAAAAAAACACTCACCTTTCTGACACTGGCTTTTCTCAGTTTTGGATTGCTCGCCTTCGACGCAGAAGCAAAGCGCATGGGCGGTGGTAAAAATATCGGCACACAACGTCAAGCCGTAAACAAACAGCAAGCAACACCGACGCCACAGCAAGCGCCTGCTGCCGCACCAGCGGCGGCGGCTTCTGGCGGCAGCAAATGGGGCGGCGCATTGGCTGGTCTGGCAGCCGGTGGTCTATTGGCAGCGCTTTTCATGGGTGGTGCGTTTGAGAATATCAATATGATGGATTTTGTTGTTTTAGCGTTATTGATAGGCGCAGTATTTTTCATTATCCGTATGCTGCGCAAACCCAGAACTGACGGACAAGCCGCTTCCATGCAATATTCCGGCATGAATACCGCGACACCGGATCGTTTTCAAACACCTCCGTTTGCCGGAGGGGCAACAACAGCCAGCGACAACTCGTCAAATCAGCCGAATATTCCTGCTGACTTCAAAGTAGAGCCTTTCTTGCGCAACGCTAAAGCCTCGTTTATTCGTTTACAGGCTGCGAATGACCGTGGCGATATTAGCGAAATCCGTGATTTTGCGACTACGGAAATGCTCGCTGAAATCAGCGCGCAAATTCAAGAACGCGGAGATGAGCCGCAACAAACCGAGGTCATGTTTATTGACGCCAATCTGCTGGAAGTCGAAACGACCAATGACATGGCGATTGCCAGTGTCCGCTTTACCGGGCAACTGCGTGATTTGCCGGATGGCGAGCCTGAAGCGTTTGATGAAATCTGGCACGTGCAAAAAGATCTGAAAGATCCCGACGCAACCTGGTTACTGGCGGGTATTCAGCAAGTTTCCTAGGGAAACGCTGATTAATTGACTGCACGAGCGAATCACTTTATTGCGCGGTACTCGCATCCTCGCCTATCTTGTTGATATGTCTCGGTTGCTGCGTTCCGTGCGCCTCGTGCTTCCTCTCGTTCGCCGAATTAATCAGCATTTCCCTAGTATTATTCGCAAGAATTATTCAACACGAACCTGGCCGGGAAAGCATTGCATTGCTGGCCAGGTTTCTCAACAATCAGTCAGTGCTTAGAATGCTGCAATATTGGTGCATCTCAATGGATGCTTAACTCGTATTGAGTGAATTGAGACAGCGTTCTTCTCATGTATACGCGGCTATCGAAAGTCATCCTGGTTTGGTCGATTGCATTTTTTGCAACCTTGGTGGCATTCAGCAATATCACCGATTACGACTCGAATTTTTTCTTTGTCGGCCATGTACTGACGATGGATACCACTTTTCCGGATAACAAAGGACTGTGGCGCGCCATCGACTCACCGTTTATCCATCATGCCGTGTATATTTTTATCATTGCGGTAGAAGCCCTGATTGCAGGGCTCTGCTGGCTCGGTGGCTGGCGTTTGTGCCGGAGCATCAAAGATCCCGCATCCTTTAATCAAGCGAAAAGTACTGCAATTTTAGGGTTAACCCTTGGCTTCCTGCTGTGGTTCACGGGTTTTATGACCATCGGCGGTGAATGGTTTCTGATGTGGCAATCGGAAGTTGCCAACGGTCAGCAAGCCGCGTTCCGTTTTGTAATGATCATCGCTGTAACGCTGATCTATCTGATACAGGTTGATGACGAGCGTCATGCCTGAATGATCGGCAAAGGCTGCTATAAAACCCCTGCACCTGCCCGATGCCGATTTAATTTTGCCGCGTCTCAGCGGTCTTGCAAGTGGGATAACAACGCGGCAATACCTGCCTGAGCAATCTGAGCGTCCTGGAAAGACCGTACGCCGCTGACGCCGACGGCGCCAACGAATTGATCATCGATAATGATCGGCAAACCGCCTTCCACGGGTAATGCGCCGGGTAATTTCAGGTATTGTAAGCGTCCCTCGGTGATATTGGTTTCCAGGACTTTCGTCGGACGCCGGAAAGCGATCGCAGCGCGGGCTTTTTCAATGGCGACAGTGACGCTGCCAAACTGGGTGTTGTCGAGCCGCTGCAAGTACAGCAAATGACCGCCATCATCGACAATGGCAATCACGACCGGCCACTGATTCTGCAACGCTTCGCTTTCGGCGGCTGTGGCGATTCGCTTAACATCGTCGAGTGTGAGTATTATTTTTTGAGTTGTCATCATGATAAGAATTGAAGATCGTCAGTATTTATATTCTTGCAAAGGGTCAAATACCGGCGCCATTTTCAAAAACTTCGTGCCGGGTTTGAGCTTGCGTAATATTGCTGCCGGGCGGCACGCTGCGGGTCAGCCAGACATTGCCGCCAATCGTTGAACCCCGGCCGATGGTGATCCGGCCCAGGATCGTCGCGCCGGCATAAATGACAACGTCATCTTCCACAATCGGATGACGCAGATTGCCTTTCACTAAAGCACCGTTTTCATCGACCGGAAAACGTTTAGCGCCCAATGTGACCGCCTGGTACAAACGGACATTGTGGCCGATGATCGCGGTTTCACCGATCACGACGCCGGTGCCGTGGTCAATAAAAAAGCTGCCGCCGATTTGCGCACCCGGATGAATTTCGATACCTGTGACTGAGTGAGCGATTTCGGAAATCATACGAGCGATCAATGGCACGCCCAATTCGTGCAGCACATGCGCCAAACGGTAGTGCGTGATTGCCGTGATGCCGGGATAGCAAACCAGGACTTCATCGATATTCCGCGCCGCGGGATCGCCTTCGTAAGCGGCTTTGATATCGCTTTCCAGCAAACGCCGAACTTCCGGCAAGCTTTTGGCAAATGCCTGGGTAATGACTACCGATTGCGCGCGATCTTCATCGCTGAGGATCTCCAAGCCGGAGTTATAGTGTAATTCGTGCTGAATTTGCACCATCAGCTCGCGCAATGTCATATTCAGAATATGACCGACATAGTGATCGATACCTTCGTCTGCTAGCTCCGCTGAACCCAGCCGGTTTGGAAACATCGCCGCGCTTAAGCCTTCCGCGACACTTGCCAGAATTTTACGCGATGGCAAACGGGGCGGCCGGTCGTGGCGGTTACGGCTCTCCAGTGATGCGATACGCAACGCGCGCAGCTCGCCGACGATGCTGTCGATATCCAGGTACGTGCTGCGCAGCAAGAGCTCTCGCGTTCTTTTACTATTGTTCACTATGTTGTCAAACCTTGTGCATCAAACATACCTTCAAACAAGATGCTGCTCAGATAGCGTTCGGCGGAATCCGGCAGTATCACCACGATGGTTTTGCCAGCGTTTTCCGCACGTTTGGCATGGCGCACCGCGGCAGCTACCGCGGCACCGCAGGAAATACCGGCAAGAATGCCTTCTTCTCGGGCCAGGCGGCGAGCGTATTGTATCGCCTCTTCATTACTGACTTGCTCGATTTCATCGACCAGGGACAAATCCAGATTATCCGGCACGAAACCTGCGCCGATTCCTTGAATTTTATGCGGCCCGGGCGCTAATGAAGCGCCGGCGCGTTTTTGCGACAGTACCGGACTTGCCGAAGGTTCGACCGCAACCGTGGTGATCGCTTTGCCCTTGGTTTGCTTGATATAACGGGAAACGCCGGTAATCGTGCCGCCGGTTCCCACGCCAGCCACGAAAATATCGACAGCGCCATCGGTGTCGTTCCATATTTCCGGGCCGGTAGTCTTTTCATGAATCGCCGGATTGGCGGGATTCTTGAATTGCTGCAACAGCACATAGCGCCCGGGATCGGAAGCGACAATCTCTTCCGCCTTGGCGATTGCGCCGCTCATGCCGCGCGCGCCTTCGGTCAGTTCCAGCTTGGCGCCCAGCGCAACCAGCAGTTTCCGCCGCTCCAAACTCATGGTTTCCGGCATCGTCAAGGTCAACGGTATGCCGCGAGCCGCCGCCACAAAAGCCAATGCAATCCCGGTGTTGCCGCTGGTCGGCTCGACAATTTCTTTCCCCGGACCGAGTAACCCTTTTTGTTGCGCATCATCGATCATTGCCGCACCGATGCGGCATTTAACCGAATACGCGGGGTTACGTCCCTCAATCTTCGCGAGCACCAGAGCCGCTGCGCCGTCGGTTACCCGGTTGAGGCGCACCAGCGGCGTATGTCCAATCGATAATGAATTATCTTCAAACCAATTTGCCATGAGTTTTCCTTTTAGTTGACGTTGCGCGCGCAGCACGCACAAATTGACCCAAAGCGGATTCTATCATTGTTTCCGGCATGTGATTAAAGCGGCTCCGGCGTAAAAACCATGCGGGTCATGGGTAAATGTTCCAATTGCGTTTATCCTATTATCTTTCCAATATCAGGATCATATCGGTAATCCACAATTGACCCGTCCTTGATCTTTTCAATCATTTCATCAATCAAGAAAAGAGGCACTAAGAACCATTCACGCGGCACCACAGGATTTCCAAATCTGTCCTTAATTTCAATATCGAGTTTTGCCGGTTCAAAGAATCGGTGAATCAGGTTCTCCAGCTTTATACGATTGATGTTTGAAAGTTCATAAGTGGCCACGATTTCAACTTCTGCCATGAGGAAAGTGGGATCTAGCTTGGCATTGATAATACGTCTTTGAATATCGCCGCTAGTTACACCGATTTTGTGAATAACATCGCGATGCTCCTTAATCAAGGGATGATCGGATTTGCTGCGAAGCACATAAATGGTGCCTGCTTCCATGTCACCTTCTTCAACTGCATCGGAAAACAGCGGGCCTGCTGAAGGATCGGTAATCCTGCGGCTGGCCTCATCCCGGTTCAATGCCCGTTGCAGCGATCTCATCAGAATATCGCTTTCAGTGCCATTGTCGTAGATTACACGCAACCTGCGGTCTGATCGGCCATATTCCGCTATGAATTCCACCCCCATTTCTGCAACATAGATTTTCTGACCGCCGAGAATAAAAAAATCACCCTGCCTGATCTGCGCATCGTCTTTGAATTTACGGGTTACGCGGGCACCGGATGCCAGTTCTTCCTGTACCTTAGTAAACAGCGGTTTGAATGTGTCGAAATCCAGGCACGGAGTCCGCTTAGCGATCTCTTCGGCAGCTTTGATTTCTGCGCGGGATTTGACATGCGTCAATTTGGTGATGTCATCGTTACCTGCATCCAAAACGCCTAGTTCAGCCAGCAACGCATCGTCGTCCAGATCGTTTTGCTCGTGTACAGCAGCCGTTGGTTCACCGGTGATAAGGCCATGCTTATCCCGGCTTGCTAAAACTGAGCGGCATTCGGGTGAGGAACGAATTTTGTCGAGCCTTACGGCATACAGCCGTTCGAAAATATCGCGATCCTCACCGTGCAACGGTGCCCGGCCATGTTGTTCAAAGAACCGTTCAATATCTTCAAAACCGGCAATGATGCGTTCTTCCCGTGGCGTGCGGCTTCCGGTGTTTTTAACTTCAACTTCAACACCCAGCTCTTCGAGAAGTGCATCATCTTCATCAGTGAAGCTCGTTTTAGCCATTGGCCGCCTCTGCTTTCATTCTCGCCAGAAAGGCAACACCCTCGGCCATCCGTTTCTCCCAGGGGTCTTGTGATGTCAGCGATGGAAGCCTGCCACGTTCTTGCTTGAATTTCAGCGCGCGTTTAGCCAATTCCCGCGCTTCCTCAATCGTGAGATTCACTTTTTTACCGGCAATCACCGCGGCCACTTGTTTCAAACTGTTTTCATTCATGGCCTTAGCCAGAATCGCATATGCTTCACCGAAAGGATTAATACGATCAATTAGATCAATATCCAAATCACGCACATCCATCGCAAATTTGCGCACCCCATCGATGAGAGCGGTGCTGCCAGCTTGCAGCGCGTCATCCGTGGAATTGAGTATTTTCTTGGCCTGCTGGGTCAGATTCAGGGCGGCTATGGCGTGCTGGCGGACTGCTTCCTGGTCTTCCCGATCCAAATCAGGATATTTATCCTTCACGATTTTGCCCATGCGCAATTGCGTCAGCTCCTCAGGCACCAGCTCGGAATCAAACAAACCGCGCTCCAGCGATGTTTTATCCTGTACGAATGCTGCAATGACCTCGTTCAAATCTTCCTGGCAAATACGGGTCGCTTCCTTGCTCTTTGGTTCTGCCAGCCCTTTAATTTCAATTTGAAATTGTCCGGTTTGCTGGTTAAAGCCGACATTCTCCTTATTGGGATCGTAACCGCCTTCGCCATAATCGAAGCCTTCTACCGGGCCGTTTCCGCTATTTTTGGGCATGAAATTGAATTTCGGTGCCAGCACCTGTTCCATCAGCAAGCTGGCTGCAATTGCTTTGAGCGTATCGTTCACTGCATCGGTAACTGCTTCCTCGGCAGCGTCCGGTTCGGCGATCAGGTTGGTGAATCGTGCTTTGGTTTTATCCCTGGCGTCGCGGGTGGCGCGGCCAATGATTTGAATGATTTCCGTTAAACTGGATCGATACCCGATGGTAAGCGCATGTTCGCACCAAATCCAGTCAAACCCTTCCTTGGCCATGCCGAGGGCGATAATGATGTCCACATGCTCGCGGTTATCTTTGGCGGAAGGGTCACGCAAGGCGCTCAGCACAATATCCCGCTTGGAATCATCATCCACCAGATCAGCAATCTTCAGCACGCCTCTGGGTGTCTTTACCATGTGAAAGCCGGTCTTATCGTCAATGCCTTGCCATTCACCCAATTCATGAATGATATGCTCGACTTCCTTGATTTTATCCTTGGTGCTTTCGCGTGAATTGACGTTCGGAATATGGATGATCGTTTTTTCTTCCGGATTCAGAACGCTGAGGATTTCATCGGTATACGAACCGGTGTAGAAATAATAACCAATGTCCAATTGCTTCAGGTATTGATACCCGTTCAGTTGCTCGTAATAGGTATACGTTACCGTTTCGAACTTGGCTTCATCCTGCGGTGAAAGAACTGCTTCGGCATCGCCACGAAAATACGAGCCGGTCATGGCGATGATATGCACTTTATCGCGCGCCATGAACTGACCGAGATGCGCACCCAGCTTATTATCGGGATTGGCGCTCACATGATGGAATTCATCGACGGCAATCAGACAATCATCGAATGTTTCTATACCGAACCGGTCGACTGCAAAGCGGAATGTGGCGTGCGTGCAAACCAGTACGCGATCGGCGCTATCAAGGAAAGCCTTCACCGCGCCGACTTTGCCGCCATTGTCATCCCCCGGTGCGTTGCAGAGATTCCACTGCGGCGCAACTTCCCAATCCGCCCAGAAACCGTATCGGGTCAACGGTTCATTGTTGAAACTGGCACCGATGGTTTTTTCCGGTACCACGATAATGGCTTTTTTTACTCCCTGGTTATAGAGTTTATCCAGCGTAATGAACATCAATGCACGGCTTTTACCGGAAGCCGGTGGGGACTTGATCAGCAGATATTGCTCGCCGCGTTTTTCATACGCTCGTTCCTGCATGACGCGCATACCCATTTCGTTGGTTCTGGTGGAGCTGCCATTGCAGGCGTAATTGACGGAAACTGACGGGATGGATTTGATGTTTGTCATGACAGGGTAACCTATTATTTATTTTCGGCGGCTAATTTCGGTTTGGCGGTCATTTTGGTATATAGCTCGAATAGTTTCTCCAGCCTCTCGGTATCATTCTTGAAACGACGGCCAATATAGATGCGTTCCAGCACTTCATCGTTGCGCTCATGGGCATGACGCAGATTTTCCGGCATGTTGCCGGGATCATAAAGATCGGCAATGGTCGCCGGAAAATGTGCTTCCCGCGCCAGCAGAATATCTTCCGCGCAACGGGTAAGATCGGCTTTGTTTTTTTCGGTAAGTGTTGGTAGAGGGAATGTATTCCACCCCAGTAAGCTTGAATAGCGGATGTCAGTTTTCAATCTGCCGCAGACGGTTGAAACCCAAACATGGTGTAACTTACTGCTTAAGAAAGAAAATTCATGCATATTACCTTTGATAATTTGCATATGGGGAGCAATCACAAGCACGCTCTCGTCTAAAAAACCTGCTGTAATAAATTCTCTATTTTCAGAAAGAACTTGCGGTACAAATATTTTTCTAGCTTCAACATGCCTTCTTTCTGCAAAATACATGGGTAACTTGCTAAGTTTTTTAGTGGCTTCTCGAGTGCTAGCTTCTCTATATTTTTGAACTCGATCAAAGATCAGAGAAAATTCATTCAATTGATTATCAGAAAGATGTGTGTGCTCATCAATATACAAAGCGTAACGAAGTATGCCTCTTATGAATTCAGCGCCCCCCATTGATCTTTTGATTATCTCTATGTTTTTAGGATTTTTGGCAATGCTCTTTTTGTATTCTGTTTCCACGATTGTAAATTCGCCGTTGTCATTGGACATACTTCCATAAATCATAGAAGATACCGCAGATAACGGGGTCTGCCTTTTTGTCACAACCAGATCAGACATAGGCACTAAATACGGTCCAATATTATCAACTGCTCGCTTAATTTCATTTTCATATATATATTTTCTGGAATTAGCTCCTTCGTTTTCACAACCGACAATGCAGCAAGTAACTCCTGCATTATTAGCAGCATTATTCGACCACATGAAGCTAGAGTGCGCCCAAGCTATTTTAAGTTTATGGCGCTTAAGGATGTAAAGTATGATTTCTGCTTGCTCTCCCTGAAATAAACTCGATGTGCTTACAAAAGCGAATCGGCCATTTGCGTAGGAGTTAATGCTTTTCGACGCAAGAAGGAGCCAACATCCTATATAGTCTATGTTTCCAAAGTTAATATCCTCATTTCTGAAGACGTAAGTAATATCATCTTTGTGCTTTTTACTTTGATACTTAGTGCCAATGTAAGGTGGGTTCCCGCAAATATAAGTTTCACCGCCTTCATTCTCGAAATCAATTTGCGCTTGTTCTAATGGTGTGTTGAATAAGTCATCGCTATAGAGTTTTACCTCAGTGCCGGTTGACGGGCAGACACTCAGCCAATCCAACCGCAGCGCATTGCCGCATGTGATCCAGTTTTGAGTATCCAGCGGAAGAAACTCCATCAAAGCCAGCTTTTGCCCACGATAAAGTACATCACACTGATATTCGGCAATGATTAGTGCAAGCCGGGCAATTTCAGCCGGGAAGTCACGCAATTCAATACCTCGGAAATTTGTCAGCGGTATTTCCGTGTGCAAATCTGCTTCACCCCGCCGTTTGTTGATTTCCGCTTCAATGGCGCGCATTTCTTTGTAAGCAATCACCAGGAAATTTCCGGAACCACAAGCAGGATCGAATACCCGGATTCTTGCCAACCGCTTGCGAAGATTCAGCAGCGTGCGCGAATTGTCCCCGGCTTCTTCCAATTTGGCACGAAGATCATCCAGGAATAGCGGATTCAGCACTTTCAAGATATTCGGCACACTGGTGTAATGCATTCCCAGAGCCCCACGCTCTTCGTCCTCTGCCACGGCCTGGATCATCGAGCCGAAAATATCGGGATTGATTTTCTTCCAATCCAGGCTGCCTACATGCAGCAAATAGCTACGCGCGATCTTGCTGAAGCGTGGGGTTTCAGTGCTGCCGGAGAATAGTCCGCCGTTGACATAGGGAAATGCATCCGCCCAGCGAGGTAATTTTGCTGCCGCCCGGTCTTCGATTTTTGTATTCATAGCACGGAAGATTTCGCCGATGACTTCATGCGTATTCGAGGAATCCTTGGCGCTCATTTGCGCTATAGTGTCGGTAAACAGCCCGGTACCGTTAAAAATATCCGTATCCTCGGCAAAAAAACAAAAAATCAGCCGCGCCATGAAATGATTCATATCAGGACGGTGATGTGCGCTTCCCCAATCCGGATTGTCTTTCAGCAATTCCACATAAAGACGATTGAGACGACTGGTTGCCCGTATATCAAAAGCATTTTCACTGATCTGCTTGACGGTGGAAATTCCAGCCAGCGGCAGAAAAAAGCCGAAATGATCGGGAAAGTCCTGGTAGGTACAGACTACGGTTTCACCGCTGGTGATGTCTTCCGCTTGAAATTCCTGACCATCGGTAGCAAGGATAAACTTGGCTTTCTGGCGGCTGGTAGCGGGGCTGTTTCTCAGTTTCTCCAGCATTTCCGTCACTTCACCCGCGGAGCAAGTGGCTATGTGAATATTGTTCTTCTGAAGAACCGCATCTTTCAGATCGGTTTTATTCGAGTCTCCGCTTTTCAAGCGGTTGATTGTAGTGGCTTTGTTTCCAAATGCTTCCAGAAAAGCATAAGGAAATTCCGCCGGAATAAATGGTTGTTCCGCTAGTCTGGATATTGCTTCTTCGATTTCTACTGCGTTCAAATTACCACCTTGCCTGATTTTTTATTCCTGTTTTCCTGCTCATGAGTCCACACAGCATTTTCGTTCTTGCGAAATACCAAGCACATATGCTCTTAAATCCGAGGGTGGCGCTTCCGGTGGCAAAGCTATACAGTATTGAGTCATATCGAGGTAAGCAGCTAATTCACAAATAATCGGATGCTTGTTTATAAAGAATTACATTCGAGTAATCCGCCGTTTATCGCGTGTTTTCTTGTTAATGTGGGTTTGCTGATTGTACTCTAACAACATAAGCTGAAAAAATAACCCGATTCCCACGCGGCCTATTTACGAACAAGACATCAACAAAATATCCCTCTAATAAATTCCAGATCTTTGATCCAGCGATCACCGGCTTTGCGGATAATGTTTATCGCCATCAACCCAATAACTGCGTTGAAGGTTCGCGTGTTTGGTAATATTGGCGGTCAATGTTTTTTCCAATCCTGATCCGGAGCGGATGATTCATTGTTATCACATTGTTATCAAACAGTACGCATCGCTTAATCGAGTGTTTTAAGCGGATGTGACGAATGAGCATTTTGATTTTGCAATATAACCGCTGGCATTAAATATGAAATCCCAACCAGAACAACATACCCCGATGATGCAACAGTATTTGCAGATTAAAGCTCAGCATCCGGACATGCTGATGTTTTATCGCATGGGGGATTTTTATGAGTTGTTTTTTGACGATGCCGAGAAAGCGGCAAAACTGCTGGGGATTACGCTGACGAAGCGTGGCGCGTCAGCCGGGGAGCCGATCAAGATGGCGGGGGTGCCGTATCACGCGGCCGAGCAGTATCTGGCTAAGCTGGTGAAAGCCGGTGAGTCGGTCGCGATCTGCGAGCAAGTGGGGGATCCGGCTACCAGCAAAGGGCCGGTCGCGCGTAAAGTAATCCGCATCATTACGCCGGGAACCTTGACCGACGCCGCGTTGCTCGATGACAAGCGCGATTGCATTTTGCTGGCGTTGTTTGTGCAGGATTCGACGCTGGGGCTGGCATGGCTGAATCTGGCCGCAGGTCAACTGAAAGTGATGGAGGTTTCCGCAAAAAATCTGCTAAGCGAGCTGGAGCGGCTGCAGCCGTCGGAGATCTTACTGCCGGAGTCATTGCCTTCCGATGATTTGCAAGGCCGGCAGTGGGCATTGAAGCGTTTACCATTATGGCAATTTGAGTACGATAGCGCGGTCAACGGATTGATTCGTCAATTTGAAACGCACGATCTTTCCGGATTCGGTTGCGATGATTTGCCGGTTGCGTTATGCGCGGCCGGGGCTTTGCTGGAGTATATCCGCCTGACGCAAGGCGTAGTTGCGCCGCATATCACGTCGATGCAAGCCGAACGCACCAGCGTGTATGTGCGGATGGATGCCGCGACACGCCGCAATCTGGAAATTTCCGAGACGATACGCGGCGAACGGTCGCCGACCTTGCTGTCGCTGCTCGATACCTGCGTGACCAACATGGGCAGCCGCTTGCTGCAATTCTGGCTGCATCATCCGTTACGCGACAAGACAGCGATACAGCAGCGGCTCGACAGCATCGCGGCATTGCTCGGGGAAAACGGACAAAATGACTATCTTGCCGTCAGAAGCTTGCTGCGGCAATTTGCCGATGTGGAACGGATAACTGCCCGTATCGCGCTCAAATCGGCGCGCCCGCGCGATTTGTCAGGCTTGCGCGACAGCTTGGGGTTGTTGCCTGAAATCATTCAAGCGCTACGCGCTTGTGCCAGCGAGCGCATCGGTCAATTGCTGCAGGCACTGCAGATCGATAAGGCATTGGTCGAGCTTTTAAACAAGGCATTATTGCCGGAACCGGGAGTAGTGCTGCGCGAAGGCAATGTCATTGCCGGCGGCTACGATGCGGAGCTCGATGAATTGCGGGCGCTGCAGAACAATTGCGGCGAGTTCCTGTTGCAATTGGAAATGCGGGAGAAAGAACGCACCGGCATTCCGAATCTGAAAGTCGAATATAACCGCGTGCATGGGTTTTATATCGAGGTGACGCATGCGCACAGTGAAAAAATCCCGGACGACTACCGCCGCCGGCAAACGCTGAAAAGCGCCGAACGGTATATCACGCCGGAGTTAAAAGCGTTCGAAGATAAAGCATTATCCGCGCAAGACCGGGCGCTGGCGCGCGAGAAATATTTATACGATACGCTGCTTGACGCGTTGGGACAGTATATTCAAACACTGCAGCAAGTGGCGGCCGGTATCGCGGAAATCGATGGCTTGTGCGCTTTTGCCGAACGCGCGCAGGCGTTGGACTACACTGCGCCGGAGCTGATCGATGACGACGAAATGATGATCGAAACCGGGCGTCATCCGGTGGTGGAGCGGCAAGTGGAAAACTTTGTCGCCAACGATGTGCAACTGGGTGCCGAACATACAGACAAGCCTCGCATGCTCATCATTACGGGGCCGAATATGGGCGGTAAATCGACCTACATGCGGCAAATCGCACTGATCGCATTGCTTGCGCATTGTGGCAGTTATGTGCCGGCAAAACGAGTGCGCATCGGTATGCTGGATCAGATTTTTACCCGCATCGGCGCGGCTGACGACCTGGCCAGCGGACGTTCGACTTTCATGGTGGAAATGACTGAAACTGCAAATATTTTGCACAATGCCACGGCGCAAAGTTTGGTGCTGATGGATGAAGTCGGGCGCGGCACGTCGACATTCGACGGCTTGGCGCTGGCATTTGCGATTACCCGGCATCTGTTGACCAAGAACCGCAGTTTTACCTTATTTGCGACGCATTATTTCGAACTGACCAAATTGGCGGAAGAATTCAGGCAATTGCAGAATGTTCATTTGGATGCAGTGGAGTACAAGCATCGTATCGTTTTTCTGCATAAAGTGGCCGAGGGGCCGGCGAGCCAAAGCTACGGCTTGCAAGTCGCGGCATTGGCCGGTGTGCCGGAACCGGTCATCCGGCTGGCAAAAAAACACTTGGTTCAATTGGAACGGGAAAGCATCCAATCCGCGCCGCAAATGGATTTGTTTGCTTTTCCACAGGCTGAACCGATCGAAGAAAAACCGGAGCAACATCCGGTAATCGCACTTTTGCAGAACCTTTCCCCGGATGATTTAAGTCCCAGGCAAGCGCTGGAGCAACTCTATATCTTGAGACAGGCGCTTGACGTTACGGAAAACCCATAAGGGCGCTTCTAAAAATCCAGATTTTGTTATAACACTTTGTTGCTCGCGCCTCGTTTTGTTTAAAACTTTGAATTTCCAGAGATGCCCGTAAATGATTTCCCGGCTGGCGGTTTGCCGCTAATGCGCATGGCCGTGCGGTCCGTGCACATGCTGGTGCGCGATTTCATCCGGAGTGGCTGGACGCACATCGGTTATCGTGCAAGCGAAAACTACCCGCATGCCCGCGAACGGGTGATTGCCATCGACAATTACTGAATCGTCGGTAACGTCGGTGACTTTGTAAATAATAAAATCGTCGGATCCTTCCACGCCGCCTTCAAAGTGCATGCCGACAACTACATTATCCGGAAACGAGTCGCGCGGCTCAACGCGGATCAATTCGGCATCGTACTCACCGAAGGTGTCTTCCGGTTCCATCGGAACCGAGCAAGAATGCCCGATCTCTTTTTCATGTAACGCTTCTTCCACCTGCGGAAAAATTCCCCCATAACCGCCGTGCAGATAACTGATTGGCGTATCGGTTTTTTCCAGGATTTTTCCCGAAGTGTCCGATAATTCATAATTTAGTGAAACTACAGTATTTTTTTCAACACGCATTTGATTTTGATCCTTTATTGAGTTTTGGATTGAAGCTAAATGAAACCAACGGTTAACACGAGTAACGATTTTTCAAATCACCCGGAATGACCAGCATTATACGCCTAAAGTTTTCTTCCCTTATATGAGTGCTCAATGATCCATGCTTGATGCGGGTTTTCTTTTGAAAAGCCTATCTATTTAGATTGATGTTCTTGACCGGCGCAAAACTTTGCCGGTGAATGTCGCAGGAGCCATGTTGTTGCAAGGCTTGAAAATGCGCTTTGGTAGGGTAGCCCTTATGCCGATCGAAGCCGTACTGCGGATAAAGCTGGTGCAATCGCAGCATTTCGGCGTCACGAGCGGTTTTTGCCAAAATGGAAGCGGCGGAAATTGCGGGAATTAAAATGTCGCCATTGACAATCGTTTGCACTTCGCAGTTAAGAGACGGGCTGTGTTTGCCGTCGATCAGCACCCGTCCGGGTGTGAGCGGCAGGCTTTGCACGGCACGCTGCATGGCGAGCAGGCTTGCTTGCAGGATATTGAGCCGGTCGATTTCTTCAACGGTGGCAAATGCGACCGTCCACGCAAGTGCATGGTGTTTGATTTCAATCGCAAGGATATTGCGTTGTTTCTCGCTTAACTGCTTGGAATCGGCCAGGCCGTCAATGGTATGGGACGGATTCAGCGCTACGCAAGCGGCATATACCGGACCGGCAAGCGGTCCGCGGCCTGCTTCATCGACACCGCAGACCGTGGTGTCATTATCGCTGATGGATTGCAATTACAATCGGAGGGAGCAGGGGGAGGTTAAACCGGCCGGGCGGTACACATCAGTTGCGCTTCGGTAACCAATTGATCATCCACTTCGGCGCGGGCGGAATATTTCCATAGTCCTTTGATTTGACGTTCGATGGAAACTTTCAAGATAAGCTGATCGCCGGGCAAGACCGGCTTTTTGAAACGCACCCCGTCGATGCCGACAAAGTAATACACCGAATCGGTGTTGTTGGCGTTATTTTCGGTTTTGAGCGTCAGCAACGCGGCAGCCTGCGCCAGCGCTTCAACGATCAACACGCCCGGCATGACCGGATAATGCGGAAAATGTCCGGAAAAGAATGGTTCGTTGATAGAAACATTTTTTAGCGCGACGATATCTTTGCCCGCTTCGAGGGAAATGACTCTGTCCACCAGCAATATCGGGTAACGGTGCGGCAGATATTTCAGGATTTCGTGAATGTTCATAATATTGTCCTTTTTGGCCCTGTGTGATTTTGCTCGATATCTTTTTTGTGGCGCTTATTTGCCGGGTACTTTATTCGTTTTCGAGCACTTTGATAACTTTGTCTGTAATATCGATACGTTGGCTCCGGTATACCGAGTCTTGCAATTGCAGGATCAAATCATAATGCTCTTTTTCGGCAATATGATTGATGGCGCGATTGGTGCGTTCCAGGATGATGCCGTATTCTTCGTTCTGGCGTACGCTCAGGTCTTCGCGCATTTGCCGTTGCGCGCGCTGATATTCCCGGCTCAGATTGGCAAGATTTCTTTCCAGATTCCGCCGTTCCGTTTCTTCCATGGCAGTCCCGTTTTTCTCGAGCTTGTCTTGAAGATTCTTAGCTTGCAGCGCCATTTTCTTGATGTCTTCATCACGTGGAATGAATTCCTGCTCGATTTTTTTCTGCGCCTGCACTGCCGGCATGGATTCTCGCAGAATTTTTTCGGTATTAACAACGCCTATTTTGATTGCTTCCGCCAAAGCAACGCTATTGATTCCGGTTCCTGCGATCATGGCGAGTATCATCGCGATTGCATACTGCCGTTGAATGCTGCCAAGTAGTCTTTTCACGCGTGACAGGATCCCGGTTGAATTCAGAATTGTTGACCGAACATGAATTGGAATCTTTGCAGATTATCGCTGGGAACATCGTTAAGCGGTTCGGCAAGACTGACTTTCAACGGACCCATCGGCGATACCCAAGTGAGCGCGATACCGGTCGAATAACGCAAAAGCTCTGTCAGGTCATTTTGAGGACCGGGCTTGCTGAATCTGTTGAATACCGTTCCGCCGTCAACAAAGAAACTGAACCGCAGGGATCGATCGTCGCGCAGGAATGGCAGTGGAAACATCAGTTCCGCGTTACCGACCACCCGTTTACTGGCGCCAATTGCGAACAGTCTTGAATTTACAGTTGATATGCCAGAGATAAGTTCATCGCGAGGACCCAGGGAATTCAAATCATAACCTCTGATCGAATTATTTCCGCCGGCAAAGAAGTTCTTGAAGAAAGGCAGGTTGTTGCCACTGTAACCATCGCCGTAGCCGAACTCGGTATTGATCATCAGCGTCATCCAGTCGGTGAATGAATAAAACCATTTTTGGTGGTAACTGACCTTGTAATAATCCAAATCTCCGCCTGGGACGCTGACTTCGCCGAACAAACGATGCGTGGTGCCCGAGGTGGTCCAGATTGCACTGTCACGGCGATCTCGCGCCCAACTAAGGGTGAGCGGGAAATTGACGGTTGAGTTGCCGAATTCTTTGACAAAGTCTTTATAGCGTACCGGGCTGTTTGTGAACGTACTGATGTCGGTATTTTCCGCAGCCAGACCCAATGACACGATATCATTCTCCGCGATTGGAATGCCGAGACGAAAGCCTGCGCCCATGGTTTCGGTTTTAAATTCACCGAATCGGGTCAATGGTCTGGTATCGATATCGCGTTTGTACACATCAAAGCCGAGACTCACGCCATTCACCGTAAAATACGGATTAGTGAAGGACGCCGCATAAGTTTTATTGATCGCGCCGGTATTGACATCCAAGCTGAAGAAATTACCGGTACCGAAAATATTGTTTTGTGAGATCGAACCATTCAGAATCAACCCTTGGCGATCTGAATAACCCGCGCCAAACATGATTGACCCCGTCGGTCTTTCTTCGACTTTTACCTTGATGTCTACTTGATCCGTTTTATTCGGAACAGCGGGTGTTTCCACATTAACGCTATTGAAGAAAAACAGCCGGTCGACGCGCACTTTCGAGAGATTGATTTTGCTGGTTGAATGCCAAGCACCTTCCATCTGACGGAATTCGCGACGTATGACTTCATCACGGGTACGATCGTTACCATCGATATCAATCCGCCGGACGTAGACGCGCCGGCCCGGGTCAATAAAAAAAGTGAAGGCGGCTTGCCGGTTTTCGGCATCGATTTCCGGATTGGCATTGATATTGGCAAACGCATAACCGTCATCGCCTAAACGATCGGTGATCGCCTTGATGGATTCGGTCAGCTTCTGACGGGCAAAAACCTCTCCGGGCTTGATTAAAATTAATTTGCGGATTTCTTCTTCACCAATCAACGTTTCACCAGCAACTTTAATGTCGGAGACCTTATATTGATCACCTTCGGTCAAATTGACGGTGATGTAGATATCCTTTAAATCGGGCGTGATCGATACCTGCGTGGATTCGATATTGAATTCCAGATAACCCCGGTCAAGATAATGTGAGCGAAGTGTTTCCAGGTCAGCGGCTAGTTTTTGTTTGGAATATTGATCGTTTTTCGTGAACCAGCTCAACAAATCGGGTTTTCTGAGTACCAGCAGTGCGCGGAGATCTTTATCAGAAAATTTTTCATTGCCGACGAAGCTTATTTTCTTGATTCTCGCCGTGCGGCCTTCGCTAATATCAAAATTGATGGCGACGCGATTACGTTCCATCGGTGTGGTGGTGGTGGTAATCTTAACAGCGTATTTGCCCCGGCTGATGTATTGACGTTTTAATTCCAATTCAGCGCGCTCCAGCAACGAACGGCTAAAAATTCGCGACTCCGAAATACCCGCCAGCTTAAGGCCCTCAAGCAATTTGTCTTTTTCAAATTCCTTGGCGCCATTGATAATAATCTGAGCAATCGCGGGGCGCTCGATCACTTCTACGATCAATATATCATTCTCGGTTTTTAAGCGGACATCTTTGAAGAATCCGGTGGCATAAAGCGCTTTGATAGCCTCGGTTGCCTTTTCTTCATCCATCACGTCGCCGACTTTAACGGGCAAGTAGCTGAAGACTGTGCCCGCTTCGGTTCGCTGGATGCCTTCGACGCGGATATCTTTGACGATGAAAGAATCACTGGCCCAAGTGGAAAAAGTTTGAAAGAGACAAACAAGTGCAACCAAAAGCCGGAATTTCATCATTTAACCAGTAATAAGCCGATTGATATCATTATAAATGGCAAAAGTCATCAGCATGAATAATAGGGTCAGTCCGATTTTTTGTCCGATTAACATGGCTTTGTCTGAAAGCGGACTACCTTTTACAATTTCGATGAGATAATACATTAAGTGGCCGCCATCCAAAATCGGTATCGGCAGTAAATTCAGAACCCCGATACTGACACTGATCAATGCCAGAAAAGCCAAATAGGATACCAACCCCATTTGCGCCGATTGACCCGCGTAGTCGGCAATCGAGATCGGACCGCTGACATTCTTCCATGAGACATCGCCGGTTATCATTTTAACAAGCATTTGCAACGTCAGAACAGTCGTTTCCCAGGTTTTCGACATCGCTTTTTGTAACGACTGGCCGATCGGGTAGCTGACTGTAACGAGCAATTCATCGATTTCAGCTTGATTCACAACTGGCGCGACACCGATTTTACCAACTTGGTTGCCGTTTTCAGCCGCTGTTTCAGGTGTTACCGTGAGGGTAAGCATTTGTCCATGACGCAAGATTTCAAGCTCCAGCGTTTTTCCAGGACTTGACCGGATTTCTTTAACAAAATCCATCCACGTCAGAATTTCGGTATTGTTGACGGCTATGATTTCGTCGCCGGGCTGTAAACCGGCGCGAGAACCAACGCCATCGGCGATCACCTGTCCGATAATGGGATCAAATGTTGGCTGGTAGCTTGTTAATCCGATAATGCCGGGAAAGTTCTCGTTGAGCTTATTCGGGTCTATTTGACTTAAATTCAATTGCCGTGAATTGCTATTGCCATGCTTATCAATTGTTTGGATTTTAACATTGGGCGATTGATCAACCGCGTAGCGCAATAACGTCCAGCGCGCATCTTGCCAACTGGAGACAGGTTCGTTTTCGATCTGAACGATGGTGTCGCCTTCTTCAAATTTTGCGTAAGCTGCAGGACTGCCTGGTTCAACAGGTCCAAGAACGGGTTTCATGCCATGGACACCCAGGATGAATAATAGCCAATATAAAACAATCGCCAGCAAGAAATTGGCAATCGGTCCGGCAGCCACGATCGCAAAACGCCGGCTGACAGGTTGACGATTAAAAGCACGGGATAAATCCGCTGCTGCAACCTTGCCTTCATTTTCATCGAGCATTTTGACGTATCCGCCTAAGGGAATGGCAGCGATTACCCATTCTGTGCGGTCTTTTCCCCAACACCGCCGGAAAATAGGTTGCCCAAAACCGATACAAAACCGTAAAACTTTTACACCACTCCATCGCGCAACCAGGTAATGACCAAATTCATGGAACGTGATTAAAATACCTAATGCGATAATAAAAGAAATGATGGTGTAAGTTATTGACATATTAATTGATTAATAAGGTAGTGCCGAGTGATGAAGATTTAGATTGCATAACCTTGTTAATTTTTATGCATGACCTTAGGGAAGCGCTGATTAATTGACTGCACGAGCGAATTGCTTCGTTGCGCGGTACTCACTCCCTCGCCTATCAGATTGATATGTCTCGGTTGTTGCGTTCTGTGCGCCTCGCCCTTCATCACGTTCGTTGAATTAATCAGCGCTTCCTTAGAAATTCTGAATACTATCATTAATTAAAAAAAATGAAATCCAATCAATGCGACCTATGAATCTTTTTCACATTATTGCAACGTTGCCAGCCATGCATGGGCTTTTTCACGAGCAAGATGATCGGTTCTTAATACATCTTCCAGTGTCGTCAGCTCTTCGGGTTCGATTGTGCGCATGACGTTCTCAATCATGACCGGAATCGCTGTAAAGGGCATACGCCTTTGCAGAAAGGATTCCACCGCAACTTCATTGGCTGCATTAAGCACGGCCGGCATATTACCGCCAGTGATCAATGCCTGATACGCCAGCCTCAAGCATGGAAATCGTTTGAAATCCGGTTCTTCGAAATTGAGCTGGGCAACCTTAAACATATCCAAAGCCGAGACACCACTTTCAATACGTTCCGGATAACCCATCGCATGCGCAATCGGCGTGCGCATATCGGGATTCCCGAGTTGCGCGATTACTGAGCCGTCGACATAAGCGACCATCGAGTGGATGACACTTTGCGGATGAACGACAACCTGGATCTTGTCCGCCGGGGCATCAAACAGCCAGTGCGCTTCGATGACTTCGAGTCCTTTGTTCATCATGGTGGCAGAATCAACAGAAATTTTCTTTCCCATGTCCCAATTGGGATGCGCGCAAGCTTGCTCAGGCGTGACTTGCACCAGGGAATCGATCGATGCGCAGCGAAACGGCCCGCCGGAAGCCGTAAGCAGGATTCGGTTAATTCCGGCCCTAGTGAAATTACCGTCAAATTGATGCGGTAACGACTGATAGATGGCATTGTGTTCGCTATCGATCGGTAATAAGGCGGCGTTGTTTTTCCTGACTAAGTCCATAAAAATCCGTCCAGCCATTACCAGCGTTTCTTTATTTGCTAATAATACTAACTTCCCGGATCGCGCGGCTGCAAAAGTCGGGCGGATTCCTGCGGCACCGACAATGGCGGCCATCACGGCATCAACTTCCGGCAAAGATGCAACTTTTTCCAACGATTCTATTCCGCATAATACTTCGGTTTTGATTCCGTCAGAGCGAAGGGCTTCGGCCAGTTGCTCTGCGCATTTCGCATCAAGCATTACTGCGTAGCGGGGTTGGAAGCGGCGGCACTGCAAGCGCATTTTTTCGACATTATGGTTCGCAGTCAGTGCAAATGCTTGGAAACGATCGGGATGACGTGCGATGACATCGAGCGTGCTGTCTCCAATGCTGCCGGTTGCGCCGAGTACGGTTATTTGACGAGTAGTCTTCATATCGCAGGTGAATAAAATACAAGAATAGCCAATATGGCAAAGGGTAGGGCCGATGTCAAAGCGTCGATCCGATCCAGTATTCCACCGTGACCCGGCAGGATGTTGCCGCTATCTTTGACATTGGCTTGGCGTTTAACGAATGACTCATATAAATCGCCGATGATACCTAAGATAGCCATCATTATCAGCAGTGGTGCTAAAACCGGCGCTAAGGACTGTTCTTCTGACCAGAAGTCCCACAGCAGGCCATAAATCAGCACGGCGGCAAGTGCTCCCGCTACACCTTCCCAGGTTTTATTGGGACTGATCTGCGGAGCTAGCTTATGCTTGCCGAGTGACCGTCCGGTAAAATAGGCAGCCGTATCGGAAATCCAAATGGTTGCCATTAAACCCAGCAGTAACAGCGGACTGATGGAACGTAATTGATAAAGCGCCAGACAGGTGGGTAACAACAAAATCCAGCCAATCAGCATCCACACCCAAGGTTTCGTAACTTTAAAGGATTGCTTCAGGTACAGCGGTACCGCAAAAATCCAGAAGATTGCGGATAAACCATATATCCAGATCAACTCAGTAGAAAGCGGGTCGATTCTTACAGCTTCGCTCACTTGAAGCAAAAGTTCGCCACCAAGCAACGTGGTCAGTAACATAAAAACTATGGTGTTTCTTACAGAGAGTTGCGCAAGGCGGCTCCATTCGCGTGAGCCGATGACAGTCAATGCAAGTAATACGATGGCCCAGAAAATATCTTGAAAATAGAATAAGGCGGCGAGGAAAAAAGGCAAAATGATACTAGCAGTCAGGATCCGGGTCTTAAGCATGAAAAAGCTCTTGTTATCCTTCAGCAGGCAGTGCTATTTGCACTTGTTCGCTGGTGCGCCCGAATCGCCGCTCGCGTTGTTGATAGGATTGGATGGCCAGTTCCAGCTCCTGCGCATCAAAATCCGGCCATAAGGTGTTCGTAAAATATAATTCGGTATAGGCCAGCTGCCATAATAAGAAATTGCTGATCCGGTATTCTCCGCCGGTGCGGATGAATAAATCCGGCTCAGGCGCATAATTCATCGACAGATATTTGGAGAAGATTTCTTCGTCAATTTGAGTCGGTGATTCTATGGATTGCGCCATCATTTTTCGCATCGCTTGCATGATGTCCCAACGTCCGCCATAGTTGGCTGCAATTGTAAAAGTGAGTTGTGAATTATTGGCAGTTAGTTTTTCACCGATGTCGATAAATTCTACAATTTTTGGTTCAAATCTGGATAAATCGCCAATGACTTTGAAACGTATGCCGTTTTCATGCAATTTCGATATTTCTTGTTCCAATGCGCCCAGGAAAAGCTGCATCAGAGAAGCGACTTCATCAGATGGACGGCGCCAGTTTTCACTGCTAAAGGCAAATAGGGTGAGGAACGAAACACCGCGTTCCATACATGCTTTGATGACGCCACGGACAGTCTCTACTCCCTGTTTGTGTCCGGCAATTCTTGGCATGTACCGGTTTTGCGCCCACCGGCCATTACCATCCATGATAATTGCAATATGCGTTGGTACTGAGTTTACTTCAGGAGAGGGGAGCTTTGAACTTGGGCCTTCAAGCATATCAGACAGCCATCAGTTCGGCTTCCTTGACTTGCAAAACCTTGTCGATCTCGGATATGAACCGGTCGGTCAGTTTTTGTATTTCATCCTGGCCGCGGCGTTCATCGTCTTCAGAGATTTCTTTTGATTTCAGCAGCTCTTTTAAATGTGCGTTAGCGTCACGCCGGATATTACGCATTGCAACGCGTACTGTCTCAGCTTCATGCTTAACGACTTTTATCAAATCGCGGCGGCGTTCTTCCGTGAGCGGCGGCATGGGAACGCGAATGATGTCACCTACCGTCATTGGGTTTAATCCTAAGTCTGAGTCCCGGATGGCTTTTTCGATTGCATTCGCCATTTTTTTCTCCCAGGGGATGACGCCAATGGTGCGAGCATCAATGAGATTGATATTGGCGACTTGGTTAACCGGAGTCTGTGCGCCATAATAATCGACGGTAACATGATCCAGCAAGCCTGTATGTGCTCTGCCACTTCTAACTTTGCTCAAATCCACCTTCAATGCTTCCAGGCTTTTTTGCATTTTCTGTTCAGCAGATTTTTTTACATCGATAATCATAATGTCTATCCCTATTACAGCTCTTCACAAGCATTCCCGGTTATTCAGAGTCAAACCGTTACCAAAGTCCCTTCATTCTCCCCTCTTATTATACGTCTAAGAGCGCCGGTCTTAAAAATGCTAAATACACTGAGCGGTAATTTCTGATCCCGGCATAATGTCAATGCCGTTGCATCCATTACTTGCAAATTTTTTGAAATGGCTTCATCAAATGATAATTTTTCGAAGCGCGTGGCAGTCGGATCTTTTTTCGGGTCGCTGGTATAGACGCCATCAACTTTTGTTGCTTTTAACATGATATCGACATTCATCTCCATACCGCGCAAAGCCGCTGCTGTATCGGTTGTAAAGAATGGGTTGCCTGTTCCGGCAGCAAAAATTACGATTTTACCGTCTTTCAAGTAACGTATTGCGCGACCACGAATATAGGGTTCTACCACTTGTTCAATGCGTAATGCAGACTGAATGCGCGGAACCAATCCCGCCAGTTTCATTGCATCCTGCAATGCCAGCGCATTCATGACAGTAGCCAGCATGCCCATATAGTCCGCGGTCACTCGTTCGAGTCCATCATTGGCGGATTTCATGCCGCGAAAAATGTTCCCGCCACCCACGACGATAGCGATTTCAACACCTAACTTGCTGATTTCGTTAATTTCAGAAACGATTCTACCCATGACCGTATGGTTGATTCCATAGCTGTCTTCACCCATCAGGGCTTCGCCGGATAATTTCAATAAAATGCGTTTATAAACAGCAGCAGTCATCAATTATCAATCAGGTAAGTGAGAAAAGAGCTTTAATTCGCTTGTCCCATCTGCGCTTTTACTTCTTCAGCAAAGTTTTCGACTTTCTTTTCTATTCCTTCACCGACAACAAACATCGTAAAATCATTCACTGCGGCGGATTTTTTTGCCAGCAATTTTTCTACAGTCTGTTCCGGATCTTTAACGAACGGTTGACCCAGCAGCGTAATCTCTGCAAGATATTTCGTGATGCGTCCATCGACCATTTTTTCAACGATATTGGCGGGCTTTCCGCTTTCCGCAGCTTGCGCGGTAAAAATCTGACGCTCGTGTTCTAATACCGCTGCCGGCACTTGTTCTTTTGATACGCAAATCGGCTTGCTTGCAGCGATATGCATCGCGATATCCTTTCCTAAACTGTCATCGCCGCCCGTGTAATCAACCATCACACCAATCTTGGTACCGTGCAGATAATAGGCCAGCCGGCCTTGGGTTGTGTGCCGCCCACTGCGCCGGATGCTGATATTCTCCCCCAGCTTCATGATTAAAGCCTTGCGGGCTTCTTCAACGGTCTCGCCACTTTGAAGCGGAGCATCGCTGAGCGCGGCAATATCGGTTAGATTTTTTGTGGCGACCAATTCCGCCAGAGTCTTGGCGAAATTGATGATGTCTTCATTTCTTGCAACGAAGTCGGTTTCGCAATTTACCTCGACCAATGCACCGCATTGATTATCCGGAGAAACATACGCGCCGATCACGCCTTCGGCGGCAATTCTGCCAGCTGCCTTGCTTGCTTTGGCGCCACTTTTAATCCGCAACAGATCTTCCGCTGCTTTCATATCGCCGTTCGTTTCAGTCAAGGCTTTTTTGCATTCCATCATGCCAAGCCCTGTCATCTCGCGAAGTTCTTTAACCATGCTTGCGGTAATTTCCGCCATATTTGCTCCAAATACAATAAAAGTTTATGAATAATTGCTGCTGAACATAATCTTTCAAGATAGCAATGTGATTTTTAGCTGAATTCACTCAGAGTATTCTCTGTTGCCGGTCAATCCTCGGAAATTCCGTTAAGGCCAACGGAAGATATTGGAAATTTTCGATCTAAATTGCCGGCAATCATTAAGAATGGAAGGAAAGATTCTTATTCCACCCCTTCATTACTCATTTCAACAATTTCTTGGAGAGATTGATTGCGGCCTTCCAGAATGGCATCGGCAGCACCTCGCGCATACAGGCGTATTGCTCTGCTTGAATCATCATTTCCCGGGATTATGTATTGCAATCCATCCGGGTTATGGTTGGTATCGACGACCCCGATGACTGGAATGCCGAGCTTACTGGCTTCAGTGATTGCCCCTTTTTGATACCCCACATCGATTACGAAGAGCGCGTCTGGCAGACCTTTCATTTCCTTAATGCCGCCAAGACTGCTGTTAAGCTTATCCAATTCCCTCTGCAGATCCAGCGCTTCTTTTTTTACGAGTTTATCCAATGTTCCATCGTTAACCATCGTTTCCATGTCTTGAAGGCGTTTGATGGATTGTTTGATTGTTTTAAAGTTCGTCAGCATTCCGCCTAACCAACGCTGGTCTACGTACGGAGAACCACAGCGCGCAGCTTCTTCGCGTACGATATCGCGAGCCTGCCGCTTGGTGCCGACAAATAAGATGACGCCTCTGTTAGCTGCTAATTGACGGATGTATTTCATCGCCTCTTCATACATCACCAAGGTTTTTTCAAGATTGATAATATGAATTTTGTTACGGTGGCCGAAAATATACGGTGCCATTTTGGGGTTCCAGAAGCGTGTTTGATGACCGAAGTGAACCCCTGCTTCCAGCATTTGCCGCATTGTTACTGACATAAATTTCTCCTATAGGATTGAGCCTCCATCCGTGTTTTGCCATCTTTTTCAGATTAAATCTGATCCGCATAACATAACAGGATGTGTGAATTTAATTTGATTCACGCGATGCGATTAATCAAATTATCCTGCGATTATAACATTTTCTAAAACGTACTCAAGTTAACGCAACACTATGCGCAAGATAAGCTATCTGCCTTGTATCTCATGTTGCTCCCGGATAGTTCAGTGTTGCCTTAAATCATTGCCTGAGACAATTTGTCGCATAGCCAAAACATAGAATTTACGTTAATGTTCCACAGTTAATCAAAAGAAAAATTTCGTTGTAATTACCATCGAATGTTTAGTGATCTCAGTCAATCGCCGCTCAGTAAGAACCTGAAACGTTTATTTCTGCTTCGCAATATCGCCATCATTGCTCAATGCCTCACATTTGCGATCGTCTTTTGGACGATTGATATTGAAATACCTTGGACTGAAATGATTTTTGTCGTGGCCTTGCTGGCTTTGCTGAATTTGTTGACGTGGATTCGGTTACGCCGGAAGTGGCCGGTATCGCACCTGGAATTTTTTGCGCAATTGCTGATTGATGTTTTGGCGTTAAGTGCTTTACTGTATTTTAGCGGTGGCTCGACTAATCCGTTTATCTCTTTGTTCTTGTTGCCTCTCACCATCGCGGCTGCGACGCTGCCATGGCGCTATACATGGAGCATGGCGATTATTACGATCGCTTGCTATACCTTGTTGCTAGTTAACTATGTGCCGCTGCCGCATGACCACAACAAGCATTTGATTGAGTTTGCGTTGCATGTCTCAGGGATGTGGCTGGCTTTCGTCTTAAGTACCGTGATCATTGCCTGGTTTGTCGTAAGAATGAGCGCTTCTATCCGGGAACGGGATCAAGATCTTGCCAAAGCGCGTGAGCATGCTTTGCGCAATGAACAAATCATCGCGCTTGGCACATTGGCAGCCGGTGCAGCGCATGAACTGGGCACCCCGCTGTCAACGATGGCTGTCATTACCGGTGAATTGCAACAAGAATATCGAGATGATGTTGAGTTCCAAAACAATATTCATATTCTTCGGGATCAGATTACGCACTGCAAACAAACACTAACCCAGCTGCTGGCTAAAGCAGGACAAAGCAGAACCGAGCAAGGCAGTGAGTTGCCGGTTGATGAATTTTTACGGCAAGTGCTGGATAAATGGAAACTGATCCGGCCTTCCGTAAAGTTTACCTATCAAGCAAACGGTGTGCAGCCCGTACCGAAAATAATGGACAGTCAATTACTCAGCCAATCCTTACTGAATTTACTGAATAACGCCGCCGACGCTTCTTCGGAGTGCATTACGATCAACAGTCATTGGGATCATTCGGCGTTGAATCTTGACATCATCGATGATGGCAAGGGGTTGTCGCCCGAAGCCTTGCAGCGCGCCGGCGAAGCATTCTTTTCCAGTAAAGCCCCCGGACAAGGTTTCGGAATAGGATTGTTCCTTGCCAATGCCAATATTGAGCGGTACGGCGGCAGCGTCAGGCTGTTTAATCTGGAAGATGGCGGTGCTTGTACGCAAGTCGTATTGCCGTTGATAGGGGGGCACAGCCATGAATGATCTGCTGGCCGCCGACAGTAACGAAAAACCCAGTTTGCTGATCGTTGATGACGATACCGTATTCTGTGAAGTATTAACCAAAGCGATGAAAAAAAGAGGCTTTGATGTCACCTGCGCGCATACCATTGAAGATGCGCTGAATTGGGCTGAGCAGTCGACCCCGGAGTACGCCATCGTTGACTTGAAATTATCCAGCGAATCCGGTTTGGTGCTGGTGGAAGAACTGCGGGCATTGGATCCGGGTACCCGCATTGTGATGCTAACGGGTTATGCCAGCATCGCCACGGCGGTTGAAGCGATTAAATTGGGCGCCACCCATTATCTGGCGAAACCGGTCGATGCGGATCAAATCATGGCTGCTTTTGAACGGATCACCGGCGAATCCAGCATACCGATCAGCGCCAATCCGCTATCGGTCGGAAGATTGGAATGGGAATATATTCAACGGATTCTTACCGAAAATGACAACAATATTTCAGTGACTGCGCGGATATTGAATATGCATCGCCGGACATTACAGCGTAAACTCGCCAAACGGCCGCTCAAAGAATAATGAGCGATCAAGTGGGCAATATTGATGCAATTATCCGGATATCTTCACCGATTAATCGTAAATCTTTAATTTCTAGTGACTTCTTCTGATCCAGGCGCGTCAGTTCGGGTAATCTGATCATACCCTGCGCGGCATCGCCCAACAGATGGGGTGCGAGGTAAATAATGATTTCATCTGCCAGTCCGGCTTCAATCAAAGCGCCGTTGAGGCCGCTCCCGGCTTCCACCAGCATTTCATTGATTTCCAATCCGGCAAGCAGGGTCATCATTTTATTCAGATCCACCGATCCCGCGCTGTCCGGCAAGATAAATACGCGGATTCCCATGTTTTGCAGAGCGGTGATTTTGTCCTGATCGTTAACGCATGCTGCAAAAACAAAAGTTTCAATTCCGCTTTGCAGCGCTTTTGCTTCCAACGGTATCGCCAAGCGGCTATCGACAATGATTCTTTTAGGCTGACGGGGTGTTTCGATATGCCGGACGGAAAGCTGCGGATCATCCGATAGAATGGTGCCGATACCTGTCAAGATTGCACAGGATCGCGCGCGCCACCGATGCCCGTCGCATCGCGCGGCTTCGCCGGTAATCCACTGGCTGACGCCGTTGTTCAAGGCCGTTTTGCCGTCCAGGCTGGCGGCTGTTTTAATTCTGACCCAGGGTTTCTGATGCGTCATGCGCGAAATGAAACCCACGTTCAGCGCCCGGGCTTCTGTTTGCATCAGGCCTGATTTTACCTTGATGCCGGCATGTTCCAGCAGCGCGCGGCCTCGCCCGGATACCAGCGGATTAGGATCTTGCATGGCCATAATAACCTGCGCAATGCCCGCATCGATCAACGCATTGACGCATGGCGGCGTGCGCCCGAAATGACTGCAGGGTTCCAGAGTCACGTAGGCAGTCGCGCCTCGTGACGCTGCTCCGGCATTTATCAATGCATTGACTTCCGCGTGCGCTAGCCCGGCTTTCTCATGCCAGCCGCAGCCGACGATTTGTTCGTCGCGGACAATGACGCAACCGACACGTGGATTGGGCGCCGTGCTGTAAAGCCCTTTTTCCGCCAAACGCAAGGCTTGTGACATGAAAGCATGATCGACGGAAGAAAACATCTAAGGAAACGCTTAATAATTGGTTACACAAGCGATCTGCTGCGTTGGGCGGTGCTCGGAAATTCGCCTATCACTATGATATGTCTCATTTTCTTCGCTCCATCCGCTTTGCATCTCATCTTGTTCCCCGAATTATTCAGCATTTCCCTAGGAAGTTATGGTTGAGCTACGACCCGTAAGTGCGTGTGAATAACAAGCGCTGTGACGATACCTTGCAGAATCAAGATACTTTCTTCGACGGCATCGAAGGGTATTGCTTTTGGGCTTCTTTGATCGCGTCGCGGAAATCGTCAACGTCCTGGAAGCTCTTATAAACGGAGGCAAAACGGATATAGGCGACCTTATCTAGCTTATAGAGCTCTTCCATCACACTTTCACCGATACTGCGCGACGAGACTTCACGCTCGCCCATTGCCAGCAGTTTCTGAACGATGCGGTCGATCGCTTCATCGACATAGCTGGTGGGAACCGGCCGCTTATGCAAGGCCCGCTGAAAGCCCGTCAGCAATTTGTTGCGATCGAATTCCGCGCGGCTGCCGTCGTGCTTCACAACTTGCGGCAACCGTAATTCGATGGTTTCGTAAGTTGTGAAGCGTTTGTCGCAAGCAGGGCAGCGGCGGCGGCGGCGGATTTTGTGACCATCCTCGCTCACCCGTGAATCAATCACGTTGGTATCATCCGCGTTGCAAAAGGGGCATTTCATAATGGATTAACAACCACCTGTCCGGATTGCAGTTTCGGAGAGAAGATTATCCATAAACCGGAAATTTCGCGCACAGCTTTTTGGCTTCCGTGGCCACTCTGGAAATAACCGCAGCATCTTCAGGCGCTGCTAAAACATCCGCGATCAGATTCGCCAGTTGTTCAGCCTCGAACTCTCTGAAGCCCCGGGTAGTGATTGCCGGTGAGCCGACGCGGATACCGCTGGTAACAAATGGTTTTTGCGGATCGTTGGGAATGGCGTTTTTGTTGACGGTGATGTGCGCGTGTTCAAGCGATTCCTCGGCTTGTTTACCGGTCAAATTCATCGCGCGTAAATCAACGAGAAACATATGGCAGTCCGTCTGGCCGGAAACAATCCGTAATCCGCGGCTGGTCAGCACTTTCGCCATGACGCGCGCATTCTCGATCACTTGTTCCTGGTAATCCTTAAACTCTTTGCTGGCGGCTTCTTTAAAAGCAACCGCCTTGGCCGCGATCACATGCATCAGCGGACCACCCTGAGTTTGCGGGAAAATGGCTGAATTCAATGCTTTCTCATGCTCGGGTTTGGCCATGATGATCCCGCCTCGCGGTCCGCGCAGCGTTTTGTGCGTGGTGCTGGTCACGAAGTCGGCGATGCCGACGGGGTTCGGATAAAAACCAGCCGCGACCAATCCCGCATAATGCGCCATATCGACAAACAGATAAGCGCCGACAGCATCGGCAATCTTGCGGAAACGTTTCCAGTCGATGACGCGCGCATACGACGAAGCCCCAGCCACGATCATTTTAGGCTTGTGCTCGTGCGCTAAACGCTCCACTTCATCGTAATCGAGCAATTCGGTTTCAGGATGCAATCCATAAGAAATGGAATTGAAGATTTTTCCGCTCATGCTGACGCTCGATCCGTGTGTCAAATGGCCGCCGTGCGCTAAGGACATTCCTAGCAATGTATCGCCGGGTTTTAACACCGAGAGGTAGACTGCGGCATTGGCTTGCGAACCGGAATGCGGCTGTACATTGACATATTCGGCGCCAAACAAAGCCTTCAGGCGATCAATCGCCAGTTGTTCCACTTGATCGGCGTACATACAGCCGCCGTAATAACGTTTGGTGGGATAGCCTTCTGCGTATTTATTAGTGAGCACGGATCCTTGCGCTTGCATAACGGCAGGACTCGCGTAATTCTCGGAAGCGATTAATTCGATATACTCTTCCTGGCGTTGCATTTCGCCTTTAATTGCTTGCCATAAATCCGGGTCTACATTTTCTATCGTGTGTTTTTGCGAAAACATGGTGATACCAATCCTTTGAAATTTTGAGAATCAATTATCGCATTTTATCACTACCTGTTAAAACGCTGATAGCCGAACGCAATAAAGTCAAATATTCGGACAAAATCCAGCCTTGGAATAATTCAACGGAATAACAAAAAGCAACCGGTCGTTGCACATTTCGTTACGTAACACCGCTGCAATAACCGCGTCATACCGGCTGCCTATACTCCCTTCCGTACTGTAAAGCCATCTCCGGCGTGAGCCGGTCACCGGAAAATCCAGGATCTGCATGACAAATCTATCCGTTCAGATAACGCAGATAACCGGATTGCCTGTACATCATCTCTTTATACGCAAGAATTTTTTTGATTACTTTTCGGGAGAACATGATGTTCCAGAAGAAAATACTGAATACCTTAGTAACAGGTGCGATCGTCAGCATGGTTGCAGCAACACAATCAATGGCTGCCAGCACTGGATTTGATACCTTTACCCCATTGACCAGTAGTGTACCCGGCGGCTCACTACCGGAATCCAGCCCTTTTGAGCTGGGGAATGCATCCTGGACACAGGTTTCAATTGCCAATCGTGCCAACCAACTGGCACAGGGTCAAGCCAACAGCGGGAATTGGGACATGATGACCGCCAATGAAACCGGTGTCGACGCAGGCCGCTATTTGTTCATGCCGTTTGAAACCGGCACTGCGGGTGTGCAACGGGTCGATTTGTGGAACCCCGATTACAATACCCGCACCGTAACGCTGGTTGCACCCGGTGCGCAAGGTTTTGTAGCAGGCGATGCTTCGCGCTGGACACCTTGGGGTAGTTATCTAACTGCTGAGGAATCCTGGGGCGCCGGCAGTACCAAAGGCCGTTTATTTGAATTAACCAATTCCGTGACTGCAACCGGCACCGGCGACTCCGACTTTATCCATCGCAGCATTTTGCCACGTGTATCACACGAAGGCTTAGCGTTTGATAAAGACAACGCGATGTATTTTATCGATGAGTTTAATGGCGGTAGCATTTATAAATTTGTTTCGGCTAATCCCAATGCAACCAATGGCGACGATTATTTTTCCGCAGGGCAAACATTTGTAATGCTGGTGGATGGCGGCGGCAATGCCAACGCGACCGGCGCTATTACGTGGGAACCGATTACCGATGTCAATGGCGCTGCGATTCCGGGTGTATCTGTTCTTAACGCGGATGGCAGCATCGACGGCCGTCTGACCGCCGATGTTGTGCTTGGCACCAATTATCAGCGTCCGGAAGATCTGGAGATCAAAACATTGGCGAACGGCGATCAGATCCTCTACGTGGCGACCACGACCACCGATGAAGTATATTCTTTCAACTTGGCCAGCAATACCGCCAATCTGTTTATCAATTCCGCTACGCTGGATCAAGCAACCGGTCTCGGTGTCGGCGGGGTATTCAACAATCCGGATAATCTTGCGATTGATGCCGAAGGCAACATTTATGTGATCGAAGATCAACCAGGTGGATCAGCCGATATCTGGTTTGCTACCGATACCAACCATGATGGCGTCGCCGAATCGGTTGGCCGCTGGGCAAGCATGTCGACTTTGGGCGCCGAACCGACTGGCCTTTATTTCGATAAATTCAATCCCAATATCGCTTACGTGAATGTGCAACATCCAACCAACGGCGATGACCGCTTAATCATGCTGGCTGTACCGGAACCAGAAACGTACGCGATGCTGCTGGCAGGATTGGGTTTGATTGGCGCATCAACTTGGAGAGGAAAAAAGGCTTAACATAGGTAGTGAGTGCTTAAAGCGCTCATTCCTTGTGTCTGAATGCAGCAAGAAATTGCGGAAGCTAAATGTGCGTTTCTTGCTGCAAACTATTGTCGAAGGAAACGGGGCGGTGTTGATTATGATGACAGCTGGTGATTCTGTGGAAGGCGAATACTTGTTCGGCATTTTTCAGCTCAATTCCGGCGAATGGAGTGTTGTTCGAATTGCCCGATTCCCTTTTTCTGTATGAGGTCTGAATTCCCTTGATTTTATTAGAATATTAGGTTTATATCTTTGAGTGACAACATGCTTGTGCGATTGGGGCAGGATTCTCTTAAAGCAATGAAGAAACACTCAGGATACGATAATCAGCGCAGTTTTTATCCAAGATCTTGATGCATCCAAGCCGTTTGTTTGCTTCTGCATCATCACTTTGAGTGGATCATGGGGTGGGGTGATCGATAGCGATGATCAACTCTGGATGTTTCAATATATATGGTCGCTTCATTCACACTATCGCACTTGGCCACCTCAATTACGGTCTCGGTGTCCGTCTCGTGAAGAATCCTAACAATTTGCTCGTCACTGTAGAGCGTTTGCTTCATCTTGCCTCTCACTTTCGAAGAGGCCACTTCAATCTGATCTTTATAGTATTTTATGGAAGCCCTGTGCATGGCACATGAAAGTAGAAGTGCTAAATTTGTATAATCCGAAAAGTTGGATTATGCTATTAACGCAAATCAAATGATGAATATAGGAGATTAGATGTTGAGATTTTCACTTGTAGCGATTGCTTTCGCGATTTTGACTTTAAGTGCATGTGAGGGCAAAAAAAGTTTGGATGGTTATCCAATGGATAAACCGCCTCCATCAGCTTATGCACCAAGAGATTCTGAGCCTGAAGAATTGAAATAAACAGGATGAACAGAATCGATAAGCCGCGCAAGTCATTAATGGCGAGTGGTTGGGTTCTGTGAATAGTGTTTCCCGAGGTCACAAATTCTCTTTCTGGAGAGGTTGTGGCAAATTGATTGATAGATTGGAAAGTATTTAATTACATTTAATGTCAATCAAGATCTTGAAATTCCATTTCTAACCTAAGGTACAGACTGTTAAGAATGGACTCGCGGAAAAAAGGAAGTCATTTAAATAGATATTACTTATCTAAGCGATGTAATCCTTAAGAGCAGATATCTACCGAGTAACTTTTCATAAGCATATGAATATGCTTGAATGATTGTTTAAATTCGTTATATACTGCAGAACTTTTAAGAACTTTTATAAGGAAAATTCACAATGAAATATTCACTTCTGGCTGCTGCATTGTTTGCCTTGACCTTATCTGCTTGTGGTGGTGCAAAAAATCAAGCATTACCTGAAACCGAAAGAGAAAATTATGAAAGAGCCCTCCGTGGGGAAGATCCTGATTGTCCACATGGAATCGATGCAAATGGCAACTGTTTGAAAGAGGGAGCGGATGCGCGTCCTTATGGTGGAACAAGCAAGCCAGGCCACTAATCGATAGTTAATAAGCACCTATCACAAAAAAACCGCCCGCGAGGCGGTTTTTTTGTTTCTCTTCTCATTGATCTCGATAGGTTGTTAGAAAGATTGAAATGAAATTGATTTACTGAATGAATGTGAATGAAGTTAATAGCGTATGCATCTGTTTACTTTAGCTGTTCGTGCAATAACTTCAATATCCGGCTGGCCATGACGGAATTCACTGCCGATCCGTCGTCATTCGACAATGTGATGTTGCTTGAATTTGTTCCTGCATTATGCACATGGATGCGATATTTCGCTGCTTTTGAGTCATCTTTATCACCGCTTCTCCAGAACATAATATTCGAAAGAATTCCTTCATCATCGCCTTTTTTCTTGCTGTCTTTGTTGAGATCAACAAAACGTACATAATAGATGCCTTCTTCGCGGTTGCGATCTTCAACCGTGAAACCGATGCGATCTAACGCGAGACCAACACGCCGCCACGATCTGTCGAATGCTTCATAGACAAGCAACGAAGTTTCTTCCTTGTCGATAAAAGCGCGTTCATAGGTGCTGCTTCTTCCCGTCAATAATTCCATTTTTGCTTTTTGTTCTTCCACGCCAAAGCGCATCATCAGGCGTGATAGCATTTCCGCTTCCAGATCGGGATCGGCGGGGCGGGGTTGCCAGACTGACCGGTTGAGATTGCCTTCCAATACTTCAGTCATGCCGCGGTGACTGATATAAATTTCAGTGTTGCCCGTTTCATTACGTTCCAGACGGGTGCGGAATTTGTCTCGTTCAGCGGTTGAATAGATGCTGTCCAAGAAGGTAGAAATAAAAGTGCGAATAAAATCCTGAGGGATCTTGGCGCGATTTTCAGCCCAATCGGTTTCCATAATTCCGGCTTCCGGAATTTCAATTTTGATCAAGAAACCCAATTCCTGCCAGAATTCCTTTACAACCGGCCACACCAGATCGGGAGATTGCGGTATTACCAGCCAGCGTTGCGTTCCGGATCGTTCGATATGCACATTTTGTATTGATGACGGCAGTAGCGTGGACATGCCGGTTGTCTGTTGCCCGCCACGTTCGTTATTGTAAGAAGAGAAAGTAGCGCTACCCGATGAACTAAGCTCCGGGATTGAATAGCGTTCGTCAATGGCCGGTTGCACCAGATCCGGCGGGATATCCAGCGCAGGCAATCGCCCTGCCGATTTATAATCAATCGTTTTCGTGTCCGGGAACAGATCAATCGTTTTGCAACCTGTTTGGACTAGTGAAAGCGGCAATACTGATGCGGTTACGATTACCTTGCGCCAATTCATTTTTGACATCTTATCCCTTCATTTCCTGAATGCTGGCCGATTTCATCGCTTGACGGACAAGTTGATGGTATTTTTCGGATAAAGGCGTCAGAGGCAAACGGATTCCATGGTCAATTAATCCCATTTGCTCAACAGCCCATTTAACCGGGATAGGGTTTGCTTCGACAAACAGGTCGATATGCAGACGTAACAGTTTGCTATTTATTTCGCGTGCGGTATTGAGGTCGCCGGAGAATGCCGCAATGCACATTTCATGCATCATGCGAGGTGCAACGTTGGCTGTTACTGAAATGACACCGGTCGCACCCAACAGCAGCAATGCCAGACCGCTGGCATCATCGCCACTGTATACCGCAAAATTCGGTGGAGCGCGTTGCAGTAGTTCGGTGCCCCGGCCGATGTCGCCGGTTGCATCTTTGATACCGATAATATTCGGAATTTGAGCCAAACGTAATGCCGTTTCATTATGAATGTCGGCGACTGTCCGGCCGGGTACGTTGTATAAAATTTGCGGGATATCAACGGCCTCAGCGATTGCCTTAAAATGTTGGTAGAGTCCTTCCTGGGTGGGTTTGTTGTAATAAGGCGCAACCGAAAGGCAAGCATCGACACCTGCGTCCTTAGCGTGAATCGATAAGTCGATGGCTTCTCGGGTTGAGTTTGCGCCGGTACCCGCGATCACCGGTATGCGCCCGGCAACATGGTCAACTGCAATCTGCATCAACAAGTGATGTTCTTCAAAATCGACAGTGGGTGACTCACCTGTGGTGCCAACCACAACTACGCCATCGGTACCCTGCTCAATGTGGAAATCGAGAAGGGAGCGGAAACGACCCAGGTCCAATCCACCTTCTTCATCCATGGGAGTGACGATAGCAACCAAGCTACCTTTAAACATGACGAACTTCCCGGTCAAAAAAATATATTTTACCCGAATCTGGTATTAATTAAGCAGTCTCACGAAATACACAAGCAAGCCGATGGCTTGCCTGTGATGTAGTTACCATTTGAATTATTATTCAAGTCATTGAAAATAATGATCTATTGTGTCTTTTTGATAAAACTGAAGACATCATTTATTAGATCAACGCAGATCGTGTCTTTTGCAACAAAATTACCTTCCAGAATCTCTTTAGCAAGCGGATTCTCGATTTGCGCCTGAATCGCCCGTTTGAGAGGACGCGCACCAAAGATCGGATCAAATCCGGTTTGTGAAATCGCCGATAACGCGGCGTCGCTAACCTCCAGCTTCATTTCCAGTTTTGCCAATCTTGCTTCCAAACCGTGTAACTGTATTCTGGCAATTGATTGGATATGCTTTTGATCCAGCGAATGGAACACAACCACTTCATCGATCCGGTTAATGAATTCCGGGCGGAAGTAGGTTTTAACTTCGCCCATCACCGCATTCTTAACCGTTTGATACTCGCTGCCAGCCATTTCCTGAATCATCTGAGATCCCAGATTCGAAGTCATGACGATTACGGTATTCTTGAAATCCACCGTGCGCCCTTGGCCATCGGTCATGCGGCCATCGTCGAGCACTTGCAGCAATACGTTAAATACATCCGGATGGGCTTTCTCGACTTCATCGAGCAAAATGACCGCATACGGTTTTCTGCGGACGAGTTCGGTCAAATAACCGCCTTCTTCGTAACCGACATATCCTGGCGGTGCGCCGATCAGACGTGCGACGGAATGTTTCTCCATGAATTCGGACATGTCGACTCGGATCAAATGATCTTCGGAATCAAACAGAAACCCGGCGAGTGCTTTGCACAGCTCGGTTTTTCCGACACCGGTCGGGCCGAGAAACAAGAATGAACCGTAAGGCCGGTTAGGATCGGATAAACCGGCGCGCGACCGGCGGATCGCATCCGATACTAACCGGACCGCTTCGTCTTGACCGACCACCCGCTCGTGCAGTTTTTGTTCCATGAGCAACAGCTTTTCCCGTTCGCCTTGCATCATTTTGGATACCGGGATGCCGGTTGCTCGCGATACAACTTCGGCAATCTCCTCGGCGCCGACTTGCGTGCGCAGCAATTTGTTTTGTCCGCCTTCGGCTTCGTATTGCGCGGCTTCCTTTAATTTGGCTTCGAGCTGCGGCAACTTGCCGTACTGCAGTTCGGCAACTTTTTCTAGTTTGCCTTCGCGCTGGAATTTCATCACTTCCGCCTTCACACGGTCGATTTCTTCCTTGATACTGGCTGCACCTTGCGCAGCGCCTTTCTCGATTTTCCATACTTCTTCGAGATCGGCATATTCACGCTCCAGCTTCTGAATCTCGTCTTCGATCAACGCCAGGCGTTTTTGCGAAGCCTCGTCTTTTTCCTTTTTCACTGCTTCGCGCTCGATTTTGAGCTGGATCAGGCGGCGATCAAGCTTATCCATTACCTCAGGCTTGGAATCGATTTCCATTTTGATACGCGCCGCAGCTTCGTCGATCAGATCAATGGCTTTGTCCGGCAAGAAACGATCGGTAATGTAGCGATCCGAAAGCTCCGCCGCCGCGACGATAGCCGGATCGGTGATTTCCACACGATGGTGCAGCTCGTATTTTTCCTGTAAGCCGCGGAGTATTGCAACGGTGGCTTCCACGGTCGGTTCTTCGACCAATACTTTCTGGAATCGCCGCTCCAGCGCAGCGTCTTTTTCAATATACTTGCGATACTCATCCAGTGTCGTAGCGCCGATACAATGCAATTCGCCGCGAGCCAGCGCCGGTTTCAGCATATTGCCGGCATCCATCGCGCCTTCGGCTTTACCGGCACCCACCATGGTATGCAGCTCATCGATGAACACAATGGTTTTTCCTTCGTCTTGCGCAAGTTCCTTCAGCACGGTTTTGAGTCGCTCTTCGAATTCCCCGCGGTACTTGGCGCCGGCTAACAGCGCTGCCATATCGAGTACCAGAACACGCTTGTCTTTCAGGCTTTCAGGAACTTCACCGTTAATAATGCGCTGCGCCAGTCCCTCGACAATGGCGGTTTTACCGACGCCCGGTTCGCCGATCAAAACCGGGTTATTTTTGGTGCGGCGCTGTAGTACTTGAATCGCGCGGCGAATCTCGTCATCGCGGCCGATGACCGGATCCAGCTTACCTTGGCGTGCCCGGTCGGTCAGATCCAGGGTATATTTTTTCAGCGCTTCGCGGCTGCTTTCAGCTTCCGCGCTGCTGACTTGTTCTCCGCCGCGTACCGCGTTAATCGCCTTTTCCAAAGCGGATGAACTGGCGCCGTGCTGTTTCAGCAGCGTTCCGATGTCGCCTTTATCTTGTAACACCGCCAGCAAAAACATTTCGGATGCGATAAATTGATCGTTACGTTTTTGTGCTTCCTTATCAGCCAGATTGAGCAGATTATTCAACGTGCGGGAAATGGCGATTTCACCCCCCGGGTTTTCCACTTTTGGCAAACGCTGAATGCTTTGCTTGATGTTTTCAAGCAAAGGCGCAGTGTTGACGCCGGAGCGCTGCAATAGCGACAAAGTGCTGCCATCTTCTTGCTGCAATAGCGCCAGCAGCAGATGTTGCGGTTCTATAGCCGGATTATCCTGGCCGATTGCAATGCTCTGCGCATCAGCGAATGCTTGTTGGAATTTAGTAGTGAGTTTGTCAAAACGCATGAAATTCTCCCATCGTAGGTAATTGATCCCTACGTGGGGGAAAGCTGTGAAATTTCAAGTGGAATATTACCTGACTGAATGAATGACGCGAATCTTGGGTTTATGCAGAACCGGTTTAAGCATGCTTTCGATCTCCGGTGCCGGAACCGGTTTGCTGAAATAATAGCCTTGATAATGATTGCATTTCTGTTCGGTCAGGAAGGCTAACTGCTCTTCTATTTCGATTCCTTCCGCGACTACTTCCAATTCCAGGCTATGGGCCATTGCAATAATCGCAGCAACAATGGTCCGATCATTTTTATCGGTAACAATATCGCGAACAAATGAACGATCAATCTTAAGTGTATGAATGGGGAATTGTTTTAGATAACTGAGACTTGAATAACCGGTTCCGAAATCGTCAATGGAAATATGCAGACCCATTGCGTGCAGACGATTGAGCGTTTCCACGACTTTCGCAATATTGTCGATCAGCATGCTCTCGGTGATTTCCAGCGTGATATATTTCGCATCGACCCCGGTTTCATTTAGGATTCGTGAGATATTGGTAATTAAATCCTTATCGCGGAATTGCCGGGCAGATAAGTTAATTGCAATGCGCGGTACGTATAGGCCTTGGTTTTGCCATGCCTTGATCTGTAAACAGACAGTTTTCAAGACCCATTCGCCGATGGGAATAATCAATCCTGTTTCTTCCGCCAGATTGATAAATTTATCCGGCGATACCAGCTGATGCACCGGATGCCGCCAACGCAGCAAAGCTTCGAGTCCATACAGGTGGTAATTAGGCATATCCATGACGGGCTGGTAATGCAGTATCAGCTCGTTCCGTTCCATCGCGTAACGCAGATCCAGGCTTAAAGTGTGTCTTTCATACGCGGATTTGTTTAGCTCATCGGTGAAGAATTGGTAATTGTTCCGGCCGTTCTCCTTGGCATGATACATGGCGACATCACTGTTTCTCAGCAACATTTCGGCGGTTCCGCCATCATTGGGAAATACCGCAATGCCGATGCTGCCGCCGATGTGAAGTTCGTTGCCATGGATATAAAAAGGCTGCAACAAAGAATCCAGAATTTTTTGTGCAACCTTTGCGGCATCGAGCGATTCGGCGATGGAATTGAGCACGACAATAAATTCATCACCGCCTTGGCGCGCTACGGTATCTTCGTTACGGACACAAAATTTCAAGCGATTGGCGACTGCTTTCAGCAATAAATCGCCGATATCGTGCCCGAGTGAATCGTTAATTGTTTTGAAATGATCCAGATCGATAAAAAGTACTGCCATTTGCCGTTGCCGTCGTGAATCATGAGCCAGGGCCTGCTCAACCCGATCCTGTAACAAGTGACGGTTCGGCAAGCCGGTTAATGCATCGTGCGTTGCCATTTCGATGATGCGCTTCTCGGCTTCTTTGCGTTCATACCATCTGCCTAGGTCATGAGCGATGGTCCCGATCAGGTTTTGCTGATAAACCAATCCATGCGGCGCATCGTGCATGAAGGCCACTTGCAGCGATCCGCACTGCTGGCCGTTCGCGATCACGGCGGCTTCAATATAATCGGGCAAATGATCCTGGTATCCCGGAGTGGTCATCTGCTTGTTCTCGAGGCTGATTTTGGCGACCGCCGTATCCTGGTTTTCAAAAGCTGACAACAAGAAACCTAAAATATTTTTGCAGGTCTCTTCGATGCTTTGATCTTGTGTCAAACAATTTCTGATTTTCTGCAGGCAAACATTTTCCTTTAGCCGCTCGTTCAGATAAGACTCTTTTTGTTTAATCGATCGCTGAATGAAAGGCAAAGTCAACCAGTGAATGACTGCGATTCCAAACAATAAAATCAAAACCAGAAAGGTGACGATGATTTTAACTTGATGCGTGAGATAGCTATTGAGCTCATCTTTATCGATTTTCAGAACAGCGCCGAGTCCGTAGGCGACAGGTGAATGCGCCGCGACGACATCGACTTGCCGGTAATCCTTGATAAATTTCGTGCCTGTTTCACCGTTCAATGCAAAATGGATCGGTAACGGTTTGTTATTGATAATGCGTTGTATCCGCTTAAATTGATTGCCGTCAAAAGCGCGTGAAAAACAATCCATCTCGAGATTATTGCCTGTCACCGGCGCGCACAGTAAAAAATCGCCGGTTTCGCCTATCAGAGGCGCTTCCGTAAAGATCCGTGTGAGATCCGGCAATTGCTCTTCCGTGGTAATGCGGCCAATGAATTGGCGGTCCTGATTAAACAGCCGGATCGAGTTTTGTAATATAAAGCCTTGATTCCAGAACAATAAGGTGTGGACATCGGAATGGGTGTTTAACTCCACGGGAAGCGTGGCTCGCTCTGCGACGTTACCATCCGTGATCACCAGATTGTCATTGGAATCGTAAATGCGGATGCTTGAGAAATGCGTTGTAAGGATTTTTTCCGCGGATTCCCGTAATCCGGCAATGCCTTCGGATCTTGAATCATCCGAATAAACTTTTTCCAGGCTTTGTATTAAAAAAATGCGCGTGGAAGTGGCTCTGGTATTTGCAACCGAATGCGTGATCTGATTTTCGATCAGTTTAACGGTATTTTCCAAGGTGGCTTTGAGTCCGGTAGCTGTCATGGTTTCGATCTGCCGCTGCATGACGGTATAAACCGACAGGCCCGTCAGAATAATCAATGTTGTCAGTGTCAAGCCACTTATTACAATTGTTTTTGTGTTGCCCTGATTGCTGAAGAAACGAAGCATTGCCTGTGATTGCCTGTTGTATGAAGTTTTGGAATCGATTCAAAGGCATGTATTATCGGTTATTCTACACAATACTTAAGTATGCATTTGGATGGTTTTTTCCGCTCAATTCTAACAATGCAGTTTTGCAGCGGGACGGGGCAGTGATTGCGGCTTTAAGATTACGATGATTACTGTCGGCAACTTGTCCGGTTAATCCGAATTTCTTTTCTTAGCGGCTTCCGGGTAGGGATACAAAATATTCAGTGCCACGCTCTTACCGGCGGTTTCGACGACACGCACATGTTCACGTCTGAATTCGCGTGCATGACGAAGCCCGCACGAATGCGCGATCATGTTGATTTCTTTGTTAACATTCCGGGCGTAGTTGGCGACACGCAAATATTTTTCTTCCACCACCAGGCCATTTTGCAGCCGCTGATCGTGCGTTGTAATGCCGGTCGGGCAGGTATTCAGATGGCATCGCATTGCCTGGATACAACCGAGTGAAAACATGAAACCGCGCGCGGTGTTGACGAAATCCGCCCCGGCGCAAAGCGCCCAGGCGCCTTCCGCCGATGTCACCAGCTTACCGGCAGCAATGACGATAATGCGTTTTTTCAAATCCGCTTGCAGCAACGCATCGACTACCCGAGGCAAGGCTTCGGCGATCGGCAGGCTGACGTGATCCATCAGCGTTTGCGGCGCCGCGCCGCTGCCGCCTTCGCCGCCGTCGATGGTGAGAAAATCCGGCGCGTATTCCAATCCGCGGCGGTTGATGCTGTCGCACAGCTCATTGATGAAATTCCAGCCGCCGATCGCGGTTTTAACGCCGACCGGGCGGCCGGTCAGTTCACGGATGTAATGGATTTTATCGAGCAGCTCGTCGATATTGTTGATGTCCTTGTGGCGATTCGGGCTGATCGAATCCTGATGCACCGGAATGCCGCGAATCGAGGCGATCTCCTCATGAACCTTGCCCGCCGGTAGCAAGCCGCCCTTGCCGGGTTTTGCGCCTTGGGATAACTTGATTTCAAACGCCTTGACCACCTTGCTCAATTCTTTTGCGCGTTGCGGCGAGAAATTTCCCTGCTCGTCGCGAATGCCGTACTTCGCGGTGCCGATCTGCATGATCACATCGCAATCGCCTTCCAAATGATACGGCGCCAAGCCGCCTTCGCCAGTATTCAACCAGCAACCCGCCTGCGCGGCGCCGAGCGATAACGCCCGCACCGCCGGTTTGGAAATCGCGCCGTAGCTCATGCCGCTGATATTGATGATCGACTTGGCTTCAAACGGCTGCTCGCAGTAGCCTTCGCCGATTCGCAGCGACGGTGTCGGCAGCTGATCTTCTTCCTGAATCGGAAAAGCCGCGTTGACGAAAATGATCGAACCCGGCTGGCGCAAATCGTTGGTTGAACCGAAGCCGACCAGACTGCCCTTATTCTTGGAATTTTTGTAGATCCAACCGCGCGTGGCGCGATTGAACGGCATCTCGTCGCGATCGTTGGCGAAAAAATATTGCCGGAAGTATTTGCCCTGGATTTCAAAGAAATAGCGCAACCGGCCAATGACCGGATAATTGCGCAGAATTGAATGTTTCTTCTGCGTGACGTCCTGGATGAACCAGACGACGATCAAGCCGACAAGGGCCACCCCCAGCATCGTGGCGATACTATAAAAGATAAAGTCGAATGCGCCGGACATGTCGTCTCCTTATTTCGCGGGCCAATCGCTATACTAGCTGTTCGAAGAAAGTAAGTGAACAACTTGCGTGCACTATAATGCACGGCTTGACAGCCCAAAAGGATAAAAATTGCAAGATTTGCACAATGAAATTCGCGCTAACGTCGCACAGGCGCTGCAAGAGGATATCGGTAGCGGTGATTTGACGGCGTTGTTGATACCTGCTGATAAAATCCTGCAAGTCACGGTGATCAGCCGGGAAAACGCCGTGTTATGCGGTACGCAGTGGTTCACGGCGTGTTTTGTATCGCTGGCGGCGGACACCGAGATTGAGTGGCTCGCCAAGGATGGTGATGCAATTCAGGCCGGGCAGACATTATGCGAGATCAAGGGAAATGCCCGCACGCTGCTGACGGCGGAGCGTTCGGCGTTGAACTTCCTGCAACTGCTATCCGCCGTGGCCACGCAAACCCGGCGGTATACCGATGCTGTCGCCGGAACCGGCGCGGTGATCGTCGATACCCGCAAAACCTTGCCGGGGTTGCGGCTGGCGCAGAAATACGCGGTGGCGTGCGGTGGCGGCGTCAATCATCGCATTGGCTTGTACGACGGGATTCTGATCAAGGAGAACCACATCATCGCCGCCGGAGGGATTCAACCGGCGTTATGCAAAGCGCGCGAAATTGCGCCGCCGGGTGTGTTTATCCAGATTGAAGTGGAATCGTTGCAGGAATTGCAGGAAGCATTGGCAGCGGGTGCTCGCATGGTGCTGCTGGACAATTTTGCACTCGCTCAATTAGCCGATGCCGTGGCGCTGACCCGCCAGCAAGCCGGCGCTTCGGTGATCCTGGAGGCCTCCGGCAATATCACGCTGGAAAACGTGCGGCAAGTCGCGGAAACCGGGGTTGACCGGATTTCGATCGGCAGCCTGACCAAGAACGTGCAAGCGGTGGATTTGTCGATGCGCTTCGCGTGAAGCGCAGGTTCAAAACGGGCGCGCATTTCGGGATTACTTGCTGTCCATGGTGCTGATGAAAGCATTGGCTTCGTTGATCGAGCGTTCCATCGAGGCGATCAGCGACGATACGTCGGATTTGATGTTGCCCAATTCGCCTTTGAGCGACGCGATGGCGCGGGCGTTGAGGTTGTGCTTGAGGTACATGACCTGATCGTTGAATACCGTCAGGATCGGCTGGATTTTGCTTTCCGCCTGTTTCATCGACGAGATGAGCTGATGGTAATGCGTTTGTGTGGCATCGAGTTTGCGCTGGCTGTTTTGCCGCATGGAGGCGTTGCTGTATTGCGTGATTTCCTGTTTCCATTCGGTGAATAACGCTTCCGAGACGCTTTCGATATCGGCGATGCGGCTGCGGACTTCTTCGGCTTTGCTCAGGCTCGCTTCATACGCCTCGTTCAACCGCTTGTAAGTCGCTTCCAGATCGCCGCCCTGAAAGTTAGTGGCGGCGGTGAATTGCTCCAACGCCGATTTGAATTGTTCCTTGGTTTCCTGCTGGGTGTCGCGGGCTTTTTCAACGCGGTACACCATCACGTCGCGTTTCGGGATACCGACTTTTTCCAGGCCTTCGAGATACATCGTGGTGCAGGCGGTGAGCATCAAGAATGTGGCAAGCATGAGTAAGCGGCTGAAATGGTTCATAGGTATGTCTCCATTGAAGTGTTTGTTGAAATTTTAATTGCAAAACAATTGTTAGCGTAACACGCCGCGGCGTATTAACCGGCTGGCGACTTTCAAGCCCCACAGAATCGGATGGCGGCGCAGCAGCGGCGTGACTTCGACGCGCACGCCAGTGTGGCGCTCGATTTTCCAGGCGGCGTAGTCGACGCTGTTGGCGAACGTCATCGTGGCTTTGGCCAGGCGCAGGATCGACAGAACCCGGCCTTGCCAGCGGCGCACGCGCCAGTGCCATAAAGCCTGCTTTTGGGTTGCCGGATCGGTCAGGCACCGGTAGCAACCATCCGCTTGTGGTTCCAGAACATTCCGCAACAGCGGGCTGGCCGCGGTGGTCAGGCCGGTGAAGGCGGCGAGGTTGGCATTTGCCAGATGACTGGCGCGGCCCGCTTTCTCGGCGCGCAGCTCGGCGGCGTAAGTCAACAGCAAGCAGCGAGTCCACAGTTGTTCAACAGTGTAGTCACCCGCTTCGAGCGCCGCCGCGCCGGTTCGCAGAAAAGTCAGCACCGAATGCGCCATCGCCGCGTACAGCCGCCGGCGGACGGTGTCGTCGCGTGCGAACAGCAGCCGCGATGGTTGCGCGAAACGCGCCCAAATATACGAATGAAACCACCGGTGCGCACCGGCCTCAAAATCGGCGGTGGAAATGACCGCGTACTTGGCGCGCAGGGTTTTTTCCTGATGCGGCACTTCCAGATAAAACACATTCGGCGGCAGCCATGCATTCAGAACCGCTAAATGACGCTGCGGATAAGCTTTACGGTAGTCGCCGACAACCACGTACAGATCGACGATGCCTTCATCGAGACTGATCGCGGAATGCAAGCAGGAACCGTACAGCACGACGGCATCGAGCGATTCGCCAAAACGCTGAACCAGCGCATCGACCAGCGGCGCAAAATCCGGCGAGACCGGCTGATCGCTTTCCGCCGCGACGGCATTGAGCAACTCGGCGGGCAATGGTTCGTGGGTGGCAGGCGCGAGAGTCATGAGGTTCCTACAACACCAGAAACGTGACCGGATCGGTAGCGGCGATGGTGACCGGCGATTGCGGCGCCGAACGGTACAGTTCGCCGTCGACGATGTATTCGTCGTCCATTTCGATCGTCAAGCGGGCGGTATTATGACTGTAATAACCCTCTTGTTCCTGCAGCACATGTCCTCCACCCGATAACAGCGGCCACAGCGAGCGCCACAGGCGCTTGTGCTGCTGATCGACCAGCGTGACGTGTAATGGCTCCGGCTCTTTGCCCCAATACGGGCGGATATTGAGCAATAAGCTGTGCAGCGCGCTGACCAGGGCGAACAGGTAAGTGCCGCGATGCATCCGTCCGTTGGCTTCGGTCAAGGTCATGGTGACCGGCGACCAGGCGCTTTGCTGACGGCCGAACAACATACCGAACAATGAACGCAGCATGATCAATGCGGTGAAAATGCCGCCGGTGATGCCGATTTGCTTGACCGGGCTGCGCGAGAATTTAACGCCGCGCGCGACCAGGCCGACCGCGAAGAACATGCCGTAAATTGCCGGAATACCTGCTTGTTCGATCCGCAGTACCGGGCGTTGCACCAGATGGGGCGCTGTTGGTTGGCACAGATAATGATGCAAGCGCTGAATGATTTGTTCGGGCTTGCCTTGCATACCTAAGTCCAGCGGCGTCATGTTGGTGGTGCCGCCGGGAACGATCATGATCAACGGCCAGTCAGCAGGCGCGCGGGTCGCGAATAAATGACTGAAAATTGCATGCGTGGTGCCGTCACCGGCGACGATCACAAGTAGATCGATATCCGCTTGCAGCAATTGTTCGACGGCGGTTTTGAAAGTCAGTGCATCCTGCGCTTCGCACACCATCAAGTCCGGTATGGCCTGCAATGCGTCCCGGATAGCGGTTGCCCGCTTGCGCACCTGGCCGCCCAGCGGATTGAGCAGGCAGCCAACTTTGGCTGTTCCGGCTTGCAGGCGGCTGATGCGCGTGGTCAGCGTCATGAGGGTAGTCTGGCGGCTAGTTAAAGTTATGACAACGGAAATGGTTTTCTCAGATCGACCGGGGCGCGCGTGAAAATTCTGACCGCCAAGATATCCCGGTCGCGCGCCGGGTCGATATCCTGCAGCCAGGATGTCAGAGTGCCACCTTGCAGCTTGATTTTCCATGCGGTGACGACGCGCCAGAGCAGGAATGCGGTGGAAGCCAGATGCCAGACAACCACCATCAGCAATCCGAGATCGGGTTGGTCAGTGAGCCAGCCGTAGCTGAGTAATACCAGATTCGGGTTGCGCCGCGCTGTTATGAGGCGGTTGAACGAGTCCAGTTTTTTCCAGATAAACATATCGAATGACGCCAAGCCGAACTGGAATGCGCCTTCGCACAGGCGTCCGCCGACATAACCGAGAAACATCAACGTCATCAGGACGCCCAGTCCGGTCAGCGGCGTTGCAGTGCCCGCCAAGCCGACGCCCCAAGCCACATACCACAGCGGCGGGTGCACGATATCCAGGCCGTGATCCAATACATCGCCCAAGCGGCTCGACGTGACGGTGACCCGCGCCAGCTTGCCGTCGACGGTATCGAGAAAGGTCATGAACCAACCCATCAGCAAACCGGTTCCGAACAATCCGTACCAGAACGCGACACCCGCCAGCACGGCGAAAACGACGCTGGCGTAAGTGACATGGTTCGGTTGCCAGCCCCGGCGCACGCAGTAATGCGTTGCCCAATATGCCGGCAGCGGCCAGACCCACTTGGTAACGAAATCGGTGACGCCTTTATACGATCCGGAAAACAGTTCTTTTTCGAGCAACGGCTTGTTTTCCAGACTGACCGGCAAAATATACGGCGGATCTTTCTTTTTCAGATTTTGCTGCACATCGATTTTCAGGTCTCTCAAACCGATGCGCGGGATGGTCAGCAACGCGAATTTATAGTTATGGTCTTTATTGTTGTTGAGATTGCGCAATAACTGCGGCGCATAGCTGCCATCGGTCAGGATCGCAGCGGGACAACCTTCGTCATTGTATAACGCAACTTTTTTATCCTGTTCGAGCAAAGCTTTCAATACGCGTGCGTCAAACAGGAAATTGGCGTTCAAAAACAGCGCCTGAGCGCTGACCGGGATTTTTTCGGCATCGCCGGTGAATTTCAAGTGCGGGTAAGGTTTCAGCATCCGCGCCAAGCGTTCGCGCCCGGTGAGTCCCCAAATGGTTATTTCATCTTCACCGAAAATGTAAATGTAGGTTGAAGTCGGCATGTGTGATAGCTCAAGGGTGTTATTCTAATTTGACCGTCCGATTCCGGGAAAAATGGATCGAGTCTTGCGAGACCCTGCGATTTTAGAGGTTTTCCAGCAACAATAATAGCTTATCGCTAAAAAGTCCGGCGCAACCATAAACTGGCGATCAGAATCATCACAATGCTGGGTATCAATGCAATGACGGTGGTATTTATCCGCAGGATCAGACCGGTGTTGGCAATGATTTGATCGAGCAAGTAAACCGCGATTCCGATCAGAGTGGCGAGTACTAGTTTGTTGCTAAGGCCGGTACGGATTGATCCGAACACGAATGGTATCGATAGCAACAACATGGCGATCGTCATCAAGGCGCTGCCGATTTTGCGCCATAGCGCCAATGCATAAGAATCCGCATCCTGGCCGGTGCTGCGCAAAAATTCCACATGCCGGGCCAATTCAACCGGCGACAAACTCTCCGGCGGTTTGGTCAACGTCGCGATGTCGTCGGGTTTGACAAACGAATTCCAGTTGATTGCCTCGGCGCGAGTGACGGTTATTTGATCGTCTGTAAACGTGCGGATGGTGACATTGCTGAGTTGCCACACTTCGTCATCGATGATATCGGCATATTGTGCCAGCGTGTGCGATTGTAAAAAACCATCCGGATCGAGTTGCAGCAGTTCGATATCCGCGGCTCTGGTGTTATGAACGATTTGGCCGATGCGCAAAATGCTGTGCTCGTTGCGGGTCCAGATACCGAGATTCCTGCCTAGCTCAACCGTCAATTCCAATGCATTGGCCCGGTAAGTGATCGCCTTCTGCTGCAACTGCGGGGCTACAAATTGTTCCAGAATCGCAACGCCGAGCAACAGTACGATCCCGATGCTGAGCGGCGCCAAGCTGATTCGCAGCGGCGACAGGCTGGCGACCCGCATGGCGATCAATTCCGAGTGCACTGCCAGCTTTCCAAGTGCGATCACGGTACCGATCAACGCGATAAAGGGTGCGATTTGAATGAACCGGCGCGGCAACAGCATGGCGGTATAGAAAAACGCATCGCTGACGCGGTAGGTGCCTTTGCCGACATCCTCCAGCTGGTCCAGTAAATCAAAAAAACTGAAGAGCGGTAACAAAACCGCGGTGGCGATTATGAAACCGGTGATGACTTGGTAGCTGATATAACGATAGAGGATCATGGCTGACGCGGCTGTTTTTTATTGCTTGCGATCCATGCGTAAGTGATAAGGGCGAGCAACATCAAGGATTCCAGCCACCAAACTCCCGGCACGTTGCCGACCACGCCTTGTTCCACCCAGGTTTTAGCCAATCCGCTCAGGTTGTAATAAGCCGCGAAAGCCAGCGCGGCGAATAAATAAGTCCGCTCGGTTTTGTCCTGGCGCGGTGACAAGCGGATAAATGTCATGGCGATCAAAGCCAGCAGAATGGTGGCGAGAGGACGGGAAATCCGCCATTGCAGTTCAGCGATGTCGCGCGGTTGATCCGACTCCCATAGAGTCCGGGTTGCCGCCGCTTTCCGCCGGTAGTTAAGTGCGGTGTCATTATCGATAAAGTAAGTCATGCTTTTGAAGTGAATGACGTCATCCACGGTAGCCGCATTGGTCAATTGATAAACCACGCCTTCGGATAATTGGATGTTCGGCCTCGGTTCTTGTGCCGTCGGCTGGATCTGGTGCGCTTTTTGAGCGAATACGATTTCGCTGCTATCCGGTTTTCTCATGAAATGAAAAATATTCTGCATTTCCTTGTTGAATTCGTCTTTGGTCCGCACATATACAATCCTGCCGGATTTTTCGCTGCCGTAAAAGCGGCCGGCTTGAAAGCGGTTGGTATTCAACTCCGCTTTCGCTTGCGCGTCCAGGATGTAGCTTTCGCTATAAGCCCAGGGCCGGACATACGACGACAGCATGCCGCTTAGAATACCGACCGGGATTGCTACGGCCAGGACGGTCAACACCATGCGCGAGCCGCTCAAACCGAAGGTGCGCATCACAATCAATTCATGATCCTTGTTGAGCCTGCCCAGACCGATGATGACCGAAATATAGAGCGCGATGGGAATCAATACTTCCAGCGCGATGAGCGTCTTGAGAAATACCAGTTTGATCAATGCTGCGATTCCCAAGGTTTCCGTGACCGCGCCGGCCAGCAGGCGGGCGCTGCTGAAACTGGCGAACAAGCCGATCAGAATGAGCGCCACTACCGTGAATGGCAACATGATTTCCCGCGCGATATACCGTTCGATCAATTTCATCGATTCAAGCTGGCAATGTTTCGAAGCCAATGGCTCCGAAGGAGCGTAAGGCACGCGGCTAATGGATTACTCATAACAGTTTCTGATAAATCCGGTAACGTTTGTATTGCTCGCAGCCGATTTTGTCGAGGATATGACGCATCGCCATGTTATCTTCCAGGATCCATGATAATTCAACTTCTTCGATGCCTCTTGCGAGACCGGCTTGCCTGGGGGCATCAATGACGAGACAGGCTAACGCCAGCCCGACCGGCGTATTGTGATATTGTTTGCGGACGCCCATTAGCGGGATGCGTCCGGAACGGATTTGCCGTTTCCTGACGCGATTGATAAGTTTGAGCCAGCCGAAAGGAAGAAGACGGCCGTTTAATTCCTTTAATACTTCGTTCAAGTTCGGTAATCCCACCATGAATGCCGCGGGTTTTCCGTCAATCTCGGCAATTTGGATAAATTCATCCGGCAGCAGCAGGCGCAAACTGTTGCCCAGTTCGGCGAATTCTTCTTCAGTGAACGGGATAAACCCCCAGTTTTCCGACCAGGCATCGTTAAAAATGCTACGCAAGGTTTCGATTTCCTCGTCGAAGCGGTCACGCTGCAAGGTTCTCAAGCGAATTTGCGGGGAGAAGCGCCGGATGATCATTTGCATGACAGCCGGTATCTCAAAGTCGACTTCAATTTTATACGCCAATAAATCTTTTGCCGGATGATAGCCTTGTTCTTCAAGCAGCCGGCCATACCAGCGCGCGGAATGCGGCATCATGATAACCGGCGGTGTGTCGAAACCTTCGACCAGAATGCCGCATTCCTGATTGATCGACAGATTGAACGGGCCGCTGACTTGGCGGATCTCCCTCGCTGCCAGCCAAGCTTCCGCATTCAGAATCAGGGCGGAGAATACCTCGGAATCGTCGATACATTCGAGCAGGCCGAAATGGCCGCTGCCGGAACCGTAGCGTTCCTGATGCAGCTTGTCGATTTGCGCACTGATCCGGCCAACGGGTTGATCGTTCCGGTATGCGACCCAGGCTTGCCATTCGCCATGTTTAAAATAAGGATTGAAACGGGAAAAATGAAAACGGCGTTCGAGACGTAACGGCGGCACCCACATCGGGTCATCGGCATAGACGTGCCATGGGACATCGATAAACTTACCCATATCCCGATATGACATAACCGGTTTGACGGTTATGCGGGAATTGGCCGGCATCGGGTGATTACTCATCGATGATGGAGCACCGTTTCTGGTAAATATTGCAACGAACCGCGAGCGATAATCTATTCACTGGGTAACGAAATGATTCTGATGATTAACAACGGGTAAATACAGCAGCCCGGCGCGATAACGAAATTATTTAAAATGCGTGTGTTTCAGTAAGTTTTCGATCAACTTATGAAAAACTTCTTTGAGATCCGGCTCATTGCTTGGCGGTTGGCCGGATACCGGAGATTGCTCCGCCGCGGCAATCTTTTCATCGGTGAGATTGCGGCAGAAATCCCGGAAATTGTTCCAATCGGCATTATATTCGGGCAAGTTCTTTTGAGGAACGAACACGCGGAGCACTTCAAAATTTTGATGCATTTCCGGTAACCGGGCGGTGAGGTAATGATTGATATTTTTGGGCCAGCGCTTATGCACAGGGTACATATCCGCCAGCTCCTCCTCAATAGTGGCACGGAAGTTTTCGATGGCATAAGTGCGCCGTTTGCGGTTGACGATGTCGATCATCAATGCCACCACTCCCAAGAAGCCAAAAATTAAAAAAGGCCACAACGGAACGGTCTCAAAATATCCGGCGATTTGTTCAAAAAATTCGTTCAAGATCGTCTCAATAAATGTTAATGGTTATTCAATTGACTCTGTTTGTAAGAATCTCTACCTGAAAAACATAGGGAGATTAGCGGTTCACTGAATGAGAAGCAATGTTCCGGAAGATTTATGAAAGAAATTAATAGACTTCCGCTCATGCTAGCTCAGGTCTGTATCTTGCCATAGTCGGTTTCATGTATCAATATCGCGGCTATGGATGGCATTCGTTAAACGAAACGGATACTTCATCCACCGATGTCATTCAACCTCGGCGGGCTATTGAAAAAAACCTTTGGATTGCTGTTCCAGTGTTTTCCTAAATTTGCATTGACCTGATACGGCTTATTGCGTTATTTTTACCCATTTTTATAAATGAACCATTAATATATATGGTCTCTATCGGTTTTATTAGCTGGCTTACGTTTTTATGACCAAATCATCGAAGCAAACTGCTTCGGCTCAACCAGAGAGTTTTGAAGCGGCGTCGGCTGAACTCGAAAAAATAGTGGCAGCCATGGAAGCAGGACAAATGTCATTGGAAGACTCACTATCAGCCTATCAGCGCGGTGCGGAATTAATAAAGTATTGTCAGGGCAAACTTCAAGATGCGCAACAACAAGTGCGGGTATTAGAATCCGGCATGTTAAAAAATTTATCAAAATCGGATAGCGATGAACAATGATTTTCAAAACTGGGCCAGCAGCTGTCAGGCGCGGATTGAAGCCTTTCTGGAAGCAAGATTACCGGCCTCGGATTGCGTTCCCGAACGCTTACATAAGGCCATGCGCTATTCTGTGCTGGGAGGTGGTAAACGGGTCCGGCCGTTATTATCATTCGCAGCAGGAGAACTTGCGGTAGCGGATGTTGAACGCGTCACGATCGTGGCTGCGGCGGTGGAGCTGATCCATGCGTATTCATTGGTGCATGATGATTTGCCGTGCATGGATGATGATATCTTGCGTCGCGGCAAGCCGACTTGCCATGTTGAATTCGATGAAGCGACGGCGTTATTGACCGGAGATAGTTTGCAAACCCTTGCGTTTGAGTTATTAGCGGAAAAGCGTATCGCTGACGCCGCGGAAACGCAATTGGAGATGATTACGCAATTGGCGCTGGCCTCCGGTTCGCGCGGCATGGCGGGCGGGCAAGCCTTTGATTTGGATAGCGTTGGCAAGATGCTCAGTCTTCCGGAATTGGAATTCATGCATATTCACAAAACCGGAGCGTTGATTCGTGCCGCGGTGATGCTGGGAGCGCGTTGCAGTAGTTATTTGCGTGACGACCAATTGGCGAAATTGGATCATTTTGCCAAATGTGTCGGTTTAGCCTTTCAAGTCGTTGACGATTTACTTGATTCCGAAGCGACGACCGCGACGCTTGGCAAGACTGCTGGAAAAGATGCGGTCAATAATAAGCCAACGTATGTCAGTATTCTGGGGGTCAACCAAGCCCGTGAATTGGCCGAGAAACTCCAGCACGATGCGCACCAGGCACTTAATGAATTCGGTGATTCTGCGTTAAGATTGCGGCAGGTAGCCGATTTTATTATTAAACGTAAATTCTGATTGTTTTTTTCACACTTTTTATTTTCAGGCATTGAATGTATCCACTGTTAGATACCATTAACTCACCATCCCAATTACGCGAACTGGATCAAAAAAAATTACCGCAACTCTCCAATGAGTTACGTAACTTTCTGATTGATTCGGTAGCACAGACCGGTGGGCACTTATCATCTAATTTGGGGACTGTCGAATTAACGGTCGCGCTGCATTATGTGTTCAATACCCCTTACGACCAATTGGTGTGGGATGTCGGACATCAAACCTATGCGCACAAAATTCTGACGGGGCGGCGCGAAGGCATGAGCAAGCTGCGCATGCACGGCGGAATCGCCGGATTTCCGCGCCGCGATGAAAGCGAATACGATGCCTTCGGTACCGCGCATTCCAGCACTTCGATCAGCGCTGCGCTGGGAATGGCGGTTGCAGCGCGGCTCAATAACACCGGCCGACGCGCCATCGCCATTATCGGCGACGGCGCGATGAGCGCCGGCATGGCTTTCGAAGCGTTGAACAACGCCGGAGTCATGGATGCCAACTTGTTGGTGATTCTGAACGACAACGATATGTCGATTTCCCGGCCGGTTGGTGCGCTGAATAATTATCTGGCCAAGTTGATGTCGGGAAAATTCTATGCCACTGCCCGGCGGGCCGGCGAGAAAGTGCTGGGGGTCGTGCCGCCGGTATTGGAGCTGGCCAAGCGAGCCGAAGAACATGTCAAAGGCATGGTAACCCCGGGGACCTTGTTTGAAGAATTCGGATTCAACTATATCGGACCGATCGATGGTCACGATCTGGAGGTGTTGGTTACCACGCTGAATAACATCAAGGAGCTGGACGGCCCGCAATTTTTGCACGTAGTGACCCGGAAAGGCGCCGGTTACAAGGTGGCGGAAGAAGATCCGATTTTGTATCACGGGGTCGGCAAGTTCGATCCGAAGAAAGGCATCGTCACGAAAGCGAGTGGCAAACCGGCTTATACTCAGATATTTGGTGATTGGTTATGCGACATGGCGGCGCAGGATTCACGCTTGATCGGAATTACGCCGGCGATGCGGGAAGGTTCCGGATTGGTGCGTTTTTCCCAGGAATATCCCGACCGCTATTTCGATGTCGGCATTGCTGAGCAACATGCCGTCACTTTTGCCGCCGGTGCGGCGTGCGACGGGCTGAAACCGGTGGTGGCAATCTACTCGACCTTTTTACAGCGCGCTTACGATCAACTGATTCATGATGTTGCAATTCAGAATCTGCCGGTGGTATTTGCGATTGACCGGGCCGGTTTGGTCGGCGCGGATGGACCGACGCATGCTGGCAGTTTTGACTTGTCCTATTTGCGCTGCATTCCCAACATGACGGTGATGGCGCCGGCGGATGAAAATGAATGCCGGCAGATGTTGTATACTGCGTTTCAACTCGATACGCCATCGGCAGTCCGCTACCCGCGCGGAACCGGACCGGGTGTTGAGGTTCAAAAGGAAATGCAGGCATTGCCGGTCGGACGCGGTGAAGTGCGGCGTCAAGGTGGAAAGATCGCATTGCTGGCGTTCGGCAGTATGTTGACGCCATGCCTGCAAGCCGCCGAGGAATTGAACGCGACCGTTGCTAACATGCGGTTCATCAAGCCGTTAGACGATGATCTGATTGCATCGTTGGCGGCGAGTCATGAGTTACTGGTAACGGTGGAAGAAAATACCGTGCTGGGCGGCGCGGGCGGCGCCGTGACGGAATCGCTCAACAGCCAGGGGATTAAAGTCGAAGTGTTGCAGCTCGGTTTGCCGGATGTTTTCATCGATCAAGGCGATCATGCGCAGATGCTGGCGGACTGCGGATTAGACAAGAGTGGAATCATTCAATCAGTGCGCGCAATAATACCTGCATAACTTTACCGGGATCGGTGAATCATCAGATCCGGCGGTAAATGAATCCGGCCTCGCCGCACAGGAGATAAAACATGAATAAAGAAATAGATTTACCGATTGCCGACGTGCAAAGTTCACCCGATACCCGGCGTATTGCGATTGACCGGGTGGGAATCAAAGCCATCCGCCACCCAGTCGTTGTGGCGGACAAAAGCGACGGCGTGCAGCATACCATCGCGGTTTTTAATATGTACGTGAATTTGCCGCATAATTTCAAGGGAACGCACATGTCGCGTTTCGTCGAAATTCTCAACAGCCACGAACGGGAAATATCGGTTGAATCCTTTCAGATTATCTTGCGGGAAATGATCGAAAGATTGGAAACGGATTCCGGCCATATCGAAATGACTTTTCCGTATTTCATCAATAAATCGGCGCCGGTTTCCAAAGTAAAAAGCTTACTGGATTACGAAGTGACCTTCATTGGCGAGATTAAAAGCGGTGAATATTTTTTCACGATGAAAGTGCAGGTGCCGGTGACCAGCTTGTGTCCGTGTTCCAAGAAAATATCCGATTACGGTGCGCATAATCAACGCTCGCACGTGACCATTTCGGTGCGTACCAATAGTTTCGTGTGGATCGAAGACATTATCCGCATTGCCGAGATGAATGCCTCCTGCGAATTGTACGGCTTGCTGAAACGTCCCGATGAGAAGTATGTGACGGAGCGGGCTTACGACAATCCAAAGTTTGTCGAGGACATCGTCAGGGACATCGCTGAAGTGCTCAATCACGATGACCGTGTCGATGCTTATGTTGTCGAATCGGAAAACTTCGAATCAATCCATAACCATTCGGCGTACGCGCTGATTCAGAACGATAAAAACCAGCGTGCTTGATTGCAGCGCGGCGGTAACTGCTGCTGTGCTGTTTTAGTGCTGCGATTCAAATCCGGTTAGCAGTCGATTAACCGGATTCCAACGGAGAAGAGCAATGATAAATAACGCGATCCGGGATCGTGCCGCTGGCGCGATCATGGGCGCTTTCATCGGCGATGCTTTGGCGCTTGGTCCGCACTGGTATTACGATCTCGCGCAAATGCGCCGCGATTACGGTGATTGGATTACCACTTACACCGACCCCAAACCAAACCGCTATCACAGCGGCTGCAGAGCCGGTCAACTGTCGCAAGCCGGGTTCATCCTCACATTGATGCTGCATTCCCTCGTCGAGCACAACGGCTACGACGAAGCCGATTTCTGCCGCCGCCTGGACGAAGAACTCTTTCCGTTACTCGATGGCACACCGGTCTGCGGGCCGGGCGGCTATACCAGCCAGTCGATCCGGCATGCCTGGCGCTGCCGGGTGGAACAACGGCTGCCGTGGGGACAAACAGGCGGACATGCCGACACCACCGAAGCGATCGAGCGTACATTGGCGATTGCCGTGCGTTACGCGTTGCAACCCAATCGATTGGCTGTCTTTGTCGCTAGCAACGCACGCCTGACGCAAATCGATGATACCGTGCTGTCGATGACGGTGGCTTATGCCGCTGTGCTGGGTATGCTGGTGCAAGGGCACGCGCTGGACGAAACCTTATCCGGCAAGCTGATGCAACTGGTCAAAACCGGTCAATTGCCGTTTCACGTAGTCACGGTAGACGACTTGCAACCCCCGCGTCCGGGGGATCCCGATCCGCCGCGCGCCGGGCGCTTCGCGTCGCCGGATGCATTACTGACGCCTTCGTGCATCGCGGCGGCGGCCGCCGATCCCGCGATTTCGATTGAACCGGCGTGGAAAGTTTCGGTGGTGTACGGGATGCCGTGCGCCATTTATCATCAACTGCCCGCCGCGTATTATCTGGCATCCCGCTTCCGCAGCGATTTTGAGTCCGCGGTACTGCATGCGGTCAACGGTGGCGGGCAGAATTTGGCGCGCGCTATCCTGACTGGTGCATTAGTTGGGGCGCAGGCCGGTTTGTCCGGGATTCCGCAACGGTTTCTTGACGGGCTGGAAAATGCGCCGGTATTGCTGGCATTAGCAAATGATCTGGCCGGGCAGATCGACACCGGTCGCTAATTTCCCGACCGCGCCAGTTCAAGGTTTGCGGCCGGTCACGATGCTGTAGTAACCGAACGCCTTGTGAATCTGGATGTCGGTAAAGCCGATTTCCTGCAACATCGCCGATAATTCCAATCCCGAATATTGCTTACCCTCGGTCCAGCCCATCATCATCATGCCGAATGCCGCCGGTGCAAACGGGCCGGTTTTATCGTCGTTGCACAACATTTCATGAATCACGATACGTCCGCCGCATTCCAGGTACCGGAAGCTTTTTGCAGTTAAGAAATGGCATTTTTCCGGCGGCCAGTCATGATACATATTCGAGAAGAAATGCAGATCGGCGGATGGCCAATGATCATTCCAGATATTCGCGCCGCAGGTTTTAATGCGCTCTTGCAGGTTATATTCAACTATGTATCCTTCGGCCACTTCGCATACCGGAGGAAAATCCAGAACAATCGCCTGCAGATCAGGCAATCGCAAAGCCGCGCCGATCGAATGCGCACCGGAACTACCACCGATATCCAGCATGATGCGGTGCTGAGAAAAATCCAGAACCCCCGGCCAAACCAGCGCTGAAGCCATGCTCATGCTGTGCATGCCGCTGGTGAAACGATGCAGCAACTCAATCTGCTCTTCGTGCGATTGATAAATATTGCCTCCGCCGTATGTCTGCGGCGAATCGGTCAGAATTGCTTTTTCCAGGCTGGTGAAGGAACAGACCTGATAATTGTCGATCATCAGGTCCCAGAGAAAACCGAAATAATTGGGGCTCGTCTGCAGCAGATATTCTTCTGATACCGCAGTGAGCGCATAACGTCCTTGCTGTAGCGACAAGAAGCCCAGCGAAGTCGCGACGGTCAGTATGGCTTCTGCCGGGCGCGGTTTGATATTGAGCGCATCGCAAATCTCCGTCAGCGTGCGCGGATTATCCGCCAGCAAAGCAAAGACTTTGAGCCGGTGCGCCAGCAATAAAGCCGGATAACCATAAACCGCGAACACCACGTCCCATACCGGACGATCATCGACGCGAGGTATTGGAATATTGGGAGAAGTATTTTGTGTCATCAGTGCTCCTTTGATCCTATCCGGTTTATGAAACAGTTATCGCGTAAAACAAAACATCCGGAGACGGCTGGCGCTCTCATGATTTTTCCGCTTCGACCAAACGTTTGATGTTTTGCACCGTACGTTCCGCGCCATCTTTGATGGCGACACGAACCAATCCTTCAAAAGGCCGCATAATCGCCAGAATTTCCAGCAACTCAAAAGAAAATGTCAGCTTGGTTGACTGCGACGGATTGATTTCCTGCAACTCGTAAGTGCAGCGGAATGGATCGGATACGCCAACCAGCGTAATGCGCTGACCCGGCTCGAAGGTTGAAATTTTAAACTTCGATTCCGAGCGCCGCCCTTGATCGACGCGCACCTGCCGGCCTTCGGTGCCGAGCCGGACCGGCCCCGGCGTCAACTGCTCCAGCTCTTTGACTTCCGGCGACCATTTCGGGTAATTGTCAAACAGACCGTCCCCGAGAAAGCGGAATAATTCAGCCGCCGGACAGGATACGATCGTATTCGCCCGGCCGATGACCGGATCGGTCGAACCCAGATTGAGCATGGAACCTAAATTGAACATGGCGCTAACCCTTGATGGAAAATCCGGTTTGTCGATTGGCAGTGAATAGAGACCATAAACGAATCAAGGGGGGATTTCAAGCAGTTTGGGGGGTGTAAGTGAAAAGAGTCGGTAGCTATGAGTTTTGAATTTCTCTTTGGTTATCAGGCGAGAGATCTGAAGCTGGACGGATGCCCTCCTTCTTTGAGTGAACGTATTATGATCTTATTAAGAACAATGAAAGCCGTAAAACAGCTCGCCTCGTGAATTTTGGCCAGCAGATAATAAACTTGGTTTCGTCAGGTAAAAAATCTCGAGCAGCTGCCTAGAGAGTTAAGAAGATTGTCTGTCAAAATGTAACAACACCAATTTACTGTTGCCAGTTCATTTTAAACATCGGCCGTAACGATGCGATTTTCTCTGGTATCGCTTGATCGCAAGTCCAGCCGAGATAAGTGGCGGCCCGAGTCGTTCCAACGTAGAGATATTTGTCGAAAAGTTGTGGGTGAATCGAGGCTAGCCGATCGACGCCGACGAAAAACACGGCTTCGAATTCCAATCCCTTTATGTGCTGGACATCGAAAACTCGGACATCGTTATCCTGGCCCATGACTTGCCCCTTTGGGCAGGCGACAACCTGGGCATTCTCCGCAGCCAGCGCTTTATTCAGCGCATCTGCAAGAGGCTGAACCTCGGCTTCGCTCTCAACAAATACTGCGATAGAGGGCATTTGCTCAAGAAACTGCTCAATCTCGCGGATCCGTTGGGCCATCCAATCCACTACTTCGGTCTGCTCTGGAGCGTTCTCCAGCAGTGTGGGTGGAACGCCTTCGTTGTCGACGTGCGCGGGAAGCATTACGTCACTATCAGTACCGCTGGTTGCCACAATAATTGCTCTGGCTAGATCGTTGAGTTTTCGGCTCTGGCGGTAGGAAACTGTGATTTCCTTGATGTCGATTTCCGGAAAGACCCATTTCACATCGTCGATCGAGCGGCTACCCCACGTCGTCAGTCGCTGGTTAAAGTCGCCACATGCAAAAAAGGATTGGATCTTCGGATTGGCAAGGGCTGCCATACAAGCCAATTGGATAGGCGAAAAGTCCGTCGCCTCGTCCACGACGACCTGATTCTTGTGTAAGTCCAGAACCGGCTTCAGTGACGACCAGACCGGGAGATCGATGTCGCGAACGATGGTTGCACGACTCAACAACTCGTTCGCCCCACGGAGGATGCCGAGAAGAATGGCATCCAGTTCCAGAGGATGGAGATCGGTCGGGTTAAACCCATCCTTGCGATACCAGCGTCCCTCTTCTTGGCGCAGTCGGCGATAAGCGCGGTAGCGGCGGGGGATCGCATCTAGGTAGCGCTTCACCGGATTGGTAAAACGACGGGCGCTAGCCTGGATCAGCAGACTTGCTCCCACTTCAGCCCTGTCCGACTCGCCGAGACCACGATCTCCGAGCCATTCGATGATCTTCCCGTTACGAGTGTTCTTCCCCAGCGGGCGCTTGCGGGCTTGGGTCCGAGCCTGGGCACGAACCGCCTGCATGTAGGTGGTTACCGTTGCCGTACGACCAGTCCGTGGAGAGGTTGCTTCTTCCTCATCCGCATCAAGATCATCCGGATCCTCGGCGTCAATATCCGGAGCCTTCTGCAGTCCATCGATGAATTTTGCCAACGAATCGATGAATCCCATGTCTCGGCTGAGTTGGAGATTAAGGACACCCTTAATCTTCTCGTCAGTAGCCTCCTTGAGACCTGTCACGAGGGATTGAATACCACTGACCTCGCCGATAAGTGCGGAGAAAGTCGTCGCCAGATTGTTAGTGTTGGCGCGGTCAAGAGTCTCAACCAGTCGCCGACCCACTGATGCGATATTGGAGGATGAGTTTTCACTCAGACCAGCGGCTGCCTGGCGCAGATCATTGATGAACGTGGTTTTCTGCCAGGCATCGAAATCCTCAAACCATTTGATTGGTGTATCGGATGCTTCGGGGAGTAATGTCTCGGCGGCCTCCTTTAGGACGAATGCTCCGCCGCCACTTGCAGTGCGCAGAACGCCGAAGGTGCTGCGACCCAGTTCGCGTCGATAGTCTGCCCAGGTGCGAATCCGCATGTCGGGTGCTGGAACGCCCTCACGGGCAAATGCCTCTTTGAGGTACTGCTTGAGCAATTCCGTCGGGGTGAACATCACCCAGCTATTCGCGTGCGACCCCCCAGTTGCGCTGGTGACGCTTTCGACTGTCCGGAGTTCTTCTTCCTCGAGGAAGGCAATGTCGAGCTTTTGGCCGAGACGGCGAATCAGTGTCGTGGTTTTCCCCGTTCCTGGAGGGCCAAGAATCAGCAGCCGTTGATCGAGAGGCAACCGAAAAATCTCATCTTGGTATTGGTCGAGAATCGGTTGGTCGCGGAGCCCCATCTTTGTGATGACACTGCGGCGCACGCCCTCAATGATGTTGGCGGTTTCGCTTTCTTCTGCCAGGAGTTGTTTCAGCCGATCTTCGGTAACTTCCTCTCCGGCAGCCTTGTAGAGTAGAGAGCGAAGTGACTCGATCGTGAAGGAGCCAAGATCATCCGCTTCGATAATTGTGTCGCGGGAATCCCAACCCTCGGCGAGGTGTGATGGTCGTAGCTGGGTGCGTCCAACAACCTCAACGATACCGACGTTGGGTATTGAAAACTCTGTGCCGACAGGCAGCGAAGCCAACCGGCCCACCGGGGCGCGATAGCTGGCAAGGTTAGAAACGCCAGTGATGGGCGTTGTGCGGCAAATGTAATAGACGCGCTGCCGACCATCCTCATCAAGTACCGCAACCCGCGCAATGGCCGGTTCCCGAGCGAGAATTTGGTAACTTTCAAGGTTTGCCTGACTGATCTGCCCTAGCCGTTGAAGAGCAGATCCATCAGTCATTGTATTGACCGCTGCCAGCGCGTCAGTGCCGAGATTGAGTGCATTGAAAATTGCAGTTTTGGCTGCTGTAGACACCTTTTCGAACTGATCTAGTGCATCCTTGGCAATTTGCTCAACGTAATGTTTTGATTGTTGCGGTAAGTTCATTGCACTTCCCCTAATCGAACTAGAATGTAATTGTCTCATTTTGATAGACAATTCTTCCATTCAACCGAGAGCGTTTCGGTCTATGAGAAGTCTGCAGTTTACCTCTTTAGCGGAAGCAAATAAAACTGACTGACGTGCTAACCGGCTAAGCGGACTACAACGTCTGCCGTTGGGTGAAGTCTTTCAGGCGGAATCCGAGCAGCCAGAGCGCGGCGAAATAGCTGGCGGCGCCGGCTAATACTACGCCGCTAAGCTGCGTGGCGCGGGACAATGCCGAGCCGGTCAGCCAGGTTGCGTCATTGCCAGCGGTGAACCACAGCACGATGCCCATGACCGCCAGCGCCAGCAGTATTTTGGCAAAGAAAACCAGCCAGCCGGGTTGCGGTTGGTAAATGGCTTGCTTACGCAGTTGGTAAAACAACAATCCTGCATTCAAGCAAGCGCCGAGTCCGATCGCCAGCGCCAGCCCGGCGTGCTGCAGCGGCGTGATGAAAATCAGGTTCATCAGTTGCGTGGCGATCAAGGTGATGACGGCGATTTTGACCGGTGTTTTGATGTTCTGGCGGGCATAGAATCCCGGTGCGAGCACTTTTACCAGGATGATGCCGAGCAAACCGACGCTATACGCGACCAGGGCTTCGCGTGTCATCCAAACATCGTGCTCGGTGAAGGCGCCATGATAAAACAGGGTGGTGATCAGCGGTACCGACAACAAAGCGAGCGCGAGTGCGGCCGGGAGCGTCAGCAGCATGGTCATGCGCAAGCCCCAGTCGAGCAGCCGGGAATATTCATCGTTGCTGTTGGTGCTGTAATGCTTGGCCAGTGACGGCAGCAAAATGGTGCCGAGCGCGACGCCGAGCAGACCGGCGGGAAATTCCATCAGCCGGTCGGCGTAATACATCCAGGAAACGCTGCCGGTTACCAGCAACGAAGCGAATATGGTATTGATCAACAGGCTGAGCTGGCTGACCGATACGCCGAAAATCGCCGGTCCCATGAGTTTGAGCACGCGCCACGCGCCGGTATCCGGATTGCGGAACTGGATACGCGGCATTAATCTGAGTTTCAACAAAAATGGAATTTGAAACGCCAATTGTAAAATGCCGCCGATAAAAACCGCCCAAGCAAGCGCCACAACGGGCGGATCGATCAAGGGCGTCAACCAGAATGCGCAACCGATGAAAGACAAGTTCAAAAGCGCCGGTGTGATGGCCGGTACATTGAATTTCCCGTAAGTGTTAAGAATGCCACCGGCTAATGCCACCAGCGAAATGAACAAAATATAGGGAAATGTGATTTGCAGCAGTTGCACGGTTAAATCGAATTTTTCCGGATCGGCAGAGAATCCGGGCGCGCTGGCGTAAATGATCAACGGTGCCGCGATAATACCGAGAGCCGTGACGATGAACAAAACGACGCCAAGCAGCATCGCGATGTGATCGATCAAGCTGCGGGTTTCTTCATGCGTGCGGGTGTTTTTATATTCGGCGAGGATCGGAACGAAAGCCTGCGAAAAAGCCCCTTCGGCGAACAGCCGCCGCAGCAGGTTGGGGATGCGAAACGCGACAAAAAAAGCATCGGTTGCCATTCCTGCGCCAAAAATCCGTGCGATCAGGATGTCGCGCACGAAACCGAGGATGCGTGACACGAAAGTCATACTGCTGACCGCGGCGAGGGCTTTAAGGAGATTCAACGGCTTGAGATATTGATGCTAGTAGTGGGCAACGGTGTGATAACTGCAGGCTGGATTTTTCAATCCAGCCTGGTACGAGTGATTTAATTTTGTGACTGTGTAATTGGATAGGGAAGACAATCTAAAAAAGGCAACTGACTTTCTTCAGCAGACCTTCTTCTTCCCAATTCCACTGCAGGCAATATTCCGCGCCCCGTTTCGGGTTTTTCACTTCCGCATCGATTTTTGTGTTTCCGGAGATTACGGGAGGCAATAACGCTTCTTCTTTACCGTCATGGATGCAGAAAAAACGCGCAGTTGCAATGGCGCGTCCTGAAGGCAGTTCGACGGTCATGTGCAAGCGTTGTGTATCGTCGTCGACGACATGCGACAGTATGCCTTCGTTTTGGGTGAAAGCACCTTCGCATTGATACGTCAAAGTTAAATCGGAACCGTCAATCACTTTCAACTCAGGCGGGAATTTCATGCAGACATGGTAGCTGTCGTTTTCTTTTCTTTGTTCAGCCGGATCGCCATTATTGATGCGGAAATTGCTGATGCTGCCGATGGCGCGGATATTTTTGAACCAGTATTCTGAATTATCGCTATGGCATGCGGTGGTCATTTGTGTTTGTGTCACAGTTGCTTTTTTTCCGCAGGTATCATGCACGGTCAGTATTTTTCTTAAATCCGAGATGGAAAATGCAAACTTGTTTTGTCTGATTTGGTCGGCGATCAGCAGCGCGGCGCAAAGAGCAAAAATCAATCCGATCGCTATGAAATCGGTCGCCAGTGCGACGAACACACCAAAGGCAAGCATGACGATGTTGATGTAAAAAATAATCTGGTTAGGTTTGTCAAACATTCGGAACTCCTTAAGTTAGCAGGCGTATTTTTATAATAATTTTCGAAGCGCTGAGTTTATCAGAGAGGCGCATTCAAAAAAAGAAAGATAGGATAGGGAAGCATTGATTAATTGTCCGCGCAAGCGATTTGCTGCGTTGGGCGGTGCTCAGAAACTTGTCTATCGCATTGATATATCTCGTTCCTTGCGCTTCATCCGCCTTGCATCTCATCTTGCCCGGTGAATTGATAAGCGTTTCCTTTGTTTTAATTCGGCGTTATCATCATCGATTGTCGTTGTTTTAATTTTTTATGGAGATAAAAGATGTCGAAAAAATCAGTTAAACCAGTTTCACTCGCGGTTAGCGCTGCATTGGTCACCAGTCTTGGTGCCGGTGATTTGCTGGCGGATAGCAGCGCCAATCCGTTTGCGATGAATGAATTATCCGGCGGTTACATGCAACTGGCCGATGCCAGCAGCGCCAATAAACCGGCGCAAGAAGGCGGTAAAGAATCCAAACAAAATATGGAAGGTAAATGCGGCGAAGGCAAGTGTGGCGGCAAAACCGAGATGAAGCAAAACATGGAAGGCAAGTGCGGCGGTAAGAAGGCCGAACAAGAAGGTAAATGCGGCGAAGGCAAATGCGGTTCTTCTAAAAAGTAACCAATGCAACCCATGAGCAGCCGATCATTTCCTGTTCATGGCGCGGGCCTGGGTCTGCGGCGTTCGATGCTGAGCTCGCTGACGGATCAGGCCACGCAATCCGTCGATTTCTGGGAAGTGGCTCCGGAAAACTGGATTGGTGTCGGTGGCCGGTACGGCCACCAATTTCGACAGCTAACCGAGCGATTTCCTTTTATCTGCCACGGACTTTCGTTGTCGATCGGCGGTCCGTCACCGCTTGACGAAGCTTTCTTGCACAAGCTCAAGCGTTTCCTGAAAGATCATCATATCCGCACTTACAGCGAGCATTTAAGTTATTGCAGCGATGACGGTCATTTATACGATTTGCTGCCAATCCCGTTTACCGAAGAAGCGGTTTTTTATGTAGCAAGCCGGATCCGGCGCGTTCAAGAAATCCTTGAACAACGTATCGCAATCGAGAATGTTTCTTATTATGCGGCGCCTGGAAAGCAGTTGGAGGAAGCCGACTTCATCAACGCGATACTGCAGGAAGCCGATTGCGATTTGCTATTGGATGTGAATAATATTTATGTCAACAGCATCAACCACGATTACGACGCCGAGGCATTTCTGCTGCGCTTGCCGGCGGAGCGTATCCGCTATCTTCATGTGGCTGGACACTATCAGGAAGCAGCCGATCTGATCGTCGATACGCACGGTGCCGATGTCATCGATCCGGTATGGCAATTGCTCGATAAAACCTACCAGCGCTTGGGTGTTATTCCAACCTTGCTTGAGCGCGATTTCAATATTCCACCGATTGCCGATTTGTTGCGTGAGGTAGCAACGATTCATTCTCTTCAAACCAAATGGCGCAATGAAGCCGGCGGTTACTTACAACACGCCTGACCGGCCGGATTTTGTGCGGCAGCAATATGCATTTGCAGCGCACATTCGTGACCCGGAAAAGAAACCGCATCCACAAGGTGTGGAGGAACGGCGCATGAAAATCTACTGCGAATTGTTTTATAACAACGTGGAGGATTTAATTGCCAATACCTTTCCAGTGTTACGGAAGATTATGCCCGATAGCCATTGGCATGCACTCATCCGGGATTATTTCGCCCATCATGTGTCGCATACCCCGTTGTTTCCGGAGATACCCCGGGAGTTTTTGAAATACCTCGAATCCGAGCGGAAACCCTGTGCTGATGATCCGCCTTTTCTGTTTGAATTGGCGCACTATGAGTGGGTGGAACTCGCGCTCGCTATCTTCGATGAAAGCATGACGGAAGCCGCAACGGATTCTGCTGGCGATTTACTGGAGGGAGTTCCGGCAATTTCGCCGTTGGCATGGGTACTCGGCTACTCGTTTCCTGTCCACCGGATAACTCCGGATTTTCAGCCCGATAGAGCTGACGCATCAAAGACGAATCTGATCGTTTACCGGGATCAGGATTTTAATGTGCAATTTATTGAGATTAATAAAATAACAGCGCGCTTGCTGCATTTGGCCGGTGAGAGTGCCGCCAAATCCGGTTTGACGTTGTTGCATCAAGTAGCCGCAGAAATGAACCACCCGCAACCCGAGACGGTTGTTCAGGGTGGTATTCAAATTCTGAACGATCTCAGGAAACGTGGAGTAGTTTATCGTTTGCCATAGAACTCTCTGATTTTGATTGTAAAACTACAGATTCAGGGTGTCTTGCCGTTAAGTTGCGTAAGAAAAATGATGAGGACGCTGGTTTGCGGCATATCAAAATGAGCCTATCTGAGAACAATAACCCGGACACGGGTAACCTCCCCGTTGAACCGGATCTGATGAATTTCCTGGTTTCTTCGATTCACGATACGAAAAATTCGGTGTGCCTGTTATTGAACAGCCTGGAAAAAACGCTGGCAAATGCCGATGCAAGTCAACTTGCCGCGCATGCTGAACTGGTGCGAGTGAATGCCGAAGCAAAACGCGTTAACAATAGCCTGGTTCAATTGTTGACGCTCTATAAAGTCGGCCAAAGAGTCTATCCTTTTGATGTGCAATATGTCAGTTTGAGGGATTTTATAGCCGGGATCGTTGCGCAATATTCCGATTTGCTGCAATTCCGTCAAATTACCCTGGAAGCCCATGTCGATCCGGAGTTGCATTGGTACTTTGACGAGGATTTGATCAATGCGGTTGTCGGCAATGCCATCAATAATGCAATCCGTTATACCCGGGATTGTATTCGCATTGCCGCCGAAGAACAGAATGGGCAATTGTTGCTGCGTATAGAAGACAATGGGCGCGGCTATCCGGTTGCAATGCTGCAGGACAGCTATGATTCAATGCGCCGCGTAGATCCTTTGGAAAATAGCACTGGATTGGGTTTTTATTTTTCGGACAAGGTTGCGCGGATGCATCGGAACCAGGGAGTGTCCGGGAAATTGAAGCTGGAAAACGGCGGTCCTATGAAAGGTGCTTGCTTTCTCCTGTTTCTTCCTTAATAAATTTCAAGATCTGAAACCATGATAACGAGCTCTATCAATTTTTCTCCCGTTAGTTTGAATCTATCCGGAAAGAATATTCTGATTGTCGATGACTATCAGGAGATGCGTACAATCTTGCGCGATATTTTTCGCAATCTCGGCGCCGATGTTAAGAAAATGCATATGGTTGCGACGGGAGAAGAAGCCATTGCGATACTGAAGAAAGTGCAATTTGATGTGGTTTTGTGCGATCTAGTATTAGGTGCGGGAAAAAATGGTCAGCAAGTGCTTGAGGAAGCGAAGTATCTTTCGCTTGTAGATTCTTCTTGTTTGTGGGTAATGATTTCCGCCGAGAAAGCCGCGGAAGCTGTTACCGGTGCAGCGGAATTTCAACCCGATGCGTATTTGATTAAGCCGGTTACGGAAATGAGTTTATGCACACGGCTGGAAAAGATCTGGGTGAGAAAGAAAGTTTTTGCCGAGATTCACCAGGCGATCAAGCGTTCGAATTATGATGAAGCATTGAATTTATGTGATCAAAAACTGGTATCCGATAAAGCGAATACCTTCGATTTACTGCGCACGAAATGCAATTTACTAGGGATGACGGGAGAGCTGGATCGAGCCCAGAATTTGTTGGAAGAAATTCTCTCAAAGCGCGAGTTACCATGGAGCAAGGTAGCGTTGGCAAGAATTTTTCTCAAAAAGAATGAATGGGATCAAGCTAAGACCCTGTTGGAGGAAACCATCGAACTCAATCCGGCATATATTGAAGCCCATGATCTCCTGGCGCAAACGCTACAGGCGATGGATGATTTGGAAGGTGCGAATGATGTGCTGGAACGCGCAACCAAATTGTCACCCAATTCTGTAATGCGGCAACAGAATTTGGGGAGCTTATCTTTAAAAATTGGAAAGCTGGAAAATGCCGAACGTGCGTTCCGTAAAAGTATTGCACTGGGTGAAAACTCAGCTTTGAAGAAAGCGGATAGTTATCTTGGGCTGGTCAAAGTATGCGGCACAAAGAAAAATCCTGATGAAGCGCTGAGAGTGTTGGGACAGCTTACCAAGAATTTTAACGGTGATGATGTTCGCCGCAGGGCTTTGGCTGCAGCGGGAATAATTCACCATCAGAGCGGTGACGTGGAGAAAGCCGCGCAGATCGCTTTAGAGTTGGATCAATCATTGCCTAACCAGGATGAGCGTCCTTTAACCAGCGAGGAATCGCTGGAAGTCGCTCATTTATTGCTTGTTGCTGGGGATAAGGAAAAAGCGATTCGATTGTTGCAAAGCGAAATCAAGAATAATCCGGAGAACACGGCTTTGCATAAAGATGTTTCAGAAATATTCGAGCAAGCCGGGATGCAAGAGGAAGGCAGCCAACTGATCGAATCCACCCGCCAGGAAGCGATGCTCGTGATGAATCGCGGGGTACTGCTGGTTAGTAAAGGACAATACGAAGAAGCGCTTGGTGCAATGCGCGAAGCTCGTGCCGCAATGCCGACCAATGTACGGGTATTATTGAATTTGGCGCATGTAATTGTTGCCTATATACAAAAAAACGGCTCCGTACCCGACCTCGTTGAGGAAGCGCGCAACAGCCTTACGGCGGCAAACGAACTATCTCCGGGAGAACCCCGCTTTAAACGATTGATGGCGTCATTGAATGGACTTGTTTAAGTTTGTTTCGCGTTAAGTTCTTTCAAGGAAGCGCTGATTAATTCGGCGAATGCGATGAAGGGCGAGGCGCACGGAACGCAGTGACCGAGACAAATCAATCAGATAGGCGAGGGAGCGAGTGCCGCGCAACAAGGCAGTCCGCTTGTGTACTTATTAATCAGTGTTTCTCTCATATTATTCTTGGCTTATTTGCGAAAAAATGACTACAACTAACCAATCTCTTCACAGATTAATCCGAAGTTACTCTGAAATGGCAAATTTGCGTCATTTTGCAAAGGTCTCTTAATAATAATTTCGCTGGTATTCGCGGGCTGTGGATCGACGCCCAGAACTGTGCAGATCGTGCCGCTGGAGCAATAAAAGAAACTCAGAGTGCCGGAATCTCCGGTGACGGAGCCGAAAGAATCAGACTTCCCGGTCAGATTGAACAGGATCTTTGGGAGCTTGCCGCAGACGCGCAACGAGTAGTGATTCAGTATGAAACATTGAGAAAAACTTGCTTTCCGCTGATTGAGGTAATGTCGGATACAAACGGTTAAATGAAAACTGCCCGGTAAAACCAGGCAGTTTTGGGGTTATTACTAAGCTAGTTTTTTATTGCGTAATGAAAATCCCAATAATCCTAAACCCATCAATAACATGACATAGGTTTCGGGTTCTGGTACTGGTGGTGCTGCTACATCACTTAGTTTTAGATAGTCAAAACCATAAAAATCTACTGATGCGTTGCGGTCAACAACAATTGTCAATTCTCCCGTGGCATTGATTGAATCAAGCACAGCGCCCGTCAATGTATAGTAATGGATCAACGTATTCGGGAAACCATCGTTATACGAAAAGTCTTGCACGATGCCATTAAATGTTGTTATGACTGGGCCAAACGCAGTTGCTTGAAAATCAGCCATATCAATTTCCAAATGGCCTAAAGCCCATCCGCTTCCCAGTCCAGTGAAATGGAATGTGGCTACAGTTTCAGAGCCATGCGGGCTGTAACCGGGATGCGTAGTGCTATAAGTATCAGTATATTGCGCACCATCGGTTGCCGCCATTTCCGCTGCGCTTCTACCATCAAAATTTGCCGTAGCACCATTAAATGGGTGAGAACAATTGTCGCAAATGCCAATGCCATATCCATCGTTATCACCAATTTGCCAAGACGCAGCGGCAACCGGACCACTTGTCAAAGCAAGTAAACTCATAATCATTAAAGTACGCATAATGTATTGCCCCCTTTGAGAATTTTATAATTACAGAAGCTAGTTTCCTTCTGCCGATATTAAAAAACTGAAAAATTAGAAACTGGTTGTTTAATATCTATCAAGAAGATAAGTCCAATCGGATAGGAAATATATAGGATATTACTACTGATTAAGTAGTACACTTGTCCTGTATTATTTCCTTCCTGCCACACTATAGAATCTGTTGGCATTTAGAGATAAGTATTTCATAGAAAGAAGCAAACTCGTAATATTGAGGTTCCTATACCAACAACAAAACGAGTTTGTGATGCCCCGATTGATGCTCAATGATGAGTTCTGGTCGAAGCTGGAGAAGATTCTGTTTCAAGAAGCGATTTATAACAAGCGCAATCTGCGTATGACAGTAGAAGGCATACTGTATCGAATGCGTGTAGGTTGCCCGTGGCGAGATCTGCCTGAGGCGTTCGGTTGCTGGAATTCCATCTATAAAAGATTCAACGTGTGGTCGTTTAGCAGCAAATGGTTAAGGATTTTCAAGGCGTTGACTATTGATCTGGATTGGGAGTGGGAATTTTTGATGGCAGCTATGTCAAGGCAACCAGCATAATACGGGAGCGGCAGGCCAACAATCGCAAGCCATCGGGAAAAGCCGTGCGGGCAATACCACAAAGATCCATTTTGCGGTCGATGGTCATGGCTTGCCAGTTGAGTTTGAAATCACCGGCGGAGCAGTCAATGACTGCTCCGCAGCACCTAATTTGATAGCCAGGCTGCCTGACGCGAAGACGATTGTTGCGGACAAGGGCTATGACAGTGAGTGTATGCGCGAGCAGATAACGGAGCAAGGAGCTTAGGTTGTAATACCGGGAAAGCGCAACTCGCTGGAGGGTAATGAAGATATGGATTGGAGCTTATACAGATACCGGCATTTGGTGGAGAATGCTTTTGCCCGGTTAAAACAGTATCGGGCAATTGCGACACAATATGATAAGCTGAAGAGAAATCTTGAAAGTTCTCACACTTCAGCTAACATAGAAATTTCGCATCATACCCATATCTTCGTGTTCGAGATTGTGGCAATGGTAAAGAAAAAAGCCTTTGAAATCATTGAATGGCTTGATAATCTCAATTTCTTCTCCGGGCATTACCAAAACGGTATCTTTCCAACCGCTGTTGATAAAACCGTGTTTCACAGTTTCGTAACCGCTATCCTGATGTATTTGCGTCCGCGAGAGGATCTGAAACTGCTGGCCATGTAAATGGATGGGATGAGGTATCGACATCATCATCCCCATGCCTCCACCGCGTCCGCCGCGGCGCATGCCGCCGCCCATTCCCAGGTTGTCGTGAAATATCTTGATTCTCTGAATGGTATTAACCGGAATTTTCTCAGTTTCCATGTAGTCGTACATGTCGAATGTTCTGCCGTTTAGCTGGAACGACATATGCCGCATGCCGATGGCGATTGGAACGATTCTGTCAGAATGGGTGACATCTTGAAGCGTGAAACGAGGCATGGAGACTAATGTTTCCGGTAACTTCGGCGAGTCGCCGATCTGTTCGGTAATCTGGAATTTTGCGATGGTGATTGCTTCATCCTGACCAAAGGCAGCACCCATCATGCCCATCCCGCCGCCTCCCATGCCACGGCGCATCCCTCCCCGCATGCCGCTTTCCATATGAGATGAGTCGCCAAAAACCAAGCTCTGCAACGTGACATCAGAACCCGGTTCGCGGCCGCTGAAATCAATCCACAACTCTATACGTTCAGCCGGAGCAAGCATCACATAGGGCAAGTTTTGCGGCTTTTCCAGTAAACCGCCGTCGGTAGCAATTGCTGTAACCGGTGTGCCATCGCTCCAGCCGAGTTTATAAATCCTTGCGTTAGATCCATTCAAAATGCGCAAGCGATAGGCTCTGGTTTTTACTGGAATGGAATAGTCTTTCTGTCCGTTCACTAGAATGACATCCCCATGAAAACCCCGCATTCTTTGGTGCATGCCTAGAATGTAGCGAAGTTGATTATTGCTGGAGAAGCTGCGATCCTGAATGATTAGCGGGACATCGAATTCGCCGCTGGGCAGGCCTAATTTCCGTTCAATTTCATCGGATACCGTGATAAGTCCTGCTAAGCCTTGATAAACTTGCGGCGCGGTTAATTCGTGGGTATGCGAATGATACCAATTGGTTCCAGCAGGGTTGGCTACCTCAAATTCATAGATATACTGTTCGTCCCGGTGAATGGCATACATCGGATGCCCGTCCATCGGCTGAGGAACATGCATGCCGTGCCAGTGCGTAATGCAGGGCTCCGGCAATTGGTTGCTGAAATAGATTCGAACTTTCTGACCTCGCTCGAAATTAAGAATAGGGCCTAAATAACCCGGCAACTCTTTGAGCGTAGATGAAGGTCCTTTGAGCAGTTTGCCAGTGTATTTAAAGACATGCGTGAGCGGACCGGGCAAAATGGAAACATCGGCAGTTTGAGCATTCAGTGCGATTTCTACATCGGCTTTGAACGAAGGATTGGGTGTCATGTTGCTTCCTTGCGTTCTTGCAAAACTCAATTCCGGGATTGTTGCGGCAAGTGTGCTTGCTGCTGCGTATTGTATGAATTGACGTCTTTTATAATTAATATTTGTCATGATTAATCTCCTATCCATCAGTGAGATAAAAACTGTACGCGACCAACAACGCAGCGCATGATTTATCTGAAACACAATAATCAGTGTATCAGTTCAAACATGACAAGTAATCTACTTTATGCTTAAGTGATTGAGTGTTAGAAAATTTCTGGATACAGAAGGCGGGATGCCGAAAACGGGTGAATCAAGAAAGCAGCGCTAATAGCATTTGCGGGGAAGAATTTGCCTGTGCTAGCACCGCAGTGGCAGCTTGTTGCATGATTTGTGTTTTTGTGAGCGAAGTTGTTTCAACAGCATAGTCGGTATCTTGTATTCGTGACTTGCTGGCAACCGCCGACTCCACGCTGGTTTGATTATTGTTGATGACTGACTGCAAACGGTTTAATTGTGCGCCGATTTTCGATCGCTCTTCGTTAATGTGATTGAGCGCCAGATCAACCTTAAAAGTCGTGAATCCGGCATTGTTGATCAAATCCAGATCTTGAATACTGAGTGCCCCCGTGTTGACTGCGCCCATGCTGATATCCAGGGTGTCGGCTTTATTTGCACCGACTTGCAAACGCTTGTTGTTTCCGAATGTTGCTGCTTCGATGTCTTCCCAGATTTCATTGAATCCGCTGGTTGGATTGGTTCCGCCACGTGAACCGGTATCAGCGACAACGCTTTCAGCAGTTTTAACGGAGCCGCCATCGGCATTCGAACCGCCAATTGCTCCGGTATCGCTGTCGGTAAGGTTCATACTTGCAATATAGGCTGCGCCATTTGCAACAAAGTCTGCATTAAAAGCGTCGGCGTTTGCATACAGACCGCTGGTAGCGGCACTGATCGCATCGCTTAAGGTGGCGCTCTGATTCTGGTTCAAATAAACCATAACATCGCTGATACCGGAACCGCCGTTATCTTTGATGACTTGGTGCAAGTAACGGACTGCTGAATAAGCGGCGGAATAATCATCCGATGACCCTCCCCAGGCTGCGCCTGCTGAACCAAAAGTTGCGGCTCTAGCCATAACACCACCGATACCGACACTACCAATCGAGGATTGCAAACGTTCATCGGCGCCATGAATAAATTCGGCGGCACCTTCCAGAAACCAGGTTTGATCGACTACTGGATTGAACATTGAACCGATATTCATGCTGCGGTACATCACGGCGTGCACCATTTCATGCGCAATAATACGATCGTTGTAAAATGGCGCAGTGCCACCGTTTGGCAAATTAGGCGGTGTAAAATCGCTCATATCAATTTGGAGCTTAACATCCGTTGCTTTACCTGTGTAAGTGCCGGGTATTGAACCGACAACCCGGGCCGCAGTACCACCGGCGCCGTCGGTGAAAGTCGTCAGTTCGATATTCATATCAGCGCCATCCGCAGAAATTCCAAAATACTGCTGTATCATATTTTCCGCTTCTTCGAGCCAACCATACTGCAGTCCGTAGACTACCGCTAACTGATTGGAATCGCCGAGAACACTGCTTCCGGAAAAGTCGAAAATTTTATCGCCGTTAAAGATGCTGGTCGTCGAAACCTTTTCTAATTCTTGGATCAGCTGATTGGCTTCTTCCTGAAGCGCTTTTTTGTCGGCAAGGCTATTGGTTGAGTTGGCAGCTTGGATGGATAATTCACGAATACGCTGCAATGAGGAAGTCATGGAAGTCAATGCGCCATCAGCTGTTTGCAGCATCGAAATTCCATCATTGGCATTTCTGGTGGCTTGAGTCAAGCCGCGTATCTGAGCGGTCATTCGCTCTGAAATCGCGAGACCGGCCGCATCGTCTCTAGCGCTATTAATACGTATACCCGATGATAGCCGCTCTAAGGAGCGGCTAAGATCCGTGGTGGTTGCCGACAAATACCGTGAAGTATTCAGCGCACCCAAATTTGTATTAATCGATAAAGCCATTTTCTTTTGATAGCAACATAAGTATCGCTAATTAACGAATTAAAATTAAGTTTCTTTAATGTCGTTAGCCGTGCGGGTTGCTCGATATCGGATAAAAATAGATTTTGCAATCCGGTTTCAACTGATATGTGTTAGTAAAATGGAATACCCAAATCCTACAGTTGCACAGGCGCAGATGGCGGTCACAATTCCAACTTTGAATTTGAATAAGGCAAAGAATGTCAGGATACCGATCACGGCCGAAAACCATTCAAATGACCCTCCAAAACCGTTTGGCCAGAGAACATGGTAAGCAAAGAAAACCGCCAGATTCACAATAACACCGACCACGGCCGCGGTGATGCCGGTCAGCGGCGCTGTGAATTTGATGTCGTGCCGGGTAGCTTCGACTGCGGGAGCGCCCAGCAAGATAAAAAGAAAAGACGGTAGAAACGTAAAAAATGTTGCAGTAATTGCACCGGCAATACCTGCCAGATACAGTAAATCCCCTCCAAAGAGCGCTTTTGTCCAGCCGCCGACGAATCCTACAAAAGCAACAATCATGATGAGCGGTCCCGGCGTTGTTTCACCCAAAGCCAATCCATCGATCATTTGCGTTGCGCTCAACCAAGCGTAGTGCTCGACGCCGCCTTGAAAAACATATGGCAAGACTGCATAAGCGCCGCCAAATGTCATTAAGGCTGCTTTGGTGAAAAACCAACCCATTTGTGTCAAGGTGCCATCCCAGTCAAATTGAACGGCTAACAGAGACATTACTGCGAACCAGCTTGAGAGTCCGGTCAACGCAAAGACAATGAAACGGCTCCATTTGAAGCGAGCGTGTTCGGGAACCGGTGTATTGTTATCGATTACTGCGGGGCCGTAGCTATGGCTTGAATCGATAGCGTGCTTGCCGGCCTGAAATTTATCCGGCATAAAATGAGCGCCGGTATAACCAATCAAACCAGCCGACAACACGATGTAAGGAAAGGGAAGATCAAAAACAAAGATCGCGACAAAGGCTAATATTGCGATAATACGCAATAGGTTGTTTCTTAAAGCTCTGGAACCGATACGATAAGCCGCGAAAATAATAATGGCGGTTACCGCGGGTTTGATACCGTACAAAATTCCGGCAACCGCTGGAATCTCGCTGTAAATTAAGTATATCCATGTCAGAGCCATTAAAATGAACAGAGACGGTAATACAAATAACGTGCCGGCAACAATTCCGCCCCAAGTGCCATGCATCAGCCAGCCGATGTAAATCGCCAATTGCTGAGCCTCCGGGCCGGGTAATACCATCGTATAATTCAACGCATGCATAAAGCGTTGTTCAGAAATCCAACGCCGTCGTTCGACCAATTCTTGATGCATCAAGCTGATTTGGCCGGCTGGCCCGCCGAAACTGATGAAACCGAGCTTAAGCCAATACCGGAATGCTTCCCAAAAGGATACCGGGGCAGGTGGAGCGGGGGCATGCTCGGTCGTTTCAGACATTAAGTTCCTTCAATGAGTTTGCGATAACTGCCAAAATGCGGCCCCGATTGGCAGAGGCGGGGGATTAACGTTCGACCATCGTCCATCGTCGGTGGTCTTCAGTAGCTTTCTGTAGGACAGAATTTCTTTCTTCTTTGGGAAGTTTACTAATTTTTGTGACGGCATCAAAAAATTTATTCATGTCCTGGTCGTTTTGTACAAGAATTGCCTGAAATGCCGGCACCAATTGAGAATAAATCGAAACCGTCGCCAGTAATGCATTATTCAAAGGCTGGGAGAACCATGAATCATAGAGACTGAGTTCCGGATCATTTGTTTTCAAGTCAGCGAATTCTCCGCGCAATTCATCAAATATCCGTGCTTTCCCGGCACGCTTTTCTGCTTCGCTGAGGTCCGATTGGAATAAATCCTGTAAGTGCTTACGGTGTTTGAAAATCAGATCGGTGAAAATTGTTTCCCGTTCCCGCCGGGCGTTTAATGCGGATTGTTGCAGAACGGTACCGCTATGAGCGAACCAGCGCTTAATGCCTTCTTGTTCGACCGCCGTTGCAAAAGATTCGTTGAAGACGGTGTCGCCAGGCACATAAACAACTTGATGCGCCAGCTCATGAAAAATCAACCGTGCCAGATTTATTTCAGAATAGCTGATGAAAGTATTGAGAACCGGATCACTGAACCAGCCCAACGTCGAATAGGCGCGAACTCCGCCGACGTGGACATCATAGCCTTCATTCCTGAGTTCTTCCGCGTAGCGTTCCGCCTTGGCTTGAGAAAAAAAGCCACGGTAATTCACACAGCCAACTTTCAGAAAGCACCATTCTTTAAGCTGAAGGGACAATTCCGGGGATGCGAAAACATTCCAGACGACAAAGGGGCGTTCCAGATTTGCATAGCTTGTGTAACTCCGGTTATCCGGCAATTTTAATTCACGGCTCGCAAATTTCCGCAACTGAACGATTTTGGTTAGCGAATTTTTTAAATTCTGATCGGTATCCGGATTTTCGATAATGGTACTGATTGGTTGCGCTCGACGCAGAACTTCCAGATGTCCGTCGATCGCTTGCGCATAATAAGGAAGATTCGCGCATGCACTGAGCCAGGTAACGGAGACTAGGGTAATGACGAATCTGAAATGACTGAAATTTCGAGATACCACGTTCATGGGTGAATGCGATGGGATTAAAAAATTGACGCGTCTATTGGACATTTTAGCTATTTTTCAGAATTTCTTCTCAACCGGGTTTGATCGTACCTACGCAATTTTGGCAATGTGGTAATCAGATTTTATTTTTCTTGATTAATTCCGGGGGTGCTAGTGCTGCTTGTTAACAGCTATAAATTTTTTACCGATGTTGCCGAAATAAATATCCGTATTTAAAAGGAAAATTCAAGCGATGCTGTCTCCTTTCATGTTTCTTAGATACTGCGAATATTGAAGATGAAAATAACGACAGAAGAGTGGCTGATTTTGGGAATTACTTCAGAAGGCCGGATATTCCGTCCAAGTGACTGGACGGAAAGGCTTTGCGGAGCGCTTGCAAGCTATAACGATAAGGGGCGCTGGGAGTATTCCGATTATGCACAACCGGTTATTTTTGAGAGCAAGGCGGCTGTTCGAGTGCGGACTTCGTTAAGCAGTATCAACAAAACACACTACCAATTCATTATGGATTTTGCGGCTAATAACCGGCTCCAAATTATTCCCGCTGGAAAAAGCATTGCTCTCGAAGAAACTGTGGAAGAAACGATTGAACAAGCAGAAGTCGTATGGTCCCTGGGAAGCTGGATCTTGGCGTTGCTGCTGCATCAATGGAAAGCGCGATCGCTGTTCAAAAATCTACCCCGCTGAAACAAACCCAGTCATTTTCTGTAAATTCATCAAAGCGATTTAAGAAACTCAATCAAATCCAATCGCTGTTCTCTATTCAATACCGGCAGAATGGAGCCGTCGGGCAGCGGCGTCCGGCCGGATGCATACTCATGGCCCTCGTTATGATTACCCCAGATATGGGTACGGAATAAAAATCCCGGGTATCCTGATGTCTTAAAACCAACTTTTTCCGGATCGAATTCACGCGAGCCGGTCATGAATTCGTCCGGCCGATATTCACCGTCAGCAGGATCGCCGGGACGCTTTTTAGGCAATAGCAAATCATAGAGCGTTGGAACAGAACCGTTATGCAAATAAGGCGCGGTAGCCCAGATACCGTTCAGAGGCCGGGCCTTATAGGCCATTGCCGACGCAAAAGGAGAAACGGTGCTGTCGGGGGTATAGTAGCCATTCTTCAGCGATGATTGCACTTCGTTATCAAAAAAGGTGTAAGCAAAATCGAAAGACCGCTCGAGCCACCGGCGGATAATCCATTTATCGCTATCGGGAGTGGTGACGACGTTGCGGGTTGCCGCCGTTAACAATGCCACAGCAGGCGCTTGTTGCTGCAATAAGATATTTCCTGTGCTGACGCCGACATACTGATTTCTCAAGATACCGCTATACCCGAGAAATTCAACTGCATTTGTGGCCATTTTTGAATCCGTTCCGACTGATGAAACCGAAATCATTCTAGCGACAACCCGCCGTTCCGGGTCGTTATGCTTGATAAGCTCGTGACAAACGGCGCAGTATTTCGAATAAATTTCCGCGCCTCTTGCCATCCGCGCCTTATCGAGGTGCGGTAGGATATGCTCAGGCCATCGTGGGGATGTCAATTTGCGTAAATGGTTTTCCACCCGGCGCAAATTACGGATATCGATCGAGGATTGGAAATCGATATGTTTAGCGCCGAATCCTTGTCCGCCCAATACCGAAGATAAAGTGAAACCGTCCTTCTCCTGCCAATCCAATGTCGCGAAAACGCCGATGACCTGCCCGGCGTTGCGGGCCATCGGTCCTAGTCCGCTATTGTCGACCCGGCCATTCCATTGAATATAGTCGTGCTGCGGAACATCCCAAAGGAACGGATAACTGACAGGCGCGTCGGCCGGGTTATAGATTTTGTTGCGTAACCGGATGAGTTGCTTGCTGGTCAGATAATCTTGAATTTTCTCAATGATGTGATCGCGATCATGGCTGCTTAAAACCGGTTCAACATTGAACATAACCGTTGTCAGTTCATCCTCGGACAGAATGTCCGCCAGCAATTCGCGCAGTTGTTGCGCGCTCATAATATGTTCCAACACACGATTATAAATACGGCCAAATGCATCCAGCCGGGCGTAACCATAACGCGTCAGCGGACGTTTGCTATCCCGCGGGGAGTTGACAATGGTGTATGTTTTAATGCGCTGCGCGTATTTCGTGAGATCGGCCAGGATGTCGCTGGCGTTGTTGTAATGGCCATGCTTCAATACATTAGCCACGAAACGGTCACGTTTTTCAGGGTTTTCCAATGTAACCTGCATGGCGGTTGCCAGATCAACCATGAAGGTTTCCATATCGGAATTTGCGGGGCCACCGTCGATGCGAATGCCAGTGCTTTGATAATTGATCTGAGTGGTGTGGCAAGCCGCGCAAGTGAATCCCATATAAGCTTTACCTTGATAGTCATCACGCACCATACCGGCAGGAAGGCCGTCCGGATTGCTGGCGGTTGGCCGCTGCGGCAGATAACCGTAACGATCCATATTTTCATTGCTGCGAAACAATGCCGTGGAATCCGCTTGTTCAAGTGCTAGAAAAAAGCTGTACGGCAATAAATTGGAGCCTTGCGTGACGGTATAGAACCACAGGCTATCGGCTGCTGACCAACCTTGATCAAGATAAACGGTTCGAGAAAAATGATCGCCGAATTTATCTGTTCCGCTCGTAATCGCTCCCCGATCAGTATCGCTGTCGCGTAATTCATACAAACGCCAGGAAATGCCAATGACTAACCATGTAATCATTAATGCCATGATTGTTAATGATAATCTTTTTGAGAAGCGATTGCTGCTAAGTCTGAGGTTCATATCGGATTGGTGTCATTGTTCAGCAAACGTTCAGGTTTCGTTTGTTTAAATCCAGTGCAATTTTTGCTGGTCCGTTGTTTCCGAAGTTCATGTGTTGTTTCTAAGCAACGATAAAAGACCCTATTTAAGCTGATATTAATACTATGAAATTGTTGATTTCATATATGATGATCAGCTTATTTTGTGTGAAGAGAATGTGAAGAGCATCATAGTTTTTTCAAAGGATGTTATGCAAACTTATTTATTTAAGCATCTGTTTTTAGGCTTAATCGTCATAGTCGCATCAAAGATCACTGTAGCGCAACCGATGGCTCCCCTTCCTTTAGGGGCGGATTCATTAAGACAACCTGAGTCGTCATCACCGTCCGTTCGAGAAGTAACGCCATCCATGGCGCCATTCAGAAGTGAGCTACCTAAATCGGATGTGCCGTTGCCGGCAGGTGTACCGCAAGGGCCGGTTGTGCTTTATACCATCGAAGAGATACAGCGATTGGGTTTGCAAGCGAATGGTTTAGTCCTCGCGGCGCGTTCGCAAGTGGGTATGGCGAAAGGCGGCGTTATCGCCGCCACGGCTTATCTCAATCCTGAAGTGATGTTCATGATGGGACCAATGGACAGGCGGTTACCGGTTGAATTAACAGGGCCTTCCAATGATCAGCGGTCGGTCACGGTGATTCAGCCCATCGAAAATCCATTCATGCGAAGCGCGCGTATTGCCGCATCAGAGGCGATTGTTGACGCCAGCCGCGCCAGCTTGGATCAAGTCAGTACCGATCTTGCGGCACTGCTGCGCGTCCGTGCTTACGAGTTGTTATTGCGACAGGATCAGGCAGAGTTGGAGCAATCGATCTACGACTTATTGAATGTTGTCCGGCAGCGTATTGCGGCCAATGTGGAGCATGGCGAAGTAGCCCGCTTCGAACTGATTCGTGCCGATACGGAATTGCAAAGTGCGGCCAATCGTAAGGAAGCGGCGCGGTTGAACGCCGAACGCGCCAAGGTTTTTTTGATGCAGCTTACAGCCGGAGTTTTACCCGCCAATTTTCAAGTGAAAGGTTCGCTCAAAGACCCGATTGAATTACCATTGCTCGATGATCTACGCCAGCAAGTGGTCAAAGTCAATCCGGACGTGGTGCGTTTGGAAGCCGAGCAAGAACGCGCCAATCAACGTATCAGCCAGGAGCGGGCCTCAATTTTGCCGTCGGTGAACGTGATGTATTCCAATTATCAGGACCAGCAATTTCACTCCAACACTGCCGGCTTGAGCGTCAGAATCCCGATCTGGTATCGCCGTAAGGGTGAAATCGATACCGCGATCCATGATTCCGCACGAATCCGCGAATCGCTCGAATATCGCCGTTACGAAATCGGACAAATATTCGAAGCAGCCTGGCAGGCTTACCAAATTGCTATGCAGCGGGTTGCGATGTTTGACGGCGGTTTGATCAAGGAGGCGGAGAATGCGGTTCGAGTCGCCGAAGCCGCGTATAAATTCGGCGAGCGCAGTTTGATTGAGTTCCTCGATTCGCAACGGATCCTCCGGGGAATTCTGTTCGATGCCTTGCAAGCCCGTTTCGATCTTCATGCAGCAGCAGCCGAAATCGATCGCCTGCGCGCCCATTATCCTAAGGAGTTAGTTCCAGAATGAAAATCAACCCGATAATCATCGGCTCGTTGTTAGCGGCATTGTTGCTATCCGCTTGCGGAGGAAAAGACGACGAACAAGTTTCCCGGCAATCTGACGAAGAGCGGGACATTAATACGATTGAAGTGCGGCCGGAATTGCTCAGCCGGTTAAAAATCGGTAATCCGCTTTTGATCGATCTGACCGACAAAATACTGGTTCCCAGCCGGGTTCAAGTCGATGAAGAAAGAACCGCGCAAATCGGTTCCTATGTCACCGGCCGGATTATCGAGCTATTTATCATTTTAGGCGACTATGTCAAACCGGGGCAGCCGCTGGCGCGGATTACCAGTCCGGATTTGACGAATTCTCAATTGGCTTTTTTACGTGCGTTATCGCGAGTCGTCGTCACCACAAAAGCTATGGAACGTGCTAATCACTTGCTGGTTGCCGATGCCATTCCGCTGGCAGAGGTTGAACGACGCCAATCCGACGCCGAAATTGCGCAAGCCGAGCTTGCAGCCGCCGCTGATCAATTGCGATTATTCGGGATGGGGGATTCAGAGTTGAAAGAGCTGAGGCGGAAGGGAAAAGTACTGCCTTGGCTGGATATCAAAGCGACCCGGGAAGGTTATGTGATTGCTCGTAACGTGATCGTCGGTCAAGTGGTGCAACCTTCCGATCCGCTGTTTCAGGTTGCCGATTTGTCGCATGTCTGGGTAGTCGGCGATGTGCCGGAGCAGATCGCGCGCGATGTGCGGTTGAATCAGCATGTGGAAATCAATGTGCCGGCAATCGGCGATGCCGATTTTGACGGTATCATCATTTTTGTCTCCGATACGGTGAACCGGCTAACGCGTACCGTGATGACGCGTGTCATGGTGGAAAATCCGGAACGCAAGTTAAAACCGGATATGTTGGCCAATATGCACATTACCGACTCACAACATAAAACGCTGGTAGTGCCGGAAGCAGCTGTGGTGCGCGAGTTAAACCAGGATTATGTATTTGTCGCGACCGGCGACAATCGTTTTCAGCGTGTGCCTGTTGAACTGGGCCATGAAGTGGCGGATTTTCGTCCAGTGCTGAATGGGTTGACGATTCACCACCAGATTGTGTTGGAAAATGCTTTTCATTTAGATAGCGAGCGCAAGCTTGCTGAATTGGAATAACCGCCATGTCCGCTATCGTACGTGCTATGTTAAACCAGCGTCTGCTGGTTTTAGTTATCGGAATCATGCTTTGCGTGGCTGGCGGATTTGCCGCGAAGAATCTATCGGTCGACGCCTTTCCTGATGTCACCAATATTCAAGTTCAAGTAGCCACAGTAGCCATCGGGCGTAGTCCCGAAGAAATGGAAAGACTGGTGACAGTCCCGGTCGAGATTGCGATGACCGGACTGCCTGGATTGGTCGAAATGCGCTCCATGAACAAGAGCGGATTGTCTTTGATTACGCTGGTTTTCACCGATCAAACCGATGTCTATTTTGCGCGGCAGCTGGTGATGGAGCGTATCATTGACGTGACGCCGCGCCTGATTCCCGGCATTACACCGGTTTTGGGTCCGGTTTCAACGGGGTTGGGCGAGGTGTATCAATATACGATTGAGCATCCCGACGACGGTAAACGTGCATTGACGTTCGAAGAACTGATGGAGCGTCGCACGATACAAGATTGGGTGGTGCGTCCGATGCTGCGCGCGATCCGCGGTGTGGCGGAAATCAACTCGATGGGTGGCCATGTCAAGGAATATCAAGTCTATGCCGACCCTAATAAACTCCGGCATTATGATTTGACACTGACCGATGTGGATCGCGCTTTGGCCAGTAACAACGCTAACGCCAGCGGTAATATTCTGGCTTTGCATTATGAGCAATATTTGATCCGTGGCGTCGGTTTGATCGCTACGTTGGACGACATCCGCAACATTGTATTGCGCGAAATGGACGGTGTTCCGGTTTACGTGCGTGACGTCGCCGAAGTGACTTTCGGCGGTGAGGTAAGGCAAGGCGCGAGCATTAAAAACGGCGATACCGAATCGGTCGCCGGCATTGTGATGATGCTGCGTGGCGGCAATGCCAAGGAAATTGTCGGGCGCATCAAAGAAAAAGTGACCGAGATTAATGAGCGCGGAATACTGCCGAATGGTTTGCAAATCGTACCGTTCTACGATCGCACCGATTTGGTTGATGGCGCATTGTCGACGGTGCAAAGTACTTTGATGGAGTCGTTGATTCTGGTGATCGTGGTGTTGTCTATTTTTCTGGGTACTGTCCGTACCAGTATCGTCGTCTGTTTTACGCTGATTATCACCCCGCTGGTCACTTTCATGGTGATGAATTATTACGGTATGCCCGCTAACTTGATGTCACTGGGTGGGCTAACCATTGCGTTGGGTATGATGGTCGATCCGACCGTGGTTGTGGTAGAGAACATCTACCAACGCCTTGGCGAAGCGAAAGATACCGGAAAATCCAAATTCCAGGTGATCGTCGATGCCGTTTCAGAAGTGGGTACACCGGTCATTTTCGGTGTCTTCGTGACCATCCTGGTGTTTCTGCCGCTGATGACGCTGGAAGGCATGGAAGGAAAAACTTTCAGTCCGCTGGCGGTTACCATCGCCATTGCGCTGTTGGTTGCGCTATTTGTCTCGTTGCTGCTGTCCCCGGTACTGAGCGATTATCTGCTCAAAGGCGGCAGTGAGCAAGATACCAAAATCGTTGCCGTGCTGAAAGGCGCTTATTTGCGTGTGTTCAATCTGGCCATGCACAATCAGAAAAAAACCATGATCATTGCCGTTTCCTGTTTGATGGGCGCTTTCGTGCTATTCCCATTCCTAGGAACATCCTTTATTCCTATTATGAAGGAGGGTGCCACCACACCCGTGATCATTCGCGCGCCGTCGATTTCTCTGGAAGAAGCGATCAAACTGGAAACCGAAGCGATGAAACTGGTTGCTGCCGTGCCGGGTGTGAAATCCGTAGTTTCCAAGCTCGGGCGCGGTGATACGCCCGCTGATCCGGCTTCGCAAAACGAATCCGACCCGATTGCCGATTTGGATCTGGAAGGATCGGGCCGTACTCAGGAAGAAATCGAAGAAGATATCCGTAAGGCGCTCAGCGTGTTACCGGGTGTAAATATCGTGTTATCGCAGCCGATCGCGCAACGTGTCGACGAAATGGTTACCGGTGTGCGTTCACAAGTGGCGATCAAAATTTTCGGCGATGATCTGGAGCAATTGCGCAAACTCTCCGAACAGGTCGCGCGTATCGTCAAATCGACACCGGGTGCCAGGGATATCCGTATTGAGCGCTTGTCCGGTCAACAGGAATTGACCATCAACATCGACCGGCGCGCTATTGCACGCCACGGTATCAACGTTTCCGACGTCAACGAGTTGATCTCTACGGCAATCGGCGGTAAAGCAGTAACACAGGTTTTTGAGGGTGAGCGGCGCTTTACACTGCTGTTACGTTTTCCCGAACATTTCCGGCATGACGTTGAAGCGATTAAGGATCTGCTGTTGAGACCGGTCAATGCGGCAGCGCAAAACGGTATGGCGCAAGGCGGCGCACTAGTACCGCTCAGTGCGGTGGCCGATATCAAAGTGGTCGACGGGCCGGCGATCATTTCGCGAGAATTTGCCAAACGGCGCGTGGTCGTCGGCGCTAACGTCTACGGCCGTGATATGGGAGGTTTTGTCGAAGAATTGCAGCAACGGACTGCAAAAGAAATCAAGTTGCCATCCGGTTATTATTTCGTCTGGGGCGGGCAATTTGAAAACATGCAGCGTGCGATGGCGACACTTGGCGTGATCGTGCCGGTTACATTGGCGGCGATATTTTTTCTGTTGTTCATGCTGTTTAACTCAGTCAAGCAGGCGGTACTGATTTATCTGGTATTGCCGTTTGCGTCAGTCGGCGGCGTGGTCGGTTTATTTGTGACCGGTCAGTACTTATCCGTTCCGGCTTCGGTGGGGTTTATTGCGGTGTGGGGTACATCGATTCTGAACGGCGTGGTGCTGATCTCGTTTGTGCGTGAATTGCGCGAGAAAGGCTTCAGTGTGGAAGAAGCCGTCAGAAAAGCCTGCTCGCAGCGCTTCCGTCCGGTGATGATGACCGCCGCTACCACGGTACTCGGCCTGGCGCCGTTTCTCGCAGCCACCGGACTGGGATCGGAAGTTCAGAAACCGCTTGCAATTGTGGTGATCTGTGGTCTGACAACCGCAACCATGATGACCATGGTGGTAATGCCGATGCTCTACCGCTGGTTTGACGATATACCGGACAAAAAGGTGCCTGAATCCGATAATCAACCCGAGCTTTTATCTTTGGCTGGTGAAGGACAAAATTCTGTTAAGAACTCCTGATTTTATTTTAATTGGTAGCCTGTTGCAGCACTGTAATATCATTCATTGCAGTGCTGCTTTTTTATAGCACCCGGAATGCAATGATTGTCACGATCGTAGGCGGCAGAGCGGCAATCAGCAACCCTAGCGGATGAATCGTTTGTTCCTCGAACTTGCCGCGCAGAATCGCAAAACCGGCAGGATTCGGTGCATTGGCGATCACCGTCAAACCGCCGCCGGTGACTGCACCTGCGACCAGTGCCACTTTGAATTCATCGGTCAATCCCTCCACCAGTGAACCCAAATACGTTAATGCCGCGTTATCGGTAATCGCTGTTAAAGCCGCTGCGCCGAAGAATACTGCGGTATCGTCCATATCCATCAGTAATGGCTGCAGCCACCACTGCTGCTGCCCGCCGAGTACTACCAGACCCGCCAGAAAGAATGCTACCAATAATGCTTCTCGCAGAATCAAAGGATTTTGATATTGCTGGTAAGCTGTGGTAAATCCCAGGAAGAACAGAAAGATGCCCATAAAGGCTGCCGGGTGATGCGCAAAAACAACCACCAAGGTAAGAAAAATCAAATGTATCAGAACAATAGAAACCGGCATTTTAGGTTCATTGCTATCGGTGGTTTTCTGACTCATGTGACCTAATTCACGCCGGAACAGCAACATTGCCGAGGCTGCGTTGATGAAAACAGCCACGGCGGCTTTCCAACCGAACGTCGAAACCATAAACCACAAATCCCAATTCCATTTAGCGGCAACCATCAATACCGGCGGTGCGGCAAACGGCGTTAACGTACCGCCGATGGAGATATTGACGAACAAAACGCCGACGGTCACATATTTGAGTTTGGTGGAAACTTCCTTACTGAACAGGGTATCGCGCAGCATCAATGCGGCCAATGTCATGGCCGCCGGTTCGGTAATGAAGGAACCGAGCAGCGGCACGAACGCCAATACCAGGAAATACATCGCCATGCCGCGGTTGACCGGCATGTAATTGGCAATCCACTTTACCGATGCGGCGGTAAAATCCAGAATGGGGCGCGTACCGGCAATGACCATGATGACAAAAACGAACATCGGCTCGGTGAAATTGCGAGAATCGAGATAACTCATCGCCTCGTATTTGCCGCTCAAGGCCAGCATCGCCAGTATCAATAGCATGGCCCAGAAGCCGAAAACCACTTCCACTTCACCCAACAAATGCCAGACGCCGGCATGCTTGGGCTGAACATGGGCCAGGTGCTCAAAATACTTGGTCGAGAAGGTATGGATGATCGCTAACGCGAACAGCATGGCGGCAATGATTTGAATAGTTGTGGGATTCATCATGATAATTAGGATATTGTGAAGTGAGAATCGCTATTGCGAGTGGGGGTAATGATAACATTACTACCGGCAGCTACTGGCGCAATTCCGCCAGAAAAGACCGGATACGTTCAGCATTTACGCCAAGATCGCCTTTGCCGACTCTGGATACTGACCGCATATCGACGCGTGTTTGGTTGCCTTCGATTTGAATCCGGATGGCAACGTCATCCTTAAAACCCATTACGAGCGTGGTGTCGGTCGCTTCGATCCGGCCATTGGCGGGGGATACCAAGGCAATTTCCCATCCTCGTTTCTTGACTAACGCGACTGCCTGGTCGAAAACCTGTTCGAAAGGCCGGTCAATGAATAGCGTGTTCAAATCCGGGTAGTGTTCTCGCTGCAGGTTGACTAGGTTTTCCGGATCGGAGCGATCCAATGAATTATCGCGTGTTGTTCGAAGCGCTGGAACGGCAAAAAATTCCGGGGGATTCTGCAAGTCGGTGGAGATATCATGAATCATCGGCTTGCCGATACCGGTTAAAACGGTTGCAAGTAGCGGAACCACGATCAACAACGCAAGTGTCGAACCGCCAAGCGTTGCGGCAAGTTCCGGTTCCTTGGCCTGCTTGGCGCGCCAGGTGCCGATTGCTCCGGAAATAATTGCGAGCACTCCGCAGACGGCGCTCAGAACAAGTCCTGGCAAAGCCACACGGTAATCGATCAGATCCAGACGGTGGCAAATGATTGCTAGTGCAGCAAGGATGGCGGCAAGTACCGCCATTTTCATGCTCCGGGCGGTTAAATCGGATCGCTGCTTGCCGGTAACCGAGGCTGGTGGTGCGGAAATGTTTTTTCTTCTGTTTTTTGTCGGTTTCATGATTGATAAGAAAAAATGAATTGTGGTTGCAATTTTTACTGGTCTTGGTGAAGATGTGCAATTGTATTAGGATTTTTTTCGTATGGCTTCTCGAATGATCCGCCGCCAGTTTTGTCTATGGGGTTGTTTGATTAACCTGCTGATTCAGCAATTAGATAGCTTTTTATTGTTCCGGTCTTATTTCAATCTTTCATGAAACGCACATTCCTGCTGCTAAGCCTGGTGCTTGTAGCGATGATCTCAAGTTTGAGCGCCAAGGCTGCCATTCAAGCGACTGAAGTATATCCTGCGGCGATCGGTCAATATATTCAAATATTTCAGCCTGATGGCAGTGATTTCAGCATGGATGACGCGCTCCGTGCTTTCAAGAGCGGCCGCTTCAAGCCATCGCAATCCGAGGTGATGAATTTCGGTATTGGAGCAAGGCCGGTATGGCTTGCTTTAGAAATCATCAATACGCAGCCGGAGCCGATGGCGCGTAAGCTGTTAGTTGAAAATGCTTGGCTGGATAAAATCGATGTATTCTTTTTGCGTGAAGCGCAATTGGTCAACAGTTTCCATACCGGTGACAGCCTGCCATTTGCGCAACGGCCGGTCGATCACCGTTTCTTCGTAATCGAACATGCATTCACTCACGGTGAGACCTTGGTTCTGATTCGCGTGGAAGCGGATGATGCGATGGTTCTCCCTATTTACTTTACCGATACCGGGCAACTGGCAAGCAAGGACTTGCTGGATGCCTATAGCTACGGCTTGATGTACGGCGCCATTCTCGCGCTGGTTGCATACAATCTGGTGCTGTATATCGGTTTGCGCATTAACACGTATCTGCTGTATTCGATCTTCCTGTTAAGTTTTATCGCTTTGAATCTGGCTTATACCGGTCACGGTTATCAGTGGTTGTGGCCGGAATCTCCGTTCTGGCAGCGCTGGGCCAGCGCCATTCTAATGGCGGCGGGCGCCACTGGCGGATTTGCATTCATGCTGCAGTTTCTGGATATCAAGCAGGCCTGGCCGCGCTTGTATCGTCTTATCGTCATTGGCTGCATTGGCTTTTGTGTCTCGGTATTGGTAGCGATGCTGCTTGACGAACTGGTTATCGCTTTATGGGTATCGATTGTTTTTATCTTCAGTTTCTATGTGGCAGCGGTCATTCTCGGAATAGTTTCGTTGCAAATCGGCAATGAATTTGCGAAATATTTCTTGATCGCTTCGATTCTTACGATATGCGGCGGCATTATTACGGCCAATGCCGTGTGGGGCGTTATTCCGTTTAGCGGATTGACTTACCGCGCCGCGGATATCGGTATGACGCTCGATGCGATTTTGCTGGCGCTGGCGCTTGCGGCGCGGTTCAATATCACACAAGGTGAAAAACTGGCTGCCGAGAAAATGGCCGGAATTGACTTGCTGACAAATTTGAACAACCGGCGTTCGTTTTATAAATATGTACAGCCGATCTGGTCCATAAGCTTGCGCAGTAAAAGCAATACGTCGGTCATCATGCTGGATATCGACGATTTCAAACTCATCAATGACAGCTACGGCCATGCCTTGGGCGACCGGGTTTTAGTGAAGTTAGCGGAAACCTTGCAGAAAGAAGCTCGAAGCGGCGACATTCTGGCGCGTTGGGGGGGCGAGGAATTTCTGATTTTTTTACCGGAAACACGATTACAAGACGCAGTGACCATTGCGGAAAGAGTGCGTAACAAAATCGGCTCGATGCAAGTGTCATCCGCGAAAGGTGAAAAGCTTGCAATTTCAGCTAGTTTCGGCGTTGCAAGCAATCAAGACGATTATGTGTTACTGGATGAGTTGATTGCCAATGCGGATCAACAATTATATCGAGCTAAAAAACAAGGGCGTAATTGCGTGTGTGCGGACTTTTCCTGAAACCGGTGATCGTGGCTCAGAAAATCATGATCTGAAAAAATTATTGATCGTTGCAATGATCCGGTTTTAAATGGTTTTGCGCGATACCAGTCGACGTTTTTCCACCGGAATCATCACTGCCGGTTTCCAGCTCATCGATCAGTTTGACGATCCTGCTGTCGGGAATCATGCCATCGGCTAAAACACCTTCGTCGACGATAGCGGCATCATCGGATTGGGCGTCGTCAGGTTTCTCGGCAGAGAGTTTTTTGCCATACATAACAAACCTCCATACTTCAGGGATAGGGTGACGGTACAGTAAAGCATGTTTGGAACCGGACTAAATTGAGGATTAAAAACAGTTCTTGCCGGTATTTTGAAGGTTGGGAAAGCATTGCTATGCGCGAAAGCTTGGCTGCAGCGGGTGTTCCATTAAATTCCGCTTATTTCTGTTTTGCCGACGAAAGGGGGCGCGGATTACGTAAACAGAATGCGGATGTTTGTATACTGCGAACAAACTTTCGATTATCATTGCAAGCCATTGAGAAACAATGAAAATAGCTTGATAACAAAGTCATTTTCCGATAAACCTGAGATTCATTTTTTCCAGTTATCATGATTGAACGGCGCAATTATTATCGTATTCTTCATGTCCAGCCCGATGCGCCGATGGCGGTGATTAACGAGAGTTACCGGATGCTGATGCACAAACTTAAAACACATCCGGATCTGGAGAGCGCGGATTGGAATGCCGATCTGCTGAATATGGCTTTTGATACCCTGCGGGACCCTGATAAGCGCGCCGGATATGACCGCGAATTATTGAAGCGCTATCATATCCGGATACTGAGCCAAGGAGCGCTGGGTGCCGCGACGATGAATCCGGATGTGGAAAATTCGCGCGCTGAAGGGACTGAGAATTTTAGACAGCGCAATTATTACCGGATTTTGCAGGTGCAGGCGGATGCGCCAATAACCACTATTACCGCAAGCTACTGGGCTTTAAGAGAGAATTCACCGCACGATCATGCCATGCTTGACGAGGCCTACCGGATTTTATCCAATCCGGCATCGCGCAAACATTATGACGCGTTATTGGCCGGCGATATGTGGCAGACGGCCAAAAAGGAAATGGAAGCCAAAAAAAACCAGCTTCCGGCGCTGTTTGAGAGTTTTTTTAGACCCGCGCCATCTGCAATCGAACCTTACCGGGCAGTGATCACGCATTACTGCTCGTTTTGTAAAACGCCGTATGTATCGCAGACCGGTTTCTATCAAAGCGGCAATTGCCTGGAGTGTTCCAGTCCGCTGGCAGCATTCCAGCAAGACCAGCTGGATTCACCCTATCGGATGCTGACTCGTATCAATGTGCGAGGGGAATTGACATTCTATTTGTTCTGGCCGGGGAGGCCGTGTCAAGGTGTTTTTCAGGATCTGTCACCCGCCGGGATTCGTTTCTTGACGAATGTGATGCTGGATCGAAGCGATATCATCAAAATCGACGCGCCCAATTTTCAGGCAGTGGCGGAAGTCACGCATACACGGCAGGAAAACGGCGGGTTCTCGGTCGGTACGCGGTTTCTGGCGGCGAGATTCGATCAGCGGCGCGGTAATTTCGTGTCGCTGCAAGTTTGAATTGCCGGTACGGATGCGCCGGTATTTTTTATGGCTAGGCCGTGTGATGATGGTTCGAATCAAGCCGATTGGAATTTAAAAATAACCGGCATCATTTAAATGTTCAGTATTACTCCAATAATTGATAGTATATATTGAAATATAGCATATCGATCATAGCTAAATATACTGACTAATCGTTTTTGAGGAACTGATTATGAATATTTTATTGGAATCGGTGCCATGGCATGCCGCCGGCGGCGGCGCGGTAATCGGCTTGGCGGTTGCGGTGTTATTGCTCTTTAACGGGCGTATTGCCGGTATCTCTGGAATTGTTGGTGGGTTGTTGCGGATGTCGAAAGGCGACATCGGCTGGCGGGTAGCCTTTATAGCAGGGCTTGTTCTGTCCGTGGCAATTTGGAAGCTTTTTTGGATTCTGCCGGAAATAAAGATCGAGGCCAGTTACGGTATGTTGGCGCTGGCTGGCTTACTGGTGGGTTACGGTACACGGCTGGGTTCCGGATGTACCAGCGGTCACGGTGTCTGCGGTTTATCGCGAAGATCGCCGCGATCGATTGCAGCGACTGTTGTTTTTATGACCATGGGTTTCGCAACGGTTTATTGGATGCGCCACGTGTGGTTTTAACAAGAGATTAGAGTGAGGATATAACATGATGATGATCACGGCGTTGCTGGCGGGTCTTGTGTTCGGCATGGGACTCATTTTGTCCGGGATGGTTAATCCGGCCATTGTGCTGGCCTTTTTGGATGTGGCGGGCGATTGGGATGCTTCGCTGCTTTGGGTGATGGGCGGCGCTGTTACAGCCGGTTCCGTTGCATTTGCTTTGGCAAAAAGACAGAAAACCAGCTTTCTCGGGGTGCCGATGCAATTGCCTGCTGCGGCAAAGATTGACAAGCGTTTGTTATTAGGGAGTTTCCTGTTTGGTATCGGCTGGGGGATTGCCGGCATTTGTCCGGGACCGGCGCTGGTGCTGGCCGGGTCCGGAAAAACGGAGATTTTTGTATTTTTAATACCAATGTTGCTGGGTATGGGGATTTTTGAAATTGTCGAGAAAAAACATCGGTAAGATTCTACTGACAATCACCTGAAAATAAATTAGCATAAATGCCCTTGCAGTCATTGTAGGATTAGTGGTCTCGTTAATAATTACTATCATAATGATAACTAAATATGAAAACACAACCGGTATTAAACGATATGGCAGCATTGCATGCGTCAGCCTCGGATGCATGCGCTTTGCTGAAAATTTTGGCTAATGAGGATCGATTGCTGATTCTGTGCGAACTCAGCAGGGGAACCCGGAATGTAGGGGAACTGGAGGAAATTCTGGGGATACATCAACCGACTTTGTCTCAGCAATTGACCGTGTTACGCGAAGAGAATTTGGTTGAAACGGAGCGCAAAGGCAAATATATCTATTACACGTTGGCGAGTAAGGAAGCCATCAAGGTCATGGAAACGCTGTTTGATTTATACTGCAAATCAGCGTGCGAAGGGGTAAGCTGATCGCGGAAATTCAGTATTTCGCCGTATCCGTTGCGCAGCGTTAATCGTATCGTGTGGGCGCTGCGCAACCGTACAATCGTTTGCATCGGGAAGCGGTATTTCCGCACATTTAGAACGTTAGGGAAGCGCTGATTAATTTGGCGGACGAGATGAAGCACGAGGCGTACGGAACGCAGCAACCGAGACATATCAATAAGATAGGCGAGAAAGCGAGCGCCACGCAACGAAGTGATTCGCTCGTATAGCCAATTAATCAGCGCTTACTCAGCGGATCTGCCGCGGCTCTTCGCCGGCCATCTCCAATACCTGACTTGCCGTCAATTGTCCTTCCATATTACCGTCCCAGGTAGCGTTGAACGGCAGCGTGTTTTGCACATGCTTGGCGTGATTGAGATAAGCTTGCAACGTTATTTCCGCTTGCGTAATCGGCACAGCGGCCGCGCGCGGATTGGCTAAAGCTTCCAACAGTAAAGCCTGATTGATTTTTGCTTGCGGCCGGGTGTTGCGTTTTGCTTTCGCGTTGGTGCGCACGGTGCGCAGTGATTTTTTCAGCAACTGGCCGTGATCGCGCTTATCGTCTTCCAGTATCGCATACGTTTGCAGATACAAATCGTTGCCGCGCCAGCCGAGCAAGCGCGGTTGGTTGACCACGCGAACCGGCGTGCCGACCGGCACGTTGTTAAAAATACCGACAATATCTTCCGGGTACATCCGCACGCAACCGTGGCTGCCGCGCAGGCCGATGCTCGGTGGTTTGTCGGTGCCGTGGATGGCGTAGTTCGGCCAATCGAGTTTCAACACATGCGTGCCCATCGGATTATCCGGCCCCGGCGGCACGATCGCGGGTAACGGATTGCCGTTCTTGGCATGCTCTTTTCTGATCGAAGGCGTCGGGATCCACGCCGGATTGGCTTTCTTCGATGCAACGCGGGTGATACCCACCGGCGTTCTCCACTCCACCCGGCCGATGCCGACCGGATGCGTGATCACGCGCTGCAATTCGCCGGGCTTGGCTTTCGGGAAATAAAACAGCCGCATCGCCGCGAGATTGATGACGATACCCTGGCGCGGCGCATCGGGCAGCACGAACTGCGTCGGCACGACAACGCGGGTACCGGCTTTCGGCAACCATGGATCGACGCCGGGATTGGCGCTGACAATCTCTTCGTAACCGACGTTAAACCGCCGCGCGATGTCGGACAGCGTATCGTCCGCTTGCGCGGTAACGATCTGCACCGCGCCGACGACGTCGTCGCGCGCCGCATCGAAATTGAATTCATGGCTGGCAACCGGCATCGGCAGCGATTGAACTCGCGGAGCAGGCGGCGGCAACGAATGGGTGCTGAAAGTCTGGCAGCCGCTCAACAGCAAAACACCGGCGCAAAAACCGTATACAAGGCCGTCACGCAAATATAAAAATTTATTTTTATTCATAAAATCAATGATATTGTAAAAAAAGTGGCGTGACCCACAGCGGTCAATTTACAAGGTTTTAAACGATGACACAACCGTTCATCGAAATAAATCAAGGCATTTTCGCTGTCTTTTGAAGTAAAAGTTGAAAGATCGCAACACATTTTTTGACCGGTAAAATCGAATGCCAGTATGATTGCCGGTTTGAAAAAACAGTATTCGATCATTCCGCCTCATGGCCAAAATTTTCATCAATTACCGCCGCGACGATAGTGCTGGGTATGCAGGCCGGTTATACGACCGGTTGAACGAACATTTCGGTGGTGAACATGTGTTCATGGATATCGATCAGATCGAACCGGGTGAGGATTTCGTCGAAGTCATTCAGGAAAAACTGAAAGCGGTGCAGGTTGCCGTGGCGTTGATCGGTAAGCACTGGCTGGATATTACCGATGCTAACGGTCAACGGCGCTTGGATAATCCCGAAGATTGGGTGCGGCTGGAAATCGAGGCTTTGCTGGCACGGAAGATCCGCGTCATCCCGCTGCTGGTGGGTGGTGCTAATGCGCCCAATTCGTCGCGACTGCCCGGAAGCTTGGCGGCGTTAGCACGGCGGCAGGCGCATGCAATCAGCGATCGGGGATTTCATGAGGATGTTAATAAGCTCATTCGCGTGTTGGAAAAAGATTTGCAAGCCAATGAAACTGCGAAGCCATCCAGCGTCCCCGATGCTGCACAACCACCGGAAGTAAAACTGCCAGCAGTAAGATTGCCTTTCGAACCTGAAATGGTGCGTATTCCTGCCGGAAAATTCTTGATGGGCTCCAAAGATGGTGAACTGAATGAACAGCCGGTTCATGAGGTTATCATCGGTTATGCGTTCGAAATCGGCAAATATGCGGTGACATTCGACGAATATGATGCATTTGTCCGCGCTACTGGGTGTGTATTGCCGAACGATTGCGGTTGGGGGCGTGGCAAGAGGCCGGTGATCAATGTTTCTTGGCATGATGCGCAAGGCTATGTTAAATGGCTGTCAGATAAAACAAGTAAACGGTACCGCTTGTCTTCCGAGGCTGAATGGGAGTATGCCGCTAAAGCAGGCTTACAAACTCGCTATTGGTGGGGCGATGACATTGGAAAAAACAATGCCAATTGCAAAGATTGTGGCAATCAATGGGATGGCAAACAAACCGTGCCGGTAGGTTCGTTCAAATCGAATGCCTTCGGTTTATACGATACGGCGGGTAATGTGTGGGAATGGACACAGGATTGTTGGCATCACAATTACACCAATGCACCAACCGATGGTTCCGCTTGGCTGGAAAAGGATGATGGCGATTGTAAAGGCCGAGTGGTTCGGGGTGGTTCGTGGAACTACGATCCATGGAATCTGCGATCGGCTGGCCGCGGTAGGTATGGCACCGATGACGTGAACAACAACCTGGGTTTTCGGATCGCCAGGGATTTTTGACCTTTGTTCTTTGTGCTTTTGCCCTTTGTGGGGTGCAGGGGCGGAGTCCCTGCGGGTTTGATTTTGGGGGTTGTAGGGCGGATAAGCGTAGCGTCATCCGCCATCGTACGAAATTTCTTAAATAAAAAATGACAACTATGACCACTATCGGTTTTATCGGTCTCGGCATCATGGGCAAGCCCATGGCAGGGCATCTGCTCAAGGGCGGGCACCGCTTGCTGTTGCATACGCGCAGCGGCGTGCCGGCGGATTTGGTCGCGGCGGGCGGAACCGCTTTGACTTCGCCGCAAGCGGTGGCGCAGCAGGCGGAGATTGTCATCACCATGCTGCCGGATACGCCGGACGTGGAAAAGGTGTTGTTCGGCGACAACGGTGTGACGAACGGTTTGCAGGCTTCCACAGGCAACCGCAAAGTCATCGTCGATATGAGTTCGATTTCGCCGCTGGCGACGCGCGAATTTGCCGCGCGATTGAACGCGCTCGGGCACGATTACGCCGATGCGCCGGTGTCGGGCGGCGATATCGGCGCGCAAAACGCGACGTTGACGATCATGGTGGGCGCCAGCCAAGCGGTGTTTGAGCGGATTCAGCCGATTCTCGCGTTGATGGGCAAAAGCGTGACGCATATCGGCGACGTCGGCGCCGGACAGGTGTGCAAGGTCGCCAATCAGATCGTGGTGTCGTCGGCGATCGAAGCGGTGGCCGAAGCGCTGCTGTTTGCGTCCAAAGCCGGTGTCGATCCGGCCAAGGTGCGGCAAGCGTTGCTCGGCGGATTTGCTGCGTCGAAGGCGCTGGAAGTGCATGGTCAGCGCATGATCGAACGGCATTTCGAGCCGGGTTTTCGCATCGAACTGCATCACAAGGATTTGAACATCGCGTTGCAAAGCGCCGCCGAACTGGGCGTGAGTCTGCCGACTACGGCGACGGTGCGCGAATTGTTCTCCGCTTGTCTCGCGCACGGCGGCGCAACATGGGATAATTCCGCCATTGTCAAAATGCTGGAAAAACTGGCCAATCACGAAATTTACAAATATCCGGAATAACTGCATGTCTGCTCAAGCTCTGGTCGATCAATTGCGTTCGTTTCTGCCGCGCGAAGCGGTGTTGTTCGAAGCCGAGGATCTGCGGCCATACGAATGCGACGGTTTGTCGGCTTACCGGCAATTGCCGGGGGTGGTGGTGTTGCCGCAAACCGAGGAACAGATCGTCAAAATTTTGCAGCTTTGCCATGCCACCCGCACGCCGCTGGTGGCTCGCGGCGCGGGCACCGGTTTGTCGGGCGGCGCGTTGCCGCATGCGCAAGGCGTGCTGATGTCGCTTGCCAAGCTCAATCGCATCATCGCCATCGATCCGCTGGCGCGTACCGCCCGGGTGCAGCCCGGCGTGCGCAATCTGGCGATCAGCGAAGCGGCGGCGCCGCATGGTTTGTATTACGCGCCGGATCCTTCTTCGCAAATCGCGTGTTCGATCGGCGGCAACGTCGCGGAAAATTCCGGCGGCGTGCATTGCCTGAAATACGGACTCACGGTACACAATATTCTTAAACTGCGCGTGCTGACCATCGGCGGCGAGTGTCTGGAGATCGGCGGCGACAGCCTGGACAGCGCCGGTTACGATCTGCTGGCGTTGATGACGGGTTCCGAGGGCATGCTCGGCATCGTCACCGAAATTACGGTGAAACTGATCCCGAAACCGGAAAAAGCGCAACTGGTGATGGCGGCGTTCGACGATGTGCTGAAAGCGGGCAACGCGGTGGCGAATGTCATCGCCGCCGGGATTATTCCCGCCGGGATGGAAATGATGGATAAAATCACCGTCCACGCGGTCGAGGAATTTTTGCACGCCGGTTACGACTTGAACGCGGCAGCGATTTTGCTGTGCGAGTCCGACGGCAGCGCCGAGGAAGTCGCCGATGAAATCGAACGCATCCACGCGATCATGCAGCAAAGTGGTGCGACCGGCATCCGTACTTCGCGCGACGAGGCCGAACGGCTCAAGCTCTGGGCCGGCCGCAAAGCGGCATTCCCAGCGGCTGGCCGCGTATCACCCGATTATTACTGCATGGACGGCACCATCCCGCGCAAGCGCCTGGCCGAGGTGCTGCACGGTATCGATCAACTGTCGCAGCAATATGGGTTGCGGTGCATGAATGTGTTTCACGCCGGCGACGGCAATTTGCATCCGCTGATTTTGTACGATGCCAACCAGCCGGGTGAGCTGGAAAAAGCCGAGGAATTCGGCGGCAAAATCCTGGAAATGTGCATCCATGCCGGCGGTACGATTACCGGCGAACATGGCGTGGGCATGGAAAAGATCAATCAAATGTGCATTCAATTCAAAATCGGTGAGTTGCAGCTATTTCATGCGGTGAAAGCGGCATTCGATCCATTGGGGCTGCTGAATCCCGGCAAAGCGGTGCCGACGCTGCATCGTTGCGCGGAACTGGGCGCGATGCACGTGCATCACGGTGAACTGAAATTTGCGGATTTGCCGCGGTTCTGACGATCATGCAAGCAATCATCGAACAGTATCAGACCATCATTCGCACTGCGGCAGAAAATAAAGCCGCGTTGCAAATCCGCGGTGGTGGCACCAAGCATTTTTATGGCAACGCGCCAGCTGTGCAACCGGGTGCATTCCTCGATACCACCGCGTATCACGGCATTGTCGATTACGAACCGACCGAACTGGTGATGACCGCGCGCGCCGGTACCCGGCTGGCGGATGTCGAAGCATTATTGGCGCAGCATGGGCAAATGCTGGCATTTGAGCCGCCGCATTTCGGCCCGGCTGCGACGCTGGGCGGTTGCATCGCTGCCGGTTTGTCCGGCCCCCGCCGCGCCACTGCCGGAGCGGTGCGCGATTTTGTGCTGGGCTTGCGCCTGCTCGATGGAACCGGCAAGGATTTGCAGTTTGGCGGGCAGGTGATGAAGAATGTCGCCGGTTACGATGTGTCGCGCTTGATGGCCGGTGCATTAGGGACTTTGGGCGTGATACTCGAGGTATCGCTCAAAGTGCTGCCGAAACCGCCGGTTGAAACGACGCTGCAATTTTCAATGAACGAAGCAACAGCCATCGAGCAAATGAATCAATGGGCCGGTAAGCCGCTGCCGGTTTCCGCAACTTGCCATGCCGGCGGCGAGTTGTTCGTGCGCTTGTCCGGCGCGGAATCGACGGTGCGGGCTGCGTGTGTCAAGCTCGGCGGCGAGGAAATGGCGGACGGTGAAGCATTTTGGCAATCGTTGCGCGAGCAAACGCACGGTTTTTTTCAATCCGGCCAGCCGTTGTGGCGCTTGTCGGTTCGATCCACCGCTGCGCCGTTGGCATTGCCGGGAAAACAACTGCTGGAATGGAACGGCGGTTTACGCTGGTTATCGGGCGATAATGGCTTGGACGTGGAAACGATTCGCAAATTGGCGAAAGATGCGGGCGGACATGCAACATTGTTTCGAGCCAACACAGCGCGCCAAGCGGTGTTTCATCCGCTCGAACCGGTCATGATGGCGATTCACCGCTCGCTGAAACAACAATTCGACCCCTCGGGAATTTTTAACCCGGGAAGACTTTATCCGGATTTATAAATGCAAACCAAGCTTGCCGATTTCATCAAGAATTCTCCAGAAGGACAGGAAGCCGACGAAATTCTGCGCAGTTGCGTGCATTGCGGTTTCTGTTTGGCCACTTGTCCGACGTACCAACTTTTGGGGGATGAACTGGATAGTCCGCGCGGACGGATTTATTTGATGAAACAGTTGCTCGAAGGGCAGCCGGTGACCGAGAAAACCCAATTGCACTTGGATCGCTGCCTGACTTGCCGCGCGTGCGAAACCACGTGTCCGTCGGGTGTGCGTTACGGCGCGCTGGTCGATATTGGCCGCAGTATCGTCGAGAAACAAGTGAAACGCAACTTGCGTGCAGAGATCATGCGCTTTACGTTGCGCAAGGTATTGCCTAATGCATTGCTGTTCAATACATTGTTTAAGGCGGGGCAGTTGGTGCGCCCCATGCTGCCATCCAGTCTGAAGAAGAAAATCCCGGCAAGATTGGGCGCTTCGCAAACCTGGCCGGCCGCTCGGCATGCCCGCGCCATGCTGGTGCTCGACGGTTGCGTGCAACCAGCTCTGGCGCCGAATATCAACGCAGCTTGCGCGCGGGTGCTGGATCGGCTGGGAATATCGCTGATCAAGGCTGAAAAAGCGGGGTGTTGCGGCGCGGTGACTTTTCATTTGAATGCGCAGACGGAAGGCCTGGATTACATGCGGCGCAATATCGATGCGTGGTGGCCGTATGTCGAGCAAGAAAAAGCCGAAGCGATCGTGATGACCGCCAGCGGTTGCGGGGTTACGGTGAAGGATTACGGTCATTTGCTAAGTCACGATCGGGACTACGCGAAGAAAGCTGCAACAATTTCGGACATGACCAAAGACATCAGCGAAATACTGCTTGCCGAGAAAGACAGGTTGCAGAAATTGGTCGAATCAAAAAAGAACGAGAATCATACAAAGCTGGCGTTTCACTCGCCATGCACATTGCAGCACGGCATGAAAATTCGCGGCGTGGTTGAGCAAATACTGTCTTCATCTGGTTTTGATTTGACAGCCGTACCCAATGGACATCTTTGCTGCGGATCGGCGGGCACCTATTCCATTTTGCAACCCGAGCTTTCGCAGCAATTGTTGAAGAATAAAGTGGATGCGCTCGAATCCGGTCAACCCGATCAAATTGCTACCGCCAATATCGGTTGTTTGATGCATCTGCAAAATGGTACGGCGATTTCTGTGAAGCATTGGATCGAGCTGATCGACCAACGGCTATCAGCACTATAGCGGATGCTGATTGCAGATTGAATAAAGCTCGTTTCATTTAATATTCTCAATTATTTGTTATACAATCCCGAGCTTATTGTTCGGGCGGAAAAGCTGAGCATGCGATAGTGTGGTGGTTAATAGATTATTTTATTTGAATATTTGGAGAAAATATGAAGTTAGGTTCTAAAACGGGTTGGGCTACAAAATTAGGCGGTGCAGTTCTGGTTTCATTATTTGCATTGCCGGCACAGGCACAATTGATGCTTGCGCACGAAGGACATCATGATGCGGGCGGTTGTACGATTAATACCGGGGAGTTTCCGGTGACGTTTAGTGCCTATGAAGTTCCGGAAGGCAATATTCCGCCGATGCACTCTTATTGCGAGAACTTACCCAGCCCCGGTAAAGTGAATTTGACGATTGAGTTGCCGCGTGATCAGCGTGCGCGTGATACGCCTCTGGCTGTCCGGGTCGTTCTGGAAGGGCACGGAGGAGGGCATGGCGGACATGGTGACAAGCATGGTGCTGCTGAGCAGAAAGCGCCTGAAAAAGAAATGGACCACTCGGATCATGAAGGTATGGACCATTCCGATCATGAAGGCATGGATCACGGTACGCATGCGGGTGACAAACATGCGGATCCAACGCATGGCGCCATGGAACATGACAATTATTACTTGCCGCCGATGATTCATAAATCCGGAATTATTGTGATTGCCACCAATCTGACCGAACGCGGCAGATATAATATCTTGCTGGAAAGAGACGATGGTGCTGGCAACATGAAAACCGTTGTGAGTATCCCGCTGAATGTCGGTAAAGGTGGCGGTCACGGCAGTCATGGCGGCTTTGGCGTGATGGAAATTGCATTGTTGCTGCTTGTTGTCGGTGGTGGTGCAGGCTATTATTTTTACAGCCGCAAGAAAGCATCAGGAACGGCGGTTTAAAAAAATCTGAAAAGACGAAATCAGGTAAAAGTGCTGGTTACGAATGGTAAATGAGCATTTAAACCTGATTTCGGCGCGATACGAGCGGACGATATTTAGCGCTCTTCAAGGTCGCTTTTTGTAGGTTGCATTTTCAGTATTTTTGAGTGCAAATGCGATTCTTTCTCATGCTGAATGTAATCTTTTGAGTCAAATGGGAAGATTTATAAATTGATCTTTCTGCTTGCTATTTATGCATTCCAAAAATCTTGACAGTGGGTGGATGACTCAGTAGTCTAGGGGACGAGTCCTGAGAGGGGTCAAGGATTAGGAAGACTGGAGTAGTTAATAACAAGAAGAAGATGGGAAGGAAAGGAGAGAGAAAGATGGAAAACCAAAGGAGAGAGAGATGAATGCCAAGAGATGGCTGAAGAGAGGGGCGCTGATGTTAGGGCTCGTGATA
>JAIETK010000005.1 GCA_019745325.1 Nitrosomonas sp. | reverse complement strand
CCTCTCAGGCTAGTCGACCTTGGGGTCCAAAGTCAAGTCATTTGTCATAAAATTACCCCCTCATCATCAAGGATTTCCCACAAATATATCCATTTTCCCCTTTCTACACAATAGAATATCTAACACCACAAGTGACCTGATCTCAGCGTGTACTGCTACCGCTTAACCACAAAATAGCGCTCACTAAACCTTAAAGTCGGCAGAAAAACTCAGACAAACTGACCTGCCGCATAACCGGATGACCAAGCCCATTGAAAATTATATCCTCCTAAGTGTCCCGTAACATCAACCACTTCACCAATAAAGTACAATCCAGGCACACGTTTGCATTCCATTGTTTTTGAAGATAACTCACAAGTATCAATGCCGCCAGCCGTAACCTCTGCCTTTTTGTAACCCACTGTTCCAATTGGTATAATCGACCATTTTTGAAGATTTTCGATGATGCACCGCAATTCGCTGTCTCGATATTCACTTAACGAACGTGAAGAAATTAACATGTCAGGAAAAAATTTTGAACACCAAATTTTGATAAAACGTTTGGGGAAATAACACGCTAAAAAATTAGGTAAAGTGGTAGAGAGTTTGCGAAATTCGGAAAATGATTGTTGCAAATCCTGATCAGGCAACAGATTTACGTGAAGTGTCCGACCCGGGCGCCAATAGGAAGATATTTGTAGAATAGCCGGACCACTCAAACCACGATGCGTAAATAAAATATTTTCACGAAAAGACGCACGATCACAACTGACTTCAGCATCAATGCTTATACCCGATATATTTTTAAACTCCGCAAAATCCCCATCTGCAAAAATTAATCCTACCAATGCGGGTCGTAAAGAAATAACAGGGATACCAAATTGTTCAGCAATTTTGTAACCGAAAGCACTTGCACCAATCTGCGGTATTGACAAACCACCTGTTGCAACAACAAGCGAATCGGTCTCAATGCAGCTCGTTTCCGTTGTAATACTGAACTTACGATCGACATGATCCTGCTCATTTTGGGTAGCAAGATACGCTATCTTCTGTACTTTTGACGGTATTTGCCAATCAACACCAGCAGAATCGCACTCGATTTTCAATAAATCGATAATTTGTTGCGAACTGCCATCACAAAACAACTGCCCTAATTTTTTTTCATGATAACGGATCCCGTGTTTCTTGATCAGGGCAATGAAATCTTGCGGTGTATAGCGTGCCAGTGCTGAGCGGCAAAAATCCGGATTGCTGGAAATATAGTTTTCCGGTTTAACATAACGGTTTGTGAAGTTGCAATGCCCGCCGCCCGATATGCGGATTTTTTCGCCAATTTTGCGGGCATGATCCATCAACAATACACGGCGTCCGCGCTTGCCAGCTTCGATTGCGCACATCATTCCGGCGGCACCCGCTCCAATGATCACGACATCTTTGAAAAGCTTCTGTAACCCCATTCAGTTGCGGAATGCGCTGGATTGAATTGAAAAAGTAAAACTGCTTTTTACTCGTCCAGCATTTCCAACCGGGTTGATATCATCATTACAATAAAAAGAAAAAGTGACAATCCGATACGGATGCTTAGCGACCGGACCATGCGAGTCGAATGCCCCTGATCCTTAAACATGTAATATAGCGCTGAACCCAGATTATAAATTATGATTACAAATAAAGTAATGGCGAAGATTTTCAATGGTAATTCCCATGACAGTTAATTTAATTTGAAGTTTAGCCGAGTTTCGCTGATTGTCCAATGGCTATTTCACTATACAATTCATATTATCTTTAGCGCTTCGGCAAACGATTGGACAACACTAACTCTAAATTTATTCCTAAGCGAATATCAACAATGCTCCCATCAGAAAATTTCCCACCGGTGATTTTTTTGCTAGGCCCTACTGCAAGCGGGAAAAGTCAAATAGCCTTGGATATTGCTGAAAATCTTCCGGTCGAAATTATCAGTGTTGATTCCGCGCAAGTATATCGATACATGGATATCGGAACGGCAAAACCTGAACCAGAAACGTTAGCCAGGACTCCCCATCATCTCATCAATCTCATCGATCCGGATCAAAGTTATTCTGCTGCGAAATTTCGACAAGATGCCTTGAAGATCATGAATGAGATCTGTCAACGCAATAAGATTCCTTTACTCGTCGGTGGAACCATGCTTTATTTCCGTGCACTGCAAGATGGTCTTTCAGTTTTGCCGTCGGCAAATAAAGAACTTCGTCAAGGCTTGGAAGAAATGGCCAAAAAAGTTGGCTGGCCTGCCATGCATCACAAACTCTCTGAAATCGACAAAGAAACTGCAATACGAATCAAACCGACGGACAGCCAGCGAATTCAACGCGCGCTTGAAGTTTGTTATCTGACTAAACAGCCCATGTCGAGCATTTTACAATCCCGCCATCAAGCAGATTTCCCGTTTCAAGTGATCCGCATTGCTCTCCTTCCTAGTGATCGTAGCGAATTGCACCAAAGAATAGCCAAGCGTTTTGAAACAATGCTGAATCGCGGATTGATTGATGAAGTTCAACTGATCCGGCAACAATTTCCGGATTTGAATATCGAGTCCCCGTCAATGCGCTGCGTCGGTTATCGCCAAGCTTGTCTTTATTTGGATAATGTTATTGACAACAAAGCGTTATTGGATATGGGAATCGCTGCTACTCGCCAGTTGGCTAAGCGTCAACTGACTTGGTTAAGAAACATGAGAACCACGGACAAGCTATTTGAATTCGATTGTTTGGAAACTAATCTAACAATTAAAATCAACAATTTATTGAATTCCACCATTCCGGCTCATCTGAGCCTGACTTAAAAGCTGTGTTGGAGGAAAAATAAATATGTCTGCTTGTCGGTTAATGAGCGGAAGAGTTATGATTTGGCACAAGCTGCACAAAACTCAATCAATAAACAATAGAAATTGTAAATTTATCTTTAAACTACTAATCACAAACATTAAAATTTCAAAGGGAAGAATTATCATGTATAACAAACACCAACTATTGATATTCACTCTTATACTCTTCAGTACGATGGTACTGAGCGGTTGTGAGAATTATGCGGAAAAAACCCACCCATCATGGGTTGCGCCACCGGCAGGCGCTGTTTTTGATGACTCGACCATTTATGCGCGCATCTCGCAAGCCGTGCAAACAGACCCTGATTTACGCGGAATCAATATCGATATCAAAGTTAAAGACGGTAACGTGATTTTATCCGGAACCGCTGCCAATGAGAATCAAGTCACCCGCATCAACATGCACGCGTGGATCGCGGATGGTGTGAAGAAAGTCGACAATCAAATTTCAATTCGATAACTGCTACTAAGAATCCCCTTCCGGGGATTCTTAGTCTCTCGCGCAAAATTCGATTATATCCCGCGCAATAATTCATTAATTCCTGTTTTTGAACGAGTTTTAGCATCAACCTGCTTGACGATCACCGCACAATATAAACTATACTTGCCGTTTTCTGCGGGCAAGTTGCCCGACACGACAACCGAACCCGGCGGTATGCGTCCGTATAAAACTTCTCCGGTCTCGCGGTTATAAATTTTAGTGCTTTGACCAATATACACGCCCATTGAAATCACCGAGTTTTCGCCGACAATGACACCTTCCACAATCTCAGAACGCGCACCGATAAAGCAGTTATCTTCGATAATCGTCGGATTGGCCTGAACCGGTTCGAGCACACCACCGATGCCAACACCGCCGGATAAGTGCACATTCTTGCCGATTTGCGCGCACGAACCGACCGTTGCCCAAGTATCGACCATGGTGCCTTCATCGACATATGCGCCAATATTGACGTAAGATGGCATCAGTACAACATTGCTAGCGATGAAAGCGCCTTTTCTTACCGCAGCGGGCGGCACAACGCGAAAACCGCCATCACGGAAATCTCTGGAACTATAATCTGCAAACTTGGAAGGCACTTTATCGTAATAATTCGAAAAACCGCCTTTAATAAAACTATTATCCTCAATCCGGAATGACAACAAGACCGCTTTCTTGATCCACTGATGTGTCACCCAGTTATCTGCGATTTTTTCCGCCACGCGAAGTTTTCCGTTATCCAGCATCGACAACACTTGCGCAATCGCCTCCTTTAAACTGGCATCGACATTGCGCGGCGTAATCTCAGCCCGGCGATCAAAAGCTTCTTCAATGATGGTTTGCAATTCACTCATATCATTCCTTAGTTGTTTAAATTCAGGCCATTTAAGCCAAACGTGTCAATAAATCCTTGATCCGGCCCATTGCTTCCGCGCATTCCTGCGGTGAAGCGACCAGTGCAATCCGCACATAATTTTTACCCGGGTTCGTGCCATGCGCATCGCGTGCAAGATAGCTACCGGGTAACACCGTCACATTATAATCGCGATAAAGCCGCTTGGTGAATTCGGTATCGCTGACCGGCGTTTTAAGCCATAAATAAAAACCGGCATCCGGTTTCTGCACATTCGCCGCAGCCGATAATAACGAAATTGCGGTTGAAAATTTTTCAGCATATAAACGCCGATTCTCCATCACATGCGTTTCATCACGCCAAGCCGCTGCACTGGCGGCTTGCACAGCCGGGTTCATTGCGCTGCCGTGGTAAGTTCGATACAACAAAAATTTCGCCAACAGTCCGGCATCACCCGCGGCAAAACCGGATCGCAGGCCCGGTACATTAGAACGCTTCGACAAGCTGTTAAACACGACAAGCCGCGGAAAACCCTTGCGTCCCAATCGATTGGCGGCGTCCAATGCACCCAGTGGCGGGTTCGCTTCGTCAAAATATATTTCCGAATAACATTCATCTGCGGCCACCACAAATCCATATTGATCCGACAGCGCAAAAACTTTTTGCCATTCATCCAGCGCCATCACACTTCCGGTCGGATTATTGGGAGAACACACATACATGAGCTGAGTTCTCGACCATACATCAGCACTCAATTGTGAAAAATCGAGTTGATAGTGATTCTCCGGCAGAGTATTAAGAAAATGTGGCGTAGCGCCTGCAAGATATGCAGCGCCTTCGTAGATTTGATAAAACGGATTCGGACAGACCACGACCGGGCGAACATCATCGGTGTTGATGACTGCTTGCGCAAAGGAAAATAACGCTTCGCGGCTGCCATTGACAGGAATGATCTCAGTATCCGGATTGATTTCCGTCAAGTTGAAGCGCCGCTTTATCCATTCCGCTATGGTATTTCGAAGCGCGAATACCCCCAATGTGGATGGATAGACCGACAATCCATCCATACTGTCGGCCAAAGCACGGCATATGAAATCCGGTGTTGGATGCTTGGGTTCGCCAATTTGCAATTCAACCGGGGTGAGTTTGGTATTCCGGGTTACTCCATCCAGCAGCTGGCGCAATTTCTGGAAAGGATACGGTTGCAATAAATTTAGTTTTGGATTCATTCCGCAGGAAAGGGTAATAGTTTGGGAAAAACTGCTATCGATCGGCTTGGGTAAATGGATTCGGGAGTAAATTATAAACGGTTATCGCGTGATGACCAATCGATTGCAGTGTTGATCGATTCTTAGTCAAATACTAATTTGAAATCCGCAATCTGCAAGAAAACTTGTTCAGTTGACAAATCAACCAAGGTAAGCGGATGCTGATCAAGCCATCCCGGTGGAAAGTGCAGGATGACGTTATTATCATTCACGTTAATATGAATATCCGGCAAACTGACATTGGACCGGCTCCGGTGCAAGACCACCGCGAGACGCAACAAGATACAGAGCCTTACCAAAGCGACACGCATTACAGGAGGAATCGGTTCAAATTCCTCTTGCGGAAATTTGCGCCGATGGCTGCGAACCAGCATAGCCAACTTCATTTGTTCTTGATGGGAAAAACCGGCCAGATCGGAATTGGCTGTTAGATATGCGCCATGCCGGTGGTATTGATTGTGCGCGACAGAAAGCCCGATCTCGTGAATCAACGCGCCCCACGACAACAATTTTAAATCTGCTTTTTTATCCAGTTTCCAATCATCACTGACTTGAATAAAAAAATTCTCAGCGGTTTCTTTTATCCGCTGAGCTTGCTCCATATCGACACCGTAACGCTGAGCCACTGCCAAAATGGTTTTATCCCGGATATCCTCGTCATGCACACGGCCTATCAAATCGTATAGCAAACCTTCACGTAAGGCGCCTTCCGAGATATCCATCTTGTCCAGCTTCAATGCTTCAAAAATACCGGCCAATATCGCTACACCACTTGCAAACACCGGTTTTCTGCGATCCGACAAACCGGTGAAATCGATCGCCGCACTGTCGCCAATCGCAATCAAACTTTCCATCAAGTGCATCAATCCAGCCGCTGTAATACCTGTGTTACACCAGCCTTGCGCTCGCAATACTTCACCGATGGAAATGATCGTGCCGGATGAACCCAATGCATAATCCCACCCCATCTTCTTGTAGGCGGATTCCAGCGATTCCAGCTCCTGCATCGCAAACAATATGGCCTTGCGCATCCGTTTTGCCTTGATCTTACCGTCCGCAAAAAAGCGCCGACCCACGTTCACGCAGCCCATATACAGACTTTCGGTGTAGAATGTATCGAACCCCCGGCCGATGATCAATTCCGTACTGCCGCCGCCAATATCGATTACTAATCGTTTATGCGTTTCATCGTACAAGCTGTGCGCGACTCCTGAGTAAATCAATCGCGCTTCTTCACGTCCCGCGATGATCTCAATCGGATGCCCCAACGCCGCATGGGCTCTTGTCAAAAATTCGGCGCCGTTCCTTGCTTGACGCAGAGTATTGGTTCCCACGGCACGAACATTCAAATGCGGGATTTGGCGGATGCGTTGACCGAAACGCTGCAAACACTCCAGCGCTTGCTGCATGGATTCCTTCGACAATTCCTGCCGGTCGTTTAATCCCGCTGCCAATCTGACCATTTCCTTCATTCGATCAATAACCTGCAACTGACCATCAATAAGATTAGCAACGATCATATGAAAACTGTTGGAACCTAAATCAATAGCTGCGTAGGATTCATCCATGACAAGTGTTTTCTCAATACCGATAAAAAAATTGATTAAAGCTTAACATCTGCAAACAAATGAAAAGTAGATTGATTTTGATGCGCCACGCCAAATCGGATTTGACCGGCACACATTGTACGGATTTTGACCGTCCTTTAACCGCGCGCGGGCAAAAAGCCGCCAATAAAATGGGAATATGGTTAAAACAGCAATCCTACGATTTCGACCGGATCGTTTGCTCACCCGCGGTACGAGCCCGGCAAACCTGTCAGCATGTTCTGAAAAAATTACATCTCTCTCATTCCCGGGTAATTTGGGAGCCTGCTATCTACGAAGCCTCTCTGGAAACCTTGATTACCCTGATTGACCGTCATAGCCAGAATGTCCGGACACTGCTTATGATAGGACACAACCCCGGGCTTGACCAATTGCTTTGCCATCTTTCGATCGACCCGCCTGCCGTCAATCAAAGCGGTAAACTTTTAACCACGGCCGCAATCGCAATCCTTGAATACGATCATGGCGGTATTACTGCTAAACCCCATCAAGCACGGTTACGATACTTCATCAGACCCAAAGAATTAAATTTCAGCAATGCTCATTAAGGAAATGCTGATTAACTCGACGAATGAGATAAAGCACAAGGCGCGCAGAACGCAGCAACCGAGACATATCAATAAGATAGGCGAGGATGCGAGTATCGCGTAACGAAGTGATTCGCTCGTGCAGTCAATTAATCAGCGTTTCCTTAACGATTGAATAATTCACGCGCTCCCCCGGACATCAGGATTTGCTCTTGTTTTTACCTTTCTTTTTACGATCTTTTTTGTTCTTCGCTTTTTTATCTTTATCTTTTGCTTTTGTGTTTTTCTTACCGTCTTTTTTCTTTTCCTTCTTTGCTTTCTTTTTTTTTACTTTTGGTTGCTCAGGTTCATTCATCACTGTGGATTTGCCAGCGGCGCTCGCCTTAGGGATTGCCGTTGCGGCGGAAGTTTTTATCTGACCGCTTTTTGCAACCGCCGGCCTGGGTTTCTTGCCTTTCAAACAATCCTCAGCCGCTTGCTTAACCGCTCGAGCTCGCGTGCCACCGCCAAATCCCGGAATCTTTTGTAACGCTACCAATGTGATAGCCGCCAGCGCCGCGACTGTCTCAATTTGGTGATCCGACAGCAATTTTGCAGTTGCCGGACCAATACCGGCGACATCGGTTAATTTCTCCATGACAGACTCCTGTTTGCATGAAAACATTCATATCGAGCACTCACTCCGGTGTTTCCACGCTCCCTTGATGCGTATTCCGTATCGCCAGGCTTATCGGGTCAAAACTTTCTAATGCCGAAGCGATTAGTTGATTGCGATATGTTTAGCACAGAAAAAAGGACCGGTACCCTGCTAATGCCCGGCATATAATCGATCAATCGCGGTCTTATGTTTCTCAAAAACTTTTCCACGTTTCAGCTTGAGTGTCGGTGTCAGCAATCCATTCTCCACGGTCCAGGGTTCATCGATGACCGCCACCCGGCGGATCTTGGCATACCCTGGAAATTCGCTGGTTTGCAGCGCAATCCGCTCCAGCAGAATTGCTTCCAGTTGCTGTCGTTGCTGATCACCGGTCAAATTCCCATCCAAACCATGTTGCGCGATAAAATCCTGCCATCGGGTTCTATTTAAAACAGCCAGAATGCTTAAATAAGAACGCGCCTCCCCGATCAGCATGACTTGCTCAAATACCGGATCCCGCAAAATCGCCGCTTCCATGTCGGCCGGCGGCACTTTTTCGCCGGTCGATAATACAATGATTTCTTTCAAACGCCCGGTAATGGTGACATGCCCTTGCTCATCAAGCGATGCGATATCCCCTGAGTTCAGCCAGCCATCGGAAGATATGATCGCCTTTGTAGCTTCCGGATTATTCCAATATCCCAGCATCACATTCGGTCCGTGAATCAGCAACGCATTGTTTTCGCCCAGTCTGACTTTCACACCGGGAATCGGCAATCCGACACTTGATGGCACATTATCATCCAGTCTGTTTGCGCAAACGACCGGACTGCTTTCGGTCATGCCGTACCCTTGCAGAATCGGCAATCCAAGTCCGATAAAAACGCGTGAAACTTGCGGAGGTAACGCAGCGCCGCCACTCATCGCAAACCGCAAGCGACCACCGAGTTTATTCAATACCTTATCGGCCACCACTTTCTTCAGCAGCGGCCACAGACAATGCGATGCGCGCCAGTGTCCCCTTCCTTGCCGGTATTCGAACCGGCTGTAGCCAACATCCACAGCAAAGTTAAACAACCATCTCGCCAAGCCGGAACCTTCCGCAAGTTTGACATGAATACCCGAAAACACGCGTTCGTAGATGCGCGGCACAGAAATCAGCAAGGTCGGGCGAATCGACAATAAATCTTCCTGTAATTGGGGTATCGACCGCGCATAGGCAATGATCGCACCCGCCATCATTGGCACGTAATAGCCCGATGTGCGCTCAAACGTATGCGACAGCGGCAGAAAAGAAAGCAGCAAATCATCCGGCAGCACCGGTATTACCTGCAAACAACCCAAGGCATTCGACAAGATATTGTGATGGCTTAGCATCACGCCCTTAGGCCGGCCGGATGTTCCGGAAGTGTAGATAATCGTCGCAAGTGCGTGCGGATCGGCAGGGATATGTTTAACAGCGCCAGCTTGCACCGCTAACCAGTCCTTCGCGGCAATCACGCGAACCTTATCGCATGGATTGACACAATCCGGTTCAAGCGGACGGAGAATGATCACTCGCTGCAATCCCGTAATTTCGTGCTGGATGGTTAAAAATTGCTGCCATTGATGGGCATTTTCCAGCAACAAAACTTTAACATCCGCATCATTGATCACATACGCCGCATTCTCAACGCGGTCATCGGTATACAGCGGAATAACCACCAAACCAAGACCTAGTGCCGCTTGTTCGAACATCACCCATTCCGGGGAGTTCTTCATCATAACAGCCACGCGATCGCCGGGAATCAACGATTCTTTCTCCAGGGCGGCTTGCCAGCGTGCTACGAATTGATTCATCTGCGCCCAGGTATAGTCCGTCCACTCCTCGCTGATCGCGTTGAAATACCGGTAAGCCGGTTTATCCGGAGTACGCTGCACGCGTTCATTAAAAAGACCATCCAGGGTTTTGGCTTTTTCTATCGGAATAATATCGATCATTCCGTCGTGCTCTTGTTGCGATGCATTCATTTCATAAAACCTCGGGCAACGGATTAGAAATATTTACAGCACTCCGGGATTACTTGTTGTCGCTGAAACAATTCAATGCTTCCCTTGTTCTTCGGCAACCGGAGATTCAGTCACCTGCTTAATGTTTTCAGATTAATCAGTAGCTTCAGCATTTCTGTCACTTTCATGCGATGCCGCGCGTTTGCCGCCAACCGGGTCATTCTGGATGCTGCGAAGCGTGTTATTTCCACCTGAACCGGTTTTTGTTTCCATACCCAGATCGGGAGAAAAATCATCCACTTTCACAACCCGGTTACGCAATTCATTTAGTTTATTCAGCAGAGCCGCTTCCTCCGCAGTAATAATATGTTGCTGTAAAGCTTGTGCAATCTGCTGGCTGCCATATTCGGTCACTTTATGTGATTTAACCGCCTGACGCAATTTGGTTTCAATGGCGCCACATTCGATCACGCACTGCAAGGCTTGCTCCAAATCAGCCAACGGCTCGTGTTCCGTTACCGGCAGATAGATACCGGACGTTAGCCGGTCACGCACCGCACCCGGCTCCATCATGAGCTTCGCTACTTCATGCGTTAGCGCATCCGTTGGCGGTTTACAGCGTTTACCCAACGGAAACATCAATCCCCGTAACACCCAGCCAACAACCGTTGGCGCCGGGAAGTTGGTCAGAAACTCGTCCAATGCTTGCTGCAAGCGATAAAGCGCATCCTGCATCGACCAATGCAGCAATGGCAGATCCGCACCCGGGCGATAATCATCTTCGAACCGCTTTAGAGTTGCCGAGCACAAATACAGCATACTCAGAATATCTCCCAGGCGCGCGGATAACCGCTCTCTGCGCTTCAATGAACCACCCAGCCACATCAATCCGATATCGGCGATACAGGCAAAGCTAGCGGAGAATCGCGCCAACTGACGGTAATAATCAGCCGTCTCCGGCGCGCAATTGTCCGGCGCATTGGTCTTGATGTATTTGCCGGCAAGCGCATATACAATACTATTGCCGATATTTCTGAGGGTAAAGCAGGCATGACCGGCCAATGCCTCATCAAAGGCCAGTATGGCGCGGTCGAGATTATTGTCATGCGCGGCATTCACTTCTTTTAACAGATACGGATGGCATCGAATCGCGCCTTGACCGAAAATAATCATATTGCGCGTCAGAATGTTGGCGCCTTCAACCGTAATACTCACCGGAATTTGCTGATAGGTCCGTCCGAGATAGTTACGCGGACCGATACAAATTCCCTTGCCGCCGTGAATATCCATCGCATCGTTAATCGCCTGACGGCCGCGTTCGGTCAAATGATACTTAACGATCGCCGATACCACCGACGGCTTTTCACCCAAATCGACAGCGCCGGCGGTCATGACACGAGCCGCATCCATCATGTAGGTATTACCGCCAATGCGCGCCAAGGCTTCTTCGATACCTTCAAAATACCCGATTGGAACTTTGAACTGCGTGCGCACCCTGCTATAAGCACCGCTGGTACGAGCCGCCAATTTTGCAGCCCCGACGCTGGTCGCCGGCAATGAAATCGAGCGGCCTGCAGCAAGACAGTTCATCAGCATCTTCCAGCCCTGACCAACGCCCTCTGGTCCGCCGATAATCCAATCCATCGGAATGAACACCTCTTTGCCCCAGTTCGGGCCGTTCTGAAATGCGCCATTCAAAGGATAGTGCCGGCGTCCGATATGAACACCCGGTGTGCGGGTCGGAATTAATGCCAGCGTGATCCCTAAATCCTCCTCGCCGCCAAGCAACCGGTCCGGATCATACAATTTGAAAGCCAGCCCCAAAATGGTTGCGACCGGACCTAACGTAATATAACGTTTTTCCCAGGTAACCCGCATGCCGAGCACATCGGGTCTGCCCTCGAATTCGCTACGACAGACGATCGCAAAATCCGGCATCGACCCGGCATCCGATCCGGCGTGCGGAGAAGTCAACGCAAAGCAAGGCACTTCCAGGCCTTTGGCAAGCCGCGGCAAATAATATTGTTTCTGTTCATCGGTCCCGTAATGCAATAGCAATTCAGCCGGTCCCAACGAATTCGGCACCATCACGGTAACTGCCGCCGTACCGCTGCGAGAACCGATTTTCATCACGGCTTCCGAATGCGCCAACGCGGAAAAACCATAACCGCCGTACTGCTTGGGAATAATCAACCCGAAAAAGCCTTGATCCTTAATAAACTGCCAGACTTCCGGCGGCAAATCCTTCAGGTCATGAGTAATCTTCCATTCATCCAGCATCGCGCATAATTCTTCCACCGGACCATCCAGAAAAGCTTGCTCTTCCGCAGTCAGTTGCGGTTTCGGATAGGCCAGCATTTTTTTCCAATCCGGTTTACCGCTGAATAAATCCCCCTCCCACCAAACCGTCCCGGCATCCAAAGCCTCCTGCTCGGTTTGCGAAATCTGCGGTAGCATTTTCCGGAAAATCTTCAATAGCTGACCGGTCACCAGAAAACGGCGGATCGGAGGAATTCCCAAAATCAGACCGGCGGTTACAACGAGAAACAAGAAGACATAGAAGAGAAACAGGAGCATGATGATTTTCCCCGTAGTGTAAGAGAAGCCCAATCAAATAAAAAATTTGGCCTTCCAGTTGCGTAAACCCGGATCCGGATTGGATCCAGCTTCTGCTAAAAAACTTGCAGCTTCAAATTTACATGATATCCGTTTAAACCCCTACTTTAAAGCTGAAGTTTCTCCAGCCGGTTGTTGTCAAATTCAGACACCTTATTCGTTACTATCCCAATATGAGGGATATAACTTTCTTGGCCCAGGCAGTATATTCTTTAACCAGACAAAAAAATTCAGTTATTAAACTTAAAAAAAGCGCCTTACGGCGCCTTTTTATTTTTACGAATCAAGCCTGCTTCAAAAATTGTGACGCATACCGGCAGACCAAATATTCATGTCCCTGAAGAAATCGGACGCGCCGCTACCGACCATCACCCTTTGGTAGCCACCGAATAAGCTCGAGCGGCTGCTCAAATTGTGGATCATTCCCACCGTAAACTGGCTTGTTTCACGCTTTCCCGACAAGGCGGTTGCGTGCGCGTGCGACATACCGCCTTGCGCGATAAAGCTGGTATTGCCCCAGTCGTATTGCCCGCCCGCAAACCATAAGTTACCGTCGCCGCCCATATTCATGGCGGAATTACATTGTCCGCGCGAATCCAGAGAACCGGTTGCAGGATCGCCCAATGCCGCCTGATTGGTACAAGTTGCGGCACCAACCGCATTGTTGATATTTTCATATTGACCGTTCAATTTGAAGTTTTGCCAACTCCATGATGCGCCGCCGCGCCATACGTGTTCGTTATTTGTCAGCCCTTGAGAGATTCTTTGACGGGTGCTGACATTATCCCGCGAATAGCCGCCAAATACCCCGAAGTAGTGGCCTTGCACGCTGGTATCGTACTTACCCGCAACTTGGAAATCCCATTCGCCGTCTTCACCGCCGGAGTTGGTTTGGCTACCAGGAAAACCGCCACTTGGCGCGATAAAATTCGCCGGATCCAGCCGATTAGAGTCACCCGGCATCAACAATCCGGCAAAGCTAAAGCCGTCGACTTTCGGAGAATCATAGCGGATCGCGCTGTTTACAAAACCCATCGCACCGGCCCCCAATCCATTGGCTGAAGCCGTCATAGTGCCGCCGCTACCGGCTGCTTGCAAGGTCGTATAGGCAAACGGATCAATAGTCATGCCACCGGCAAAATCTTTGAACGGCGATTGCACCCGGCCAAATTTGACTTCACCCCACTGATCGCCCGCGAGCGCTACCCAGCGTTCCCGCGCGCCACCAAGATTACCCGCGCCGGTATTGAAACCATATTCGGCACGCGCTTTAACTTTAAAGCCACTGCCCAGATTTTCGGTCACATGCACACCCATTTTCGAGCGGCCGGTGTCGTCGCCGATCAGCGCCTGACTGCTTTGGCCATCGCGATTCACGGTGGCATACTCCGCTTGCAAGCTGCCAAACAGAGTCAGATTTGTTCCTTGCGCTATCGCAACCACCGGTGCTGCAAAGACACCGGCCATCGATAACGCCATCATTTTTTTCTTCATCCTGATATTCCCAAAATAATTCAATGAGATTCATGTTTCGCTGTTTGAGACGAAACGGAATCACTCAGTCACAGAAACACTGAAATGCCGCGGCTCTATTGCGCCGCTCACACTTCAATGGTGTGCATTTTTCGTCATTTGGATTTCCCGGTCGGAGAAATCCGGGCTGATTGTGCCTAACGGCTTAAAATTCTGCAAGAATGATAGAAAAGGTTGGCCAGAAAACTGTCGCTGCGAGCTTTGAAAATCGCAGTATCCATATCAATAAAAAACAATGGAGGTTTTTGCGAACGAGAATCTTCTTCAAAAAAATACAAAAAGCCTCGTATCGTGTCCGGGAGGTAAATCGAACACGACACAAGGCCAATTTCTCATGCATACAAGCTTTGGAAATACTGAACAATAGGCGCGCTAGCGAGGTATTTCATCAGACAGCATGCAAAATACACCTTTTCGCTGATGCGGCGTATCGCCGTAATTCTGTCCGATTTATATTGTGCGCATTGGATTATTCGGCATTCTCCACAGTTTTTTCAAATCAAACGCGCTCGTTTCAAGCCGACTGGCGGCGGCTAACGCTAAAGCCGATCAAGCCTAAACCGGCCAACAGCATCGCGTAGGTTTCAGGTTCCGGAACGACTGCAACCATACCTTCGATACCTAGTGAAGGAAAGGGAGTGCTGGCGGTGAAATAATCCGTACCGCCGACAAATATTGAATAATCACCCGCTGTCAAATGAAAGACTTTGGATACAGCGTGATCGGCCAAACCATCGGCGCCAGGGATCACACCGGTACCGTAGTCGATACCAAGGCCGTCATAAGCATGGCCTACGTAGGTAAACACACTGGCCGGATCATTGTCATCGTTGGTAATGCTCCAATCGGTCAATGCGCGGAATGAACCTTCGGTCAACCCTACGCCGCCGACCGCATCGCGGATTGCTACCGATCCAGGTGCAGTATCATAATCCGCAGCAAGTGGTGCTAAATGCGCCAACCCTTTGTAAACAGTGAAACCGGGCATGATGCCGCCGACTGCCGTACCCCACACTTGTTCCTTGAAGGAAATTTTGACATCGGCATCATTATCCAGGTGGAATCTGAAAGCCCGCAATCTATGAGAATCACCCCAATCGGCATCGGTGCCATCGATCCAGCCGTGCCAGCCTGTGGCCGCTTGATTGGTGATGGTACTCGACGCAGCCGCCGTGCCGGTGAAAGACCCGAAATCACGGCCGCCGTAACCAATGTGCGCCATCGCAGGCACCGAAGTCAGGCCAACCGCTAATAATGTGAATTTCAATGTTTTGTTGATTAATTTATTTTTCATAACAGACCCTAAAAAACTAACTTGAACTTCTAAAACGCGGGAAATCTCTCTTATCCCCGCACCAAGCGTTGGCCAACGCGTCGGCAGTATTTATCAAAGTTTTTAGAGGGTCAATGCGGTAAATTGTCGCACTTCTTCGCGCCGACACCATCGAGCGTCTCTACCTCATCATAAATAAATACTTTTAAAACAATGAATTAGAAAAACAACTCTAATCAGCAAATGCGTTTTGCGATTCACAGAGGTGCGACAATTTGCCGCGCGGCAATTTGTCGCATTGTTTTTTTCCGGATTTCAAAGACAATAAAGGGACTCAAGAATAGCCACCCTTGCCGCAAGGCAAGTCCGGAAAACCGCAGGGTCTTTGCAATGAAGATAGCCTGGTTGCCTCCTCTGAATGACGGGGAGTTTCTGAAAACCGGCGCATGCATGATCATGCGCCATACCCAGAACGTCATTCAAAAAAAGAGGCGCCGTCAATTGGCCGTTTCCCAAAGCAGCAAACAATTAACGGCGCCTTGAAATCAAACAAATGCATTTTTTGGAGAATTAACTATGCAAAAAACTCATTATAACAAAACCCGTCCGCTGGTCTCGTTGGCTATCATTTCCGCTTTGGCATTCGCCAGCAGCGGTGCATACGCAGCCGCAGTCAGTCCTAAACCTTGGGTTGGCGGTGATAATGTCCTGGATTTAGGATTTAATTCCATTACAGCCAATGAAAGCGCGTTGAAAAGCGCGTATTCCGACAACCCGAATTTGAATTATTCCGCATGGGCGCATGTCGGCGATTGGTTCGTTTTTCAAAATACCGGTCTGCAGGATGTCACAGTGACTGTCAACGGCAGCTCGGGATTCGTACCGGGTGTCACCGTTTGGGCAACCGGTTCGAACGTGTTTGACGGCGGCACCGAAGGTTTCGGTTCTGAAATCAGCTTAGCCGGTTTCGGCACCCCGCACTCATTCAACGCAACCGGCAAAATGGGCGATGCCGGTACGCTATGGATGGCCAACGGTCAAGGCGGCAATGTTTTGGAAACGTTAGGTTATGCGGTTGCCGGTGCTTCACACACGGTTGATACCGGGTGGGGTGAAACCATCCTGAACGGCGCCAATGATGTCAGTCTGACCAACACCTTTGAAAACGGTGTCGGCGGCAGCGTTGGCGCAAATACGGCATCACTGACATTCAACGACTTGGCGCCGGGCTGGTATCTGGCCTATGTTGGCGGCACAGATCACGCATCTGCAGGTGGCGCGTATGAACTGGCCGTCAGCGCTGTACCGGAAGCCGAGACCTACGCGATGCTGTTGGCCGGTTTGGGTCTGGTCGGATGGCGTGTACGTAAGCATCACCGAGCTTCGATTCAGGCTGCAGCCTAATCAGCGGAACATTTAGCCACGGGAGAAACGGGGGTAGCCGCATCGCCCCCGTTTTTACCTAAGGAAATGCTGATTAATTCAACGAATGAGATGAAGCACAAGGCGCGCGAACGCAACAACCGGGATCTATCAATAAGATAGGCGAGGATGCGAGTACCGCGCATTGATGCGATTCGCTCGTGCAGTCAATTAATCAGCGTTTCCCTAACAAAGCACACTCGGCTCTCTGTTTCAGCAAGAATCCAAATCGTTTGTTCGCACCGTTGCAGCAAGCGATTTCTATTTTAGAGATAGCAGAAATGCCGGGGTATTGAACTCCGAGGAATTCAAATCATGCTAAAAACTATTAAAAAATATGGCATCCAGTTACTAACAGCAAGCTGCCTGATGCTGCTGACTTGCTCAACCTTACACGCCGATTTCGGGCCGATGCCGATGTCGCTGAAAGGTGCGCCGGTTCCTGAAGTACCCGGCTTATTGGACGGCAACAATCCGATTATCATCGATAAAGCAAGCGCCATCGCGCTGGGCAAAGCTTTATTCTGGGATATCAATGTAGGAAGCGATGGCATTGCTTGCGCCAGTTGTCACTATCATGCCGGCGCCGACCGCCGCACCAAGAATGCGATTTCACCCACCGGCAGAAACAGCAAGCTGCCTAAAGAATTTTCACAGGCCCGGGATGGAAGCACCTTGGGGCCTCATACCGAACTGAAAAAAAACGATTTTCCTTTTTTCCAAACCGATGATCCGATGAGTCCATTGGGCGCTCCGGTTTACATCAACGATGATGTGGTCTCATCGTCCGGCACTTTTGGCGGCACTTACCGCGATGCTGAAGCATTCCGGGAAATCAACGATACCTGCGATCGCGGCGTTGATCCAGTTTTTCATATCAGCTCGGCCGGCGCTCGCAAAGTTGAACCGCGTAACACACCCACGGTCATCAATGCGGTTTTCAATTTCCGTAATTTCTGGGATGGCCGCGCCAATAATATTTTCAATGGCAGCAGCCCATGGGGGGATCGTGATCCGGATGCCGGCGTTTGGATAAAAAACCCCAATGGCACATTCACCAAAAAACGGCTCCGGCTGCTCAATTCATCGCTTGCATCCGTTTCAGTCGCACCGCCGCTCGATGATTTCGAAATGAGCTGTCACGGACGGACCTTCCCCGAGCTTGGCCGCAAACTGTTTTACCGCAAACCGCTGGAACATCAGCAAGTGCACTGGAATGACAGTGTGCTGGGCGGTTTGGCTCTCAGCACGCCGAACAATCTGAAGAATGGTTTGAAAACCCGGTACTATCTGATGATCAAAAAAGCATTCGATCCCAAGTACTGGAATGATACGCCGGATGAACAATTCGGTTTTCCGCCCGCATCGTCAGCCAGCCATACGATTCCTTATAGCCAGACTGAGGCAAACTTTGCGATGTTCTTCGGATTATCGCTGCAGATGTACATGACCACGTTGATTTCCGACGACTCTCCATTCGATCGCAGCGAAGTCGACGAACATGGCGAACCGGTGGATCTGAGCGAATCGGCGCAACGCGGGCTGGATTTCTTTCGCGATGCGCATTGCGCGCTTTGTCATATCGGACCAAACTTCACGGCTTCCGCGGTCATCACCAACAGCATTTTGCAAAAAACCAATCCGCACGCCTTTGGTAATGCATTGTTCCGCATCAGCACCATGAACGTGGTAACCCATTTGCCTTTGACGGCCGGCATGATGTTTCAGGACACCGGGTTTGCCGGCACCGGCGTAACACCGGTGGAAAACGATCCGGGGTTGGGTGCAACCGATCCTTTCGGCAATCCGCTATCGTTTGCCGATCAGTACATCCAGATACTGGCCGGTAACTTTTCGGCAGTGGTCGATCCTTTCGTCGTCAATGTGCGCCCATGCGATCTGGATACCGCCGTTGCGCTGGATCGCGACAAACCGCATCCGCTGCTTTTTACACGGTCCGACGGTATACAAAAACAATTTCATAGTACCGAGGGTTGTTTCAATGCGAGCGGTACTTTTATCCCGACAGTGGCCACTGCTCAAGCGGAATTGGCGAAACCCGATCGCAGACGCCTTTTGAGCGCAGCCAAAGGCTCCTACAAAATCCCGTCCCTCAGAAACATTGAGTTAACAGGACCCTACATGCACAACGGCGGCATGGCGACTTTGGAAGAAGTGTTGGAATTCTACATCCGGGGCGGTAATTTCATAACGCCGCCGAAAGAGTTCGGCAAGGTTTTCTCACAGCCTGAATTGCGGTTATCGGCGGAACGCCGCGCGGATTTGCTCAACTTTCTGAAAAGTCTGACGGACGAACGCGTGCTTTACTCACGAGCTCCGTTCGACCATCCGGAGCTAAGAATACCGCATGGCCATGGCGACAGTACCATCAGTAATCCGATCAGCCATTCATTAGCCGCCGATCAGTGGCTGATTATTCCCGCTGTCGGCGCCGAGGGTGATGCAAGACCCATTATGCCGTTTGAGCGTTACCTGCGTTAGATTCGCTGGTTATTCGCAATAAGCGCGCGGAAAAAAGGCCTTTCAATGGAAATTGAAAGGCCTTTTTTCTTTTCCGTAATGAATCCGCCATTTTTGAAACAAAATCAGTGCAATTTGAAAAACTTCTCGTGAATACGCCGCGTCGTCCGCCACACCACCCATAGCACCGCCGGAATCATCAATCCGGTCGCCAGTTCCGGATGTATCGGCAGGCCCGCCGCTGCGCCGGCTTTCGTGATATACAGCAGCAAGCTGATCACGTAATAAGAAATCGCCGCGATCGATAAACCTTCCACGGTGCTTTGCAGCCGCAATTGAAGCTCTTGTCCGCGCGTCAATTTTTCCAGCAATTGCTGATTCTGCGTTTCCGCCAAGATATCGACTCGCGTGCGCAGCAGTGAGCTGGTCCGGGAAACGCGCGCGGACAAATAGCTCAGCCGTTGCGCGGTTGCTTCTACAGTACTGATCGCCGGCGACAACCGCCGCTGCATGAATTCTCCGATCGTTTGTGTGCCGTGGGTAGCCGTCTCCCGCAACTCCGCGATCCGCTGCATGACCAGTTTGTTGTACGCTTGTGTTGCGGCAAAGCGGTAAGCATGTTCAACCGTCGCCCGTTCGATACGTACCGCCAGCGAAATCAGCGTATCCAATAATGCCTGATCCGAAGCGCCTTTATTTTCCAGTTGCGCGGTAATTTCGGCGAGTTGCTGCTCGGCGCCGGTCAATTCCGGAATGAGGCGTTTGGCCACCGGCAAACCGCGCAGCGCCATCAGCCGGTAAGTTTCAATTTCGAGCAAACGCTGCGAAACACGCCCTGCCCGCGTCTCGGATGCATCGGCTGACATGACCACCAGCATGCGTTCAAATCCGCTGGGACGCAGCATGAAATCCGTCACCGCCAGAGAATGCCTCTCCCGGCCGATTATCGAAGCGACGATCGGATTCCCGCCAAACCACTGCCGCGCTTGTTTGAGCAATTCATCGGCAGCGTTCAAATCACCCGGTACCATCGCCAGTTTTACCGCCGCAATTGTCCGGCCCGGTATATCTGCGAGCCAATCGCGCGGCAGCGCCAGAAATGCCAGCAAATCAGGATCGGTCGCGCCTAGCTGCGCTTCATCGGGTAAATGCTGCACCAGCGAATAACGGGTGAACTCGGTATGACGTTCCCAGCGCAGCGTATAACCTTGCAGCCGCAACCGTAAAAAATTGTTCTGCAACTGTTCGAGCAACAAACTTTGCTGCCCGGGAAGACGGCGCAAATGCTCGCATTCTTGCTCGCGGGTAATACCGTCGTTGATGGCGACCACATAAATCACCAACGCAGGTAAGCGGATGCGCTGACTAGGGCGGGCATGCACTTCATTGTGCAACAATACCCGCTGCGGATCGTTATCCGGCAGCAAATCGATAAAATCGGAATCAATCGGAGAATGCATGTAAACAATTCAAGCAATGAAATATGAAAATTGAATGTACCAAGGATCGGTTATGCGGTCAAAGAACCCGCCAATCGATGATACTTGTCAGCCACCCATTCCGGTCCCAGGATCGCGGTTATGAAGTGGTGAGCTGTTTAACCGAAGCTGCCGCGCCCATCAAACTCATACCGGCGCGAGCGCCTCAAGAGCGGGTGTACAGCTGAGCCCCAAGGCTTGCGCGACCGCTTCATAGGTGATCCGGCCGCGGTAGACGTTCAAGCCGTTGCGCAAATGCGGATCATCCAGCAAGGCATTGCGGCACCCTTTGTTAGCCAGCGCGAGTACAAACGGCAGCGTGGCATTATTGAGCGCGAATGTTGAAGTGCGCGCCACCGCGCCCGGCATATTGGATACGCAATAATGCACCACGCCGTCCTGGATGAAAATCGGATCGGCCAATGTGGTCGGCCGGGAGGTTGCAAAGCATCCACCTTGATCGATCGCGACATCGACCAGCACCGCGCCGCGATTCATGCGGCTGACCAGTTCCCGGCTCACCAGCTTGGGTGCCGCGCCGCCCGGAACCAGCACCGCGCCGATCACCAAATCGGCGGTGGAAACATGCTCTTCCAAAGCATCCACTGTGGAAAAAACCGTGTTGATTTTCGAACCGTATTGGGAATCCAGCTGCTGCAAGCGATGGATCGATTTATCCAGTACCGTGACATGCGCTTCCACGCCCATCGCAATCCGCGCGGCATTGGTGCCGACAACACCGCCGCCGATGACTACAACGCGCGCCGCTGGCACACCGGATACGCCGCCAAGTAACATTCCCCGTCCGCCTTGATCCAATTCCAGCGCATGCGCACCCGCTTGAATCGCCATTCGTCCCGCCACCTCGCTCATCGGCGCCAGCAAAGGTAAACCGCCAAAGTGATCGGTAACCGTTTCATACGCAATCGCGATACAACCGGATTCCATCAATCCTTTTGTTTGCAGTGGATCCGGCGCCAGATGCAAGTAAGTGAAGAGCATTTGTTCTTCCCGCAACCAGGGAATTTCGGAAGGTTGCGGCTCCTTGACCTTGACGATCAACTCGGCCTTGGCGTAGATCTCCTGCGGCGTATCGACCATCACCGCCCCGGCCACCTGGTATTTGTCATCGCTTAAATCGATTTGAGCGCCGGCCAGTTTTTGCACCATGACCCGATGACCGTTGGCGACCAATTCGCGGACTGCCGCCGGCGTCAGTCCAACCCGGGATTCATGTATTTTAATTTCCTTGGGTACACCGATAAGCATTCATCTCTCCCCTACTTTCCCTTAGATTATACCGCCATTGACGCCGATACTCTGCCCCGTCACCCAGCGTGCTTCGTCGCTCACTAAAAATAATACGGCTTGCGCAATATCGCCGCTGTCTCCAATCCGTCCTAATGCGGCCATCGCCGCCATGCGTTCGATATCGGCGGCGGTTTTTCCCGCCCGGAACAATTCGGTATCGACCGGACCCGGCAACACCGAGTTGGCGGTAATACCGCGCTTGCCCATCTCGCGCGCAAAAACGCGGGTTAACTGTTCAATCGCAGCCTTGGTCGCCGCATATACGCCGTACTTCGGCAGCATCAGCCGTGTCACCGTGCTGGAAACGGTAACGACCCGCCCATGATCCGCGAGTTTCCCGGTGGCTTCGCGCAGTGCATAAAAAACGCTCTTGAGATTGATATCGACGATGCGATCCAGCTCATCGTTCTGAATTTCGGAGATTTCCTTGAACAGCAAAATACCGGCATTGTTAACCAGGATATCGATCCGCTGGAACTGTTGCAGGGTTTTATCAAAAAGATTTTTTACCGCAACAGGGTCGCTGACATCGGCCTGGATGGCGATTGCTTCACTGCCGGCTGCTGTAATGGCTTCACAGGTTTTCTCAGCGGCCATCTGGTTACCCGCATAATTGATCACCACCGTAGCGCCCGCTTTCGCCAAAGTTAGCGCAATCCCGGCGCCAATCCCGCGCGAAGAACCGGTCACAATCGCGATTTTTCCGAGTAACGGTTGCATGATCAATCCGTTACAAAAAACCCGAATGATTATTTGGATTTTGCATAACTTTTAAGAAAATCGGCAATCTCGCCATGTTCGCGCTTTTCTGCCCAGCTTAGCGCATTATCGCCTTGTTCATTGGCTATTCTCGGATCGGCCCCATGGTTGAGCAGAAAAGAAACCGCTTTCAAATGATTGCCTCTGACCGCCATCATCAAAGCCGTCGAACCATTATCCGAAGTGGAGTTGATATCCGCGCCGCCGCCCAGCAATACCCGCAAGGTATCCAGATGACCTCCGGAAGCGGCGTAAATCAACGGATTCCAGCCACCATGATTAATTTCCGCGCCTCTGATATACAGCAGCTTAACCATTTCCGTGAATCCTTGATAACTGGCCAGCATAATCGCCGTTTCGCCGAACCGGTTGCGCAAATCCAGTTTCGCGCCAACTTCAATCAATAACTCAGCCATTTTGAGATTCTTCTCCTGCGCCGCGATCATTAATGGCGTATAACCTTCCTTGTTTGGCAGGTCCGGATTCGCGCCTTTTTCCAATAACCGTGAAACTTCGGAGATATTACCCCGCTCGACCGCCCATATGAAATCTTCCTGAATCCCGGCGGATGCCTGGCTGGATAAAAAAATCAGCAAGGCCGCGGCAAAACGCAAAATATTTTGTGATTTAATTGGATAGGCCATATCGGGAGGGCTTGAATAAGTTAAAAAAATTACCGGTCGTCGCATTCGCGATCTCGTCGATGCTGACTGCCCGTATCCGCGCAATCTCTTCCGCCACATGCCGGACATAAGCCGGCTGATTTTGCTTGCCGCGGAAAGGCACCGGCGCCAGATAGGGTGAATCGGTTTCAATCAGCATTCTATCCAATGGAATATTCTTGGCAACTTCTTTCAACGCTACGGCATTTTTGAATGTCACGATACCCGAAAACGAGATATAAAAATTCATCGCGATAGCTTGCTGCGCAACTTCCCAACTCTCAGTAAAGCAGTGCATGACGCCGCCCACGCGATCCGCGCCTTCTTCCTGCATGATCCGCACCGTATCGGCTGCCGCCGATCTCGTGTGAATGATCAAGGGTTTATTGATTTTAAGCGCCGCGCGGATATGCTGGCGGAACCGTTCGCGTTGCCATTCCAAATCGCCTTGCAAGCGGAAATAATCCAACCCGGTCTCACCGATGGCAATCACTTTCGGATGAGCCGCCAAATCAGCGAGTTCATCGGCTTGCGGCTCGATTTGGTCCTCATAATCCGGATGCACCCCTACCGAAGCGAACAAATTGGCATGCGCTTCCGCCAGCGCGCGCACGCGCGGAAAATCCGGCAAATTGACGCTAACGCATAGCGCATGGGTAACTTGATTGTGCTGCATGTTTTGCAGTAACGCATCCAGGTCTTTGGCAAGATCCGGGAAATCGAGATGACAATGTGAATCAATGAACATAATTTCCAGTAATGGTAATGTGATTAAAATCAGCGCCTGCCACGCACCGCGTCGGCCCAGCAATTCGGCGTTTCATACAGACGGACTTGTTCGAGTTGCAGATGATTGCCATACTTGTCGCGGTACGCGCCTTCTAAAATGCCGAAAGCGATCAACGCCAGATTCTCCGCCGTTGGCTGAACATCCAGTACCACCGTTTTATGATCTTCGATGGATCGTAAAAACTGTAACACCTTGGTATCGCCCGAATAAACCAGAAAAGCATGATCCCAATGATCCACTAAAACCGACTTTGCAATTTGTTTGACTTCGGAAAAATCCATGACCATGCCTTGCTGCGCTACACCTTCGTCAGCGATAATATCACCGGACAGGGTGATTTCGAGGCGATACCGATGCCCGTGCAAATGGCGGCATTGACTATTATGGGTGGAAATGCGATGACCCGCATCAAATTCCAGCCTCCGTGTAATTAACATTCGTACATTTTCTTCGCAAAATAAACAGATGGAATTGTAGCATTGCAAACAACTTCTAAACTATTGAATACCGCCGATCATAGCCGCGACAGCGCCGGGTTGACCTATGTATATCCGGTCATTTCACGGCGCGCGGGCGGCGTTTCAATCGGCATTAACTTGAATCCGAATAACGCTTGCAACTGGCGTTGCGTCTATTGCCAGGTTCCTGATTTAAAGCGCGGCTCTGCACCGAAAATCAACTTGGAAAAATTAGAAGCCGAATTGCGTTTTTTTCTGAATGAATTGATTCATGGCGATTTCATGGCGCGTCACGTGCCGCCGGAAACCCGGAAAATCAAAGATATCGCATTATCGGGAAATGGCGAACCGACCAGCGCCAAAGAATTTGACCAGATCATCGAACTCATCGGCCATATCAAACAGGATTTTGCGTTACCGGTCGATCTGAAAACGGTGCTGATCACCAATGGCAGCTTGATTCACCGTGTCAACGTGCAAGCCGGATTACAGCGGATGGCGGCACTGAATGGCGAGATTTGGTTCAAATTCGACCGTGCTTCAACCGGAGAGCGGCGCCGCATCAACAATACCGCGATCAGTTTAAAAAGAATTCAGGACAATCTAATGATCGCCGCATCGCTATGCCCTACCTGGCTGCAAACCTGCGTTTTCCAGATCGACGGCATGCCGCCGGCGGATGACGAAGTATTGAGCTATCTGGCGTTCATCCGGCAATTGCTCGACCGTCAAATACCCATCCAGGGCGTTTTGTTGTACGGACTTGCCAGACCATCGTTGCAACCCGAAGCATCCAGGCTCGCAGCGGTTGAACCGGCTTGGTTTAAAGACTTTGAAGCAAGAATCCGCGCACTGGGCGTGGCTGTCAGACCCAATCCATAACTTCAACCGGGCGGCTTCTATTAGGGAAGCGCTGATTAATTCAACGAACGTGATGAAGGGCGAGGCGCACGGAACGCAACAACCGAGACATATCACAATCTGATAGGCGAGGCAGTGAGTACCGCGCAACGAAGCAATTCGCTCGTGCAGTCAATTAATCAGCGCTTCCCTAGCCGGTATCGTCCGGATTGACTTATTTGTAACCTATTTACAACAGTTGATATTTTCTTGATCTCGATCAAGGTTGATATTTTATGTAATTGATATATATGAAAAATCAATTTGTATCTCTGGGGAATTGAAAAAATAGATGGTAATTAGGGGTGATACCTGAATCCTTTCAAAAACGGTTATCACTTATAATTGCGTCCGATATCATTCAGAAAAACAATACGATACCCAATAATATTGTTACATAGCCGCACTACCGCTTTAATCTTCATAACAGGAGTTTTGTAATGAGTTCTTGCCGCCGCATTTTGTCCACTTCAACAAACGCTGCCGCTGAAATGAAAATGCCTTGGATGAAAAACATACCGCGTTGGTTATTCAACACCGGCTCAGTGGTTGCTTTCGCCATGTGTTTAACCTTTCCGGTTCACGCAACCAATCCGGCGCCTGCGACCGCAAATCCCGGTACGCCTGCCGCGTCAACACCTCCCGCTGCAACGCCGGATGCTGCCGCTGCAAAACCGGCTGACGGCAAATTCGACATGTCGAAAGTGCCGCCGGTCACTGCGCCTTCGCGCCCCGCATTGTTTATGCTGCCGCCGACAAGCCCTGGCTATTACTCGCTATGGGACATGGCAACCGGGAACAAACGCGAAAAACCGCCGGTCGCGCCTTATCTGCCATTTGCACTGATGACCACACCGGCTTTTGATGTGGATTTCCGTTACTTGGATACCCCGGGTCATGAAAAAGATTTTTTTGATCCAATCAAGCGGATCCGTTTTGCTGAAGACTGGCTATTATCGTTTGGCGGTAGTTTCTGGTACCGCTATACCCATGAAACCGATAGCCGGCTGAATGCAGGCGATGTCAATAACGACTTTCATTTGCTGCGCACGAGATTCCATGCCGATTTATGGTATCGCGACCGGGTCCGTTTGTTTGCCGAATTACTGGATGCGCGCGCTTTCAGTTCCGAACTGCCGCCGCTCGGTACGGATAGAAACCATGCCGATATTCTGAACATGTTCACGGATATCAAACTGGCAAACATCGATAACGGCCCCGTGTATGTCCGGGTTGGCCGTCAGGAACTGTTATATGGCTCGCAACGTTTGATCTCAACGCTGGACTGGGTTAATACCCGCCGCACTTTCCAGGGTGTTAAATTCTTCTGGCGCAATCCGCAATGGGATTTGGATGCATTCTGGGTACGCCCGATGATTACCGAAAAAGGGAATGTCGATAACTGGGATACGCAACAAAACTTCTTCGGTTTATGGGCTACCAACAAACCCAAGCCTGGACACGCAATCGATCTTTATTTCTTAAGCTTGATCAACGATCGCAACATTACCGCAGCCAACCTGCTGACGGGAAATATTTTAGGCGCTAATGCCGACACTCACACTCTGGGTGGACGTTTGGTCGGTAATGTTGATAATTTCTTATACGAAATTGAAGGTATGTACCAATTCGGACGCCGTTCGGGGCTGGACGTATCCGCATTCGCGGCTGCGACCGGTATCGGGTACCGCTTCCCATTGCCGATGAACCCGCAAGGTTGGATCCGCTACGACTTCGCATCCGGCGACAGCCGCCATACCGATGGCCGCAGCAATACGTTCAATCAGTTGTTTCCATTCGGTCACTACTACATGGGTTTCCTGGATCGCGTCGGACGTCAGAACATTCATGACTTCAACGCGCAGTTCACCATGCACCCGATGCCGTGGATCACATTCATCACGCAATACCACCGCTTCTATTTGGCGAACAACCGGGATTTTCTCTATAACGCAGCCGGTCTGGCAACGCTCAGGGATGTCACCGGTCAATCCGGCAGCCATGTCGGTGACGAACTGGATTTCCGTTTGAATCTGCACGTCAGCCGGCATCAAGACGTCTTGCTGGGTTATTCAAAACTTTGGAGCGGCACTTTCCTGGAACGGCAACGACCCGGCACCGATCCGGATTTGTTCTATATTCAGTACAACATTCGTTTCTAAGAGTCTTTATACAAAAGAAAACGGCATCCAATCGGATGCCGTTTTCTTTAGAAACTGGTAATTATCAAAAAACCACAACCAACACCTGCATAAACACATTTAATTACTCATTACACTCCGATACCGGCAGCCAATTAACCAATAAGCCTTGATCATGTAATTGACCATCATCTTCTTTCAGGTAATACAGATGGTGATCCGCCGAAGAGACGCCTAAATAAGCTTTCGTTTCTGGATAATAGCGATAGCTGTAGACACCGGAAACTTGAGTAGCCGCGCCCGTGGGCGCCAAAGCCCCGGAATATTTACCTTCCGCCCAATTAAAGAAACAGTTGATCTCTTCCTCGGAAGAATGGTTGATGTAATTATTGACGACCGCGCGTCCGCCGGACAAAACCAAATCCGGGTATTCCAGGATCTTGAATCTTTCAAACGGATTACCGCGGACGGCAATAATGTCGGCCGGCGCATCCGGGGCTATCGTGCCTAATGGCGCCAGCCCCAGATGTTCTCCGGCTTTTGAAGTAGCTGCCTTAAAAACATTTACCACATCGGTGAAATCAATCGATTCGCCGCTGGTTAAGTGCAGCATCATGTGGAGCTCTTCGCCATTAATTCCCCATGGTACATTATCGTGGCCAATTTCTGACCCATAGATAAACTTGGCGCCTTTACTGGCTAAACTCATGGTGTTGGAATGAATGCCTTTTCCGGTGGCGGTATCAACGCACGACGCCAATGTATCGATGGTAGTAACAAATGTAATCCCTTGGTCCACCGCGCGTTGCAGCAAATCTTCTTTGATCTCCGCGCAAGGAATATGTGCAAATTCATCCACTCCGGCATTCAACGCACGCTCAAAACCGGTATTCTCACCAGCGTGTACCAGCACACGTTTTCCCAGCGCATGCGCTTTGGCAACGATGGCATTGGCGATATCCTGGGATAACATTGGCCAAGGGGTTTCCGGAGGCGCATGACCGTCATGCGGCTGCATCCATGGCGCGCCGGTTTCTCCGCCGGGTTCCAACGCCAACTTGATGGCTGTTGCCCCTCCGGCGACAAGATCGGTTACGACTTGCTCAGCTTCGGCAACCGAGGCAACTTGAATAGCAATCTTATCCAGTCCTCCATCGCCGCCACCAAAAACATTGAGCGGATAGCCGCCGACTGCTTGGATGATCGGCCCCACACTTAGCAAACGCAAAGTGCCTTGCCCGCCTTCAGCCGCCATCAACGGACCGCCCGTGTCTTGCACCGTTGTAATACCATGTTTCAGTACTGAATTTTTGTTTACATTTTGGAACGTTATATGCGCATGCGATTCGATAAATCCCGGCAAGATCGTCGAATCCCCCAGATCCAGTTGATTTGCGCACAAATTGCTCAATTCCGCCAAGGTGCCGATTTGCTTAATCTTATTGCCTTCTATTAGCACTGCTTTGTTTTCATGAGGAAAATCGATGCCGTCAAATAGCCGTGCGGCTGCCAGTATCTGACAATCCGGAAGGCCGGGCACAACTGCAGACCCGGGATGATCCTCGCTACCGTGCCCAAGAACATTGAAACTGATTCCTGATGAAAGAACCATCGGAATCAATGCCCTGATGGCAGTTTTAGAAAAATTGTTTTTGATCATTTTAGAAATGTATTTCCTTTGAATATTGATGAAGTTCTTATTGATCCGGTGCAAGCATGTTCTGTCTCAAGGGAAGGGGATCAATAAAAATTTATTCAGAACATGCTCTTATATGAAGCGAAAATGCATTATAAAGTCAGTAATTTTCATTTAAAATGCGACAAATTGTCACACCTTGATAAACGGGGCGGAATCGAATGCAAGAACTTCTCATCTATCCGATGAACTGCCAGATTCCGTTTAATTAGAAAGTCAGTCTTACTTTGAAGGCGAAAGGTTGAATAACCGGGCAGCGTCAAACTGATTGACAATAATGTAACCGCCGGAAATCACCAGATCGGGATATTCGAGGCGTTTCAAATTGAGCAAAGGATTTCCCTTGAAAGCAATGAGATCAGCGGGCGCGCCTGGCTGCAAGCTGCCCAGCAACGGTAATCCCAAATGCCGCCCGGCCTTCGAGGTTGCTGCGCGTATCACATCCAGCTGATCCAGCTTGGCCGTTTGCATCATGACCATGAGTTCCTGCGCGTTGATACCCCAGGGAACATCGGGATGCGCAATCTCGGAACCGTATAGCAATTCGCCGCCGAGTTCGCCCCAAAGCGCTGCATTGTGCATCACACCCGGACATTTTGATAAGGTATCGATGGTGCTCACAATTTTCACTTGCTGCATGACCGCTTGCTTTAATAATACCTCCGGAACCGGTTCGCAAGGCATGTGCGCCCATTCGTCGACGCCGGCATTCAATGCGATTCGCACACCCACGGATTCGGCAACATGCGCAGATACCTTGCGATCGTGCCGATGCGCTTCATCAACAATCGCCTTTACAATCGCTGCGGATAATACCGGCCAGGCCGCATGTTTCTGTTGCACACCGTGCGCCGCGTGATGATGAGCCCCGGCATTAACGGTATCATGCGATGGATGATGCGAATGTCCATGATGATGGGAATTCCACGGCGCACCCGCTTCTCCACCGGGCTCAAGGGCAATTTTAATGACAACAGCGCCCTCCCCGGCCAATTGCTTCACCGCCGCCCGCGCTTCCTGTTCGTCAGCTACCGCGATGGCTAGGTTCTCAGCTCCCATGGTTACAATCGGATATCCGCCAGGTGCGGTAATAATCGGACCGGAAGTCAGTACCCGCAAACTGCCGGCGCCACCGTAAGGCGCATGAACCGGACCGCCCAAATCACGGATTGTGGTGATGCCATGACGTAAAACGATTTCGGCCGGAACGTTCTGGTAAGTCAGATGCGCATGCAATTCTATAAACCCCGGAAAAATCGTCGCATCCCCCAGATCCATAACCAGCGCATCATCACCGGCGATCGCTTGCGCACGCGGTTGAATTGTCACTACCACGCCATCTTTCAAAGTCACCGACATATCGGTTCGGATACGCTCGCCGTCGAAAACACGCGCAGCATGCAGCAGCAGCTTTGAAGCCGGCTTGGTTTGCGCCAGGATAGCCGTGGAAAAAAGCGCTAAAACCACTAACAGTGAAGAGCACACGATTGGATTTAAAATTTTGTACATGAAGAACGGCTGCATGGATTTCACCTGGTTCGAAGTTGGCGGGCGTTTTTTTGAATTTAAAATACCGGTTAGCAATGCCTCGGTTCGATAAAGCCGGTCAACGCGCATAAAGCGGCCATCAGAAAAAAATTGCCCCAGACGGATTCAACCAATTCTTCAACACCCGGGCTGGTTTTATAGCTACATCCCCAGAAAATAGCGGAATCTCCGTTCCTCCAGTCCGGTATGGAATCCCTGTCCGTTTGCAGAATGGTGAAAAACTGACTGCGTATTACCGCGCTGATTTGGCGATGCGAATATATCCGCAACGATTCGCCATCCGGGAGAAGATTTGCCAATGAGAGCATTGCCAATGCCGCTATCACCGATGCCGAAGGATCATAACCGGATATCGATTCACCCAGCCGGTTAGGTGCCAGCGGATCCGGCCTGGAAGTAATCCAATACCCGCACGCATTTCTTGCCAGCGTCGTATAAGGCTCTCCCCACATCACCGCGGCCCGGCTCAAACCCAGCATCGCCCACGCTTGTCCGCGCGACCATTGACCGGCTTCCCCGAGCGGATGAAAACCCCGGCCATCGAACTGTGCGGTCGCATGAACCGCGCCGTTATCGCGATAGCACGCCGCCAGCATTGTTTCTGTATGCCGCTGCGCCATGAAACGATGCAGCTTCTGATCACTACTGCTCAGAAGCTGGATCATCGACGCGAAACTATCAATCGTAACCGCTTGATTACCGCGGCTGCCGCCGCCCATCGCGGTGCCGAGCGGAAAACAGTTGAGCTTGGGATTAAAGCTATGCGTAATCGCATTCACCGATAGCTGCGTCAGTTGTTGCGCATGCGCATCCTGAAACCACACTGCACCCAACGCTGCGCCATACCAGAAAATCAAGCTGCGATAACCGGAATCGATGGTGGTTTTTGCAGCCAACTGGCGGGAAATCGCCGCTGCCTTGCGCTGATCTTCAATCGAATCGGTAACCTTCGCCCGCAACCACCAGCAGGCGCTCCAGAATCCGCCGGCCCATGAACCGCCTTGCGATACTGTCCAGCTATTATTGTTTCCGGAGGAAAATAGCGGGAATTCTTTGCCGCATTGCCGATCGATCGAATCCATGCGGCAAAATAGCAATTCGATAGCCTGTAGCATTTCCCGGGGACTAACCGTCTGATCGTCAGTTGTATTCACTGCAAACATAAAACTTCTCCTAAAAAATCATATTGAAATCAACTAGAAAATTATTCGCATCGCTTTTCCCGGGATAGAGGGTTTTCAGCACATCGCCCCCGAAGGCATGTCCGAAATACAAGCGCGCGGTAAATTGCTTGCTATAGGTGTAGGTCAATGCAATATCCACCAACTGACCGATATCGCTGGCACCGCCTGCCGCGTTGCCGGAATAGCCGAATGCGCCGCTGTTCAATGCAGCTCCCAGACCGCCGTACAGCAAATCCTTGGAATTGCCCAGTGACAGTTGATGCACGTTGATATTCGTCTGCAATTTCGGCGTAAGCGAAGTAATGATCTCGACAAATGCATCCTGGATATTCATCAGGTTATAAAATGGGAACTTGGCATAGAGCCGGCCGCTCGGCACCCCGGAGAAATAGGTTTGATGCTGGCCATCATGCGGATCGCTATCACCCGAACTGCGGTAATAAACAGCGCGCAACCAGGGCTTCAGCGGCAATTGCGTCCATTGATAACCGGCCTCGGCGGCAACAGCCCAGGCGCGATGCGATTGCGAAGTCCATTCACCGAATTGATAAGCCGCCCACAGCAAGGCATCAAAGCTACCGGCCCCCAAAGGTTGTAGCGACAGCACGTTGGCTCCGATGGTATGAATATCCAGTTTCTGCTGCTGGAGAAACGGTCTCGCAGCGGCGGAACGATTGTCGATCACTTGCGTATCGCGCTGATCGTCGTAATTCATATAAAACAAGCAGCCCTCGGTACCGGACAACCACACGTCTTTTTTGGCGGTCAGCGCTGCAAAAACAATATTAATATCATTTATTTGCTGCCCCCCTTGCACCGTAAGATTACCCTGCGTCGGCCGCACGCCGCTGACGGTTAAATTGACCGATGGTTGATCGTAAACGGCTGAGAAGCCGTCGAATGTCCGCCCGATATAAATTGCATTGAAACCACCCAATAACCGTTTGGCGATGCGGCGGCGCTTCAGTGCATCGAATTTTTCCGTGCCGCTGGCGGTTTCCATACCATCCGTAAGCTCGAAGCGCCCGGCTTTGACGGAAGCGCCCGGAACGCCCGCTGCATGAAGTTTGAAATTCAAATAACCCTGTTTCAAAAACACGTTACTCGCATCGGTTGTCTGATTGATTTGAAAGTAGGCCGCCCCTAACCCTAGCGATCCACCGCCCGGCACGACGGCATCATTTGGCAAACCGTATAAGCCGATATATTGCCCTTGCGCAAAACCATCCACATAGGATGATGTGAACATGGCGCCAAGCCTGCCGCGCAGCACCCATAAGTCATAAGAATTATCGACGGCGGCTTCCGGACGGAAGAAATTCCATGCTTCATAACTGCTCATCCACTCGCCATTGATGCGCAAGTATTGATTGATATACCCCAGTGGTTTAGGATCACTGCTCGCCTTAGCGGTGGCAGCCATAATAAATACCGGTACTACCAAGCAAAGTAGTACTGCTCTAAGGAAGCGCTGATTAATTGCCATAAATTAATTTAAGTGATTATTTTTCAGTCTATCTTTTATATCCGGAAACTTCGAAAACCCTAATGAAACTGATCACTTCCAAAGACGGTACCGCGATTGCCTGCTGGCAAAGCGGTTCGGGCGATCCGCTGCTGCTGATACACGGAACTACCGGTGATCACACCACGTGGACTCCGCCGCTTTCCCAACTGCAACGACACTTCACCGTTTTCACCATGGACCGGCGCGGCCGCGGGCATAGCGGCGATAACCACAGCTATGCGTTAGCGCGCGAATGCGAAGATATCGCCGCAGTCGTCGACGCCATTGGCGATCGGGTCGATGTGCTGGGCCATTCATTCGGCGGACTGTGCGCGCTTGAAGCTGCGTTACTGACGCCCAACATCGGCAAACTGATTCTCTATGAGCCTTCAATTACGCTGGCCGGCAGCAACTGGTCCGCGGCGCTGGAAAATCGCTTGCAAGCGCTGTGGCATCAAAGCGCATGGGAAGATTCGCTGCTATTATTTTTCCGCGATTTGCTCAAAACACCGCAACACGAGATGACCGTCTTGCAAGCCGGATCCGGCTGGACTTCACGGGTAGCCGCCGCTCATACCATCTTGCGCGAATTACAGAGCATCGATCGGTATGTTTTTACACCGCAGAGATTTCAAGGATTGAGTCATCCCATTCTGCTGATGATCGGCGGCGATAGTCATGAACGGCGCTTCCAAACAGCCGGACTGTTGCAACAATGCTTGAGCCATAGTCAACGCGTCATCTTGCCAGGACAACAACACAGCGCCATGCGCAGCGCACCCGCCTTATTCGCGCAAACCCTCATTGAGTTGCTGAATCAATCATAAAAATTCAACAGCAGTGACAAAGCATTACTGCACAGCCGTCCGACTTCGTTGCCGCCGCACACTGGCAAGCGCTAAAGTCATCGTGCAAGCAATGCTCAGAACGGCCACCAATACCCCCCAGCTCAATTGGGGATTGCCGGAATAACCGGTGATCGCCGCGTACAGTGGCGGACCCAGCGCAAAACCTGAGAAAAATGCCGCGGATACGTAACTTGAAGTCACCGTCACCGCGCCAAACCCGGAATCTCTGATCAACATACTCATGGCGATGGCATTAGTTGCAACCGCAGTAAATCCCATACCGGCTGCGCCGATCCACAAATACCAGTGGCTGCGGGCATCTGTTTGCAGCGTGACCAGCATGGCGCAAGCTGCAACCGCAATCAGCACAAAAAGCAGTGATGACTCGTCTTTGAGCTTTGCGCCGATTGGCGTCAGCAAGATTCTGGACAACATGCCCATGACGCCGAAAACAGCGATCAGCATATCCGCCCATAGCAACGCCATCCCTTGCTGCGTTGCAAATGCCGGTAAAAAGGTAACAAACGCGGACAGCGAAACCGCCACGCAAAACTGGATCGCCATCAGCCAGCGCAATAACACATTGGGACGGGAAATTGACCAGCTGTAATGGGTGATCGCGGATTGCCGGGGGATGATAAAACCCGTTACCAGCGCAAATAAAAGCGCGACCGGCACAATACCGGCAAATGCGGTACGCCAGCCGAACCGGAATGCAATAACCGGCAATAACAGCCCGGCAATAAGCGCCGCAAACTGCACGCCGGATTGTTTCAATCCAATTACCCAGGCTTTCTTCCGCGGTGGAATTTGCTGCGCAATGAGTAAATTGGTAACCGGATTGGACAACGCTTGCGCGATGCCGCATAGCGCAGCGGCAAACATCAAGCCGTAAAAACCGGTGGCAACGGTAATAACCGAGAAAGCCATTGCAACTGCGGTAAAGAGTATCAGTAACGCTTGACGTGAACCGAGACAATCGACAACCCGGCCTACGTACAGTGATAAAACTGCGGCTAAGCCGAAGGAACTCATGATCAAATACCCGAGAGATGCAGTTTCAAATTTCAAGTCAGCGCTCAGTAATAACCCCAAGGTACTGGTTGCGTACAAAATGAGCATCGGCAATGTCATCGCAAACACCAGCAGCAATTGCAATGCGATGTCCGCCATCGTAACGGTTGCTGTTCTATTCGAAGCAATCAGCATGTCCGTTTATACAAACGTTCGCGCACCGGTGAAATTCGAATCTGCGCAGTCATATCAATCAAAGGAATAAACCTTTTCACGTTCATAGAAATTGATTAACCGGCGTCCCACCGAACTGATTAACGATTCGTCGTTGCCGTCGAGAATGCGGGACGAACGCGCTATCCGGCTAATTCCGAACAATGGAGTTAAATCGCTGAGACCTTCAGCGCCATACAATTGGATCGCGGAATCCGATGCAACGCACAAGGCGCGGGATGCCGCCAATTTCGCCACATTGATCGCAATATCATCCGGCGCTTGCGCATCCACGCTGCGTGCGGCGACACGGATCAACTCACGCGCGCCGGCGATCGCATGGTAGGCATTGACCATATGCTGCCGCACCAATTGCTTGTCAGCCAATCTGCTGAATTTGCCGCGAACCGAATGAATCCGGGCGCCCATCAAATCCAGACAACGCTGCGCCAGACCGATCCAGTTCATGGCGCGCAACACGCGCCCCAAACTCAATCGTTTATTCATCAGCTCGATGCCGTTTCCGCAAATTCCCAATAAATATTGTTCCGGTACTTGCACATCCGTCAATGAAACCTCGCCTTGTCCATACGAATATCCCATCATCGTTAATTGGCGCTCCATTTTGAAACCGGCGGCATCGGTTGGCACGATAATCATGGATAAAGCGTGGTGGATCGGCATATCCTCGCTGCCGGTACGCGCCAGCACGGTCATGAAGGTCGCACGATCGGCATTGGAAATGAACCATTTTCTGCCATTGATCCGCCACCGGCCTTTCGACAAACTGGCGGCCGTCGAAATCAGACTTGGAATCGAACCGCTATGCCCCGGCTCGGTCATGCCATAGCACGGTATCGCGATTCCGCTGACCATCGGTTCGAGAAACTGCCGGGAAATCGTTTCATTACCGAATCTCAACAACATATGCGCATCCAGCGCCGTATGGCTGCCAAAAATATCTTGTGAAAACTCTGTCCGCCCTTCTTGTTCCGCAACGATCAAGTAGTCTTCGAGAGAAGCGATTTTCCCGCTATGCGACAGCGGATAAAACAAGTTACACAAGCCTGCTTGCCTTGCCGATTGCGACAATTCCATTTGCAACTGCAGCGAACGCTGATCTCGCATTGCCAGCTTTGATTCGTTGGGAATAATTTCCTCGTCAACGAATGCTTTCACTTTTCCTGCCAGTGTTTTCGTCGAGCTGGCATGGTTTGTTTTCTGCCATTGTCCGGTCATCAATATGCTCCCCGCATTAATGAAGCCACCTTATCCGCCACGGCCGGACCCGGTGTAAACCGGGCATTTTCCAGTTCGGCGGTCAGGCGCTTTTTGTCAACTTTTCCAGCCGGCCCGAGCGGTAATTGCCGCATGTACCGGAGATATTCCGGCAGCTTATTTTTTTCCAGCCCGTGATCCAGCAGGAAACGGGTAAATTGCGCCAGCGATGGCCGTTCAGCGCCGTCGCGCATGACAAGGCAAAGACATATCCGCTGGCCAAGATCCTGATCGGCAACCGGTACACACACGGCGCTGACCACAGCCGGGTGCGACGCAGCGATATTTTCGATTTGCGCAGGACTGATATTCACACCGCCGCGAATGATGATTTCCTTTTTCCTGCCGGTCAGTATCAGATACCCATCTTCATCAATAAAACCAAGATCTCCGGTATATACCCAGCCATCTTCATCGCGATAGCGCGCATCCAGTTCCGGGTTATTGACATACTGCATCGGCGTTATCGGTCCTCTGGCGGTAATTTCGCCAATATGACCTTGCGCCACTTCGCGTTTCTGATCATCGACAATCCTGATCGCGCACACATCCGGATTGGGCCGTCCGGTTTTGCGCAGAATCGTATCCAGACTATCATCCAGCATCGTGTGGCAATTCACCCCATCGGCCGAACCGTATAAACCGATAAAACCGCACCGGAATGCTTCGGTGCAGCGGCGGATCGACGCTTCATCAATCTTCGCGCCGCCGCTGATAATCGCAATCAAACTGGAAGTATCGGTATGCGCCAGTTCAGGTTCCGCCGCCATGCGTTGAAACATCGTGGGTACACCGAAAATATGCGTCGGATGCAAGCTGCCGATCGCGCGAATGGCGGCACCGGCATCGAACTGCGTCGACACCAGCACCGCGCCCCCAAGCCAGGATAAAACGCCAAATGTTGCGGTGGAACCAAAAGCTGTTCCCAGCGGCATCAAGTACAAGCCACGGAAACTACCGCCATCCGGATGAATGCGTTGCAAAAAACGGCCACGCCCGCCGGCTAATGCATTATGTGAATAAGCAATCCATTTCGGATCCGATTCGGTCCCCGACGAGATCAGAAATCGTACCGGCGAGCCGGGATCGACCTCTGGCAGATGATTCGATGCAATCGGCTTTGTTTGATAAAGCGATTCCAAGGTAAGCCAGCCATCGCGCGCTTTACCGCTCACGACAAGAATTCGTAGCGACAATAAGCTAGGACGCAACGACTCAATCATCTCGCACACGTCCATTTGCACAAATCCGGACTCAACGATAATCACCCGCGCATCGCAGCGGCTTAATAGCGAGTGCGTATCGAGCCGTCCGCGGCCGGGCGGGAACGGCGCAACAATGGCCCCCAGTGCGGCAGCCGCCAAATCAATCGCGCAATGATGCCAACTGTTGGAAAGTTGATATGCGATCACATCCCCGGTAACGACACCTAACGAACGGAAACTGGCTGCCAGGCATGCAACCCGGTATTGCAGCTGCTCATAACTAATCGTTTGATCGGGGGAAACAACCGCAGCTTTATCGGGGTGAATCTGAACCTTTTCACAAAACAGTTGATACAAAGACTTATTGGGATAGGCGCCGTTCTCGATCCATTGATTCCGGACATCGACCGGCACCAGATCCAATATTCCGGAATGATTCATAGAAAACTCCATGGAGTGATGACTTGCGTGTAAGATCCGCGGCTCAGCGCAGATCGTATCTGCGGACAATCATCCAAACCGGCGAGATCTTCAATGACGACGGTTGCGGGAATACCCGCTTGCTGCAACAACGCCGCCCATTCCTGCGCGCCATCGGTCAGCAGTATCTCCCGTAACCTTTCCTGCGCATCGATCCGTTGGCCATCGATCAACTTGTCAAATAGCCGGAATAACCGCTGCAACATGGCTTCGTCACAACATTCAATCGCCAGTATGCCTTGTTTGGTCGGATATACATTATTCAACCGGCTTGCGGCTGGAGCATTGATCTCGAAGAACCGGTGCTGCCGCTGAAAATCTTCGCTGCACAGCAACGTGGCCGTACTCAACAGCGACGATGTGACTTTGCCGCCGATATGATTCCTGAAGCGGTTGAATAAACCAATGGTAATTCCTTGCGCTGCGATGACACCGCCCAATACATCCAATACTGTAAACAGCGTCCCTCCGCGTGTGCCGCACGCTTGAGAAATTTTATGCGCAACGCCGGAGTATGCCTGCACCATGAAATCGGTACCCGGCAATGTGTTGAGCCGGGAGGAAAAACCGCCGTTACTTGACCAGCCGGCTGCATGGGCATAAACCAACGCCGGATTGACGGCGGTCAAATCGGCAGCGTCCAACCTCAACTGCGCAGCTTTATCAGGCGCCCAATTATGCAGAAAAACATCCGCATTCCTTGCCAATTCCAAGATTTCAGAGCGCCCCGCCGTGGATTTAATATCAATTTCACGAATGGTTTTATGCCGGTTCAGCGCATCAAATCTCACCGAACACCCATCCGCAAGCGGCGGCATGCCACGCAATGGATCGCCACCCGGCGGCTCTATGCGAATAACTTCGGCTCCCAGCAGCGCCAATAAATGTCCGGCCAGCGGACCTTGAATGCGCCGGCAAGACTCCACCACGGTCAAGCCGCTCAACGGTAATTCGCGATGACCTCGGCTGTGTTGCGCAACCGCTGCGGCAGCCGGCATTGCAAATGACCATGGACCATTTAACCATTCGTATTTAAGCAGTTCATCGGAAATTCTGTCAGCCATCGTTTGAACGGGGCAAATCGAAAGCCCCGTTTGCGAACATAATTCAGCAATGTCCTGATAGGCCACCTGTGTAAGTGCATGCGTTAATTCATCGGGCAACGGTGCGATTGCCTTGGCGTAACGAAGCAAAAAGGCGGTCCAGCCTGCTCCAGCCAATGCTGCGCTGATTCCCATCCGCGTCCAGAACCTCAGCCAGGGCTCGGTATTTAGGGTTTCCAGCTCAAAAACTACGCCATCTGCGGAAACAAAGGGTGGCGCAGGAATCCGGTTTTTAGTTGCAGACGGTAAGTTTTCTCCCATTGCATCGACCGTCGCATCTGCAATATATTGAGAAGCGCTTAGCAGTGCCGCCGATGCCATGGAAATACCGGTACGGGCATGTGGAAAGCCGCGCAATTGGCCCAGTGCTGTAGTAACAGCCCCCTGTAATGCCAATGCTGCCGTGAGCGTCGATACATAATTGAGGCCAAGCGGCTGAGCTTTGCCGGAAGCCCGGCCATGAACCGACATCAGACCGCATGCTGCCTGCAGAATGCTCTCGCTGGCCGGATTGTTCGATCGGCTGCCCGGATCCCATGCTGTTACTTCGCATGTAACCGGCGTCGTGACCGGCGTTTCCAATACAAATGAGAAGCCTGCTTCATCAACTTCGTTCGGTGCATGTTTGACTTTCATGCCTAATGCACAGGCTTGATAAAACAGCGAAAAAATCGATGCCGAGAAATTTGAGGCTGGACTCTCCCACGGCCCGGTAATCATGCAATTCTGGAGCGGATGATTCATAGCTGCGATGTGTGCGTATTCATTAACGGAGCAGTACTCGCTTAACCGCCGGCCACCGCCGGCAGAATGGTCATCACATCGCCTTCTTGCAAAGGCGTAGCGAGTCCTGCTTGGAACCGGATATCATGGTCGTTGACATAGATATTGATGAAACGATGCGCACTCCCCTCCGACACCAGCTTTGCTTTAATGCCCGGGTATTGCTGCTCCATCCGGTCGATCACTTCGGATACTTCGAAGCCATCGACATGGATATGCTTTTGCTGATTCGTCAGCGGCCTTAATATGGTCGGGATGATGACTTTGATCGACATCTTTGCTCCTGTTGAAAAAATTGTGTGAGTAACGATTCAGTAATTTCGAGTCGCTGATACCGGCGATTAGCGACCGCATATCCGCTCGGCGGCTTGAAGGCGAATGTTCAAATTTCTTCGATTCTTCGCGCAAGCTTGGCTTTTGCATTGAAATCGAAGGAATCTGAAGAGAATCGCTTAAAAACACTTTGATCTCTCATTTCGCTGATATTTCTTATGTTTACCGGAAACTATTGACAGTTGATCGCTGCTTCATGCAACCATTTGCAATTCCAATTCCGGTTGATATTGATGAACAATGCGGATGCGTTCCTCGATCACCATTTGGTCAATGATCCGGAAACTGCGCACATCTTCCTCGTTGAGAGACGTTGTTGGAATAATCACATAATGCGCTTGCGGCTCGGTTGCAAGTTCCGCGTCGGCGCGGCTCGGATAAGCGTGACTGCTGGTATGGGAATGATAGATGACGATCGGTTCTTCGCCACGCGCTTCCATTTCTTTCCAGACCAGCAACTGTTGTTGCGGATCAAATCTGAAAAAGTTTTCCGATTGCGCAATATTTTTCATCGGAATCAAACGCAATGGCAGATTGTATCCTGCAGGCCCGGCTATAACACCGCAGGTTTCAATCGGGTGATCGCTCATTGCTTGCGCGATCATGGCTTCCACCAGCTTGTGATGTATCGTTAACATAATTGCTTGTCTCCTCATATAAAAAACCAATTGATTGGTGAAAAACAGGCCATCCCGATTACTGTGCGCTGAAGCAATGGCATGTGTTAATGACCGGTATTCTCAGTAAGTCGGCAGCGATTGATCGACCTCTTGAATCCATGCCAGTATCCCGCCATCCAAGCTTTTGACGTTGTTGAATCCATATTTTTGCATTTCGAGCAAAACATCCCGGGAACGCACGCCCATTTTGCAATGCAACACGATAAAATCTTCTTTATTCAAAGAGGACAGCACTTCTTCGGACATTATCCGATGCTTGGGAATATGTTTAGCGCCATCGATATGCACGATATTCCATTCCTCGATACCGCGGACATCGATAAGCTGCACGCTTCTTCCTTGATCTTTGATGGCCTTCAATTCCCTTGCGCTGATGACCGGAATTGATGTGCCACTATCCGGCGCCGTGCGGCTCATGCCACAGAATTGCTGATAATCGATTAATTGCGTCACCGCTGTTCTGACAGGCGCCCGCCTGAGCGGAATAAACCGGTAACTCATCTCCAATGCATCATAAACAGCCAATCGCCCGAGCATGGTTTCACCGATACCGGTAATTAATTTAATCGCTTCGGTGGCCATCATCGAACCGATAGCCGCGCATAACACTCCCAACACACCGCCTTCCGCGCAGGAGGGCGCCATCTCCGCCGGCGGCGGTTCCGGGTACAAGTCGCGATAATTCAAGCCGACACCACCCGGCGCATTCTCCCAAAACACCGAAACCTGTCCTTCAAAACGAAAAATGGATCCCCACACATAGGGTTTTCCCGCCAATACACAGGCATCGTTCACCAGATAGCGTGTGGCAAAATTATCGGTGCCATCGATGATCAAGTCGTACGCTGCGATAATCGCCATCGCATTGAACGCTTCCAGCCGCTCGCAATGCAATTGCATCGACACATAAGGATTGATTTCCGTCATGGCATCCCGGGCGCTCTCAGCCTTCAGGCGGCCGATATCCGATTGGCCATGAATGATTTGCCGTTGTAAATTTGATTCATCAACGACATCAAAATCGATGATGCCGATCGTTCCGACACCGGCAGCGGCAAGGTACATCAGGACTGGAGAACCCAGTCCGCCAGCGCCTATTACTAACACTTTGCTGCTTTTAAGCCGCCTTTGTCCTTCCAATCCTACTTCAGGAATCAAGATATGGCGGCTATAGCGCGAAACCTCTTGTTGACTCAGTGCTTCGATAGGATTTACTAAAGGTGGTAGCTGCATGAGATTCTCCATTCCAAATTTATTTTGCGTCGTTTTTCACTCGAATTAACTGGTGGAACACGCTGCAAACAAGATCACGATGACTCTTTCTTTCGCCAGGCTATTCCAGAGCGAAACGATCCCGCCGCGTTTTTGAGAAATGTAATGGAAACAGTAATCGTTGGGAATGTGACAAATTGCCGCGCGACAATTTGCCGCATCAACAATTGAATGAATTCAAGGTACGATTTAAAAAAGCAAGTCAGCGCGGAACAGGTTCAAGATATTTTCCAACTACTCATTTCTTGCTACCGCCGCTTATCCGCATTTATTTATTAACTATCCGACCCTTGAAAAATTTAAGCAAGAAACCACTAAACCGGCCATTTATTCTGTACCGGATATTTCATTCGAACTGAACAACATGAGGTTATTTGCAAGATACGCAGTACAGAAAAATTTCTTCCTGCAGTTGCACTTTCGGCACATTACTACTGGCAATGATAAGTCTGTATTTTCCAATGCAGCGGTGAAAATATCCGAACCCTTCTGCACTCTCCGATTATTCGGGAAAACTAGGAAATCTTGATGAAATCCCGGACTATATTAATTTGATGATTGTCCATCAGCATCGGTGAATGACCGATACCGGGTAATTCGACAATACGCGCTCCCGGTCCGCGTATCTGCATTTGGGCAGCCGTTTCCGCCGACAGCACATCCGATTCGACACCGCGCAGAATCAATGTGGGTACCGTCAACTGATCCCACTGCTGCCACAGATCGATATCGGTGATTTCATGAGCCTTGAAGCTGTAAGCAATTTTCGGGTCGTAGCGAAAACCGTACGTCCCATCCGCATACTCACGGGCACTATGAATCGCCATATGCGTCCATTGCTCTTCCGTCAGCGGGCCGAACGTTACCGAAATCGCTTTCATGTAGGCTTTAAATGCTGCAAAATTTTCAAAGCGCGGATCTTTACCGACATAATCAGCAATTCTCTTCAATGCTGTCGCTGGAATCAGCGGTCCGATATCGCTCATGACCAATTTGTTGAGCGCCACGGGAAGATTGGGTTGAATCGCCAGAACCATCCCAATCAGCCCTCCCATCGATGTCCCAACCCAATTTAGTGTGATTCTTTGTTGGTATTGCGATTGAATATGCGTCACCAATGCGAGCGCATCCGACAAATACAAAGGGTAAAAATCGTAATCCTGCGCATGTTCCAGCCAATCGCTTTGGCCGCGTCCCACCACATCCACGCTGATGATCCTGAAATCCGCCTGCAGGGCTTGTGCAAGAAAATCGAAATCCCGGCAATTCCGGGTCAAACCATGAACACACACGATTACGTTCGGATTATTTGGATTGCCCCAGTCAGTGTAAGCAATATGATGCGGCTTATGCTGCTCGCCGCTGGCTGAGAGAGTCGGAACTAATAACCGCTTGATTGATATATCCATGGCATTTATTCTGTCATTAATCGTGTACATTCACCGTGTTTCTTATAACGCCCCTCAATAAAACACCGCATCCGGCCATACAGAAAACACAACAGGCTATTATATTCATCCCTTTGTTAATTTTTGGTTCTTCGATGGCACGCAAAAATTTTTATACCTATAATTCCACTATCGTTTCCTTAGCTTCGGTACGATTCCTCAGTTTTATCTCATACGTTTACGAAAGATGAAATTATCAGAACTTTATTGGCATCGCATCACGCCATTACATTTGCTGTTATGGCCGCTCAGTATTATGTATAGGCTTTTTATATTGATCAAAAAAGCCTGTTATTGGCTGGATATCTTTCACGCGGTCAAACTTCCGGTTCCGGTCATTGTTATTGATAGCGCCAGCATTAACGATGGCGGCAAAACACCTTTGTTGCTGTGGTTAGTGGATTGCCTGCTGGCTCAGGGATTTTCACCGGCCATCATCACGCGGGATAACGCCGGTCATTCCGGTTTACCCGGTCCAGCCGCACTCGACAATAGTCACCGGCATTATGACGCAAAGACCTTGTTACTCGCCCAACACTGCGGAAAATCCTGTCCGGTCTGGAGCGGAAATGACAACGTGGCCGTTGCTAAAGCAATGCTGGAAGCGAATCCGGCTTGCAATATCATAATTTGCAGCGGCGGATTGCAGGATTTCCGGCTTGAGCGCGATATCGAGGTGATTGTAGTGGATTTTAACGAACAAAGCTTGGGTAACGGCTTGCTATTACCCGCCGGCCCGCTCAGGATAAGCCTTGACGGTTTTAATAATGACAGTCTTGTCGTTACAAACAGCAACCCCGGTTATCGGAATGATTTTGAAAACCGTAAAACCTACAATATGAAATTGTTTCATGAAATTGCGTATCAACTGAAAAAACCGGAAATACAGCGATCAATTCCGGATTTCAGGAACGTTCGGTTACATGCCGTCGCCGACGTCGATAACTTCCCCTGGTTATATGAGGTTCTGATGAAAGCCGGTATTAATGCTGAGTTTCACACTTGTGTAGAGAATCACCGGTTTGTGCTGCAAGACATCGATTTTCCAGAAGCCGACGTGGTGCTGATGCCGGAAGAAAATGCGCTGCAGTGCCAGGATTTTGCGCATGATAAACTGTGGGCGTTGCCTCAAAAAGCCTGGATCGATGCCGAACTGCAGCATGCATTGCTAAATAAGCTCCGGACTGCTCCGGTTCAACGTAACTGAACAACTATGACTGCTATCTAAGGAATTGATTGTAGATCAAGTCGATGCAAGAAATTCACCCCGTATCAATCGACCGATTCACCAATGCGGTTGGCCCAGCCAATCGCTTGCAGCTCGATATCAGCCAGTTCGCTTAAACTGATAAAACCCAAATCATTCAAAATTGATTGAATGGCCGTGACTTCACCTTTTTCATTGGCTTCGACTAATTTCAGTTCTTGCCCTAACCGCCCATCGCGCGTCAACAAAGCCTGGCTCATGTCTTCCGGAATGCCCAATTTGTCGATGATCTGCTGCATGTCCATACCCAGTAAAGTATCCAGCAGCGATAATATCCCCACCATAAATGCTCTCTCATGATGGTTCTTATCATGCGGGCGCTCCGCTATCGCAATCAATTCCATCAATTTTCCCCGGGCTGCTGCTGTTTGCATCAGCGCATTGGACACGCCGCCGTCGGCTTGATCGGCAGTATAAAGCAGCAATTGAATCCATCTTCGCAGTTGCTGACGACCGAGAATCATGATCGCATGTTTAATCGAATTAATCTTTTGCGGCAAACCGTTGGCTACCGAATTGACCATGCGCATCAAGTTATAGCTGAGACCGGGTTGATGTTTGAATTCCTTTTCCAATTCCTCGACATCGCTGTCACCCATGGCTAATGTCAACAGCTTCAGTAACGCGAGCTTTCCTGGATCCGCTCTTTTAACCGCCATGACTTCCGGTTTGGCAAAATAATATCCCTGGAACATTTGAAACCCTAATTGCCGGCATAGCGCTTCTTGTTCACGGTTTTCAACCTTGAGCGCCAATAACAATACCGGCCACCGGTTCAGCTCCGCCACCAGTTTGGTCAATTGCGGCTTTTCTATCGCCAGAACATTGACTTTCACAACGCTGACGATTGGAAGCAACTTTTCAATCTTGTCGTTTATTTCAACAATATTATCGAGGGCGAATTGATAACCTTTCTGCTTGAGTTCGCTGCATCGCGCCAGAAATTCGGCGGTTATCGTTTCTGTTTCCCTGATTTCAAGGACAACATGCTTGGTTGGCAGCAAACTGATAATGTCACTCATCACCAGTTCGGGGTTCGCGTTGACAAACCCTCGCAACTTACCTAATACATTCTGAATACCCAGCTGACAATAGGCATTAATGATGACATTAGCGGATGCAGATAAGTCATCTGTTATTGCAGCCGATTTGTCCGTTTCTTCTCGCCTGAAAAGCAATTCAAATGCAACCAAGTTTTGGTTGCGATCTAAAATCGGCTGTCGCCCAAGAAAAAAACCTTCCATCTATTTCCTCACAATTAACCCGTTGTTGTATTGAAAACTAATCCGCTTTTTATTTCTGGATGTTTAGAAATCTCTTCACAGAGAAAAAAGATTGCCACGAACCGCTATGGATAGCGGAGACTGTTTAATGGTGCCGTATATTGCGAAATTATTATGCTAGTGCAGGAATTGCACGATTTTTCCCGGTTCGCTTTGCCTGATAAAGCGCTTTATCAGCCCGGCTGATAACCGAATTCTGATGTTCGCCAAAGGAACGTAGCGCCACGCCGGCACTGAATGTGACCGGCATTGATTGGTTATCGATTTGAATCGACAGACTCTTGGCTAGATTGTTTTGCAGCCGCTGGATGATGGTTAACGCATCCTCTACGGCGACATCAGGCAATAGAATCACAAATTCTTCACCACCAAAACGGGCGACGATATCGGTAGGACGCAACGTTTCCTTGGCCACAGCAACAAAATTGATCAAAATGCTATCGCCATACTGATGGCCAAGACTGTCGTTAATCTGCTTGAAATTATCCAGATCAATGACTACCACGCCCAGCGATTGTGCATTCCGGTCAGCACGCGCCGCCTCACGAACAAATGTTTCATCCAGTCCACGACGATTAAAAGCTCCGGTCATTTGGTCAGTCTGCACAAGTCCGCGTAATTGTTCGATCTCATCCTTTAGTGTTTCAATTTTCTGCTCTGCACGTTTTATTTGCTCCTGAGCGGCAAATACTTCGTCATTGGCTCTCAATCCTCTGGTTTCAGACAATACCATATCAAGAATGCGAATGATTTCATCGGCATTCCTTGTCTTCCGAATCTGATCAGCATAGCGTTCAACTTGCTTATAGTAATCTTCCGAATCAATCATGGGTTTTCGCTCACTTGTCATACCATCTGTTGATTTAACCAGCCGCAATATTCTTTTTTGCCCCTGTCCGGTAGCTCCTTGCATCGCTATTCTCCTCAAATAACCGCATTGAATGCCAGGCTACGCCAGTTCGGGGAAATTCGTTGGATTGCGAAGGAGAACCCATTCCGGTATAGACTGCCATGCTCATAAAGTTAACAGAGCCAAACCCGGATGAATTGAATGAATAACAAGGGAAATCTGTGCTATTTGCGGTCATACACCTTGTTTACCATAATAAACAATGTGATATACAACTTATTCCGATGTCAGGATTTGATTTTTCCCGCCTTTTTTTGCCCGATAAAGTGCTTCATCGGCACGCTTGAATATGCTTTCCTGCGATTCTCCCGAGCGGAATTGCGCCACACCCGCGCTAAAAGTAATTAGCAAGCGCTTGTTCTCGTGCAAAAAAAACTTTTTGGTTAGATTCCGCCGGACTCTGGAAAGAATTTGAACCCCCTCTTCAAGATTTGTATTCGGTAACAAAATGACAAATTCTTCACCACCATAACGTGACACAACGTCCTCCGGGCGCGTGGTATCTTTGACCGACTCAACCAGATAAACCAACGCATCATCACCAACTTTATGGCCGTGGGTATCGTTCAATTGCTTGAAATTATCAATATCCAGAAGCGCAAAACATAACGGCACTTGATGACGGGCAGACCGGGCGGCTTCCCGCTCAAAAGCACTATCCAGGCCCCTGCGATTCAATATCCCGGTCAGATGATCTTCATGAACCTTTTCGCCCATTACTTGCAATTCGGTTTCAAGTTGATTGATTTTACTTTGCGCCAGACTGACCTCGGCACGAGCGGCCAAGAAATCGTTGCGGTAACTGGACGTGCTTTTCTGCATTTGCCTGGTTTCGTCCATAATCATCGCAAGCAACTGATTCAATTCTTTAATGTCATCCGTCTTACTGATTTTCTCAACATACTGTCCGAGTTTTTCCTGATATCCATCGGTCGTATCGGTGAGTTCTTCAATATTGGTAATCAGTGAAGTCACCATTTTCTTTAAAGTCAGTTTGGCTTCATTTAAACTGCTTTTGACAATTTCCTGCCGTTGTGTGATTTCTTCCAAATAACGCTCGGCTTGCTCAATCACTTCAGAATTTAACGGCTTAGCAATTGTTTCCCGCAGCTGCCCGATCCGGGTACCGATCCACTGGTCTTCCGCCAATATTTCACCCGTGCTGTCCATCAGCATATTCAGTAATCTGAGCAAACCTTGCTGCAATCCGTCCCTATTCTGATCAGAATCTGAAAATTTGCTATTAAAGTTACGAAAAATCTCGATAAAATTCCGCATTTCCGATTCATTTCGTGTACTTCGTAGCTGATGCGCCAGCGCTTCCGCTTCATCAGCCAAGTTTGCATCATCCATCCGTTTTGCCACAATCTGCTCGAGCATTTCCGATACCAATTCCCGCAACTGGTCTGCAAACTGATTCACCTTCTCTCGTTGCCCTGAAACCGCCTGCTCGTCTTGCGCATCCAGAGTGTCCAACCGAGAAGTTTGTGAGGAAGAATTTTCAGGGAGGCCACTTTCGATTAACTCGGTAGGCGCTACATTCGATTCTCCCCAAGAATCCACCAATGCCTTCAGCTTATTGTGCAGTTGCTCGGAATCTTTTGAGAACTTAGCAAGCACTCTTTTAACGCCTTCCCTTTTCTTCGCAATTGTCAAAGTGCCTTGCTTATTCTCTAACTGCTTTAACAATGCTTCCAGAGTATCCCCCCAAGCTGCGCTCTCTGATACTGGATGACCCTCCGGTTTTAGCGAACCTGTTACTGTGCTGGCAACTGAATCTCCGCTATTTCCGGAATCACCCGAAATTTGATGATAGAGCTTGAGATAGTTATCCGGTGTTGGAGGAATCTTAAGTACCGCTAACTGACGTAAAGTTTCACGCGCAATGATAGTAGGATTAGAATCTTTGGACTGCTTCATAGGGTGCAAGAAAGAAGAGAAAGAATATGTTCAAAAATAGTGTCTCGAAAAACATCGACCGCAATGTCGATTTCTTGACCTCATCGACGGTTTAAAGTCATTCAACCAATTTATTCTTGATCGCGTAGCGAATTAATTCTGAATTATTCGATAACTTGAGTTTTTCAAGTAGACGCGCGCGATACACACTGACTGTTTTCGGACTTAAAAACATTTCCGCGGAAATTTCCGAGAGTGTTTTCCCTGCAGCGATAAAGCATAAAGTTTGATACTCACGATCGGATAACGTGGTATATAGCGGTTTATCGACATCCGTATTAATAATGTTGGCTAATTCTTGCGCTACTGCCGGACTGACATATTTATCACCCGTCGATACCTGGCGAATTGCCACCACCAACTGAGCCGGCGCGCTTTGCTTGTTAAGATAACCCGAAGCTCCAGCTTTTAAAGCACGGATCGCAAACTCATGCTCATTATGCATACTGAGCATCAGTACCGCCAAGCCTGGTTTGTCTTTCTTTATTTGTTTAAGAATCTCTATACCATTCCTGTCCGGCAAGGAAATATCGAGCAGCATGACATCAAAATCCTGCTGCCGGGCAATTTTAATTGCTTGAAAACCTGTTTCCGCCTCGCCGGTAACCTTAATATCATCAGTCTCACTCAATATCTGCTTCAAACCTTGACGAACGATTGCATGATCATCGGCTATCATCACGCTTATCATGTTGCCCCCCAGCTTCTCAATGCTTTACAGCTCTTTTTCTTGCTTTCGATGTCCCAGGCTGTATGAGTTCTGACTCATTTTTGGATTCGATCATATATCCGGAATGATACCCAGAATTTTCAGTAGGAATCAGTATCGTCACTTTGGTACCTTTCCCCGTCTCTCCCATAATGTGAAAATTCCCCTTTAATTGCTGGCAGCGTTCACGCATTCCACGAATCCCATATGATTCATGCTTTCCCATATCGAGATCGGTAATTCCTCGACCGTTATCTATTACTTCGAGCAAAACCATCTGATCCAACTCGACCAGCTTAACTTGAATATGCGTTGCACTGGCATGCTTGGAAATATTTGTAAGAGTCTCCTGGAAAATTCTGAAGATTGCAATCGAAAGATCCGAGTCTATTGAAATTTCATCGCTGCTGCAGGACACCCGGCACACAATACCCGTTCGATTACTAAACTCTTTGGCTTGCCATTGCACCGCCGCGACAATTCCACAATCAAGTATTCCGGGTCGTAAATCCAATGAAATCCTTCGTGTGCTATCGATCACACGATCAACAAGAGATTCAATGGATCTTGCCTTTTGTTGATAAAATTCAATGGGTCTGGCTGCTGAATCAAAAAATGGAAATAACTCACATTTAATAGCCGTTAGCGTCCCTCCGATATCGTCATGAATTTCTCTTGCTATCCGGGCGCGTTCCTGTTCTTTTACTTTTTGCAAGTAAGATGACAGTTCTGCAAGCTGTTCGCGTGAGCGGGCAATTTCACGTTCAGCCAGCTTATTGCGGGTAATATTGATCATGATCCCATCCCAGAGGGTCGCACCATCGGGCATTCTCCTTGGTGTTGCACGCAAGCTGATCCATTTAATATCGCTATCGCCTTTAACTTGAATGCATCCTTCCCAATTCCAAGTTGAAAGTTGCTTGGCAGATATCATCATCAGTTGATCATAATAAACTCTATCATCCGTCAGAATTAATTCCGGAAATAAGCCAGGATTACTGATCAGCATAGATGGCGACAACCCTAACAGTGTTTCGCTGGCATCGCTCACATATAAAAAACTTGCCTGGTGATTAGCATCCAGTTGAAATTGAAAAACAACACCCGGAAGGTTAGATGTAATAGCCTGAAACAGTTCTTCGCTTTTTTGCAGTGCAGTTTGCGTTGAAATAAATCGTTGATAATTTTCAGATTCGCTGATACTTCGCCTTATTACCGGAACCAATCTCGCAAGATTCGTCTTGGTCAACAAATCGTAGGCTCCCAATCCCATTAGAAACTCCACTGCTTCATCGCTTATTTGATTGGAAACAATTATCACCGGAATGTCGGGCTTATTTTTCTTCGCAATCTCAATTACTTGTATTGCAGTCAGCTGCGGCAAATTATTTTCTGACAAAATCATGTCCCAAGTCTGTGTTTGAAGCGCATCTTCTAGTCCCTTCTTTGTATCAACACAAACATAGTCAGTTTGAAAATCACTTTCCGCAAGGATTTTCAATATCCGATTCACATCCTCATCCGAGGATTCAATCATTAATACCCTTAATGTCAAGTCACGAATCATCTGAGTTCTTCATCCATTAAAGCCGACAGGTCACGTAGCAGCACTCACAATTAACTATCTGAAAATTATTCCGATTTTACAAAACATTCGCGCTTTACAAAATACTTTATATCATGAATTACCGTTATTAATTCAAATATTAGATAAAAATCATGAAGGTAAATTCCTAAACTTTTCAAATCGCTTTCCGATAACTGCAAGCAACGGTGGTTGTATACCCTCTTGGATTGCGGGGCATGCCAGCGTATTAAAGGCAATAGTGCCTAAACTAAATAGTTGAAAAAAGGAGAACCCAAATGCCACAAATCATTAACTCTAACGTTGCCTCATTAAATGCACAACGCAACCTGAATACTTCACAAAATGCATTAAATACTTCATTGACACGATTGTCCTCAGGCTTGCGGATTAACAGCGCTAAGGATGATGCTGCAGGTCTTGCAATTTCTGAAAGAATGACCTCACAAATTCGCGGTTTAAATCAAGCTGTCCGCAATGCAAATGATGGTATTTCTCTTTCACAAACTGCTGAAGGCGCCTTAGGCGAAATCGGTGCCAACTTACAGAGGATCCGTGAATTGGCTGTTCAATCTGCCAATGCAACCAATAGTGCCGGTGACCGGGCTTCGCTCCAAGCTGAAGCTGCGCAATTGAGTGCCGAAGTTACTCGTGTAGCCAGCCAAACTCAATTTAATGGTTTAAACTTACTGGATGGTTCGTTCTTGAATCAAAGCTTCCAGGTCGGTGCCAATGCAAATCAAACTATCAACATCGCATCAATTTCTGATGCAAGAGCCACGGCATTAGGCAGCCACATACTGACAACCAATGGTACAGCAATGGGTACAGCAACCGCTGCTGCGGCTGCCTCTGCTGCCAATGGTGTTGCGGTAGAAGCCGGTTTAACACTTGCTAATAATAAAGGCGTCACCGGTAACATTAGCTATGCAGCGGGCGATGACGCTAAAGCTATTGCAGCGGCCATTAATACGGCTGCCTCGGGTATCGGCATCACTGCAACCGCATCCAACAGTGCCACACTCGGCAATCTATCAGGAACAGGCACAACTGCTTTAACAATCAATGGCAGCACAGTTTCTGCCACAATCACTGATGCCGCCGATCTAAGCGGTTTGGCTTCCGCCATTAACGGATTGCAATCTACTACCGGTGTCACCGCTTCATTCGCTTCTGCGACAGATAAATCGGCAATTACACTGTCAACATCAGATGGCCGAGACATCGTATTAGCAGATTTTACCAATGGCACCATCACCGCCGACGTCACTGCCGGCGCAACAACAAGGACGCTAACCAGTGGTGGTAATGACTCAACAACTGTCACGGGCACCATTGAACTTTCGAGCGCCTTCGGACAGATCACTGCGGCAGGAAGTAATGCCACGGAATTTGGTGCTACCACCAGCTCTTTCAATTCTGTAGCTACATTGGATATATCATCCGCAACCAATGCACAAACAGCGATCAGAACATTGGATGAAGCATTAAAATCCATTAACAGCTCACGTGGTGACTTGGGTGCGATTCAAAATCGCTTTAGTTCAACGATTGCAAACCTGCAAACCGCATCGGAAAATCTCTCAGCTTCTCGGAGCCGGATTCAAGATGCTGACTTTGCCGCAGAATCAGCAAACCTTACACGCGGACAAATTCTGCAGCAAGCTGGTGTTGCAATACTGGCACAAGCGAATTCACTGCCTAACAACGTACTCTCACTGTTACGTTAATAACAAACGTAATATTGCTTTAAAAACAACTGAAAGAGCTCGAAAACCAATAAAATCCATGCTCTTTCAGTTATAAGGAGTCAGATCATGACTATCAGTCAATTAAATGGAACCAGCCTATCGCCAGTTCCTTCATTAACGACATCGACTACCAAGAAAATGTCCGCATCAAATACCGAAAACATTGCTATAGCGGCTTCTATCGTTGGATCAAAAATTGGTAATTCGATGGAATCCGAGGAACAAGTAAAGCAAGCCGTTCAGAAGATTCAGGGAACCGTTAATAACCTGGCACAAAATTTGCAGTTTTCGATTGATGAAGATACTGGAAAAACGATCATAAAGGTAATGGATGTACATACCGAAGAAGTTATTCGTCAAATTCCAACAGAAGAAGCGGTTGAGATAGCTCGCACACTAGACAAAGTACAAGGCCTGTTATTCAACGGTAAGGCATAATTTAAACATAGGTAGAGTTTTGAAATGCTTTCATCACCCGGAATTGGATCAGGTTTAGATATTAATGGCATCGTAAGCAAACTAATGCAAGCGGAAAGCCGTCCACTTACTGCTTTGGATAGCAAAGAAGCACAACAACAAACAAAATTAACTGCGTTTGGTAGCCTGAAGGGTGCATTATCCTCATTTCAAAATAGCCTTACCGCACTTTCAAGTCCGGCAAAATTTAACGCAATGACGGCAAGTATTGCAGATAACACAGTAGCTAATGTCAGTGCGACATCTGCGGCGGTAAGCGGGAGTCATTCAATCGAGATTCAGACTCTCGCACAAGCGCAAAAATTAAAATCTGCTAATTTTTCTACTACAGATGCAACCATCGGAAGCGGTACTCTTACCATACAATTTGGTACCTATAGCGGTGGCTCATTTACTCTCAATCCGGAGAAATCCGCGAAATCAATAACCATTTCTTCTGGAAACTCATCACTCGCAGGTATTCGAGATGCAATAAACCAAGCTAAGGCAGGAGTTACCGCCAGTATTATCAATGACGGCTCGGGTAATCGATTGGTAATCGCTTCTAACGAAACAGGTTTAAGCAATGCGCTGAAAATAACTGCCATCGATAGCGACTCAACCAATACTGATAACGCTGGATTATCACAGCTTGTATATGACGCTTCCACCGGCGGAACAATTAATTTAACCCAAACAACTGCAGCCAGTAATGCATCATTAGTCATTGATGGCATTGCAATCAGTAAAGCCAGCAATAAAATCACAGATGCCATTGAAGGTGTCACACTGGATCTATTGAAAGCAAATGCCGGGACCACTACAACTTTAAATTTAACTCGAGATACTGCCGGTATTAATAGCGCAATATCTTCATTCGTTAAAGCTTTTAACGATCTTAATAAAACAATTGTCGATGTATCAAAATATGATGCCGCGACCAAACAGGCTTCCATCTTAACCGGAGATTCAACGGTTCGCTCAGTGCAAACCCAAATTCGCAAAGCCATTTCTGATCCATTGACTACAGCTGGAGGAGGCCTTAGTTTATTATCGGAAGTGGGCATTTCTTTCCAAGCTGACGGAACACTAAAATTTGACTCTGGTAAATTAACACAAGTACTGAACGATCCAGCTAAAGATGTTTCAACATTATTCGCTTCAGTGGGAAGAACAAGTGACAGTCTTGTTTCGTTTGTGAGCGCTGATTCAAATACAGCGAATGGCAAATATGCGCTAAATATTACTCAACTTGCGACACACGGCACGGCTGTTGGCAGCACTGCCGCAGCGTTGACTATCAACACGGGAATCAATGATTCATTAAATTTCACGATTGATGGAGTCAATACCAGTATTACGCTTGCAGCGGGTGCCTATACTCCGTCCTCTCTCGCTGCGGAAATTCAATCCAGAATCAATGGAACATCTGCAATATCGTCTGCGGGATTAAAAGTTACAGTCAGTGAATCAGCTGGGATCTTGACTGTTACTTCTAATAAATATGGTTCTGAATCCTCTGTAAAAATAACTGGAGGTAACGGAGAAACAGATCTTTTTGGCACTTCCGTTGAAACCGATGGAGTCGATGTTGCGGGAACAATAAATGGTGTTATTGCAACCGGTTCCGGCCAGACGCTAACCGGCGCAGCAGAGAGTAGCGGGCTGATTCTTAAAGTCACCGGAGGCGGCACTGGCAGTCGTGGGGATATTGATTTTGCACACGGATTTGCTCAAAAATTAAACAAAATAGTTGATGGCATGCTGAAGGGAAAACTAATCGACAGTCGCATCGATGGTATTAATGCATCCATTAAAGACATTGAAACCCAACGTGAAAAATTACAGTTACGGCTCGAAAATATCGAAAAACGCGTACGCGCGCAATTCACCGCACTTGATGCAACAATCGCAAGTATGACCCAAACAAGCAATTTCTTGCAGCAACAACTATCTAAACTACCAAGCCCAACAAATAATTAAACTTAAAAAATATCAGTCTTACACGATGCGAGGAGAATCATTATGTATACCGCCGGGAACTCTGCCATCTCTGCCTACCAACGTATTGGCGTTGAAACAAGTGTTGGAGCTGCCGATCCTTACAAGCTTATCTTGATGCTGTTCGAAGGTGCGCAAGAGGCTCTGAATAGAGCAAAAATGCATATGCAGCTTAACGAAATTGCCGAAAAAGGACAAATGATCTCAAAAGCCATCATGATTATTGATCATGGCTTAAAAGCAAGTCTGGATATGAATGCTGGTGGAGATTTAGCCATAAAATTACAAGCACTTTATGATTACATGACACATCAGCTATTAGTCGCCAATATTCAGAACAACGTAGAAAAAATTACTGAGGTTAATAAGCTTTTATCTGAACTCCATAGCGCATGGAAGGAGATTGGGCAATTTGCTGAAACTCAAAAAGAAACTCTGCATGTTAGATAGTTTTATAGAAAAAGGGCATTCCATACGATGAACGACTCTCAAACACTGATGATTTATAACGCAATACTCGCCACTACCGGAAAAATGCTTATTGCTGCACAAAATAGCGAATGGGATCAATTGACCAAGCTTGAGAAAGAGTGCAGACAATTGACCGAATCATTAATTAAAAATGACCCAGATCCCATCCTGGATGAAGAACTACTTCAAAAAAAAGTAAAAATAATCCATCAAATCCTGGCCGATGACGCTCAAATTAAAGCGATCACAGAACCTTGGTTAAAAAAACTTGAAGGCATGCTTAATACAAGAGACCGGACATACAGCTTACAACAAGCCTATCAGTCCATCAGTTAATAACTGAATCCTTTACAGCATGCTGTAAACAGACTTTCTAAACTTGAGATGGATAAGTTGTCGTGATCCCTTCTGTCCCAAAAATCGAAATACCCCATGGTACTGCACCCCAAATAAAACCTATTACATCCATAACACCGGTTACGGCAATTACTCCTGCTTCGAGTACCGTAAACGAATTCATACAAGGCGAAAAATATCACGCAGTAATTGAAGCGCGATTACTAAATGGAAATTCGCAAGTTTTGGTATCTGGCCAACGCCTGCAAATGCAATTACCTGAATACCTGCAACCAGGACATAAACTTGAGCTCGTATTTAGTTCAAAAGAGCCGAATTTAAAATTTCTTCTCCTCAATGCCCCTCTCCCCGGAACCGACGAAAATATATCAATCAGCACTGCAGGCCGATTTCTCGGTAATCTCATACAAGATGTTCTGCAACAAACCGCAACCAAACCATCCCTATTACAAGCAACTGGTTCTCCTGCCGTCAGCAGCTCTACGCCTATTTTGACTGGAAATCCAATAAATAAGACCGAATTACCCGGTTTATTGCAAAAAACAATTGTTCAAAGTGGATTATTCTATGAATCACATCAAGCACAGTGGATCAATGGAGAAACAAAGCTTGAAAATTTACAACAAGAACCACAAGGAAAATTGATGGTGTTATCGATGGATTCATCGCCAGCAAAAGTAGGGAATACCGTAGCCCTTAATTCTGACATGCCTGTGCATAGCCAGATAATTCCGTTGGTTCAACAGCAACTTAACGCGCTTGAGACTGGCCACTTATTATGGCGAGGAGAAGTCTGGCAAGGGCAATTGATGGAGTGGGAAATTGATGGACATCCACAAAACGATAACAATCGCAATGAAAATGAATCCGCCGAGCAATGGCGGACGAAAATAAAACTATCGATGCCGCAACTTGGTGAAGTTATCGCCACCATTGGATTCAATTCGCAGGGTCTTAGGATTAGCTTGCATGTTTCGGAAGCAGACACCGCCAGCCTTTTGAAGATCAATCAAGCACCGTTTACTGCAGATTTAAAATCGGCTGGATTGAATATCCAATCAGTTGAGGTTCAGCACAATGGAGCGAAATGAATCACATCTGACCGCAGTTGCTCTCGCATACCGGGAAGGGCAAGTTGCACCCAAAGTGGTTGCTAAAGGTCGGGGCTTGATTGCTCAAGAAATTATTAAACGTGCAAAGGAAGCAGGCATCTATGTTCATGAATCCAGTGATTTGGTTTCATTGTTGATGCAAGTAGACTTGGATGATCGCATTCCTCCACAACTTTATGTTGCCGTTGCAGAACTGCTTGCGTGGCTCTATCGCTTAGAGCGAGGAAAAACAAATCCATTATCTATGCATGATACTGATTCAATGCAAAATAATCCGGGGAAATAATAACTATGCAAATCTCGAATCAACGATCTGAAACTTCTTCAGTACTGGAACCGACCCAATTTGCTCAGGAAGAAAATAGTGAAAATTTCCGGATTCATTCGGAAATCGATATCCTTTTTATCCTTCGTGAAATCATGCAAGCAAATTCACTGATCACCGTCTATCCAAATTATGATAGCGATTTCATCTTATCATCCGTCCTTGCAATTTATCCAGATAAAAAGCAGATGATAATTGATTATGGCGCTAATGAAAAATGTTGCCAAAAAGCACTGCAGTCTGAGAAATTAGCAATAGTTACCACACAAAACCGGGTAAAAATAGAATTCGTTTGTAGTCAAGTCAGAAAACTACAGTTTGAAGGCCAGGATGCTTTTGCAGTCAACATACCTGAATCGCTCTTACGCATCCAGCGCCGGAGTCATTTCCGTATAACAACGCCGATTGCAAAACCAATGAAATGCGTTATTCCGATCCCCGGAACAAATGCTAACGCCGAAGTCGCGCTACTCGACATCAGTTGCGGCGGGATTGCTGTTATCGATCAGCACCCTGTCATCAACTTCGAACCAGGTACCGTTTATAACAATTGCCAGATTGCGCTTCCTGAAATAGGCACTATCACTGTCAACATTCAGGTAAAAAACACATATGAGATTACATTGCGAAGCGGCCAGAATTGCTTTCGTGCCGGCTGTCAATTTATTGAACTTAAGGGAAATATGCAAACAATGATACAACGTTACATCATAAAGCAAGAGCAAATAAGAAAAAATAAATGATTGCAGATCAATCCTTTTGGTTCAAATGATTTGCAATCGCAACAAATTTTTCCACAGATAAATTCTCAGCACGAACACCGGGATCAATCTCCAACGCTACAAAATCTTCCGGCTTCAAATAATGATACAAAGCATTACGCAGTGTCTTACGCCGCTGAGAAAATGCCGCTGTAACTATTTTTGAAAACAAATCATCACTCGCGGCTGTTATAACCGAGTCCTTCTTTGGGATCATGCGAACCACGGCTGATTCAACTTTAGGCACCGGATTGAAAGACTCAGGCGAAACCTCAATGACATAAGCCATATCGAAACGATACTGCAACATTACCGAGAGCCGGCCATACTGAGAAGTATCAGGCGCTCCAACCATTCGCTCAACGACTTCCTTTTGCAACATAAAATGCATGTCGTGTATGTATTCTGCAAATTGGCTCAAATGAAATAACAAAGGAGTCGAGATATTGTAAGGCAGATTTCCGATGATTCTTAGCTTTCTGCCTAAACTTGAGAAATCGAATTTAAGCGCATCCGACGTATGAATAGTCAATTTCTCCGATGCAAACTCGCGATGAAGCCAAGCCGCGATATCGCGGTCTATTTCTATCGCATCCAACTGATCGACCATGCGTAGTAACGGCTTGGTTAACGCACCCAGCCCAGGACCAATTTCGATAATCCGGTCGGTTTTCTGAGGTCGAATTTCTGTAATTATTTGCGCAATAACGGATTGGTCGATTAAAAAATTCTGACCAAACCGCTTGCGTGGATTATGCCGCTTGATCACTGAGCAGAGCCTGATTTCGTGCTAAATGCACAGCCGATTCTATGGCTACCAGCAAACTTCCCGCATGAGCACGCCCGGTACCGGCCAGTTCCAAAGCCGTGCCGTGATCAACCGATGTGCGAATAATGGGTAATCCAAGCGTAATGTTGACACCTTCGCCAAAGCTGGCGTGTTTTAAAACGGGTAAGCCTTGATCGTGGTACATCGCAAAAACACAATCGAAATGCTTCAACAGCGCCGGGCTGAACAACGTATCCGCAGGTAGCGGACCTACTAACTGCATACCTTCGGAACGAAGCTTATCCAGTACCGGGATAATCACATCGATTTCCTCCCGACCCAAGTGACCGGATTCACCCGCATGCGGATTAAGCCCTGCGACGGCAATACGAGGTTCGTCAATGTTAAAACGTGTTATCAGGTCTTTCCGGATGATGCGCAATTTACTTTCGATATCGTCCGCAGTAATAGCGGCCACAACATCCCGTAGCGGTAAATGCGTTGTTGCCAATGCCACTCGCATGTTACCGCCGACCAGCATCATCACCACCGCGCTCTGCGTCAATTCAGCCAAATATTCAGTGTGGCCTGAGAAATGGATGCCGGCATCGTTGATCACGCCTTTATGGACGGGGGCCGTTACCATGCCATGCACTATTCCCGTTTGGCAGGCAGTTACCGCTTGTTGCAAAGTCGCCAAAACATAGCGAGCGTTAGCGGAATTTAACTTTCCCGCTACCGCCGGTTCAGCTAGCGGAACATGCATAAACTGTAGATTGCCGGGTTGGTGCTGAGCCGGTGCAATCGCCGCATCGTCAATAAGCTTCAAGGGTAATTCCAGTTGCCGCGCGCGTTGCAGCAACATGTCACCATCCGCGATCACCACCAATTTACACGGTAATGGTTGTTGCGCAATTTGAACGCATAAATCGGGACCGATCCCGGCAGGCTCGCCTGCCGTCAGTGCCAGCGCGGGAATAAATTTTTCGCTCATAATTCTTCGTCCAAACGATATTCCACATAGGCTTGGTCACGTAATTGCCGCAACCATTCCTGAATCACCACATCAGCCTTCCGGGTGCGTATTGCGTGCCGCGCTGCCTGACGGCGCCGATCAAGACTGATGTCCTGCGAACGGCGTTCCAGCACCTGGATCAGATGCCAGCCGAATTGTGTCCGCACAGGCTCACTGATCTGCCCTGGCAACAATTCATTCATCGTGCGTTCGAAATCAGGCACGGTATCACCCGGTGAGAGCCAACCGAGATCACCTCCGGCGGAAGCGCTGGAATCTTCGGAATAAAGCTTGGCGACTTCCTCAAAGTTTTCGCCATTATCCAATCGTTCTTTAATCGCAAGAATTTTCTGCTTCCCTTCGTTCTCCGACGTCAATTCGTTAATTTTTATCAGTATATGACGAGTGTGGGTTTGATCGATAATGACTGTCGGTACTTCCTGAGCACGCCTGCCCAATAATTTAAAAATGTGAAAACCATTCGGACTCTGAATCACTGGTGTGATCTCATCCAGTTGCATTGACTCCAGCAGTTGCGCAAAAGATGGTCCTAATTGGGCAACCGGCCGCCATTCGATAATTCCACCGGTCTTGGCATCCGCAGCATCCGAAAATTCCGCCGCTACTTGAGCAAAATCCGTGCCTTCTTTCAGCTTCGCCAGTGCCATTTCCGCTCGCTCAGCCCTTTGCTCGATTTGACTGCTATTCATATTCTCCGTAACCAGAACCATGATATGAGCCAACCGGAATTCTTCCTGACCGTCACTGCTCGCTTCTTGAGTTTGTAAGTAATTATCGACTTCCCCTTCCGTCACGTTCACTTGATTCTTAACTTCTCTATCCTTAAGCCGTGTCATAATCATTTCATCACGGATTTCCTCACGAAACTTGCCATAACTGACACCTTCATTTTCCAGCGCGGCATAAAATTCGGGGAGCGACAGCTTATTATCCTCGGCTATGCGTTGAATAGTCTCATCCACTTCGCTTTCGGCTACCGACAAACCGACTTCTTTAGCATGTTGAAGTTGGATGTGTTTGGTGATCACCGACTCCAATACTTGATTTTCCAGAGCCTGCTGCTCGGGTATGCGCATGCCCTGCTGCTGCAACCGGGCAACCGTCATCTTAATGGCTTCGTCTAGCTCTTGGCGGGTGACAACGTCTTCGTTGACCACCGCGACAATATGATTAATCGGTCTGGCGGCTGGAACAAAAGCCAATTCTTGGGCACTGACAGAAATAGAGAAGCTGCTGATAATAAGAAGAAAAATGCAGAAACAGGATCTCTTATGCATAAGATAGCGATACTAGAAGAAAGATTACAATCAACCGAATCAATGAACGCTGGTGTAACCCGGAATACTCTGCTGCAATACTTGCAATGGATTGTTGCCGATTCCCATCAACCCTTTCAGTTCCAATTGTACAAAAAATGCCGTGGTAGTCGTTTGTGTCGCTGTCGTCAAGCGTTGCATCACAAGTCTAAGCGCCCAACAGCAGGTGTTATACTCGAGACCGGCTAACCCAGCCAGAATCTTGTCATCCTTCAGCGAATAATTGACCCGCGTCACACCATGCCAGTTCCCGTACAGCGGCCACTGAAAAGAGGTATCAACCTGTTCCAGCACCTCGCGGGAAAAACGATAGCCGAAATTGAGCACTTTCCCTGGCTCCGGCTGGTAACTAACGCCACTCCGGACTTTTTCTATCCAGCCTCTGGATTCATCCATCTGAATATTGGAATCGGTGCTGAGCGTCGGTGTCAAACGGCCGGACACGGCGGCGACAAAATCATTTCTGCCGCTGGTAACTTGCGGAAAAGGCAAACTAACTCGCGGGTCGGTAAAATTGATTTGCTGACCCACGGCAATACGCAAGTGCTCGATACCCGTTTCCTTTTCAATAAATCGCGACGTCAAAGCCAGCACCGTCCGGTTCGCATCATTAATCCGGTCGCCGCCGCTAAAACGATTCTCGGTTAAAATCTGGGCGAAGCTGAAGTCATTGATCGCGGAATCGAAATTCGGCAAATAGCTTTGATTACGATAAGGCGCATAAACATAAAACAAACGCGGTTCCAAGGTTTGCACAAAATCTCTACCACCCATTTTCATTTGACGGTCAAACGCAATGCCGCTGTCCAAACTTACAATCGGAACAGCACGATTGATGTTTTCCCCTTTGTCGTCGACCGGCGCGGCAAGATTATAATGCGTGTAATGCAAACCGAACTTTGGTGTGATATAGCCGTATTCATTCCGCAGCGGTGCGCTGACAGTGGGATACAGGATCGTCCGGTTACCATCGACCAGTGTCGGATGATAAAAGTTTGTCCAACTGCTCTGCATTTCAAAATCCAATTTCCCGACATTATATTTGGTCGCGTTTAAGGCCAAATGCGGTAATCGCTCGTAGGGAGAAACAAACAATGCAAACGGATCCTGCAGTGTCTGGAAACGCTGCGCAAAGCCGGTGAAATGCACCGCGCCATCATTTCCCAGCCGCCCGTTATACGTAAAACCGCCCTGTTGCGACAGGTTAGTCAAGCTGGTTTGCGCCAGGTTCGGAGTCAGTTCGCGGAAATAGCGATCATCGGATACCTGGTTATAGTTCAAAAAACCTCGCCAGCCGCTGGCGAGACTTTGCGTATGCGTATACAAAACACCCCACCGGGTTTGATTGGTATGAATGTCATGCGGAAGGATATCGAATAGCAAATGGCCATTCATATTATTGCTGCCGATATACCGCATTTCATTACTAAGCAAGAAACCACGTTCGGTCATGATGCGGGGTGTAACGGTAGCATCCAGATTCGGCGCGATATTGAAATAAACCGGCAAACCCATATCAAAACCGGTTCTGGCATTATAACCGGCAACCGGTGCGAGTAGCCCCGATTTCCGCTGTCCGCTGTAGGAAAAATCCAACCAGGGTGAATACAAAATCGGCACGTCTTTGAATACCACTTGCACGTGCTTGGCAGTACCGATTTCTTTTTTGTTGTCGACTTCCAGTTCCTTGGTACGCAAATACCAGTCATGATTTCCTTCCGGGCAAGTCGTGTAACTGGTTTTTTTCACCCGGTAATGATCCTTGCCTTCGAACAATAAAATATCTCCGGAACCGCGGCCCTCGCCCTCTTTCATCGAATAACGCGGCTCGGTCAGCTGCCCCACCTCGGTTTGCATATTCAATTCCAGGTGCTTACCTTGCAACACGTCCTTAGGTCTTTCCAGGCGGATGTTTCCTTCTACTTCGGTATCCTCTGATTGTTCATAGTACTTCATGCGATCGGCAGTGAGCACGTTATCACCGTGATGTAACACGGCATTACCGGTCGCTTCGATTTCTTGCTTGTAATAACCTTTAATGTAATCAGCTTCGATTGACACCGGCTTTTTTTGAGGTTTGACGATGGATTTTTTTTCATTCTCCACTGGTTGAGCAGGTCGCTTACTCCAACCGGTCAGTGGCAAAATCAGAAAAAATACCAGGATGAGTATACTGTAGGAAATTCGTATATTCATTCTGAAACTAATGCTGGGAATCCCAATTGAATAGGCTTAAATGCATGCTCCACTTGTTATCCAATGTATTCACCCGAATCTTATTAACATTTAGCGGATCTGATTAATTGATTTGCAAGCTATTGTACTATTTATTTCAGTACCCTATCCACCAAAAATCAGTAATTGCACTCGATATATCATGCATCCAAAGGATTTATCTTGCGCGAAACATAAAGTAAACCGCACCAACCATACACAATGCAGCCCATAAATAATCCAATTTCAGCGGTTCTTTTAAATACAACAGTGCAAAGGGCACGAACACTGACAGCGTAATGACTTCCTGCAGGATTTTAAGTTGTGCGACGGATAAAACCGTAAAACCGATCCGGTTGGCGGGAACCTGTAACATATATTCAAAAAATGCAATCCCCCAACTGATCAAAGCAGCAATCACCCAAGGTTTATGATTCAACTCTTTTAAATGCGCGTACCAGGCAAAGGTCATAAACACGTTGCTCATGGTCAGCAACAGAATGGTTTGCCAAATCTCACGCATTTATAGCCCCAAATCCTGCCACATCGCATCGACGCGCTTTTTAACCGTCTCGTCCATCCTGATCGGTGTTCCCCACTCGCGGCTGGTTTCTCCTGGAAATTTATGCGTCGCATCCAATCCCATCTTGCCGCCCAGCCCCGAAATCGGACTGGCGAAATCGAGATAATCGATCGGGGTGTTTTCCACCAATAAAGTGTCACGCACCGGATCGACCCGGGTGGTGATCGCCCAAATGACTTCCTTCCAGTCGCGGACATTGATATCGTCGTCGGTCACAATGATGAATTTGGTATACATGAATTGCCGCAAAAAGCTCCAGATACCGAACATCACACGCTTACTATGCCCAGCGTATTGTTTTTTCATGCTGACCACCGCCATGCGATACGAACAGCCTTCCGGCGGCAAATAGAAATCGGTGATTTCCGGAAATTGCTTTTGCAGCAACGGCACGAACACCTCATTCAGCGCCACGCCAAGAATCGCCGGCTCATCCGGTGGTTTACCGGTGTAGGTGGAATGATAAATCGGATTGCGCCGCATGGTGATGCGGTCGATGGTCAATACCGGGAAAGTTTCCTGCTCATTGTAATAACCGGTATGATCGCCATAGGGTCCTTCCAGTGCGGTTTCGCCAGGATGGATCACACCTTCGAGTACGATCTCGGCACTCGCGGGAACTTGCAAATCGTTACCGATGCATTTCACCACTTCGGTCTTGGCGCCGCGCAATAAGCCGGCAAACTGATATTCGCTTAATGTATCCGGCACCGGCGTCACAGCGCCTAAAATGGTTGCCGGATCGGCTCCCAAGGCGACAGCCACCGGGTAGGGCATGCCTGGATTGAGCAAACAGAATTCACGAAAATCGAGCGCGCCGCCGCGATGTGCCAGCCAGCGCATGATCACTTTATTAGGACCGATGACTTGTTGACGGTAAATACCTAAATTCTGCCGGGTTTTATTCGGTCCCCGGGTAACGGTCAGCCCCCAAGTAATCAACGGCGCAACATCACCCGGCCAGCAAGTTTGAACCGGTAGCTTGCCCAGATCGACATCACTGCCCTCCCACACAATTTCCTGACACGGCGCGTTGCTCAATTCCTTCGGCGCCATATTCAGTACCTGTTTCAACACCGGCAGTTTTTCCCAGGCATCCCTGAGTCCTTTGGGCGGGTCCGGTTCTTTTAGATACGCCAGTAATTTTCCAACGTCGCGTAGCGCTTCGACCGATTCCTGCCCCATGCCCAACGCCACCCTCTTCGGTGTGCCGAACAAATTGCCTAATACTGGTATAGCATGTCCCTTGGGATGTTCAAATAACAATGCCGGTCCTTGCGACTTCAAAACACGATCGCAAATTTCCGTCATTTCCAGCGCGGGATCGACCGCCGTGACAATGCGTTTAAGCTCGCCCATCGCTTCCAATTGCGCTAAAAAATCACGCAGGTCTTTATAGTGCATTAAAAATCCTTAGCGCGGAAAAATCTGGAAATCCAGTGCGATACCGGCAAATACCGCCATGCCCACCCAGTTATTATGCAAAAAAGCTTTGAAACACAATGCCCGGTCACGATTACGAATCAATGCGTATTGATAGACAATCAAAACCACCGCAACTGCCAGGCTGGCGTAATAAGCCCAATTCATCGACTGCAATTGTCCGATTACCGCCATGATCGCGATAAAACAACTGTGGCATGCCATCACACCCACCACGTCGAATTGTCCAAACGTAATTGCCGAAGTCTTAATGCCGATTTTCAAGTCATCGGGTTTATCAACCATCGCATACGCCGTATCGTAGGCGATCACCCAAAATAAATTCGCCAGCATCAGAACCCAGACAATCGCCGGCAGGCTCCCGGTTTGCGCCGCAAACGCCATCGGTATGCCGAAACTGAATGCGATGCCCAGATAGGCTTGCGGCATCGCAAAGAACCGTTTGGTGAAGGGATACGAAGCAGCCAGAAAAAGCGCTGGCACCGATAACAAAATCGTCAATTGATTCAATGGCAAAATCAACAGAAACGCGACCAGACTCACCCCCCCCGCCAGCAACAACGCTTCTTTCGAATTCACCCGCCCCGCCGCCATCGGCCGATTCTTGGTTCGTTCGACATGCGGATCAAAATCACGATCAGCATAATCATTGATTACGCACCCGGCGGAACGCATCAACACCGTGCCAGCAACGAAAATGATGAGGATGTGCCAATCCGGTTGCCCCTCGGCAGCAAACCATAACCCCCACAGCATCGGCCATAACAACAGCAGAATACCAATCGGTTTGTCCAAGCGCATCAATTGCGCGTAAGTCTGAATTCGATCTGCCATATTCATAACGGTAAATCCAAAATACCCGGTAAAAAAACTTCAGTTACTAAAATCGATTGCCCGTGCAACGTAAACAACGAACGCCGCGCCCATAAAACCGGCGGCTTTGTCGGCAACCGGCGGCAGGCGCGTTCGTACAGAAAATGACCTCGTCCGATTTTTTTAAACACCAAAGGAGTGCGCTTTATTTTCGGGTTTGTAAACAAAACAGTGCCAAGCGATTTATTGCCCAGACCGCTCAAACCTCGCCATGCGCCGCGCAGATTCTTGCGCGCCACCACTGAGTGCGCGAATACGACCGGTTTCTGATCACAGTAAAGATAAACCTCCCGCACCATGGCCCATTCGCAAGGGCGTAATTGCAAGATATCCAATTCATCGCCGTACACCCTGCGTAGCGACTGAAACACCGGTTGCACGAAGAAATGTGAGCAACGCTCTTGGATCCGGCGTGTCAAAGAACCGCGATCTTGCAACCAAATACGCTGAGGATATGAAACCGAGGTCAACGCCCCATGCCACGCCAACGGATACGCTTTATTCATCGGGGTAAAGCGATTACTTCAAAAGGTTGCATGATAAAAATACGATCCGCAAGCGGAAACAAAGTCGCTAAAAAATTGAATCAGGATTATACAACAGTCTTTGCGAAGGAATTACAAAGCAAACCCAGCCATGCAGAATCGTTGCAACAATTTTCGTTATCACAAAAAGGCCCGGGGATCGTAGAAATTGTTATCGCAAAATTTAATAATTCAATCCATTTATACTTTTCCTTATGCAGAAGCGTGTTAAATTTATTTCTGATAGCTCAGTAAAAGCTCTGATACCCAATAATTTGCGCTGAATTGTCTTTCACTACTTCTCTCACTTTGCAAAAAACATTGAATGAATAGCCCTTTGGAAAAATTGGAAGTCTTTCCCTGGAATGAAAATCTTGATACCGGAATTGCGGTTATTGATGCGCAACACAGAAAGCTTGTTTCATTACTTAATCAATTGGCTGCTACACTGACTCGCGACAGCCTGCTAGAAACCAATGATATTTTTACCAAACTGACACAATACGCCGAATTTCATTTTGAAACGGAAGAAGCGATCTGGGCCGAGCATTTGGGCGATGACTCCTGGCTTTCCTCGCATCAGCTCAGTCATTCATCGTTTCTTCCTAAAGTACTTGAGCTTAAAGAAAGTCAAGCCACTCGATCGCATACCGAGGTGATTGAAAGTATCATTCTTTTTCTGATCCGCTGGCTGGCTTTCCATATCCTCGATGGCGACAAACGCATGGCATTTTTTATACAACATCGCCATGCAGGATTGTCTTTCGATGACGCGAAGATAGCATCCGACAAGAAAATGAGCGGCTCGATCCGGCTCGTCATTGAAACTGTCATGCACATGTACGACAGTTTATCGTCCACAACATTGGAATTGATGCGCGAAAGCCACAAACGGCTTGCGATCGAAAAGGAATTGCATAAAGCTAACAAGCAACTGCTCAAAGCCAATCTGAGACTGGAAGCGCTGGCGATTACGGATCAACTGACCGATCTGTATAACCGGCGGCATTTTAATAATGTCTTTGCCCGCGAATTGAAAAGAGCCAAGCGCGATAAAGCTCCGCTCGCTTTGATCATGCTGGATATTGACCATTTCAAGAAAATCAACGATCAACTTGGCCATAGCGCTGGAGACCGGGTGCTGATTCAAGTGGGTCAAAAGCTAAAAGAAATCTGCCATCGCCCCGGCGATTTCCCTTTTCGTCTCGGCGGTGAAGAATTCTGCATTCTCGCAGCCAATCTGGATCATCAAGGTACTGCGGAATTTGCGGAGATTATCCGAAAAAAAATCGAAGATCTGAATATTCCCAATCAATACATGAGCACCCAGCAATATTTGACCGTATCAATCGGTTGTGTCACACAAATACCCGGCAAGGCGGATACCATCGACAGTTTCATGTCTATAGTCGATACCCGCTTGTATCAGGCCAAAGAACAAGGGCGCAACCGCGTTGTATGTGGCGCTTAGTCACCAACTTTCGGTGACCAGTACACCATCAAACTAACAAATCGTTCACCGGTTTCAAAACTTCCGGTCGATCGGGGTCGCCGATCAACTCCAGCAAATTAATTTCGATATTTCGTGAAATTGCAGTCAACGGCAGATCGTTTGGTTGCAAGCCGAAAGGATTTTCAATTTCATCGCCGATCGCATCCAGTTCAAAAAACGCATAAGAAATCATCAGTACTACAACCGGTGTCAGCACACCGGTCATCTCAACCAGACCAAACGGCAAAAACAAACAATACGCCGCGACGATGCGATGAATCAATACCGAATAACTGAACGGAATCGGGGTGTTTTTAATGCGCTCGCAAGCGCCCAGGACATTGGAAAATTCATTGAGTTGCGCTTCCATGAAAGGATGATTGAACTCCCCCAGCCACTGACGTTGCCGCGCTACGGCCAGATCATTGCTCAGTTGTTGTAGAATCGCCAACGGCCGATGTGCTGACGCGATCGTTCTGGAAAAATCATCCGCAGGTAAAAACTTTTTTATCGCTTCCGCCGGGTCCTCGTTGCGCAAATGACAACGCAAAGCATGTGTGAAAGCAATGATACGTTTAACAAAAATCGTACGAAATTGCCTGACTTCGTCATGATCCCGCTGCGAATCGATCATATGACAAGCCTGGCGCGTCAAACTGCGAGTCGTATTGACCAAGGTTCCCCAAAGCTTACGGCCTTCCCAGAACTTATCGTAAGACGCGTTATTGCGAAACCCCAAGAAAACACCGACTGCTACGCCTATCAACGCAAATGGTGTGGTTGTGAGGGTATATTTCTGGATGCCGTAATACATTTCCACATACGTCACTACCATCGCAACCATGGTCACGCCCAAAATCCGTGGCCAGGTTTCCGTTAAGCTACTACCGCGGACTTGAAACAACAATCGCACCCAAGAAACTTTATCTTTTACAATCAATTACATCACCTTTTCGTAAATTTTCATACCCGCAAATATTGGCTTTTATCGCCCAACCAACGATCAATGTGTTGTTGCGCCAATTCCGGATAATGATCGAGCATTTCGTTTGCGGTAGCTTGCGCGGCTTCCAGTAAATCGCCATCTTGCTCAAGATCGGCAAAACGCAGCATTGGCACACCACTCTGCTTGGCGCCGAGGAATTCGCCGGGGCCACGCAACTGCAAATCCTGGCGCGCAATTTCAAAACCATCGGAATGTTCAAAAATGATTCGCAGTCGTTGACGCGCCACTTCCGACAAGGGTTGCTGGAATAACAAGATGCAGATACTGGCCTCGGCTCCGCGGCCTACACGCCCGCGTAATTGATGCAGCTGCGATAACCCCATGCGCTCGGCATTCTCAATCACCATCAACGACGCATTGGGCACATCGACACCCACTTCGATCACCGTTGTCGCGACCAACAGTTGAATAGCGCCTCGCTTAAACAAATCCATCACCTCAGTTTTCTCTTGCGGAGACAAGCGCCCGTGCACCAACCCGACAGTCAAATGCGGAAATTCCGCAGTCAGATTAGCATAGGTGGCTTCCGCGGTTTGCAACTGCAAAACTTCCGATTCCTCAATCAACGGGCACACCCAATATACCTGTTTGCCTTGCGAACAGGCTTGCTGTATCCGCGCGATAACTTCATCGCGGCGGTTGTCCGCGATCAATTTAGTCACTACCGGCGACCGGCCGGGCGGCAACTCATCGATAATCGAAACGTCCAGATCGGCAAAATAGCTCATCGACAACGTGCGCGGAATCGGCGTCGCACTCATCATCAACTGATGCGGCATTTGATCAGATTGCGCGCCTTTCATCCGTAATGCCAAGCGTTGCTGCACACCAAACCGGTGCTGTTCGTCGATAATGGCGAGCCCCAATTGCTGAAACAACACCTGATCTTGAAACAATGCATGGGTTCCCACGACCATTTGCGCCATCCCGGTTGAAATTTCATCCAGCGCTTCCTGCTTTTGTTTCTTTTTCTGACTTCCCGATAGCCAGGCAATTCGAATTCCCAAGGGGTCAAACCACGCAGACAACTTGCGGAAATGCTGTTCGGCAAGAATTTCGGTCGGTGCCATGATCGCCGCTTGAAAGCCATTCTCAATCGCCTGTAGCGCAGCCAGCGCAGCCACGATGGTTTTACCGCTGCCGACATCGCCTTGCAATAAGCGTTGCATCGGATACGGCGCGGCCAAATCACGGCTGATTTCATCAAACACCCTGATTTGCGCGGCTGTCAGCCTGAAAGCCAGCCGTTCCAATAATTTAGCAGCCGATTGATTTTTGGGCGCCAGTACCGGCGCGCTGCATTGACGCCGTTGCCGGTAATGCAAGCGCATCGATAATTGCTGTGCCAGCAATTCATCAAATTTGATGCGCCGCCAGGATGGGTGCGTCCGGTTTTGTAATGATCCGATTGATACATCCGGCGCAGGATGATGCAGATTGATCACACTCGCGCTGAAACCGGCCAGTTGATAATGTTTGATTACCGCATCCGGTACGGTTTCAGTCAATATTTTTGTTTGTCCGGCATTATGCAGCGTTTGCCCGATGAGTTTTACCAGCGTCTTCTGCGGCAATCCCGCCGTAACCGGATATACCGGTGTCATCGTATCAGCGAGCGGCTCGCTTGCAGACACGATGCGGCATTTGGGATGAACCATTTCCATCCCATGATAACCGTGGCGGATCTCGCCCAGCAACCGCACACGCTTTCCTACCGCGTAAGTCCTGATTTGACTGCCATAGAAATTCAGATAGCGCATCACCAAGACACCGCTGTCATCTTCGACTTGACAAACCAATTGCCTTCGCGGACGCGTCACCACTTCGTTATGAATGATTACCCCTTCGACTTGCACGATTTGTCCGGCCGGCGCATCCGCAATCGGAAACAAATGTGTTTCGTCTTCGTACCGGATCGGCAAATGCAAAATCAAATCCCATTCCGTACGAATGCCTAAACGTGATAATTTTTCCTGCACGCCTGGGCTTATGTGCATCACATCATCAACCGACACTGCCAACGCAATGAAGCTAATCGCTTAGTCGGATAGCACCATCACCGCATCCATTTCCACCAATGCGCCACGCGGCAAAGCTTTGACGCCTACCGCCGCGCGCGCCGGATACGGCTGCGAGAAATGACCAGCCATGATTTCGTTTACCAGCGCAAAATTATCCAGATCGGTTAAAAAAATATTCAGCTTGACGACGTCGCCCAAGCTGCCGCCGCTTGCTTTCGCCACCGCTTTCAGATTGGAAAATACTTGTTGGATCTGCGCTTCAATCCCTTCCGCCATTTGCATGCTGACCGGATCCAATCCGATCTGACCGGACAAATAAACCGTGTCCCCCTTACTGACCCGGACTGCTTGTGAGTATGTGCCAATCGCTTGGGGCGCATCGTTGGTATGGATAATTTGCTTCGTCATTTTTTCTCCTGTCCTGGTGAATGTATTCGACTTTTTTTGCTATAGTTGCCGCTTGCACACATTGTAAGCTGTATAAACTACGCTATTATGATGCAGTGAACTCAGGTACATTTCAACCAAGCCGGAATTTTTCGAGCTTTTACTCAATTTCCATGCCATGCAGAAACTGATTATCCAAGGCGGATCGCCATTACAGGGAGAAGTATCGATTTCGGGTGCAAAAAACGCAGCCTTGCCGGTGTTATGTGCAGCGTTGCTGACAGCGGAAACACTAACGGTAAAAAATGTGCCGGCGCTTCAGGATATCGCCACCATGCTGTCACTGCTCAAGCAAATGGGCACAACCGTAATTACTCCGTGCGCATCCGAAGCTTCACTTTCCGCTGCAACTTTGACGAATTTGATTGCACCGTATGAAATGGTTAAAACCATGCGCGCTGCAATTTTGGTGCTCGGCCCTCTGCTGGCTCGCGCCGGCGAAGCCAATATTTCATTGCCGGGCGGATGCGCCATCGGCTTGCGGCCGGTCGATCAGCACATCAAAGGTTTGCAAGCCATGGGCGCGGAAATTCAGATCAAACATGGTTACATCCATGCGGTCGCGAACAAACTGCACGGCGCGCGTATCGTTTTCGACATTGTCACCGTCACCGGCACCGAAAATCTGATGATGGCGGCTACTTTAGCAGCGGGCACGACGATCCTGGAAAACGCCGCGCGGGAACCGGAAATTGTCGATCTGGCCAATTGTCTGAAAGCAATGGGGGCAAAAATTCATGGTGCAGGCACCGACATTATTACGATCGAAGGCGTATCTTCATTGCACGGCGCCGAGCATACGGTCATGCCGGACCGGATCGAGACCGGTACCTTTCTGGTCGCCGCCACCGCCACCGGCGGTGAAATTCACCTAAAAAACACCGGTGCGCATATGCTGGATGCCGTCCTGGACAAATTGACGGAAGCTGGCGCTTGCATCAATTCCGCGGAAGATTGGATTCATCTGAGCATGCAAACCAAGCCGAAATCGGTGAATGTACGCACAGCACCCTACCCGGCGTTTCCAACCGATATGCAAGCGCAATTCATGTCATTGAACTGCATTGCCGATGGCACCGCTATCATCACCGAAACCATTTTTGAGAACCGGCTGATGCATGTGCAGGAATTAAAACGCATGAACGCCAATATCGAAGTCGAAGGCAACGCCGCCATTATTTGCGGCATCCCGCAATTGGACGGGGCGTATGTCATGGCAACCGACTTACGCGCTTCTGCGAGTCTCGTCATCGCCGGCTTGGTTGCCCAAGGCGAAACGGTCATTGACCGGATCTATCACTTGGATCGCGGTTATGAAAATATCGAGGGAAAATTATCCGCTTTAGGTGCGCACATCCGGCGCATTCAATAAAAAAGGCCTTTGTTCACACAAAGGCCCTTCATCTGATTGCAACTGGAAAATTAAACGCAACGCATGCCGCTTAAAACTTCGGTTGTTTGTAACTGACCACCACCGTCGCTATTTTTTTGTTCAGTCCCATCACCGGAACAACCAGAATCTTTTTGCCTTCGACATCGGAACGAAGCGTAATCTTTTGAAGATTCAAAATTTCTTTAGGGTAGATCTCCACGCCTTTGGTTTCTTCCAAGCGCTTATCGGTTGATACCAGCAGCTGCCCGTCTTCACCGATCAAGACGACCCGTTCCGTGTCTTTCATTTTGACGATTTCGCTCAGATATTGATCGATTTGATCGACATTATTACGAATCAACTCGCCACGCACCGCCCAAGACAAGACCTGACCAAATCGCTCTTCTTCCTTGACATATTGTTGATCGGCATATTCGCGGGCTTGCTGGGTAATCAGCACACGCTCGTTTTCGAGCTTTTTCGCCATATCCGATTCCACCTTACTGACCGCAATGGTTTTCCACACCAGCAACACAACGATAATGCCAATCAGAATTGCGGCATGCTTGGCGGGTAATTGCATCGTCGGAATTTTAGCCAGCCACTCAAATTTGGCGCTTAGTAACGAAAATAATGTTTCAGCTTTCGATTGTTGATTCGGGTTTTGTTTGTTGTAATCCGTCATGGATGACTCCTTGTGTTATGGGTAGCAGGGATAAAGCTCGATTATCCATGAATCCTCAGATCAGGAAAAGTAGCGCGCGCCAAATAGATGCGCGGTCTGATGTTGCTTTTGTTATTTATGCATCAAAATCGCGCCAAATACGCAAATATCGCAAACCCGCTCAATTATTTCGCCAGCATTTATGATTTATAATGCGGCATCCACGATTAGGGCGCCGCCAACCGGAGATCCAGCAACACAATGAATAACGATAAGAAAGATATGGAAGATAGCAACAAAACCTGGTCAGGACGTTTCAGTGAGCCAGTGTCAGAGTTGGTAAAACGCTATACCGCCTCCGTGAATTTTGATCAGCGATTGGCTGAGTACGACATCCAAGGTTCACTGGCACATGCGCAAATGCTGTCCGAACAAGGCATTATCAGCAGCGGCGACTTCTATGCCATCCAACAAGGCTTGCAACAAATACTTGAAGAGATACGAAACCGGCAATTCCCCTGGCTGCTGGAACTGGAAGACGTTCACTTGAATATCGAGAAACGCTTGACGGCTTTGATTGGCGATGCCGGTAAGCGATTGCACACCGGCCGCTCGCGCAACGACCAGGTTGCTACCGATATCCGCCTGTTTTTACGCGCCGCGATCGATCACATCATTCAACTCATAAAAGTCATGCAACAGGCTATCGCCGATCTGGCGGAACAGCATCTGCACACGGTGATGCCGGGCTTTACTCACCTGCAAGTCGCGCAACCGGTTTCTTTCGGACACCATTTGATGGCGTATTTCGAAATGCTGAAACGCGACACCGAGCGCCTGGCCGATTGCCGCAAACGCGTGAATCAATTGCCGCTGGGCGCTGCCGCATTAGCCGGCACCAGCTATCCGATCAACCGGGAACGGGTCGCGCAGTTATTGGATTTTGAAGGCGTTTGCCAAAATTCGCTGGATGCCGTCTCGGATCGTGATTTCGCCATTGAATTCAGCGCTTGTGCGGCTTTGATCATGACGCATTTATCCCGCATGTCGGAAGAATTGATTATTTGGATGAACCCATCGTTCGGTTTTATTCAACTGGCCGACCGTTTCTGTACCGGCTCATCGATCATGCCGCAGAAAAAAAATCCGGATGTCCCCGAACTGGTGCGCGGCAAAACCGGTCGTGTCAACGGTCATTTGATCGCATTATTGACGCTGATGAAAGCGCAACCATTGGCTTACAATAAAGACAACCAGGAAGATAAAGAACCGCTCTTTGATACCGTCGACACCCTGACCGATACGCTCCGGATTTACGCCGATATGCTCGGCGGTGTTAAAGTCAATCAAGCGGCTATGCGTGCATCGGCTTTACGCGGCTACGCCACGGCAACGGATTTAGCCGATTACTTGGTGAAAAAAGGGATTCCGTTCCGCGATGCGCATGAAATCGTCGCTCAAGCGGTGCAATACGCGGAACGCAAGGGATGTGACCTCGGCAAGCTCGAATTACCGGAGCTGCAAGCATTCTCCCCTCAGATTCAAGCCGATATTTTCGCCGTTCTAACGCTTGAAGGATCGATGCAAAGCCGCAATCACACCGGCGGCACTGCGCCGGAGCAAGTGCGAATCGCGATTCAGCAAGCCAAAAAATGGTTAACAGCCGATCCTGACTCGTCGCGTGCATAACTGGCTCGGCATCAGCTCTCAGATTTCCGCGGTCTTAGGAAAGACTTACACCATTCAGGAATCTGACCCGATCGGCGGCGGTTGCATCAATCAGACTTATCGAATCAGCGACGGCAGGCTTCACTTTTTCCTCAAGTTAAACTCACCCCGTAACCTTCCCATGTTTGAAGCGGAATCGGCGGGACTTCAGGAAATCCTGCAATCCAACACGATTCGTGTACCGCAACCTGTCTGTCACGGAAAAGATGGTCAAATTGCGTGGCTGGTATTGGAGTATCTCAATCTCAACAAGGGTGCGAACAGTCATGGATCCGATTTGGGGGAACAACTTGCCACCCTGCACCGCATCACCTCCCCTCAGTTTGGCTGGCACCGCGACAACACCTTGGGCACTACGCCGCAAATAAACACAGTTTGCGCGGATTGGACCGAATTCTGGCGGATGCAGCGCCTGGGCTATCAATTGGATTTGGCCAAGAGCAATGGATTTAATGGAAAATTGCAACAACTCGGAGAACAATTGCTAGTAAATCTGGAGAAATTTTTTTCCGGCGCAGCGCCATTGCCTTCATTGCTACACGGCGACCTCTGGAGCGGCAATTACGCTTATGACGGCGACGGTAATCCGGTAATATTCGATCCGGCCGTCTATTACGGCGACCGCGAAGCGGATCTTGCCATGACCGAATTATTCGGTGGCTTCCCGCCCGATTTTTATTCTGCGTACCGCTATAATTATCCTTTGGATTCCGGTTATAATATCCGCAAAAGTGTGTACAACTTATACCACATCCTCAATCATTTGAATCTTTTCGGCGGCAGTTATCTTTATCAATCTGAACAAATGATGAGTCGATTACTTGCAGAAATTCGCTAATGCACATTGATCACATTGCTCATTTATACGAAATATAATGCTTTGCTTCTGTTCCTATGAACTCTTCAAGGTACGATAATCACTTATGACCAAATATGTCTTTGTGACCGGCGGTGTTGTCTCTTCACTTGGTAAAGGGATCGCTGCCGCGTCCCTCGCGGCATTGCTTGAATCACGCGGACTCAAAGTCACCATGCTCAAACTGGATCCTTATATCAATGTCGATCCCGGCACCATGAGTCCGTTCCAGCATGGCGAAGTATTCGTCACCGAAGATGGCGCTGAAACCGACCTTGATTTAGGGCACTATGAGCGTTTTATCAGCACGCGCATGACCCGGCATAATAACTTCACCACCGGGCAGATCTACGAAAGCGTAATCCGCAAAGAACGCCGTGGTGATTACCTTGGCGGAACCGTGCAGGTGATCCCGCATATTACCGATGAAATCAAGCGCTATATTCAAATGGGCGTTGGTGATGCGCAAGTCGCAATCATCGAGATCGGCGGCACGGTGGGCGACATCGAGTCGCTCCCTTTTCTCGAAGCGATCCGGCAAATGGCCGTTCAGAATCCGCGTACCGACACCTGTTTCATTCACCTCACATTACTCCCTTACATCGGTTCGGCCGGCGAATTAAAAACCAAGCCGACGCAACATTCTGTTAAGGAATTGCGTGAAATCGGCATTCAACCGGATGTTTTGCTATGCCGTTCCGATCGCGAAGTTCCCAAAGAAGAACGCCGGAAAATCGCGTTGTTTACCAACGTGCAAGAAGAAGCCGTCATTTCCGTAATCGACGTTGACAGCATCTATAAAATCCCCGCTTTGCTGCACGAGCAAATGCTCGATGAAATTATTTGCCACAAATTGAGTATCCTGGCCAAACCGGCTGACTTAAGCGTTTGGAAGAAATTGGTATACGCCCTGGAGCATCCGAAACATACCGTGACGATCGCCATCGTCGGTAAATATGTCGATTTGACAGAATCGTACAAATCCCTGTCGGAAGCGCTGATTCATGCCGGCATTCATACCAATAGCCGGATCAAAATTGTCTATATCGATTCCGAAGCAATCGAAAAAGACGGTACCGATTGCCTGCAAAATATGGATGCGATCCTAGTGCCGGGCGGCTTTGGCAAACGCGGCGTTGAAGGAAAAATCATGGCGATTCATTACGCGCGCACTCACCGGATTCCTTATTTAGGCATTTGCTTGGGAATGCAACTGGCCGTGGTGGAATATGCTCGTAACGAAACCGGCATGATCGGCGCACATAGCACCGAATTTAACCCGGAAACCCCATTCCCGGTCATCGGCTTGATTACCGAATGGCGAACACGTGACGGTCAGATCGAAATCCGCGACGAGAATTCCGACATCGGCGGCAGTATGCGGCTTGGCGGGCAAGAATGCTTGCTGAAAAAGCATTCACTCGCTTGGGAAACCTATGGCGCAGACCATATCATCGAGCGTCATCGTCATCGTTATGAAGTCAATAGCTTTTATATTCCAAAATTGGAAAAAGCGGGACTTTGTGTCAGCGGTTTATCCAAAGAAGAACATTTGTGCGAAATGATAGAATTGCCGGAAGCCGTGCATCCCTGGTTTATTGGTTGTCAATTTCATCCAGAATTCACCTCCACGCCTCGCTTAGGCCATCCGCTCTTTAAATCTTACGTGCAAGCAGCGATTAATTATTCCCATCAACACCAACATACCGAAGATGAAAAAATTCATGTAGTCCGCAACAGCTAAATAATTCAGAAAAAAGGGTTTATTCCCAAGAACGATCAACCCGCTGATCGATTATCATAAATGATTAACCAACTAATAACAGCAAAGAACAGGAAGAAAGTAGCATGAGTGCAATCGTAGAAGTCATCGGCCGTGAAATCTTGGATTCTCGCGGCAATCCCACCATTGAAGCAGACGTCGTGCTGGAATCCGGCGTTATCGGCCGCGCATCCGTCCCCTCCGGGGCATCGGTTGGAACGCGAGAGGCCGTTGAATTACGCGATGACGACCCGCAGCGCTACTCGGGTAAAGGCGTACTCAAGGCGGTCAATAACGTCAATACCGAGATTTCGGAAGCTTTGATGGGGCTTGACGCTATCGATCAGCGTTTTATCGATCACGAACTCATCCTGCTCGATGGCACCGAAAACAAATCAAGACTCGGTGCAAATGCGATTCTGGCAGTATCGTTAGCAGTGGCAAAAGCCGCCGCGGAAGATTGCAATCTTCCGCTTTACCGTTACCTGGGCGGTGCCGCCTCGATGTCGATGCCGGTGCCGTTGATGAATCTGATCAACGGTGGCGCGCATGCCAACAACAACATCAATATGCAGGAATTCATGGTGGTACCGTTGGGGATTCCTGATTTCCGCGATGCAATCCGTTGCGGCGCGGAGGTTTTCAGCACCCTGAAGAAATTAATCAACAGTAAAAACATGCCGACGACTGTCGGCGATGAAGGCGGCTTTGCGCCCAACCTGGATAACAACGAAGCCGCACTGCAATTGATCGTGCAAGCGATTGATCAAGCAGGCTATCAGCCCGGCAAGGAAGTCGCCATCGGCATCGATTGCGCCAGTTCGGAGTTTTATCATGACGGAAAATACCATTTGGCGTCGGATGGATTGCATCTGACCTCGGCGCAATTCGCCGACTATCTCGCATCATGGGTCGACAAATATCCGATCATCACCATTGAAGACGGTATGAGCGAACATGACTGGGATGGCTGGGAATTGCTAACTGAGAAATTAGGTAAAACCATCCAGCTTGTTGGTGATGATGTGTTTGTTACCAATGCAAAAATTCTACAAGAAGGCATCAAACGCGGCATTGCCAATTCCATTCTGATCAAAGTCAATCAAATCGGCACGCTGACCGAGACGTTTGCCGCCATTGAGATGGCGAAATGCGCCGGTTATACCGCGGTCATTTCACATCGTTCCGGAGAAACCGAAGACAATACTATTGCCGATATCGCGGTAGCCACCAACGCGCTACAAATCAAAACCGGTTCACTATCCCGCTCCGACCGGCTCGCAAAATACAATCAGTTATTGCGAATCGAAGAGGAACTGGGTGATGGCGCCAGATACGCCGGCCGGAGCGCATTTTATCAACTCAAATGAAGCTGCTGAGTTTCCTGTTATTGTTATTGATCGTTGCACTGCAATATCCATTATGGTTTGGTAAAGCAAGCTGGCTTAAGGTCATGCAGGTCGAGCAGGAAGTTGCAACCGCTCATGCCAATAATCTGGCGCTGCAAGACCGTAACAACAAGCTTGAAGCGGAAGTCAATGACTTAAAACAAGGATTGGAAGCCATTGAAGAGCGGGCGCGCAGCGACCTTGGCATGATCAAGGAAGGCGAGATCCTTTTTCATATCGTCAAAAACAGCGCCAACACTCCGCAGTCTGGCGCCACACAACCGCTTTCCTCTGAACTCTTCAAAAATTAGACGACCTAAATGTGCAGGCCGGTTGAGAGCCGGTGTTTTATTGCAAGCAACTTGGTTCCGGTAATTTTAATACCATGCTGCTTGAAAAATAGCTGACTGATCACATATCGGCATCATCCGTATTTTGTGCTTTTCTAGATATTTAGGAGCAAAACAATGAAAAGAATACTTCTCTTTTTGGCAACGAACTTAGCGATTGTTGTTGTTTTAAGCATCACATTGCGCTTATTAGGTTTTGAAAGAATCCTGGATGAGCAAGGCGCCGGACTGGATATTAATTCACTGCTCGTATTCGCCGCGGTTTTCGGCTTTGGCGGCTCATTCATGTCGCTGGCGATGTCCAAGTGGACCGCCAAACGTTTTACCGGCGCGCAAGTCATCGAGATTCCAAGAAATGCGCAAGAACATTGGTTACTCAGTACGGTACAGCGTCAAGCGAAAATGGCTGGAATCGGCATGCCGGAAGTAGCCATCTACCCTGCACCGGATGTCAATGCGTTTGCCACCGGCATGTCACGAAACGATGCCTTGGTTGCGGTCAGCGCCGGGCTATTACACAACATGAGTCAGGATGAAGCGGAAGCCGTACTAGCGCATGAAGTCAGTCACATCGCAAACGGCGACATGGTGACATTGGCGCTCATCCAAGGCGTGGTCAATACCTTCGTGATCTTCCTCTCACGTGTGGTCGGCCATACCATTGACCGCGCGGTATTCAAGAATGAGGAAGGCCATGGACCGGCTTTTTGGGTAACCACGATTATTGCTGAAATCGTTCTTGGCATTCTGGCCAGTATCATTGTCATGTGGTTCAGCCGCCAACGCGAGTTCCGCGCCGATGCAGGCGGCGCAAGCTTGGCGGGTAGAGAAAAAATGATCGCTGCGTTGCAGCGCCTGCAACGGGTACATGAGCAAGCGGCTTTGCCCGATCAGTTGGCTGCTTTTGGAATTTCCGGCGGCAGCAACGGCTTGATGAGGTTATTCATGTCACATCCGCCGCTGGAAGAAAGAATTGCTGCACTGCAAGCTCAGCGCTAATCCAGGCAATTTCAATTAACGCCATGCTAAAAAAATGACCTTCTGTCATCGATCAGAAGGTCATTTTTGTTAATCCGTTTTTTGTAACAAACCGTCAATTATCCGTTGTCACAATTCCGCATCAATAGGAAGTCTCTCTGGAAAAATCTTCCCATACGTAAGGCGGATTCACGGATGGTTTCAAAGGAAGCCAGAATGTCGCAACATCCAATCCGCCAACCAGCGTGCGTCCGACAGTATGCATTAGCCCGGTCGCCAAACCAACCGTAATGCCATAGATCGGCCCGTCTCTTTGGCCTGTTAACGCAATATTCTTGGGCAACTCCACCCACCCAGTGGCAACATTTGCAATTCCGCTTACAAATCTTTCACCCGAGTTATTGAAATAACTATCTTGGGCAACTGCATGAGACGAGAAAAGGAAAAATACTGCAAGCACCAAAGATAATTTAACAATGTTTCTCATCAAAACCCCCTTTGTACAGTTTTAAAATTAAATTTCTGTCTGTAACGACTAACTCGCAGAAATCACTGAAAGTTTACCTTGTCATTTTTAAACAGACAATTTTAATTTAACCGGCACTTGTTGAATTCAACAAAAAAACTGAGGATTTAGGCTTTGATTTGAATTAACTTGCGAACCCGAGTAATAAGCACAACTAAATTGCGGCGATCAATACACAACTGATGCGCTTGTTTTGCCTTGTAATTGTGCTTGCCGCAATTTCGTTGCGACTCCCGGCTTTATCGTCGACGCCGATCTGCCAATCAGCTTCGCAATCTCCTGCTGCGTGTGCTCTGCTTTCTTTAAACTGTAAATCTGGTATCTTTCCGTTTCGGTCAGTTGTTTGTAATTCATTTGCCATTTTCCTTTCGCGAGTTACGCGGTCGAATTCCACAACTGATCCCTTAACTTTGAATCTGGAAATTGCATTTATTACTCGAATCCGTCATTAATTACAAACCGGGATTTCTCATGGCAGCAAGAATACTGATCGTGGAAGATGAAGCAGCTATTCTGGAATTAATTATTTTTAACGTGCAGCAAGCAGGTTTTGAAACAATCCGGGCAGAAAATGCCGAACAGGCTATGGCGGTGATTAATGATTCGTTACCGGATTTAATTTTGCTCGATTGGATGCTTCCCGGCATGAGCGGAATTGAGCTAGCGCGGGTATTGCGGCGTAATGAACGTACACGTTTAATTCCGATCATCATGTTGACGGCCCGCGTGCAAGAGGCAGATAAAGTATCGGGATTGGAAATTGGTGCGGATGATTACATTACCAAGCCTTTTTCTCCGCGCGAGTTAATCGCGCGAATTAATGCAGTACTCCGCCGGATGGTTCCTGAAGCTTCTGAAGAAGTTATCGAAATTAAAGGATTGCGGCTCGACCCGTCCCATCATCGGGTGACTGCGAATAATCGCGAGATAGAATTGGGCCCGACGGAGTATCGTTTGTTGCACTTCCTGATGACGCATACCGACCGTGTCTATTCCCGCAGCCAATTGCTGGATCGGGTATGGGGCGACCATGTGTTTATCGAAGAACGAACAGTCGATGTGCATATCCGGCGGTTACGTAAAACACTGCAAATGACCGGGATGGATAATTGGATACAGACTGTCAGAAGCGCTGGCTATCGATTCTCGGTTGTATCCGAGATGCCGGGGAAAGATTCTGATGAAGAAATTTAGAAGCCGCATTGTAGTTTTGTAGTATTTACTTCAGGAAATGCTGATTAATTCAATGAATGAGATCAAGCACGAGGCACACGGAACGCAGCAACCGAGACCTACCAACAAGATCGGCGAGGATGCGAGTACCGCGCATTGATGCGATTCGCTCTCGCGGGCAATTAATCAGCGTTTATTTTATAAACAATCCAATAGGTTTTTTATTGTGCCTAACAACATTTTTATTTTGGAATGATTTAAGTGTCGGATATTTGGCAACGCTCCACTAATATTATTTTAATCGTTTGTATTACCGCCATCATCTGGATGATTTTTGGAGCTGTAAAAGCTTTGGTCTTTTCCAGTTTAATTTTGCTATGGATGGTGTTTCACCATATCCGTCATCTTGTTATTCTGGAGCGATGGCTGCAGCTATCCGACCACACTCCGGGAAGCATTCCCGCCGGCTCCGGTGCTTGGGACGATGTGTTTGCGCATTTGGCGCGCTATGTCCGCCGGCATAGTCAAAGCCGGGAATTGCTCAGTCTTGCGCTGAAGCGTATGCAGAATGTAACGTCCGCGATGCCCGATGGTATTGTTATTCTGGATGAAAACGATCGGATTGAATGGTGCAATCCGATCGCCGAGCAGCATTTGGGTATCAACTTATCGCTGGATGCCGGTCAACAGATCACCTATCTGGTGCGGCAGATACCATTCGTGGAGTATTTAGCGGCCCGTCAGTTTAGTAATCCATTGATTCTGAAACAAACGCGCATGCAAAATTTGATCATTTCTTTGCAATTGGTGCCCTACGGATTTAATCAGAAGCTACTGATTAGCAGGGATATTACGCGATTCGAGAAAATCGAAACCATGCGCCGTGATTTTATCGCCAATGTTTCTCATGAATTACGTACACCTTTAACCGTCATAAGCGGTTTTCTTGAAACTTTATCGTCCAATGAGCATTTGAATCCGGAATTTCATCAACGGGCTTTGGCGTTAATGACGGAACAAACCGAGCGGATGCAACATTTGATCGAAGATTTGTTAATTTTGTCACGATTGGAAAATGAGCAAAATAAAATTAAAGAAAAAACAGTCAATGTTGTCCGGTTGCTACAAGGTATTTTATTGGATGCTGAGTCCATCAGTGCAGGATGTCATCATATTAAATTAAATATTGCTTCTGAAGATCAATTGCTTGGTAGTGAAGAAGAATTGCGTAGCGCGTTTAGTAATTTAATCAGTAACGCGATTCGCTACACACCGAGCAATGGTGAAATTAGCATTAATTGGGAAAAACATAATGGTCAGGGGTTATTTTTTGTGCAAGACAGTGGAATCGGCATCGAACCTGAGCACATACCCCGTTTGACAGAGCGTTTTTATCGAGTGGATAACAGCCGTTCGCGGGAAACCGGCGGCACCGGATTGGGACTTGCCATTGTGAAGCATGTGTTAAGCCGCCATGACGCCCATTTGGAAATTACTAGTCAGGTCGGCAAAGGGAGCCGGTTTGCGGTCTTGTTTCCTGCCGAGCGATTGATCGCTGCTAATCGCACGGACGCCGAAAGTTAATGGTGCTATTCACTGTAAGCAGGTAGCAATGATCAGCCGTCTGCCGGTTACAATCCCCAAAAAAAACAACCACTGGTCACCCGGTGGTTGTTTACTTGCTGTCTAGAACTCTAAGATGATGATTAAAAGAAAAATTATTATTTTTTGTTGTTTTGCACTGCTGAGCGGTTGCAGCCTGCTGCGCTTAAGTTATAACCATGGACCTCAGTTAACGTGGTGGTGGATCGATAGCTATGCCGGCTTCAACAATGAGCAAACATCGTTAGTGAAACACGCGATTGAACAATGGTTTGATTGGCATCGCGATTCTCAGTTGTTGCATTACGCCGATTGGTTATCCGCAGTGCGAGAACAAGCCGATGGCGTAATTACTTCAACGCAAGTTTGCCAATGGTCTGATGAATTACAAAAATTAATGGCTCCGTCCATTGACCATGCCGTGCATCTCAGCACGCCGGTGGTTTTGAGTCTAAACAAAGCTCAGTGGCACCAGATTGAGCGGCGTTTTGCAAAGAATAACGATGAGTTACGTAACGATTTTTTACAAGCTAATCTTACCGACCGGCATAAAGCATCAATAAAACGCACGGTTAAACGCATTAAAAACCTCTATGGAGATATTACCGAAACACAGCGGCAACTCATCAATACCAGCGTCACTACCTCACCATTCAATCCCGAGCTATGGTTAGCTGAGCGCCAACGCCGGCAACAAATAACCTTGCAGATATTTAACCAATTGGTCGAAGATTTGATTCCGGTTGAACAAGCTTCCATCGTTCTTCGTAACACGGTAGAACATACCATTCGTTCAGACGATCCTGATTACCGCGCTTATCAATTGAGGATGACGGAATTTACTTGTGACTTTATTGCGCGAATGCACAATAGCACTAATCAAACGCAACGCCGGCACATGCATGAGAAATTAACAAACTGGGAAAAAGATCTGCGCGCATTATTTGAGGAGCGCCGCCGGATTGATGCGGCGGAAACCCGGTAATTTATGCCGGGTGGATGGATGATCTATTGGAATTTCTAGGGAAGCGCTGATTAATTCAACGAACGTAATGAAGGGCGAGGCGCACGGAACGCAACAACCGAGACATATCAATCTGATAGGCGAGGCAGTGAGTACCGCGCAACGAAGCAATTCGCTCGTGCAGTCAATTAATCAGCGCTTCCCTAGCCTGCTGTTTGATCCACTAGCAAGCATTTTCGAAAATTTGGAGAGATTTTATGAAACGACGCACCGTGTTACAAACGCTTGCCGTAGCGGCGGCATTGCCGCTGATTCCGGCTTGCTTCCGCGGCAACGTGGTTGGCGAAGCCGCCGATCCGGTTACACCGCTCATCAAGCCGCATGAAGAATGGCGCAAATTACTCTCGCCCAGAGCTTATGAAATTCTGTTTGAGGAAGCCACGGAACGCCCGGAATCCAGTAATCTGGTGTACGAGGACCGCGAAGGCACGTTCATTTGCGCCGCTTGTTATCTGCCGTTATTCGACAGCGCGCATAAATATGAAAGCTGGACCGGCTGGCCCAGTTTCACCCAGCCGATCCCGGGCCACATTGCGACCAAGCTGGATTTCAAATTGATCAAACCGCGCACGGAATACCATTGCACGCGTTGCGGCGGGCATCAAGGTCATGTGTTTAAAGACGGCCCGCCGCCCCGTGGCGAACGCTGGTGCAACAACGGCTACGCGCTCAATTTCGTGCCCAAGGACGAACCATTGCCAGCGCTCAGAAGCTGAGCAGTGCATTGAAGGCTGTAATCCTGACCGATTTTATCGCAGCGGAACTAGGCGCAGCAGTCCTTCGCGACTTCCCTAAGGAAATGCTGATTAATTCAACGAATGAGATGAAACACGAGGCGCACGGAACGCAGCAACCGAGACATATCAAATAAGATAGGCGAGGATGCGAGTACCGCGCATTGATGCGATTCGCTCATGCAGTCAATTAATCAGCGTTTCCCTAAGGGTGTGAACGCAACCAAAATGCATCGCCATGCCGTTCAACTTCGGTAAACGCCGCGCCTTCCCAGATTGGCGCAATCTTAGCGGCCAGTTCCGGCCGTTTGCTGACAGCCCAAGACGGCAGAATAATTTCCATGCCGGCATGGCCGCCGAGAAGAAACATTGCCAGCAAATACTGCTCGTTGTAGTAGCGCGTTGCCCATTCGGGCGGATAATCATCCGGCAGAAAAATGTCATGAAAACCGATCACCACGTCCGGCGGCAATGCCGGCAGCAATTCCAGCATGGCGACTGTCACATCGCTATTTTGAAATGCGCGATGCGAGCAATCGATAAAGCAAACATCGCCGGAACAGATGCGAGCCTGCAGCAATGCGCAAATATCTTCGAGCGGCGCACGCAACACTTCGTCACAAAGCTGATCAATCTCAGCTCGCGGGAACGGATCGATCGAAACAATGCGAGTCGGCAAATCACCATCTACAATCGCCCGTTTCACGAAACGGGTCGAATTGCCGGAACCTACTTCCCAATAGACTGCCGGTTTACGCGCACGTACCAGGGCATATAAAGCGGCGCCGTCCAATCCCGGCAACCAGCCATTGATCCAGCGCGGCGTGTCATGATCTTCCGGCGCACGCGCGGGAATGTTACGTAAATCCTCGCGATACCCCGCAATCGTTTCGAGTGTCGCAATGATAGGCTTTTCGTTGCGCCAAATAATTTTTTCCAAGAAAACATGCGCCGGCAACCCCCAGGAATTTCCCCAACGCGTCCGCGGATGAACCGGATAATCCAGCGGTATCACCGTATCCGGCAGAGGGGGCGGCGCAGGCCGCGCAATCGCGGCTGGAATTATGCCGGCTTCAAGCCGTGCGGCAATCCGATGCGCAAGCGCATCCAGCAATCGCCGGCCCAGTTTGACAACCGGCGCTGTGAACCAATCCAGTAAATTTTTGGGAGCCATAAACAACAATGTGAGACCAATTGAAAACGGTGCGCTGAAGAAGCCAATGCATTGCGGGGTGATTCATGTGTCCGCCTGGAAAACAGCGCATATCAGCAAGCGGATTGAATGTACTGAATGTGCCATTCGATGTCAAACCGGTTAATGCAATAAGAACCGGCCAGCACGATAGCCTTTTTACACCGGCAATTAATCACTCCCTAGTACAAACGTACTAAAAAAACAGTATAGTTATGCCATTACTTTCGCGCGAACTTCGGTATACAGTGCGGTGGCGCGTTTTCTTTATTAGAACAATCAACGGATTATTACCCGGCACCCCGTTGAACACCGCAACATATCATTTATTCTTCAAGGAGACAGGACAATGGATTTAACAACGAAATGGCTTTCCGCATCGCTACGCCGCAGCATTATCGGCGCTGCTGCAATGCTGGCTGTAAGCAGCGCTCACGCAGTGGATTTCCAACTGGTATCGCATATTGGCGATAACTATAGCTACACCCTAACTTATGGTCCGAACGACAATATGTGGTTTGTTGAAAATGGCAATGTGCATGCGACCATCCAGCTTTCAGGTTTATTTGGGGTCACCAGCGTATTCGGACCGCTCGATAACGATTTTCCTTCCGGTCCGATCCACGATGGCCAATTCAATTGGACCGGATCGGTGCTATTCGGCGGGTCGGTAGTACGCTTTACCATGCTGGATGAAGACGTCGGCACCGGCAATTTCGGAACGGATAAGCATGTGTTTGGTTTCACGCTGGTTGCACCCGGCACCAGCCCGATCGATAAAATCATCCTTGATACCAATGGCTTCTACAGCGGCCATACGTTGGCGGATCGCGATGTGCATATGCTCATTTCAGGTCCCGGCATTCCGGCCGTGCCGGAACCTTCAGCGTATCTGATGATGATAGCCGGATTGTTCGGTATCGGTGCCTGGATACGGCGGCGTCAAGGTTGAGCAATTTTTCTTTTTGAGCAATGCCGCAACTACCGGGTAGTTGCGGCATCAATTTTGATTCACGCCATGTTTTAACTACAAACCGGGAAACTCGATTTTTTCCATTTCCCGCTCATTCGTTATAAAGCGGTAAAGATTACATCATTGACCGATAACGCGGTCGATTGCAGCAATACACCGGTGAACGTGATGCTGGCGATATCGTCGACAAAATGCACGACAACATCGTCTCCAACGGCTTCGATGCTGGTAATGAACGGCGCCAATTGATCAAAATTGTTCAGTCCCAATTGGGTATCGAAAGCCACCTTATCCGCGCCGGGTACGAAATCCTGGAAACGATAATGACCGACATTGGCCAGCCCGAAGATATCGAACCCATTGCCCCCCGACAAGACATCGTTACCCAATTGGGCAACTAACGTATCGTTGCCATTGTTACCGGTTAAGGTGTTATCGCTGCTGTTGCCGATCAATTTATCGTCATTTAAACCGCCAATGGCATTTTCGATCACCGAATTCAGACCTATCGACAGATTATCCTGCGCTGGCTCACTGTCCGGTGTTACTCCAACGGAACTCAGCGTGCCGGGAGCCGCAACGTTCAGATTTAAAGTAACGGGTACCGTAACGTTGGATGCATTCAGCGTATCGACACCGCCATCGTCATAAATGGTTTGAACGAAGTGGCCGCTTTGATCGGTTAATCGGTAGGTATCGTCGCCGGTGTTCACCAGTTTTGCATTGTATAAATACGACAACGCCGCATAATCATACGGTCCGAGGTTAATACGCTCCAATCCTTGGCTATGGGTTGTGTACGACATGATGCTGTACAACTCCGAATCTTCCACACCTGTCAGATAAGGCCCTTCAGTCATGCCCGGATCATCGGGTGACGAGGTCGCGTTGTAATTACCGGGATGTTTTAAACCGAGGGTGTGACCGATTTCGTGAATCAACGTCGAATAGGCATTGGTGCCTTTAGTCACATTCGTCGTTTGTGCGGCATCCGCTCCATTATTGATGTAGAGATCGCCGGCAGTATCACCGGTGGACTGATCCGGATAATATGCGTAACCGACGGATTCCGTTTGCAGATTATTTCCGAAGCGTAGCTGGCCGTAGGTTGATGCGGTATCGGTAACTTCGGTGAAAACCAGATTAAAATGCGAAGCGAGTGTCGTCAAAATTTCGCGCACCGCGACTTTCTGATCATTGGTCATTACGCTAAAGTTATTACCATCCACTGCAGGGTCGGCATAGCTCGGCAAAGCCGACATAAAACTGTAAGTCACCGTCACCGTCGATCCGCCCGGAGTGGTAGGATTCCAGCGAATATCGCTGCCGGCAAGCACTGCATCAACGCGATAATCATTGGTTATATTCGGCATATATCGTTCTCCTTCGGTAAAAAATCAAATCAGCAAACCAAACTGGGAAATTTCAATTCTAACGGGATAATAAGCCGGTCATTTGAATGGATATCGCTGTTTAACAGGCTTAATTCGAAGCTTGGGAAGCAGAAAGAACGATGCCAAGCGCAACAGAAAATCTGTAAACCCGGGGATACCCGATCAGCAGCCGTTCTCCTCACGTTGTTCAAGCGGTTCAACGCTGTCAGTTTTTGCATCGAGAACCGGTTGCAGTTGCGGAAATAGCACACGCTCTTCAAAACGCACATGCGAAGCCAGCAAATCGCCCAATTGCTGTAGCCGCGTCAGCGGCTCGCGCGCGCCGGATTCCACGATCAAATCACGCAACAGGGCATGGTCACTCAGAATGCGCGAAATGGTTTCCAGCGCCAATTGATTTTTCAGAGCCTGGAGCAATTGTTCTTCCTGTGCGAAATGACTCGCCATCACCGATCGCCAATGCTCTTCTATCTTAGCCAGAACTTCCTCACATGCGGTTGGATCCGCGCTTTCAACCGCCTTGCGCGCGGCCCGCGCCAGAACCAGCGCGGTGTGATGATCGCGTGACAGGGATAATAAAGCGCCGCTACGAGGCATTGTTACACCGGTTAATACAATGTTGGAAGGCCGGTTTTCACGTAACCGGGGAGGTTTTTTTGGTTTGCGATGCAATCGAGAAAATCCGGATCGTCGGCAACGGTCAGCGGATCCAGCGGCAGCGGCTGGACAATTTGCGAAAGCGGCGCGGCGGCACGCTCCAATCCGCGTAATGCGCCGGTCGGTTCAACCGCGCCGGCCAATGACAACCGTGGACGCAAATCCACCCCGGAATCCTCCAATTCATCCAGCGCGATTGTCCATTCCTGCGGCTGCGCTAATTGGTTGCCCAATTTTGCCAGCATCATTCGCGGCGCTGCTGCGGGCTGTTCCAGTTCGCGCGCGATTTCGGGCAGCCGTGAAAGCGCTTTGCGCAGCAGCGCCGCGGCGGATTTTAATGTAAGGCTTCCCACCGATGGATCGGCGGTTTGTTGTTGCAGAAAAATCATCCGCCGCAATCCGCCGATACGCAGCGTCTCACCCGCAACACCCAGGCTTTGCATCAAACCCGGCAAACCGTAACGCGGCACACCGTTAATCATGACCAGCCGGATCGCGGTCTCTTTCGCTTGCAGCAGGTTTGCGTAAGGATCGTCCGCTTGATGCGAAACAACGATCAGATCGGCGCGTTTCCCCTGCTCCAGCGAACCCAGCACATCTTCCCATTGCAAAATCGCTGCCGCATTGCGGGTTGCCATCGCGACGATGTCGCGATCGCTAAAAACCGCTCCGGATGCCTGACTGACCAGCCGCGCGACTTTCAGCTCTCCCAGCAAATTCTTGCTGCCCGACGGCGACCAGTCGGAACCGATGCCAATGCGCACCCCGGCAGCTTTGGCTGCCGCGATGTCGGCAGTTTTGCCGTACAACAACAGATTGCTGAGCGGCGACCAGATCATTGCACCGCCGTTCTGGCCATAAACACCAAAATCGTCTTGCGTCAACCCTGCGCAGTGTATACCGGCCAATTGCCGGGTGATCGCCCAGTGTTCATCCGGCAATTGCAGCGACAAAAAATGCTTTCTTGCCGCTTGATCGGTTCCTTCACTCAAATGCAGCAAGAAGCACGAGGCTTTCTTCAACCGTGAAAAGAAACGCTGCGCATCCTTGGCGTCGACATCGGCAATCCGCGTATCCGCCTCGGGCAATGCCGTCTCGTCCGTTTGCTCGACATTGCGCACAATGCCGCGATAATAACGCCGGATGCCAGCGTTGCTGAACAACTGTATACCCTGGCTGGTGGTCACGCCGCCGGCCAAACTTTTGCATTCGACATAGCGGATCAGTGCCGGCACCAATTGCGGTGATTTGCCGATGATCTGCATCGGGCCGCTGATCAACTTGCGATATTCCGGAATGCCGGACCATTGATTGCGGTTGCTGAATTGTTTCGGCACATCCCACAAACATAGCGCGTTATACGCCAGATGATTGTGCAACTCGATCAGACCGGGATAAATCGTGCCGCCGCTTTGAATCACCGGAATTCCCTCGAATCCCGCGGGCATCGGCGCGGACACCGGGGCAATTGCTGTAATGCTGCCGTGTTCGATGTAAATCACGCCGTCTGCAATAACCTCGAACGATTCGTTCATCGTAACGATACGTCCTCGCAGCGCCAGTTTTCCACCGCCTGCCGGATCGACCGGTTGCTCGCGTTTTTTACCGGCCGTTTCCCGGGCGGATTTTTGATTGTTTCGATTTGCGTGTGTCATGGCTTGGGTACCACCCCTTTCGGAACGGTGAGTGTGATATTCCGCCGCTTGGCTGTCAGATCCTTCCCAACCCGGCGCGCCCAATTATCCGATTCACGCATCCATGCCGGAAGCCCCGGCGGAAAGTCAAAGTCTGGAATTGCGACCTTATCGCCCGGCTGCCAAGTATCGCCATATAAAATCAAGGGTTGTTCCTGATCGGGATGCTTGATCGCGGTATGCAGCGTTTGCAAGGCTGTGTTCCATTGACTTAGCATCTTTTGGGTCTCATCGCGCAGTTTTTGCTTATCGCCATCCGATGCGCTTTCGGGTTTGGTCGGGTGCGGAATCATTACTTGCAATGCTGAAAAATTCCGGCCATCTGGTGTCGCCGCCCAGGTTTTCCAGGCCTCATCCGCCAAAACTCCCATTGTCACCACCGCCTCAATAGGTTGCGTGGTCAGTAGCGCTTTTAACCAACGATGCCGGTAATCGGCGATCGCCGCGGATTTTTTGATTTTGGCAGGAACATTGCCATACACGCTGTACAAAAAGGTATTGATCATGACGTAACTGCGGTCGATACCCAGTTTCGCCAAAAACCCCTGGATTCGTTGCCCGGCTTCGCCCACCAGAATGCGCCGCACAATCGCTTCATTCTGCGCCGGGTCTTGTCCGATCAACAGCACGCGTGCCGAACCGTCGAGACGCCCGCGATGGAAAATAGGCCCCCATTCGATACGAAAATTTTCAATGGGATACACCGTGGAATCGGGGTAATCCTGGCACAAACCTATAAACGGTTCTTCGATATAACCGAGATCGAATAAATGCATGGCTGCCTCCCTGTATCATTACGAACATTTAGTTGGGCACCGCAAAAACTGCAATCTTAATGATGAATTCACAAAAACCAGTACATTTGTCCTGCTTATTAAGGATCATCTTACTACAGAATTAAATCTTGCCAGCGGTTAATATCAAATACCCTTGCTGAACCGATCAACAGTAGCTTCTTTAAATCAACAGGAATTTCCTTAAGTTTGGCAAGCCAAGGTTTTTTACTCAAACATTCAGAAGGTGAACACTATGAAACGTTTATTACCCATTGCATTAGGGTCCCTGATCACCGCTTTTGCATCCACTTCCGCTTTTGCAGTACCGGTATCATGGACGGATTGGACTTCTTCCACCAATTCGTCTTCCGCGAGCGGCAGCTTGTCGGTTGGATCGGATACGGTTGGCGTTGAATATTCCGCCACCAGCGCGCACGGGTTTGTCACCACCGGCGTTGGAACCAACTATTGGACAGGATCCGCTTATACCAACGGCACCGTTGACAATGCACCGCCGGCATCCGACATTATCGCGCTGACCCTAGGCGGTACCGTCACCATTACGTTTTCGCAAACCGTGATAGATCCCTATATCGCGCTCGCGAGCTGGAACTTCAACACCGTCGATTTCGGCGTGCCAATCGTGATCGACAGCTTCGGCCCGGGATTCTGGGGTAGCGGCACTCCAGTGTTGAACGCCAGCGGCACCGGTTTCTTTGGTTCCGGCGAGGTTCATGGCGTTATCCGCTTGCCTGGTTCGTTCGATTCCATCTCGTTTACCCATACCAGCGAAACCTGGCACGGTTTCACCGTCGGTGTTGCCGGTATCGCGCCGGTTCCAGAGCCTGAAACCTACGCCATGTTGCTGGTTGGATTGGGTTTACTGGGCTTCGCAGCACGCCGCAGACAGCAAGCCGCTTAAGCCTATCCGGTATGCACGGCAAATCCCGCTCGCGTAGCGGGATTTGTTTTTAGCATTGATGAAATCGCTACGGTTGCACACGCATCTGACGGTGAATCCACTGTTCAATCGAATCCAATAATTCCGTACGCAGTGGTTCTTTTAGAAATACATGTTGGTGGTAAATCAAACCCGGCAGCTTGCGGATTTCATTCGCAGCGCGATGCTGCAACGTCGCACCGGCAAATTCTTCGCTGCCCCAAGCGGGGGTGATCGGGTCCAATTCCGCATAAATCAGATAATACGGGATCGGGAAATCCGCCATTTGGCGGCGGAAATCGACGACTTCCTGCTCGATTCCCTTGACGTACCGTAACAGGCTGCGGCGCACGATCCAGTGATCGGCGCGCAAACGCGCTTTCTCCACATCGCTGTCGGTCAGATAGTCCGTCACCCAGGCCGGTGAAACCGGTGTAAAGAAGCTGCGCAATCCCGGCCAGGAAAACACCTCGAACAAACCGTCCAATACCGGCACCGTCACCAGCGAAAACGCTTGATTGAACAGCAATAAAGGCAACGGCTCATCGTGCGGATGCAAAAAATGCGTTTCAGCGTGGAACGACAGCTTGATCAATGGATTAGCAATCCAGCCGCGCCAGCCCGGCGGTTCGCTGACAGCAAACGCGGGCGCGAGAAAAACCACGCCTTGCACCCGTTGGGGTAAACCGGATTCGCCGCGATACTTCAGCAAATACGACGCGGTCACCAGCCCGCCCAAACTGTGCGCCACGATGAACACCGGCCGTTGCGGATCGCCTTGCGCATCGCACTGCGCGATGAAGGCTTGCAACGCGCGGCCAAACGTTTGCCGCAACGGCTCCAGATCGTACAAAGCCGATTGCGCCAGATACGCGTCGCCGACATCCGCCCGGTCAGCGCCTGACGCCAGAGCCTGATCCGCACGATGTAACACCGGATTGGAAAGCCCATGCGCATAATGATCGAATCCGGCCAAGAAAAAATGCCGCGAGAAATAGCGCGCCACGTCGCCATAGCGCCCGATATGCTCGTTCATGCCGTGCACCAGCAGCACACAGGCGGTTGATTGATCCGGTTGCGCCGGTGACAACGTGCGCACAATCAGCGGCGCTTCACCAACCTGCCCGACCACCGTTTCTTCCCCCCAGCGTGGATAAGGCGTGGTAACGAATGGATGGTGAACGCAACCGGAAAACGTGATCAGCAGGAGAAAAAGAACCGGTAAAGCCGTGCAGCGATGGTTGTTACGCATTGCCGTTATACGATTAGCCCCGCAAAAACCGGTAGAATGATAAGAATATCCGGTTTCTCACGAAAGTTAGCCCGGAATTTCGGCTTCGACAAGCCGGGTCAACAATGTCAACGATTCCTGCCAGCCGAGGTAGCAGGCTTCAGCCGGAATCACCGCCGGTATCCCTTCTTGCACAATATCCAACCCGGTGCCGCAGGAAACCGGTTTTAACGAAATCGTCACCTGCATTTCCCCCGGAAGATTCGGGTCGTCGAACTTGTCGGTATAGCGAATACGCTCAAACGGCAGTAATTCCAGATACTCGCCGCCGAATGCATGGCTATGCCCGGTGCTGAAGTTCGTGAAAGACATTCTGAAACGGCCGCCGGTTCTCGCATCGATGTGATGAACCTTCGCGGTAAAACCATCCGGCGGCAACCATTTAACCAACGCATCGGCATCCAGAAACGCCCGGTAAATTCTCTCGGCAGGCGCGCGCAGCACGCGGTGAAGACGAACGGTATTGGTCGACATAATTATTTTCCTTTTGAAAGCGGTTAGCTAAAAACTATCAAAATGGCACTCATCTTGCAATCGTGCCATAATTATCTACATTATGGCAAAGCTAATGATACAAACCGAAGTACAACTCGATCCTCAAGGGCGGCTGGTGATTCCAGCGCAACTCAGACGCTCGCTGGGATTTGAATCCGGCGACAGCTTGATCGCGCGCATGGAAGATGGCCGTTTGATTCTGGAAAAAGCCGGAACGGTCAAGCAAAGACTCAAGAATCGCTTTGCGCATTTACCGTCAACCACCAGTCTGGCCGAGGAACTCATCACTGAAAGGCGGGAAGAAGCGAAACGGGAAGCCGGTGAATGACATCCGTTCTGGATGCCTCCGCCTTGCTGGCTTTTCTGCAGAGTGAACCCGGTTGCGATCAGGTTGAGGCAACACTGCCGGAAGCCGTCATTTCCGGCGTCAATTGGTCGGAAGTGATGCAAAAATCTATCGCGGCGGCTGTCGATGTCAATGGCATGCGCGGAAATCTGGAAGCACTGGGGTTGCGCATTGTGCCGTTCGGCGCAGAGGAAGCAGAAATTTCCGCGCAACTCTGGCAACAAACCCGCTCAACCGGTTTGTCACTGGGAGACCGCGCTTGCCTGAGTACAGGCATCCAGATGGATGCAATCGTACTGACTGCCGATCAAATCTGGACCACGTTGAACTTACCGGTTGCGGTGCGTTGTATCCGTTAACCGGGCGGATCAGGTTTACATTCGCAGGAATTACTGATTAATCCGGCAGACGGGATGAAGCGTGCCATTCTGACGGAGCACTCTCAGCTTCGGCCTGCGCGGACTCACTGAAGACCATTTCCACCGATATGCGCTTTGAATCCCTCACGGACTTCATCGATGAAAACCAAAAGCTGCTCCTCGGGAACACGAATGACAGCAATACCGTTTCGTTCCGCCTCGGTGCACAAAACATCGGCAATCAGATTTTCTGGGACGTAGAGCGTTTTGGGTAGCTGTTGTTTGCGCGCTTTACCGCTGTTTAGCAATCGCTTGGCTTCCATTTCCGATAATCCGGCGGAAACGGCGGGCACAAATTCAGTACCCAGAATAAAGCAACTCGCCGCGTCCATGAGCGCAACGACGTTAAAGTCGCCGTCCTCTTCGGTGGTAACCGGAACCCCGTTTAGCTTGGATACGATCCAAGCCTCATTAACCTGGAATGTTCTAGGATGGCGCATTGACTTGACTCTACTGTATTTAAACTTAACGTTTGACATGAGAGGCCAGGCTCGGCTTGTCGGGACTGGTCCTCTCGATGGAAGGGTTAGGCATCCCCGTGCTGATGCACTGCATAAAGCTTCCAGTCGACGAGACTTTCCATTCTGTAAGTAGGCAAGGTTTCTTGGTAGTAAGGATTGCCGATGCCTGCGAGCAGTCGTATATGACGTTGACTCTCGAAGTTCAGAGCGTTCCACCAAGTCTGAGAGAAGCAAGTGTTCTCGAGATGGGCGAAGACGTACTGAACTATGTAGGTGGCGAGAAGATTCCTAGGCAGTCTCAGAAGCGACTCAACCATCTTTTCTGGTGCCGCAAGCGACTTTCTCCAACCGAAGACCACTGCAACGCCGATTGGGCAAGAGACTATTGAAAGATACAGGTGCTGGAGCGGATCTTTGGGGTCATGCAGAACCTGATGTTGATTTCCATCGAGATCGATGGTTGGTGTTGGTGCTCCGCATGTGGCGAGGGAGAGTGGGCCTTCAAACTCCAGGCAAACGAATCGCCAGTCTGTGTATGAGCGCGCAAGGAGCGCTTCATCAGCCAGCCTCTTTTGCTGTGAGAGTTCGTCAATAGCCTTCCGGTTTCCGGCAATCTGGAGTCCATTGCACCGTTGAATCTCGCGCTGGTCGGCCGACGGTAGGCCTCGATCAAGTAGTGGGGCAAGTTGCCTAAGCGAGCGAGCGGCGCCGTGCTTTTGATATAACTCGTGACAGAGTGCCCGGTAGCTTAGAAGGAAGGCGGATTCTGCTGAAAACTGAAATGCCTCGTTCTCCAATGGAGCAAACGTCTGCGAGTCGTGAATTCCACAGAATCCCGTGAATGTTGACGCTTTGCGCCAGCCTCTTCGCTGCACCTTAAGTAGTTCCTCCGAGTCTCTCTCAGCGGGATAAAAGGTCAGGACATGGTTGTCGCTATCTAAGAGATTCTGGAGTGTCCGGGCGCGTTGCACTGTATGCGCGTCGATGATGCCGTTACACAGGCCTTTCGCTGCTTGAGGATGCAAGCACTCCTTTTTTTGGAACTGTTGTCGGCTGACGCTGAGTAGTGCGGATATTGGAAGCGCTTCTTGCTGCTCGCGACCGTAGTGGCAGTGCTTGTACTTCCGGCCTGACTTGCACCAGCACAGGTCGTTGCGGCCAAGTTTTTGTGATCCTGCCATGCGCGATTTCGAGGATGCCTAACTACAATTAGACGTCCGAAATGACGCAAACTATTACGTCACAAATGAGAACTAATACATTATTGTTCGTGGTATCCCCTTATGTTTTAAGCTAATTGACTGATTTAGCCGTCATCATACCAAACTTATTTAGATCCACAAATTGAATGAATAACCGCACAGAAAACAAACCCCGGCTTCTGGATCAGGTACGGGATAAACTCAGGTTAAAGCATTATAGCTACCGAGCAATCCTATATTGCTTGGATAAAACGATTTATCTTCTTCCACAATAAGCAGCACCTGGATGCGATGGGGAAAAGGAAATTCAGGCTTTTCTGGCGCGCTTACCGGTTGCGCTAACCGCTTTGGAAGCGCAAAAATCGCTGGATCAACTTTAACTCTGCGTTAACCCGGAATTACACGCGACTCCCTGACTTTAAGCCTTCCCCTCCGGTGGATGCTCATTAATATAAGTAATGATGTCCCCCACGCTGCGCAAAGTTTTGACTTCTTCGCCGTCGAAGGTGACGCCGAAGGTGTCCTCGGCATCGAACAACAATTGGATGGTGTCCATCGAGTCGAGTCCGAGTTCGTCGAATTTGGATGCGATGGTGATGGTGGAAGCGTCGGCGTTGTCAACTTTCGACGCGATGAATTCGATCACTTTTGCTTCGAGTTCTGCTGTATCCATGTCTTGGCACCTATGGTGAATTTAACGGGTTGTATAAACGAGGCTGGCGTTGTTGCCGCCGAAGCCGAATGCGTTGCACAGCGCAGTTCGCACGTTTTTTTGCGCGGCAGTGTTGGGCGTATAGTCGAGGTCGCACTCCGGGTCGGCTTCCAGCAGGTTGATGGTTGGATGGATGGCGCCGGTTTGCAAGGTCATGATCGCGGCGATGCTGCCGATTGCGGCGGAAGCGCCGATGCTGTGGCCGATCATCGACTTGGTGGCGCTGATCGGGATTTCCGGCGCGCGCTCACCGAATAATCGCTTGATCGCTTTGGTTTCGATGACATCGCCGATCGGTGTCGAGGTGGCGTGGGCGTTGATGTAATCGACCTTGTCCGAAGTCAATCCGGCATCGTCGAGCGCGGCTTGCATTGCAGCGACTTGCCCGTCCATGTCCGGCGCGACGATATGCGTCGCATCGCAAGCGCAGCCGTAACCCGCCAATTCCGCATAGATTTTCGCGCCGCGTTGCCGGGCGGCTTCTTCCCGTTCCAGAATCAATATGCCCGCGCCCTCTCCCATGACGAAGCCGTCGCGGCCTTTGGCGAACGGCCTTGAGGCATGCGCCGGATCGGCATTGAAACCGGTGGATAATGCAAATAGCGCTTCAAAGCCCGACATCGTCAGCGGCAACACGCACGCTTCCGCACCGCCGGTTACGACTGCATCGGCCTTGCCGCTGCGCAGCAGATCGAGCGCCATGCCGATGGCGTTCGCGCCGGACGAACAAGCGGTGCTGCAGGTTAGATTCACCCCTTTCAGACCGTATTCCGTGGCGATCCAGGCACCGGCGGAATTGGTCATGATCCGCGGCACGGAAAATGGTGGAATCGACTTGCTTTGCAGCTTGCGCGCGGCGGAGTATTCAAAGGTGGAAAAACCGCCCATGCCGGAACCCAGGCATACGGCCAGACGCCGCGGTTCATAGCCTTCGAGGCTGCCGGCATCGGTCATGGCCTGATTGGCGGCATGCAACGCCAGTTGCGTAAAGCGGTCGGTTTGTTCGATTTGCTTGGCGGTTAAGAACGTTGCGGGATCGAAATCGCTGATTTCACCGGCAATCCGGGAACGCTGCTTGGCGGCGTCGAAACTTTGAATGCTGGCAATGCCGTTGACACCGTCCACTGCATTTTTCCAGAATCGTTCAACACCGGTACCGATCGGTGACACAATCCCCATTCCAGTTACAACGATATGCATACGAGATCAAACAGAAAACATTAAGGCAGGAACTTTTGAAAACAAGTAATGATACTGTTGTTCGGAATATACTGAAAGCCTGAAAGGCTGTCAAACCAGCGGCCGGGCGCCGGATGCCCGGATGATTGTGAAAGACTGGCGGATCAGGTCATTATATGCCGTGGAAGATGATTACCGCACCGCTTGCCGCGATACCGCCGGACTTACACCCCGTTACCCGGATTTTTCCCGGCTTTCGACTTTCTTTTTCCAGGTAATCGTGACGTAGGTACCGGCATAAGCGCCGAGGAAAGCAGCGGCGATGTAGATTTTGTTCTCGACATAATTGGTGACGGTAAAAGCGGTCACCAGAATAATCATCGCCGACCAGAAAGCCGCCGCATGCGCTCTTCGTTCCTCCACGTCAATGAAGTAAAGCGTCCAGCACACATCGGCGAGCGCCATCGCGATCATGATTAAAAAGAAGGTTACCCATGAGAACTCAAAATCCATAATAATCCTATCAAACAACAATCAGCACGCAGCCATCCCAATGCTTGCCGCGTCCATGCAAGCGATGATTATAACCCTTGCCACGCATAATCGCGCTGCCAGAAATCGACCGGCATGGCCGGTTTCACGTGTGTTGCTGCGGCAAAACCAATTACTTTGCCTTGATACCGCGTTGGTCCGCAAATCGCCAATCCGCCTTTATCTTCCCGGACACGCAAGCTGCCGCCCAGCGAGTGGGTGCGAAGCGGCAGTTCCGTTCCGAAAACTTTGGATGCCACATACGCGCTGGCGGCGCTGCCGGTGCCGCAACTCAAGGTGAGGTCTTCAACGCCGACTTCAAAAGTACGCACGGCAATGCCGTCATCGGTGCGCCAGATAAAATTGACGTTAACGCCTTCCGGATGTCCGACATACTCGCACAATGACTTATCTTCCCGCAGTGCTTTGCCTAATGCCCTTGCCGGCTCCAGATCAATTTCAGATCCGATCACAACGACATGCGGCACACCGGTATAGGCATAAAAGAGATTCTGATCGATTTGCCGGAAGTCCCGTGCTTCGCCAAGATTCACTTCCACCATTTCTTGCTCGACGACAACTTCCTTCGCGCCGTCGCCGGTAACGATGGTAAACACATCGTTCGCAACATAGTGGTCACGGAAATAACGCGTGGCACAGCGTAAGCCATTGCCGCACATAGTTTCTTCAGTGCCGTCGCGGTCAAAAATTTTCATTGTCAGCGTGCCCTGTGCGCGATCGACAAACAGAATACCATCGGTATCCTGCTGCATCGCCAACGCCGATGAAATCTGAGAACGATCAAAGCCCTCAAGCGGCGTTTGCATTTCATCGATCACTAAAAAAGAATTGCCGCATCCATCCATCTTTGTCGCTTTGATTCTCATATTGGTATCCTCAAGTTTGTATCGGAAGTTGAAAACATACGGGTCATAAAGTATTGGGTTAGGGATTAAATCCCATTCGTTTGGTCAAGTGCGCCTGCGCCACGCCGGAGATAAATTCGTCTTGCACGATGCCGGTCAGAACAAAACCGTTTTTAAGATAAAAGCGCAAGCTGTCGTTGGCATCGGCATCGGTAATCACGTTTAATATCCTGCCGCCTTGCTTCTGAATTTCAGTGAAAATCGCCTCCACCAGCAGTGTGCCGTAGCCTTTGTTGCGATGATTTTTGTCGATCGCGATTACCACCAGCTGATACGTATTGACTGTCCTTTTGGCAATCACATAACCGACCGGCTCGTCATTTTCTATCGCGCAAAAACCAAAATATTTACCGTTTCCGATACCATCCAGCTCTTCCCGGATATCCGGTTGATACATTGCGCCAATATCCTGCATGGCAATTTTTTCAAGCGCCGGACACATGTCTTTAGTAATCGCAGTAATCATATTTCTATATCGACTCATTAATTTCCAAGTAAGTTATAAACACAATCCTGGTGTGTAATCACACCCTTTTTTGCAGCTTTTGCAAAAGCAGCGGCTGACAATTCTTCCAAAACAGCAATTTTTCCATCGAACCGGCCGGGGTAGCGTTTTTTGAGCCGTTGAATCGCGGCATCGACAATCAAGGCGATCATGTCGTTGTGCGGAATACCGGCATGACGGCACATATTGGTTAAATCCGCTTCGGTAGGATGCAAGCCGGGAATGACATTGGCTTCGAGAAAATACAACCGGCCATCGCGTTCGCGGAAATCCATGCGGTTATAATCACGCACTTCCAGCGATTCATGCGCCGCAATGGCAAGTTTTGCAAAATGGATGGTCTTGTCCCCCCAGTCCAGCATGGTGACATAAGGATTTTCAATGCTTTTAACGTAGGGATCCCGAACCTGAGGTTGTCCGGGGATTTTTGCAAAATCGAATTCCAGGATCGGCAACACATTATTTCCAATGATGCCGATGGTATATTCAAGTCCCGGCAGAAACTCCTCGACTAAGGCCGGTTGATTGAATTGCCGGTAGATATCAGCCACCGCATCGTTGAGCTCCGCGACGCTATGGACTTTACTGTTCTGACTGATTCCGATACTGGTGCCTTCACTGTAGGGTTTCACCATTAGCGGAAACGATAAGTTCCGCAACCGGTCGCCGGGCGTCATCAACTGGAATTTCGCAGTGGGCACACCGTCATATGCGACAATCCGCTTCGCGGTTGCTTTATCCATCTTATTGATGAAGGTTTTCGGGCTGCTGCCGGAATACGGAATATGCAAATGTTCGCAAAAGAACGGCACGATGGCCTCGCGCAATTCCTGTTCGTCCAATCCTTCGGTGTTGTTGAACACCAGATCGATCGTATCTTTCCTTTTCTCCAGCTGATGATAAATATCCGGCCCGACATCGATCAGCTCGACTTCGGCACCGGCTCGTTCCAATGCTGCGGTAATCGCAGCGATGGTTGACGGGCTTTCAAATTCACCATACCGCGGATCTTCCATGTCCGGCTTTCTGACATTGCAGGTATAAGCGATATTGAGTTTATTCATAGTCAAACTGCCGCAGCATCCATCAACGTGATGTTTTTAGAAGTGATGCGCTTACTTTGCGTCCGGTCAATTGAAGCTCGTACAGTCATACATTTCTTGGAATCGGGTAAAAGGTTGCCTAATAACGATGGCCACGTGGAATGGTTTACAAAGACAAGCTAATAGCTTGATCGGTTGGGATCATTTCGTTATCGAACTTCCGCCGCTCGAAGTCTGCGGACAGCGTGCTGCTCTTACCGCAATTGATTCCGGACTGTGATAAAAATCACAGCGGTTTGAAGCCAGGTTGGCAGTAGAATATCGGCACAGGAAAATACCCCGGCAATACCGGTTTCCGCCCATATCCGAGGAGAATTCATGATGCATTACCGGCCGCAATCTATCGTTGCGATGCTTGCAATCACGATGATTATCGGTTGCAGCACCGATAGCAGCCTTAAAACAAACACGCCCGGAACGGGAGATCATCAATCGACCAATTCCGGATCTACAAAAAATGGTGAACCTATGAAATTTTCTCCAAATCCACCCGAAGGCTGGCTCTGGTCGCACGATATCAATCCGAAACGCATCGACGACGCTGAACTTCCGGAAATGCACCAAGTCCGGCTCTCAGTTTATGGCAGCAACGACGACCGGCGTTTCGCCGCCATCATTTACCGGGTTGCAGGCGTTGAGAGTATTTTTTTACCGGAACTTACCGCCGCTGAGCTTGATACGAAAATCGCCGCTAGCGGCGCGCGGCCAGTGTCAGTCACTGCGGGTGAAGTCAACGGTGAGATACGTTTCACGCTGGTGCTGCACAAAGGCCCGGGGCCCAAGTCGGATGTCCGTGTCGATCTCGATGAAACAGCCTTGAAACAATCGGCAACCGATTCAAATCGCATCGCCGACTTCGCCGTCTATACGGTTAACGGTGTCCGCAAATACGCGGCGATCGTCGAAGAACGCCCCGGACCTTCGATGGTGTTCACGCATTTAACCGCCAAAGAACTGGATAAGCAATTGCGCAAGCATGATGTCACGCCGGTTCGGATTCGCGGCTATTATGCAGGCGATACGCGATACTTTTCGGCCGTCGCAGAGCGGTTGAATGTCGGTGAATGGAACTGGTACGACGAAATTAACGCGGACAAGGTTGCCAGCAAACTTGATTCCAATCATGGTTATCCCTTTGATCTGGACGCGTACCGCCAACCGGGCACCGAGTATGGCGTTCATTACACGGTCGTCATGTATCGCGATCGCGATGATTACTAGGGAAGCGCTGATTAATTTAGCGAACGAGATGAAGCACGAGGCGCACAGAACGCAGCAATCGAGACATATCAACAAGATGGGCGAGGATGCGAGTACCGCGTAACGAAGTGATTCGCTCGCGCAGTCAATTAATCAGCGTTCCCTATATGGCAGATACTGCATCGTTGTTATCAGCGCCATTGCATCAGCCGGCTACCGGATGTGAAAGACGATAAGCCGGTGAAGAAGAAGTTTAAAAACAACAACCCTAGAAATCGCATCACATGCAGATTTGAGTTCGCCATGTCTTCCACCGGTTCATCGCTTAGACCGCCGTGATCGCTTTCTCTATCGAACCTATGACTCTTTATTACTGATATCAATCGGTTGTTGATTTTTCAGGGCTAGCTAAATATTCTAACGGATCAACGGGTTTACCGTTCTTGCGTATTTCAAAATGCAATTGAGTCGTGTCCGTATCGGTATTCCCCATTTCGGCGATCTTCTGGCCTTTCACCACCGCTTCGCCTTCTTTGACCAGGAGCTTGCTATTGTGAGCATATGCGCTCAGATAGGTATTATCATGTTTAATAATGATTAAATTTCCGTAACCTCGCAGGCCATGGCCGCTATAAACCACTTCCCCGGCAGCCGAAGCAAGAACCGGTTGCCCTGTTTGCCCTGAGATCTTTACACCTTTGGAGTTTTTTGAAAAAGACGCCAGTAGTTTTCCATTTGTCGGCCATATCCAATCAGTTGCATCAGAATCATATGCTTTGTCTGACTTTAGCGTTTCGGGAGATGGCGGCGCCATCTCGATTTTTGCATTGCTCCCTGTTGCCACGGCAGCTGCAACAGGTGGCGGTGCCATCGCCGGTGGATTATTGGCTGGATATTGCAGCCGGGCTACATTTTGTTCCGAATAAGGTAATTTAAACGCTTTAGGGCTTGTTTTTATCTTATGAGTATCCGCAACCTCCGGAGGATTTTCTGCATGAGAAATCGGCACAGGCTCGGTTGAAACTGCAGCCGGCTCTATAGTCGTCGTAACAGGTTGTTGAGGAAGCGCAAACAATACTGGCTGAGATCCCTTTTCTGGCATGGACAACCGGATTTTCTGACCCGGTTGAAGCGATCTCGGATCAACGATTTCGTTCCATTCCACTAATTTTCTGTAATCAATACCATGCTTAAGCGCGATGCCATATAGCGTATCGCCTCTTTGAACGGTATACATCTGACCGTCCATAGCAGCAGGTTCGGTGGGTCTCAATGGTCCGGATGAATTAATTTTCTCACGGTCAACAACCGGAACCGGGGGTTGGGTGGTGCTACATCCAGCCAGAAACAAACCAGTAACAAGCAGTAAATGAAACTGCAATGAAATTCGCTTTCCTAACGAAGGAATAAGTCTGAGAACACAATTACAAGTATCGAAATTGATTGGATTATTCATTACATTTTCTCATTTAGATATTCCTGCGCTACTACTTTTTGATGACTCCAGCCAGCAGAGGTACAAAGTTGACTTCTTCAAGTACAGTTTCGGTAAAACCTTGCGGGTTGCGTTCTATAACGCAAAGATTTTGCTTCTGCGTTCCTTTTGGAAAAACCATGCGGCCGCCAACCTCTAATTGATCCAGTAGTGAAGCCGGAACATGCGTTGTAACCGCCGTCATGATAATACCATCGAACGGCCCTGCTTCAGCCAATCCCAGTAACCCATCCGCATGTTTTAGATAAATATTTCGAACCTGCAGTTCTTGTAAACGAATTCGTGTTCGAGTTAGAAGCGGCCCGACACGCTCGATTGAATATACTTTCTGCGCTATTTGCGCCAGTACAGCGGTTTGATAACCACACCCAGTGCCTATTTCTAAAACTTTTCCTAAATTGGAATCCGCTCTCAGTAACTCGGTCATCCGAGCGACAATCCAAGGGCTAGAAATGGTTTGTCCATAATTGATTGGTAAGGCAACGTCTTCATAAGCCCTGCTTGCCAGAGCTTCTTCAACAAAAATATGACGCGGGATCGTACCCATTACCGATAATACCACTTCATCAGTAATTCCTTGTACACGCAAACGCTCAATCATGCGCATGCGTGTACGCTGAGAGGTCATACCAATTCCAGAATGACGAACATTCACCTATCAGCACCTATAAAAATCATTATCCTAATATAACAGGCACTTAACCATTTAGCCAGTTTGTTATCAGACTCATTTGATCATAATGAGTAAGATCAATCTGCAAAGGAGTTATCGAAACCCGGTTATGTTGTACTGCATAAAAATCCGTACCTTTTCCGGCATCCTGCGCAGGGCCTGCTGCTCCCACCCAGTATAGAATTTCACCACGAGGGTTTTGTGATTTAATCACGGGTTCCGCTTTATGCCGCCGTCCTAGCCGGGTAATTTCAATTCCCTGAAGTTTTTGGTATTCGATATCAGGCACATTGATATTTAATAAGACGGGGCTTTGGATTTCATTTTCACTAAAGCGTTTTACCATATCGGTTGCGACGCGTGCAGCTGTCATATAGTTACCGTGCGAAGCACTCACCAAAGATACCGCCAGTGAGGGGATTCCGAGCAAGAAACCTTCTGTTGCAGCAGCAACCGTGCCAGAATAAATGGTGTCGTCTCCCATGTTGGCGCCATGATTTACCCCGGATACAATCATATCGGGCATCACTTCCAGCATCCCCGTCACTGCCAGATGCACACAATCAGTTGGGGTGCCATTGACATAATAAAAACCATTATGGGATTTGTGAAGACTAAGTGGGCGATCTAAAGTTAAGGAATTGCTTGAGCCGCTGCGATCCCTTTCTGGTGCCACGACGATGACCTCAGCAATTCTTGAGAGTGACTCAGCAAGACAGGCTAAGCCAGGAGCAAAATAACCGTCATCGTTACTGAGCAATATGCGCATCTTAGGAGTTTATAATTGCAACCAGAAAATCAAACGGAATATTCCTACTCATCATGTTACGTACAAATCATATCGGCAAGTGTTTTACAAACGGCTGGGGCGAAAGGATTCGAACCTCCGGCCACTTGCACGCCACGCAATTCATTTTTAGTTCCAAGTCGTTTCAAGAAATTTTACCTATTACCACTAATTCTGTGTACATACCCCGCGTACACAGAATTAACGCATAAATAATATTATACAGTTCTTTTCCAGTAAAAACCTTTTTGCAGAATGCCGCTCAATGACAAACTTCTGAAAAATGTCAAATCATCAATCAAGCGTTATGAAATTGCAGACTCAGATGGGCTTAGTGTCCGATTTTCGCCGGATAGCAGCCTCACTTTTCAGTATCGATTTCGCATTATTGGAAAACAGTTCCGAGTGGATTCTGGCGCATCCCCTGACATTTCACTTGCCGAAGCGCCCGAGCTTCACCGTTTAGCAAGAAATGGGGCAGCACTTGGTAACAATCCTATAGAAGAAAAAGGAACACACACTTTTGGATAAACCAATCGCCGACCTCGTTGACGAATTCATGACGAAAGAGATTTGCGGGCGCCTTAAGCGAAAACAACTTGGATATGCTGATTTCATACTTTAGAAGCAAAATTGTTCCCGCGCTTATCCATCAAAGGTAAAAGATGCATCGCGCCGTGACATTAATAAACAACTCCGCGGCAAGATCATGGGGGTGTTTATTCCGACATGAAGCTTAATTAATGGCACCTTTTTGTGAATGAAAGCTTATCCATGAAAATACGGACAGGCAAAGGTCTATGGTAGATGCATCCAGGGAATACAGCGGATTCTTAAAACAAAACTGGTAACCGGATGCCATTCTTTGGCAACGGTTCAGCAATTTCCGGGGCAATGCTTCACACAAAGCATATGGTTTATCTTCGTTAATGCAAGACAAGTTTGAGTACGCTAGTTTTGCGCCATCTGAAAATCCATCTCGGCTTATGCAAAAGATAGTTGACTAAATTAATCGGGTATTGTATAGTTGAGTAAATCAATCGGGTATTTGTGAGAAAGCAACATTATCTTTAACCCGTTCGTTTTTTATAGGAGCCAATCATGAGATTAACAACAAAAGGTAGATTTGCAGTTACAGCACTGCTAGACCTAGCTTTGCAGCAAAGCAACCACCCGGTGACCTTGGCAGACATCAGTCAACGTCAAAAAATTTCACTGTCGTATCTTGAGCAGTTATTTGCAAAATTGCGGCAATCCGAGTTGGTCGACAGTGTTCGCGGACCTGGTGGCGGTTATTGCCTCGCAAAGGATTTAGATAAAGTTTCTGTCGCGGATATTATTCTCGCTGTTGATGAACCTATCGATGCAACACAGTGCGGCGGTAAAGAGAATTGCCATAATGACGGAAAGTGCATGACGCATGACCTATGGGCAAAATTGAACGATTTGATTTTTGAATATCTTGGTGCCGTAACGCTAAAAGAATTGGTTGACAATCAAATCAATCAACAAAACGGATCGATTGTGCCGCTTCTTGACATGCGCGAATCTACCGCGGCGTAAGCAATAAAGTTTTTTAAGTTATTGATTTATTAATACTCATAAAAATTCGCTAATAAATAATTACCGAACGAATTAATTCTATCAATGTCGAATTTAAGTTGTCCTTTCAGTGCTGACTGGATGATCTAAGAGATAATATGAAAATTCAGTGATATTGTTTAGAGAGTTAAATTTATTGGATAAATCATATGGCAATTACATTAACTGATGATGCCGCAAAGCATATTCAGCAACAACTTGCGAAGCGTGGTAAGGGGTTGGCTTTTCGCATCGGAGTAAAAAAATCAGGGTGTTCCGGTTTTTCTTACACTTTCGATTATGCTGATCAAATTAACCCGGATGATCAATTGTTCGAATCCAACAACACCAGGGTTGTTGTCGATCGTATAAGTCTTCCATACATTGATGGCTCTCATATTGACTTTACGAAAGACGGTCTCAACAGTGTTTTTAAGTTTATCAATCCAAACATTGATAATACCTGCGGGTGTGGAGATAGTTTCAGCATTAAAGAATCAAACGCAATTACCTTATAATTAAAAATAAGATTTTTCTTTTTATTGGAAAATCACAAAAACTATCTGGCAATTCATACTTTCTTCTGAAAGTATGAATTAGAAAATAAAGGAAGAAACCAAATGAGTGCAGTACTGCAAAGTCTGGTTAATCAACCATATAAGCATGGCTTCGTTACCGAAATTGAATCCGATGTTGCCCCCAAAGGGTTAAATGAAGATATTATCCGGTTAATTTCGGCCAAAAAAAATGAGCCGGAATGGCTTCTAACATTTCGACTGGAAGCTTATAAAACATGGCTGACAATGACCGAGCCTAAATGGCAGAATGTCCATTATCCATCGATCGATTTTCAGGATATCAGCTATTATTCGGCTCCCAAGCCTAAAAAAAAGCTATCCAGCATGGACGAAGTGGATCCTGAGCTACTGAGAACGTTCGAGAAACTCGGCGTACCGATGCATGAACGTGCCGCATTGGCGGGCGTCGCAGTCGATGTAATCTTCGACAGTGTATCGGTCGCAACCACCTACAAACAGAAGCTTGCTGATGTTGGCATTATTTTTTGTTCCATATCGGAAGCCGTACATAATCATCCCGAATTAATCCAGAAATACCTTGGATCGGTTGTTCCCGTCGGGGATAACTACTTTGCTGCATTAAATTCTGCGGTATTTACGGATGGCTCATTTTGTTTTATCCCGAAAGGCGTGAAATGCCCGATGGATCTATCAACCTATTTCCGTATAAATACCGAAGGATCCGGGCAATTTGAACGCACCTTAATCATTGCAGAAGAAGGTGCATCCGTTTCATATCTTGAAGGTTGCACCGCACCCAGATTCGATACCAATCAATTGCATGCCGCAGTGGTTGAACTCATTGCTTTGGATGATGCAGATATCAAATATTCAACGGTGCAAAACTGGTATGCAGGCGACGAAAACGGGGTTGGTGGTATATACAATTTCGTCACTAAACGTGGGCTGGCTAAAGGCAAGAATTCCCGGATATCTTGGACTCAAGTTGAAACAGGTTCTGCGATCACATGGAAATATCCTTCCTGCATCCTGCGCGGAGACAACTCTGTAGGCGAATTCTATTCAGTAGCTGTTACAAACAACTATCAGCAGGCTGATACGGGGACAAAAATGATACATCTCGGTAAAAATACTCGCAGCACGATAGTTAGCAAAGGTATTTCAGCCGGTCACTCAAATAGCAGCTATCGCGGCCTGGTAAGAATCTCTCCGACTGCGGAAGGTGCGCGGAACTACTCGCAGTGCGATTCTATGCTGATAGGCGACCAATGCGGCGCTCACACATTTCCGTATATCCAAGTACACAACAATACTGCCAAAGTAGAACATGAAGCCTCAACATCAAAAATAGGCGAAGATCAGCTTTTTTACTTTTCCCAACGCGGTATTGACGCGGAAGAAGCCGTCTCGATGATTATTAATGGCTTCTGCAAAGACGTGTTTCAACAATTGCCGATGGAATTTGCTGTTGAAGCGACGAAACTTCTCAGCTTTAAACTGGAAGGAAGTGTAGGATGATTGTTAGTAATAGTAAAACCATTCTTGCTGTACAGGGGTTGCACGCCAGCATCAATGGCAAGGAAATTCTGAAAGGGATTGATCTGACAGTTAAGTGTGGTGAAATCCATGCCATTATGGGATTAAATGGCTCTGGCAAAAGCACCTTCGCGAAAGTACTGGCCGGTCATTCAGCTTATGAGATAACAGCGGGTTCCATCCAATTTGAAAACAAAAACTTACTTGATTTACCTCCCGAGGAGCGAGCGCATGCCGGATTGTTTTTAGCATTCCAGTATCCCGTTGAAATCCCTGGCGTTGCGAATATACAGTTTCTGCGTCTTGCGTATAACACCATTCAATCCCAACGTGGAAAAGAAGAACTGGATCCGCTCGAGTTTGATGATTTTGTTCGTGAAAAAATGAAACTATTAAATATGAAGCCGGATTTTCTGGATCGCAGTGTAAATGAAGGTTTCTCGGGCGGGGAAAAAAAACGGAATGAAATTTTGCAAATGGCTTTGCTAGAGCCTCGGCTAAGCATTCTAGATGAAATGGATTCCGGGCTAGATATTGATGCGCTCAAAACGGTGGCTAACGGCGTAAATCAAATTATGAATAAAGATAATGCCACCATTTTAGTTACGCATTATCAACGCCTATTAGATTATATTGTGCCGGACTTTGTCCATGTAATGCATGCTGGCCGTATCGTTTTGACGGGAGGAAAAGAGCTGGCGTTAGAATTAGAAACACGAGGTTACGACTGGGTAATCAATCATAGCGAATCCACAAACAAGGTAACTGCCTGATCATGGTTATTAATACTGACTATCTTGAACGCTCTCTGGAATCATGGCCATTCGCAAATACAAAACCATCGTCGTGGCTTAATCAATTACGTGCCAATGCAATCGATCAAGCCAGCATGCTGAGATTACCTACCAAACGCGACGAAGAATGGCGATTCACTGATATCTCCGCGTTAACTCATCTCCCTTTCCGGCCTTCACAACCCGAGAATATTATCCATATAGGGGATGTTGAACATTTGTTTCTAAAGGAAGCGAAAATCCGTTTGGTATTTATTGACGGGTATTTTTCTTCCAGTTTGTCAATTTTTGATCCAACTTCATTGACGGTTGGCAATTTACCGATGTTTTTATCTTCAAACTCTGCATATTTGGAATCTCATCTCGGCAGGCTTGCCAAATATGAGGATAATGTATTTACAGCGTTAAACACAGCTTTTCTCAGTGACGCAGCAGTCGTTTCAATTCCCAAAAATGCCACTGTTCGGGACCCCATCCATTTATTGTTCATCGCCACTCAAAATGAAGTGACAAATTACCCGCGTTGCCTCTTGGTTTGCGAAGAAGGTAGCAATATTACTCTTGTAGAAGAATACATTGCTCATAACAACTCGAAATATATTACTAATTCTGTGAGTGAATTTTTTCTTGCACCGCATGCAAATGTGAAGCATATCAGGATTCAACGTGAGAATCTGGAAGCTTTTCACTTAGCTAACTGCGCGGTTTCATTGGATCGAGCAAGTCAGTATCAATCAATCAATATTTCAACAGGCGCGCGGATTTCCCGTTATAACCATAATGTTTTTTTAAATGATGAAGCGGCTGAATGTGTAATTGATGGACTCACGATGATCTCTAACCAGCAACTCGCCGACACACATTCGTGCATTGATCACATCAAACCTCATGGAACGAGCCATCAACAACATAAGTGCATTGTTAATGAAAAAGCGCATGCTGTTTTTAATGGAAGAATCGTTGTTCGTCCCCATGCTCAGCAAACCAACTCTTCGCAATCCAGTCGCAATCTCTTGCTTAGTAAGACCGCGCAAGTCGATACCAAACCGCAGCTGGAAATTTTCGCAAATGATGTGAAATGCGCGCATGGTGCAACGGTCGGGCAATTAGAAGAAGAAGAATTGTTTTACCTGGAAAGCCGCGGTTTGTCCCCTGCTACGGCACGTAGTTTATTAACGTATGCTTTTGGTGCAGAGATTATCAATCGCATTCCGGTAACGTCGCTCCGGCAACGACTGGAACAAGCTATTCTCACTCAAGAATCAAAGTCATGAAAATGAATGTTACTCAAGCATCGCTAAAATCCGATATGCTCAGCAAACCAGATTGGGAAAAGGTCCGCGCAGATTTCCCAATACTCAAGCTGAAGGTCGATGGAAAACCACTGGTTTACCTCGATAATGCAGCATCCAGTCAAATGCCGCAATCGGTCATTGATCGTTTAGTACGCTATCAAACTACGCAGCACGCTAATATCAACCGTGCCGTCCATTACCTATCAGAAGTCGCGACAATGGAGTTTCATGATGCAAGGTGTAGGCTGCAGCGGTTTATCAATGCTCGCGAAGATCGCGAAGTTATCTTTACCAGCGGCACTACCGATTCGATTAACCTTGTCATGCACGGCTATGGACGTAAGTTTATCAAAGCTGGAGACGAAATTATTCTAACCACCATGGAGCACCACTCGAATATCGTTCCATGGCAAATGCTGGCTAATGAAAAAGGTGCAAAAATCCGGGTCGTACCCATCACTGATACCGGTGAATTGGAAATTGACGAATTTGAAAAATTATTTAACGAACGAACTAAATTCGTCGGCTTGATTCATGTTTCCAACGCGCTTGGCACCATTAATCCAATTAAAAGAATGATCGACTTTGCTCATCGGCATGACGTTCCAGTCCTGATAGATGGCGCGCAGGCGGCACCGCATCTTGCGATCGATGTACAAGCGCTCGATTGCGATTTCTATGCTTTTTCAGCGCACAAATTGTGTGGACCAACCGGCATCGGGATTCTTTATGGAAAGGCAGCATTGCTTGAATCCATGCAACCTTTTAAAGGCGGCGGTGACATGATTGCCTCGGTCACCTTTGAAGAAACACTCTACAATACGATTCCGCACAAATTTGAAGCCGGCACGCCACCCATCGCTGCTGCCATTGGATTTGGCGCTGCGATTGATTATTTAACCGCGATCGGCATTGAAAATATCGCGGCGTATGAATCCACATTACTGGATTATGCAACCGAAAGCCTTGCCGAAATCCCAGGTGTCAGAATTATTGGCACGGCCCCCCAAAAAGCCGCGGTCATTTCATTCACCATTGATGGCATCCATCCACACGATATCGGTACCATTCTGAACCAAGATGGTATTGCCGTGCGAACTGGTCATCATTGCGCTCAACCGGTTATGCAGCGATTTAATATTCCAGCCACTTCACGCGCTTCTTTTGCTTTTTACAATAAAAAATCTGAAATTGATGCTTTAGCTGCTGGCATCAGAACTGTTCAAAAGGTTTTTTTATAATGCATTCCAATTCCCTATATCAAGAAGTCATTCTGGATCACAACCGGAAGCCGCGAAATTACGGCAAGTTAAATCCAGCCAGTCACCACGCCATCGGTCATAACCCATTATGCGGTGATCGTCTCGATATCACTTTGCAAGTTGAAGATGAGCGGATCAGTGCCGTTGCATTTGAGGGAGAGTCCTGTGCTATCTGCAAAGCCTCCGCTTCGATGATGACAACGGCAATCAAAGGAAAAACACGCTCAGATGCGGAAATGTTGATTGCTGAATTCCGTGAATTGGCTACCGGAAAATTAGATATCAATCAACCCCATCACTTGGGACGATTAACAGTTTTCTCGGGAATCCGGGATCTACCCACACGTGTTAAATGCGCAATTCTGCCGTGGCATACCCTGCAAGCAGCACTCAATTCAGTCAGTAATGTGTCAACTGAAGATACCTCAAACGATCTTCAGACAGTATCAAGCCAATCCTAGTTATAAAAATTTCTATAAATGTTTGAGTTTGAAATGCAAAAACTCCGATTTAATATTCATTTTTCCTGATAATAAAATGCCCAAAATAGCTGATATTGAAGGAACCCCTAACAAGAATGCATTAAAATTTATTCTTAAAGAACCGCTCACCTGGGGAATTGCCCGTTCCTACGATAATGCCGAGTCTGCAAAAGATGATCCACTGGCGTCGGCATTGTTTGATATTGATCACGTCACTAATGTTTTTTATATTGATCATTGGATCACTGTGACTCAGGATGGTGATGCCAACTGGCAGGATTTGGCCCGGGAAATTGCTGATCCTATCCGTGCAGCGCCCGCCGCTTCGGCGCAATCCGCTGAAGCCGTCGCTAACGCCAATCAGGCATTTGCCAATTTGTCACCGGAAGACCAACTGCGATTGGAAAAAATCAATGTGCTGCTGGACGAGGAAGTCAGACCCTATTTGCAGCATGACGGCGGGGACTTACACATACTGGGTCTCGAGGGAAATATTCTTCGCATCCATTATCAGGGTGCTTGCGGTACATGTCCCAGCTCGATTTCCGGCACGCTTAGAGGAATTGAGAACATGCTGAAAACCATCGAACCCGACATTCAAGTGATCGCGAGTTGACAAACAAAAATAGGCAACCCAAAAAAATAGGTGGCTTAGCCACCTATTTTTTTGGGTTCAGCGAAAAATGTTATCAAGCACGCTTCTTAAATTCATGATTGTGCGGATCGATCTCAATCTTGTCGCCAATTTCAACAAAAGCCGCCACTTGAATTTCAAACCCGGTTCCCGCCAATCGTGCCGGTTTCATAATTTTCCCTGTGGTATCACCACGAACTGCGGGTTCGGTATATTCGACTTCGCGCACAATTGTGGATGGTAATTCAACCGAAATGGCTTTACCGTCATAGAAAGTCACCTGACAAACATCTTCCATACCGTCGATCAGATAGTGTAATACATCGGACATATTTTCCGCCTCCACCTCGATCTGGTTATAATCCGCGTCCATAAAAACATAGAGTGGATCGGCAAAATAACTGTACGTGCAGTCTTTCCTATCCAATACCACCAGATCAAATTTCTCATCCGCTTTATAAACTGTTTCAGTAGTTGTAGCGGAAAACAAATTTTTTAGTTTCATCTTAACCACAGATGCGTTACGGCCAGATTTGGTAAATTCCGCCCGCTGTACGACCATGGGATCATTACCAATCAAAATGACATTACCTGAGCGTAGTTCCATTGCGGTCTTCATATTTCCAGTTCCAAATTAATAGATTTATAAACAAACAAAAATGATGCGATACACAATCAATTTAAGTAACAAAGGTTGCGGATTATAGCCGATTTTCAACAAATTGCACCAGGTTAGTTGCCAGATCCTCTTGTTTCATCAGTTGATTAACCCAGCTTTCATTGTGCAGCATCAGTGACTCCCGAAACGCTAAGAAGTTCATCCATGTTCCTGCATTAAATGCACAACGGCTATTCCAGCAATTCCACATGTCCCTTATTGCAGCAGCCATGGGAATTGTCATACGATCCGTATATAACTCAAGAAACGCATCCAGTTTCCTGAAATGTGCTTGCTCCTGCTGAGGGTAAATATTCCAGACAAACAACTTCGCCGCCCATTGTGCGCGCACAAAGGAATCTTCACCTCTAACAAAATTGATATCACAACACCACAATAGACGGTCGTATTCGGTTTGTTCCAGAAATGGAATAATCTGGACAGACAAGTGCTTAGACGCTATCAATCGAGTACCAAAGATTGGCGCATCTTTAAGAATTTCCAAAATACGGTCAGCCACTTTTCCTGCCGGCACGATTAACAAAATTGGTTGAACGGATTCAAACAAGACTTGCAACAATTGCGCTACGGGCGCATCCGCATAGCAAAAAAGTGAAATCCATAAACTGCCTGGCTCTTTTTCATACAAACCGAGTTGCTTCATGAATGTTTGCCGCACGGCTTCATCAAATTCGTTCTTTTGTTCCATCAATGCCTTTTCACGCAACAATCCTCCCGTGCCTTTTGTAAAACCCGGGAAAAAAAAGAACTTGGTGAGAGGTAACCGCGGATGAGGTGAAGGCAATAAATGATAGTCTGCAACCCATGGCTCAGCACTCAGATATTCCAAATTGATCCACAGAGGATGTTGATCACTCTCAAGCATCGCCGCTATATATATATCCGGCAAATCACAGGCAAATGCTTCGATCACGATATCAGCGCAAGCAAATTCCATTTGCAATTGTTGCCAGCTGCATATTTTCACATTTTGAACTGTTTGAACCAGATCTTTGCAATTCAATTCCGGTGTGAAGCAACTTAAAGTCGCCAGATCATCAATCCACAGCCGTACTTCTTGATGAAAATCCGTCGCTAATTGCCTGGCAAGCCGCCAACATACTCCGGCATCGCCAAAGTTATCGATAACTTTGCAAAAAATATCCCAGCGATGTCGCATACATTCTCATTAGAATGGGAGGACGTTAATCCTTAAATCTGAAGCTATTTTTTTACTCTCCGTCACGTTATGACGTCCGGAGTCACAGAACATTGCGATGAAATTTTCTTTCTAAAATGATATTTTTTTGACGCTCAAACTCTTGCTCCGTAAGCGCACCTTTCTCTTTTAATTGATGCAATCGTTCCAAGGCGGTCAGAGAATCTTGTGTTTGAAGTCCTTCCAAAGAATTGGCTTTATCAGTTCCAACAGCATTTTGCCCAAGACTCTTCTTCAATCCAAAAAAATTAAGTGCCTTGGTAAACAATTGTTTGATCAGGTACCACAGTTTCGGTAACAACCAGATTGCTAAAGCAAGAAAAACAACCATTAGCCCAAGAAATAAGAGCGGGTAATTTAAAGCGGTCCATAATCCTGAGAGCACCAGCAGATCCCCGGTAATGGAAGCTGACCAATTAGTGACAGGTTCGGGTGAAGTATTAATCAGCAATCGAGTTCCAGTCTTGGTTACATGGGTGGTCGCTGCCAGGCTGCCTCCAAGAATACCCGCTGCAATTTCAAGCGCGGGCGTGACATCGCCGACCGCGCTTGCCGCCAACATCGCACCGGCTGGAATTCGAATAAACGTTTGGATGGAATCCCATACAGAATCCACGCCGGGGATCTTGTCCATGAAAAATTCAATGAAATACATAATCCCGGCTGCAAAAATTACTAATGGATCTTCCAAAACCGATAATTCAGCGGGTAAATCAATATGACCGGACGATCCTCCTAATCCCAACACTAACAAAACGGCATACAAATTGATGCCGCTGGCCCACGCGGCACCCATCATCAGAGCAATTGTTGCCAGAAGCGCTTCATAATTTTCCATGCTTCAATCCACCTGAACAACAAATTCAAATTATTATATAAACCGGTTCCGTTTCACTTATCACCACGGATCAAAAGAATTGGAATATGTGATGTCCGCGCCACGCCTTCCGCTACACTACCCAGCAAGATACGGCTAAAACCTGATCGGCCATGCGTTCCGATAATAATTAAATCTGCCGCATTACTCTTCGCTTCATTGATAATGACATCGACAATTCTTTCGCCCTGCGCTACCAGCAATTTGGTTTCACATTCAATTCCGGATTGCTTCATTTTATTTTGTGCTTGCACCAGGATTTTTTCTCCGTTAGTACGAAGCGAGCGCACGAGCTCTGCATAATTAATGTAATCATCGTTTTCTGAAAATAATACATCTTCAATAACATGCAAGGCTTCGATATGAGCTTTTTGCTGCTGCGCAAATTTTATCGCCTCATTCAATGCGTATTCGGAAGTCGCACTACCGTCTATCGGTACTAGAATTCGCTGATACATTGTGCCCTCTCATAATAAATGTCTTCAACAATAACTCTGCGGCTGCTATAAAATCACTCTATGATTTCATAATAGTAGAATATAAAAATAAATCTGTTTGTTGACCGCAATTCATCACCGGTTTTAATCATTGGCATAATTAAGCGTTAAGCGAAAAAACATGAAGAAATTATCAATTCACCAGCCTGTGTATCACTTGATTTATCACAGTATAAAAGATTAAATGACGATTCATTGTAGTTTTTCAGTTCGCCCGATTCATATTAAACAGAGATTTGTTTGATTTTTATTCAAATCATCATAAGTCGCTGACAAGTTTCAAAATTCATGACGCAGTTTTTTTGAAAATATAAAGGAATACTATGACGAGAATTTTGTTACAAGCAGAATCACCCGACTCATCAAGCGCCAATCCGGCACGAATTCGAACGCTGCTAATCGCAATCCTCATAATATTCATACTGAGCAGTTGTGAAACTCCAGAATCTATTCCCGCACCTATCGTTGAACCGGTACCTGTCATCGCCTCTCAAGATGAAAAACTGCGCCAGGAAATCGCATATCTCAAAAAACTGTTAGCTGAAAAAGATGAGTTGATTAAGAATCAAAAAATCCGCCAACAGGATCAGGCAAAAGCGCTGCAAGAGGTGAATAAGGAAGCTACGCGCGCGCAAGTGAAATTACATCGGTTAGCCACAAAGCCGAGCACGGCTTCCGCAATTGCCGAAACCGAAGTGGCGCTGGCACATTTGAAACAAATTAAAATCCCTGCCGCGGATCAAATTTTGTTGATCCAGGCGCAGCAATTGACTGAAACAGCTTCAACGCTTTTCTCAAATGATCAATATGCATCGGCAATGAACTATGTCGCACAAGCAAAACATTTGATCGAATTGATTACGAATCCGAATCGCAAAAAAGAATCGAATGGTCACAGCATGTTACTGGAGTTTCATACCCCCATAAAATTGCACACTAAAGCCAATGTCAATTTACGCAATGCACCCAATACGCAATCACGAATCATCAGCACGCTCAAAAAAGCCACCGAGGTCACTGCCAATGCAAGCCAGGGCGCATGGTTACGTGTGCAAGTCAATCAAAACCAAGGGTGGGTTCTTAATACAGGACTTGAAACGGAAAAAAATTAGCGGCAATGCTTTTTAAGGTGCAATTTCCGGTGTGCTTGGAGGTAGGCAATAAACTTGGTCCCTGCCCGCGCGTTTTGCTTCATACAACGCACTGTCAACCCGGGATAATAATATCGTTAGCGAAGAATCATCCGGCTCACTTTGAATAACGCCGATACTTAACGTGACATGCAAATCCTGATTTATCGAATCACAATGAATATCCGCCACTTGCGTTCTAATCCGCTCTGCAGTTTTCTCTGCTTCACCGACAGTCGTTTCAGCCAGAATAATAATAAACTCGTCCCCGCCGAACCTTGCGGCAAAATCCACATTCCGGATCGATTGCGAGATTCTTTTCGCGACCGCCGCCAAAATTTCATCGCCCACTACGTGGCCGAGACTATCATTTAAAGTTTTAAAATAATCGACATCGATCATCAGCACAGCAAAGGGACGTTTGTTTCTTTCGAAGCGGGCCAGTTGATCACTGATAATGGCGTTGAGTTTGTTGCGGTTGTACAACCCGGTAAGATTGTCCGTTACAGAAAGCGTCTCAAGGAGTTGATTCTTTTGTTGCATCGCGATCGCTGCGGCATTGATTTCAGCTTGATTTTGACGCAATTTGTCGGTCATTTGGTTAAACCGATGCGTTAATTGACCAATTTCATCCCGTTGACCATTGGCTAATTTAACATCCAAATCACCTTTCACGATTTTCTCAGTTGCATCGATTAGCCTTTGCAGCGGCTTCACAATGGCATGGCTTAAACGGAAAGCGATCGCAGTTACAATCAGTATGATGATACCAACCAAGCCAGCGAAAATATTCCGTTGCTGCTCCCACGCGGAATAAATCAATTGATAGTCTCTGGTTGCAATAATGGTAATGGGCGTTTTTTCCGACAAATAGGCTAAACCGGTAACCTTTTCTTGTTTCGGGCCAAGAAAGATATCATATTCGCCAGGATTGTCGCGTAAGCGCGACAACACGTTTAATTCGGACGAAAGCGGCTTATCTAAAAGCAAAGTATCACTCGCAAGCATTATGTGCCCTGCTTGATCCAGCAACAGTATATCGCCTTGAGGAGGTCTGATCTTAGCTTTTAAATTAGGTTGCAAGCTTTGCATATCAAACGTCACGATCAGCGCGCCCAAAATATAATCGTCAATGGACAATATCGGCACTGCAATACTGACGATCGCTGTTCCATAATGTTCATTCCATTGCGGTGAAATGACTACATCGCCTTGAATAGATGCATTCTCGGGCCAGTTCTGTGCGAACAATACCGGCAATGGTTCGTCTACGTTACTGGCGATAACTTCACCTTGGACATCCACAATCGTCAATTCCACCACCGTTTCCAATCGCTTATGCACCGATTTCAGATACAATTCCGTTGCTTTCGATTGATTGACAGATTTACTCTTGGAAATCTGATTGTCCAGCGATAGACCTTCGATGAGAATCTTTGAGGTCGAAATGGATGCTGCCAGGTCTCTAACCGCGAGCATCTGTTCTTTAATCCACAAATCCAGCTCGCGCCCGGCATAATTGGCCATCGTGCGCAGCTCGCGCGCCAAATTTTCTGTGATCATCTCTTCATTCCGCTGAAATGAAGAGATGCCCAATCCCAATGACGGAATCAGAGTCGCCAGAATAGAAAAAACAATGATTTTGCTTTTAATGCTTTTCAAAATGTTTTCCGGCTAAAACACGGATATAGCTAGACAATTCGAAGCGCAACCGGGCGCCGATCCGGATAATTACTCATTTGATAGCCTTGCCACAACCGGCCCGCAATAAAGTTTGCGACCGCATTTGCATGTTGTTCCAGTCGCGGATTTCCAAGCTCCCTGGTTGTCTGATGAAATAATTGCACCCATCGTTCAAATAGCTCAGCAGAAAGCTCCGGTAAGGCGATATGCTTGGGCATGGGTGCGCCACGAAACCGGCTGGTGCCACGAAGCTGCGCTGACCAGAAATTAATCATTTGCACAAAATGTGCATCCCAGTCAATTACATGCGCCTCAAAAATAGGCCCTAGACCAGGATCTTTCCTGGCTTTCGCGTAAAACGTATGTACCAACTCGGCAATTTCTTCCTCACTATAGAGGTCCGGATCGGGTATGGGAAAGGGTGATGATTGATTCATAATTTTCTAGATTTTTCTCAAAAAAACAATACAGGTTATCGAAGAGTTTATTAATATAGCTTAAAAGCCTACGCGCATGCACTTAGGCTACATATTCAATATTGAAACTATATATTGAATGATTAAGTTTATCGCCGGTTGCTGAGATTGTCCAACCGTTTAAACAGTTCGCGCAACACAGTTTTATGTGTTGAGTATATGCTCTTTTTTCCAGCAGAAGTAAAAGGTCAATATGAAAAATTTATATGGCAAATCACTACTTTCCGATCCGGCATTGACAAAATCAACTGCATTCTCACGCGAAGAGCGTGAACACTATAGTTTAAGAGGTTTGTTACCTTATGAAGTTGCCAGCATTGAAAAACAAATCGATCGTGTATTAGATAGCCTGCGCAGCAAAACCAGTGCCATCGAAAAATATATTTTTTTGAATGGATTACTTGAAAGCAATCAAAGACTTTTTTACCGGACGCTGATTGATCACATCGAAGAAATTTTACCTCTGGTTTACACCCCGACCGTGGGCGAGGCATGTAAGGAATTTGCGCATATTTTCAGAAAACCTCAAGGATTCTATATTACCCCGGATGATCGCGGAGCCATTGCAACCATTCTAAAAAACTGGCCTGAAGAAGATATCCGAGTGATCGTAGTAACGGATGGAGAACGAATTTTGGGTTTGGGGGATTTGGGTGCTAATGGCATGGGAATCCCGATCGGCAAAGTTGCATTATATGTGGCTTGCGCCGGAATACATCCGGCTCAGTGCATGCCGGTTATGCTCGATGTCGGCACCAACAACATCGCTTTGCGCGAAGATCCGCTATATCTTGGTTTTCCTTTTCCCCGCATCAACGGTGATCGCTACCGTTCCTTGGTTGAGGAATTTATCAATGCAGTTCAAGTACGTTATCCGAACGCACTGATACAATTTGAGGACTTCCTGACACCGCATGCATTTGAATTCCTGGAACGCTATCACCATCGAGTCCGTTGTTTCAATGATGATATCCAAGGGACTGCGGCTGTAACTTTGGCGGGAATCTATTCGTCATGCCGCATTACCGGAAAAAAATTTACCGATCTCAACATCATGTTTTTGGGGACCGGCTCCGCTGCGGGCGGAACTGCCGAATTAGTCGTTGATGCGTTTTGCGCCGACGGATTGAGTCGATCCCAAGCCCAACAGCGGCTATGGTTCATTGATCGAGCAGGCCTCGTCACCGCAACCAATGGAAATATTAAGCCGCGTATTCAACCTTACGCCCATCAATACGATGCACTAAGTTTTGCCGATGCCATCAGCGCAATCAAACCCGATGTTTTGATTGGCGCCACTGGAGTAGCCGGGACATTTACCGAGACCATCGTACGGCGGATGGCGATGGTCAATGAGCGGCCGGTGATTATTGCATTATCAAACCCGACATCGCATACCGAGTGCACCGCTGAGCAGGCTTATCAGTGGAGCGATGGGCGCGCAATTTTTGCCAGCGGCAGCCCTTTCGACGCCGTACAGTACGGCAATCAACGCTATAAACCGGCCCAGGGCAATAATGCTTATATTTTCCCCGGTGTCGGATTAGGTGTTTATGCCAGCTCCGCAAGACTGGTGACGCAAAGCATGTTTCTAGCCGCTGCCCGGGAATTGGCACGTATTGTGACCGATCAGGAACTCCGCGATGGCGCAGTATACCCGGCTCTCACGCGCGTTCGGGAAGTATCTCATGCGATTGCCGTCGCCGTATGCCGCGTAGCAATCGATGAAGGTTTAACCGGTAGCTGCCTGCCTCAGGATTTAAGCAGCCATGTAAAATCGCTGATGTATGAACCGAATTACTAGGAAAACTACGCTCGGCTACCCGGAAGGACTTAATCCGGCAGAAAAAGAAATTTACCGCAGCACATCAATTTTGCTGGAATAAATTGGTGATCCCGTCCAATCCCACATAATTAATCGAATAGGTCGCGTGATTCTGAACGATAGGTTTCGCATGATAAGCTATACTGACACCCGATTCGGACATCATATCCATATCGTTGGCACCATCTCCGACGGTAATCACTTGTTCGCGTTTTAGATTCAATGCCTCGCAAACCTGCCGGAGAACTTGCGCCTTACCTTGCCTGCCGATGATTTCTCCTCGCACCTGGCCGGTTAATTTATTGTCATGGATATCCAGCACGTTGGCCGCGGCAAAATCCAATTCCAGCTTAGCTTTAATACGTTCCGTAAAGAACGTGAAACCACCGGATATCACCATCGTTTTTAACCCGGCGCGCTTGGCCTTCTGCAACATGATTTCGGCACCAGGATTCAATTTCACGCGCTCGTCGTACACTCGCTGCAACGCATCTTGATGTAAACCCTGCAACAATGCGGTGCGCCGCATCAGGCTTTCTTCAAAATTCATCTTGCCTTGCATGGTTTGCTGTGTGATTTCCGCAACCTGCGCTTTGATGTTCAGCATATCGGCAATCTCGTCAATGGATTCGATTGCCAATAATGTCGAATCCATATCCATTGCAATCAGCTTGAAGTCCGATAGCTTAATATCCGGATTAACAAATGCAAAATCCAATTCCGCTTGCGCGCAATGTTCCGTTATTCCATCAGAGACATTGGCTCTTGTCAGACGAAAAGCCTGCCCGGTTATCCGTTCAATACCATCCGCCTGTGATAACTTTGCCAAATCACGCAGATCACTGTTATTAATCTCCAGACCCTGAATAATCAGATTCATTATCACTAAAATTAAGATATCAATGAAGCGGCAATTATAAGACTTCTCACACGCACCATTCGACTATTTGATTCCGGCCAGCATTCTTGGCGGCATAGAGCGCGGAATCGGCAGCCTTGACCATGTCTTTGGGTTCAAAAAAATTGACATCGCTCTCTTGATACGCCGCCACGCCAATCGATGCAGTAACACGAATCGTGGTAGCGCCATCGAATTTATAGACGATTGCTGCGATCGCATCCTTTAATCGGGAAATTAAATTCCGCGCAGCAACCAATGAAGTGCCCGGAAGAATCAAAGCAAATTCTTCCCCTCCGTAGCGGCTCAACGTGTCATCTTGACGAATCTGATCGAAAATTGTTTTGACCACAGCCGCCAATATGGAATCTCCAGCGACATGCCCATAGGTATCGTTGACATTTTTGAAATGATCGAGGTCAATAATGGCAATGGTTAACGGTAAATGATATTGCGAAGCCAGATAAAACTCCCGTTGCAATGTCTCATCGAAATAAGTGCGGTTATAGGCGCCTGTTAAACCATCGCGCTGCGATTTGTCTTCCAGGTCTTTCATTCGGGATAAGCTATATATCAGCAATAACTCTTTAGCTTCAGCCAGAATTCCAGTGACTTGCGACGAATGGTGGATCTTCAGTTCAAACAAATCTTCAACCGCATTTAAACCAACCTCCATAATTTTAATGACTTCGATCAATGCATTGGCATCAAATCCAAGCCAATTCTGTGCCGCATCATTCAACGCAATCATTTTCTCGGCTTCCTGCGGATAAATGAAATAATCCGCCAGATACCGGGAAACCGCCAAGCATGATTGCAAAGTGGGTCCCAGATGCCTAGGCTCCGGTTGGCAATGACTGTTAATACACGATAATGCAATGTAATCCGGTATATGCCACTTCTTGAGCAAGGCATAACCAAGCTCATCGTGACCGCAACCGAATGTTTCACGTTCGGTTTTCAGCAGCGTATCGTGATCGGTCGTTGTGATAAAAATTTTTTCATACGCTTCCGGCATCAAGGCCCAGAAAGCAATGATCCCGATTTCTTGGATCAAACCTGCTAAAAACAAGTCATCCAAGTAGCTTAAGCCCAACTTTTCGCCAAGTGCTCTGCAAGCAAGCGCGGAAGCAATCGACCGGCGCCAAAACACATGACCATCAAATACCTTGTCCTCAACAGACAACGATGCTTTCATCAATGCATGCGACAAGGAAAAAGATAAAGCAATGACAAGTACGGTATGTGTACCCAGGATGCTGACCGCTTGGCGGATGTTGGTTGCAATCCGCCGGGATTTATACAAAGGTGTATTCGCTGTCCGCAGCAATTTTGCGGACAACACCGGATCCATGGAAATATATTGGCAAATAGTTCCGATATCTGCATTCGGATCATTGGCCAATTCGATTATCTTTACAGCAACCGCAGGTAAAGTCGGCAAAGTCTCGCAAATATTTAATCGGCTTCTCAGTGAATCATCAATCACTTATTACCCTTATTTTCATGTAACATCTATATATTACTGAATAATATACTGATTAATTTCCAATAATATTAAGATAGCATATTAACCTGAATCTGTAGGCGGTATTTATGGAATAACGCTGGAATGAACATCGATATGTCGAATTTGACGATCGCCGTCCATTTTTTCGAGCAAACTGCTACTATGCGGTATTATTTTCTTTTTCATTCTTTGACAGAATCTGCTTTTTTTATATAGCAGGTCAATAAAAGAAAACTTCGTATCTAATGACTCATCGTGCAATAAAGGAGCTGGATGTGGATTTCGCAATAAAAGTAGGAACATCGGATAAACAACGTGGCGCATGTGTGGTTGCCGGTATCTTTGAATCGAGAAAAATGTCGGAAACGGCAAAAATTCTCGATAAAACGACCGAAGGTTATATCAAGAACATCCTTGCTTCCGGAGACATGGAAGGAAAGGCGAATACCTCACTGCTGTTGCACAATGTACCCAATACACAGTTCAAGAGAATTCTGCTCATCGGTTTGGGAAAGGAACAGGAGTTCAAGGAAAAAACTTTCTTATCGGCGATCGGTTCGATTCTAAATACACTGCAAAAAACCGCAGTGACCGATGTTACGCTGTCCTTATCGGATTTTCCGCTCAAACAAAAAAACAGTGATTGGAAAGTCACACAAACCGCCATCGCGGTTTCAAGCAGCTTATATCGCTTTGATCAGCTCAAAAGCAAGCCGGACAGCGATCGCAGTCAGTTACGAAAAGTTGTTTTATGCATAAACGATCGTGCCGAGCTACCAGGTTGCGAGAACGCGTTGCAACAAGGTCTGGCCATCGCGAAAGGCATGAATTTAACCAAAGACCTGGGAAATCAAGCGCCGAATATTTGCACACCTAGCTATCTTGCCAAGCAAGCCAAGGATCTCGCAAAAACACACAAACTTAAAGCGACCGTGCTTGAAGAGAAAGACATGGAAAAACTTGGCATGGGTTCGCTGTTAGCCGTCGCTCGCGGCAGTGATCAGCCCGCCAAGTTAATTGTGCTCGAATATCAGGGCTTAACCAAGAAAGATAATCCGGTGGTTCTGGTCGGCAAAGGCGTTACTTTTGATACCGGTGGCATTTCGCTCAAACCCGCCGCGGAAATGGACGAGATGAAATTCGACATGAGCGGCGCCGCTAGTGTATTGGGGGCTATGCTGGCAACAGCGGAGCTGAAATTACCCATTAATTTGATAGGAATCATCCCGGCAACCGAAAATATGCCCAGCGGCAAAGCCACCAAACCGGGCGATGTCGTCACCAGCATGTCGGGGCAGACCATTGAAATTCTCAATACCGACGCGGAAGGCCGGTTGATTCTTTGCGATGCGCTGACCTATGCCGAGCGTTACAATCCGAAACTGGTGATTGACATTGCCACGCTGACGGGTGCATGCGTAATTGCGCTCGGAAATTTTACGACCGGCTTGTTAAGTAATGATGAACAGCTTGCGCAGGAACTGATTGCGGCGGGAGAACAAGCGGTTGATAAGGCATGGCAACTGCCACTGGGAGATGATTATCAAGAATTATTGAAAAGCAACTTCGCCGACATCGCGAATATCGGCGGCAGAGCGGCAGGCACCATTACCGCGGCCTGCTTTCTCTCCCGGTTTACTAAAAAATACCGTTGGGCGCATTTGGATATCGCCGGCACTGCCTGGAAATCCGGAAAAGATAAGGGATCGACGGGCCGGCCTGTTCCGCTATTAATGCAGTTCCTGATCAACCAGGCGAAGTAACGTTAATACGCCACTGGGTACCTCCAATAATAGAGAACCCTTGATGAAATAGCATGGAAACAAGCAAGGTTCAGATTTTTTTCTATTCCGGATCTGGCGACAAACTTATTACGGCTTGCCGGTTGTGTACCAAGGCGGTTCAACAACAGATGAGAGTGCTTGTCTATGCACTGGATGAATCCTTGATTGAGCGATTTAATGAATTACTCTGGACGTTTTCTTCCATCAGTTTTGTTCCCCATTGCAACCTGCGCGATGAGCCTAGCCTGATTGATGTAACGCCGGTAATTTTAAGCAACCGCATCCCTGCTGATGCGCATTTCGATGTATTGCTCAATCTGGATCGGCAGCATCCGCCTGCGATTGGCGGATTTAAGCGGGTTATCGAGATTGCGGATAATGCACCGGACGATAAAGCGGAAGCTCGCGTTCGATACCGTTTTTATAAAGAAGCCGGTTATGCGATACAACATTTCCAGCTTAATGAATAGTCGATTACCTTATGAATGAGAATAATGCTTCATCGGAACTTGATGATTCTGAAATACTGGAGAAATTCAGGAATCTACTGAACAAGTATCAGCATCACGGCAAACTCATTTCAGCCAGCGAGTTTTCGCACCCCATCACGGCGCCATCATCTGGCAATCAGCCAGATGCTGATAAATCCAATGAAATCCCGCTATTGACTGATATCGTGATACTGCACCCAACCGTTATCCATCCTCAACCTGCGCGTCTGACACCGATCCGCCAAATATTGGATTCGGCATTAGCGGAATGCCTGATCGACATGAATGCCACGGATCGTAAAGCGCTCGCAAACGCACTCGAAATTCGGTTGGCTCGTCTTCTGAAATAAACTTTCATTGTCTAAAGGCTGACCGGACTTGTTATGCGGGTCAAATGCCTTCCGCTATAATGCAGGCTTTTGCATCACTCAACAAAAACATAGAACTCTTCCATGGAACTCGATAAAAGTTTTGATCCTAAAACGATAGAAAGCCGCTGGTATTCCACTTGGGAATCGGGCGGCTATTTCAAGCCCGCAACCGCCAGCGAACACCCCCCATATTGCATCATGCTACCGCCGCCCAATGTCACCGGCACGTTGCACATGGGCCATGCATTCCAGCATACTTTAATGGATGCTTTGACACGCTATCACCGCATGCTTGGCGACAATACCTTATGGCAACCGGGTACCGATCACGCCGGTATTGCAACTCAGATCGTGGTCGAGCGGCAATTGGATCAGCAACAATTAAATCGCCGGGAAATGGGGCGTGAGGCCTTTTTACAACGCGTTTGGCAGTGGAAAGAAGAATCCGGCTCCACGATCACCCGGCAAATGCGACGTTTGGGCTCCTCCTGCGATTGGACTCGCGAACGGTTTACCATGGATGCGGAATTATCTCGCGCCGTCACTGAAGTGTTTGTCCGGCTCTACCGCGAAGGATTGATTTATCGCGGCAAACGGCTGGTGAATTGGGATCCCGTGCTGCAGACTGCGGTCTCCGATCTCGAAGTTATTTCCACTGAAGAAAATGGCTTCTTGTGGCTCGTCCGCTATCCGCTGGAACAAATGGATGGTATTCATACCGAGCCAAATGAAGCCTTGATTGTCGCCACCACACGCCCGGAAACCATGCTCGGCGACGTCGCGGTCGCCGTCCACCCGGAAGATCCGCGTTATCAGCATCTGATCGGACGGCATGTCCGGTTGCCGTTATGCGAGCGCACAATCCCTATTATTGCCGATACCTATGTCGACCGGGAATTCGGAACCGGTTGTGTAAAAATCACGCCCGCTCATGATTTTAATGATTATCAAGTGGGCCAGCGGCATCATTTGGCAGCCCTCAATATTTTCACACTGGATGGAAAAATCAACGACCTGGCGCCAATTGACTATCAGGGCATGGATCGTTTCGAGGCCCGGAAAAAAATTGTTGCAGACCTCGAAAACCAGGGATTCCTGGTCGAAACAAAACCGCACAAATTAATGGCTCCGCGCGGCGATCGCACCAACACCATCATCGAACCGATGTTGACCGATCAATGGTATGTCGCCATGGAAGGGCTAGCCAAGCGTGGGTTACAAGTTGTTGCCGACGGCGAAATTACTTTTACACCGGACAACTGGACTCATGTTTATAACCAGTGGCTGGAAAACATTCAGGACTGGTGCATCTCCCGGCAATTATGGTGGGGACATCGCATCCCCGCTTGGTATGACGAGGATGGGAATGTCACGGTTGCGCATGATCTGGTTGAAGCGCAAAAATTGTCCGGAAAAACCGATCTTATCCAAGACGAAGATGTACTCGATACCTGGTTCTCCTCGGCGCTTTGGCCATTTTCCACACTCGGATGGCCCAATGATACTGCGGAACTAAAAACCTTTCTGCCGACTTCGGTGCTGATCACCGGATTTGATATCATTTTCTTCTGGGTTGCACGAATGGTGATGATGTCGCTGCATTTCACCGGCAAGGTACCGTTCAAGGAAGTGTATATCACCGGCCTGATCCGCGACTCCGAGGGCCAGAAGATGAGCAAATCCAAAGGCAACGTGCTCGATCCGCTCGATCTGATCGACGGCATTGCCTTGCCCGACTTGATTGCGAAGCGTACCACCGGGCTGATGAATCCTAAACAAGCCGATGCGATTGAAAAAACTACCCGCAAGCATTTTCCCGATGGCATTCCTGCCTTTGGCACCGATGCCTTGCGCTTTACCTTTGCCAGCCTGGCGTCACACGGCCGCGATATTAAATTTGATATGCAGCGCTGCGAAGGTTACCGCAATTTCTGTAACAAACTGTGGAATGCAACGCGCTATGTGCTGATGAATTGCGAGGGCAAAGACACCGGTGTGAACGAGGCCGTACCTTTGACCTATTCCGCTGCCGATCTATGGATTATCAGCCGCTTGCAACAAGCGGAGCTGGCAATTGCCCAAGCATTTGGCAATTGCCGCTTTGATTTGGCTGCGCGGGAAGTCTATGAATTGGTCTGGGATGAGTATTGTGATTGGTACGTGGAATTAGCAAAAGTACAGCTCATCTCCGATCAGGATGCGATACAACGGGCAACGCGCCGGACTTTGGTGCGTGTGCTGGAAGCAATGCTGCGGCTTGCTCATCCGATTATTCCTTTCATTACCGAGGAATTGTGGCAAAAAATTGCGCCATTGGCCGGAAAATCAGGCGCCAGCATCATGTGCCAGCCGTATCCGGTTGCGGATCCGCACAGGATTGACCAATCCGCGATCGAAAATATTCTGCTACTGAAAGAATTAGTCAACGCCTGCCGCACCTTGCGCGGCGAAATGAATTTATCGCCCGCATTGAAAGTGCCGCTGCTTGCAACCGGAGATGCGCACACGCTAAAGCAATACCGGCCGTATCTGTTGGCATTGGCAAAGTTATCCGATATGGAAATCCTGACGGAAGGATTGCCGGATGCCGATGCACCGGTCGCAATCGTGCGCGATTTCAAGCTGATGCTCAAGATCGAGGTGGATGCCGCCGCCGAACGCGAGCGTTTGTCGAAGGAAATTGCACGTATTGATGCAGAGATCGCCAAAGCGCAAGCCAAACTATCGAATCCGGGCTTTGTTGCACGCGCGCCGGCGCACGTCGTCGAACAGGAAAGAGAACGCCTGGCGGCTTTTGAGACGAAACTTAAAAATCTCAAAGAGCAATTGCAGAAATTAAATTGAGTTGACGATTTATTGAGACAGCGCAATCACCGGTCATTGGCCGGTGATCGCCGAATCAATCGAGCAAAGTCATTCTCTCATTGATTAGTTTGCGCCATTTGAATCACCGGCTGTGCGCCTGATTCCGATAACAGCACCGTCATCATATTGGTGACCAGCACCGCGCGTTGATCCGAGGTTAGTGACACAATCTGCTGATCTTCCAATCTTTTTAACGCTACCTCGACCATTCCGACTGCTCCATCAACCAGCTTTTGGCGTGCCATTACTACCGCTTCCGCCTGTTGACGACGCAGCATCGCGTTGGCGATTTCCGGCGCGTAAGCGAGATGTGCGATTTTAGCTTCTTCGATCACAATGCCAGCCACATCTACATGTTGCTGAATCGATTCGCGTAACACCGCCGCAATTGCATCCAGATCGGTGCGCAAGCTCTTGCGTTGCCCCCCTTCGGCATCGTCATAGGCATGGCTGCTGGCCACTTGGCGAACAGCGGATTCACTTTGTATTTGCAGATAATTCATCGCGCTTTCGACATCGAAAACCGCGCGAGCGGTATCGTGAATGCGCCAAGCAATGACTGCAGCAATTTCGATGGGGCTGCCGCGCTCATCATTGACCTTTAGCACCGGCGTATTCCAGTTATTGATGCGCAGTGATACTTTGGTTCTGCTATAAAAAGGATTCACCCAGAAAAAACCGCTGGCATTAATGGTGCCAACATAGTTGCCAAAAAAAATCATTACAGCAGCCTGATTCGGTTCTAAGGTAAATAAACCTTTACAAAAAAACAGCGCAATGGCCAGTAACACGCCACCAGCAATAATCTTGACCGGCATACCCGGTGTCGCCACAAGAAAAATTCCCACTAGCAATGCGGCAATCAATAACACCAGCATCAACCATCCATTGGCGCCCGAAATAATTTGCTCGTCGGTTCCGATCGCCTTGCTGCCAGATCTGTTTTCCAAGATAGTCCCTCCTATAATTTACAACGATGTGTATTAAGAATAAGGTAATGACCAAAAAAGATACTGTCAAACCGGATAAGAAGCCGCAAAATTGCTTATTTCCTCATTAGCCTATTGAAAAAAAGAATTATCATTCAAATATTACGTTATTAGTTTCGAATCACCGTTTATGAGAAACGCAAAGAATGCTGCTGAAAGCATCAAGATCTCAGATCATCAAAAATGATATTGAACATCTTATGGTATTGTTCTATTTGAGATTTATAGACTAATCTTATTTTCCTAGAAAAAAATATAAGAAATTGATATATCCATATGAAAATAAATATTTATAATAACGGAGATGTCCGTTGAACTATTTGGCAATTAGCGCGACCATCCCAAAGACTCGTTTCAACTTCTCGTTCTCAACTGTTCTTGCAATTAGATTTTTTAAGTTTTATCCGTCCTCAATGACCGTTTTGAGCCACTGAATAACAAAACCGATGGGATACGCTAAAATATTGGCAATTGAGTTCGTGAATAATCACTTCAGCAATTCTATTTCGAGTAACTTATGATACGCTCAATTTTTTATGGTCTTTCAGTGATATTTTTCTCACTGGCAATTTTAATAATCTACAAAGCTGTTAAAAATCCCGGGGATCATTCCTCGTCTATCAATTTGCCGTCGGAACTCGCATTGACACCGGGGCCAGCCTACTCGCCACCGGCGCCTCCGCCTCCATTCCCGGATCTCGCGAATCATGAATCGTCCATACTTGACCATCACACTTCTACTCCTAACAACGAAGCGAAAATTACTGACACCCAGCAGGAGAATCAATCCAACGCTCCCGAAGCAGTGACGCAAGATGTAATCGATAGCAAAGTAGAATCGCAATCTCGAACGTTGATAGTGTTCAGCGGTAAAACATTTCGCTCCGGGCAAGATGTCATTCAAGACGTTGCCTATACCACAATAGAAAAACTCGTTAAAGAAATCAACGCATCTCCGGAAAGCCTGATCCTGATCGAAGGTCATACCGACAATATTCCCACTGGAAAAATTGACAGTGATAATGCGGAGCTATCGTCCCGGCGCGCCAAAGCCATCGCCAATATCCTGATGCTTCATGGCATTCCATCGCAACGGATATCGATTAAAGGTTATGGAGATACCCGTCCGATTGATTCCAATAACACTGAAGAAGGCCGGGCGAAAAACCGTAGAGTCGAAGTAAAACTGATACCCAGGGAGGGAAACATTTAATGAGCATGTACGTGCAACACTTCAATCTCAATTTACTTCCCTTCGAGAATGTGCCGGATCCAATATTCTTCTATGATCAAGGTGATCATGCACGCATTCGGAAGCAGATATCCGGCTCTCTGCAAAGCGGTCGGGGTCTCATCGTCGTAACCGGCCCCATCGGTTCCGGAAAAACTACGCTGAGCCAAATGATAAAAGCCGATTTTCCTGATAATATAAAACTCATTTGGATGGCTGAGCCACCTGCGAGCAGCTCCGATCTCTATTTGTTTTTGGTCCAAGAGCTTGGGATTCAACCATCCTCATCCGAAAAAACTTTCGTCATGAGAGACATCAGAAATACGCTTCTCCGAATCAATGCGGAGGGGAAGAAATGCCTGGTCATCGTCGACGAATCTCATTTAATGACCGAAGATGTTATTAATGGCATCCGGCTATTAAACAACCTCGAAGAAGGATCCTTAAAGCTCATTCAATTATTATTGCTAGGCCAAGATGAGTTAATGGAAAAAATTAACCGTCCTGAAATGGCGCCTTTTAAACAACGCATCGCTGCCCTCGAAACACTCGGTAAAATGAATGTTGATGGCGTCCTGCGATACATAAAGCATCGCATCCACATTGCGGGCGGCACACCCGATCTGATTTCAAATACCGGCTGGGAAGCGCTATCGATTGCATTCGGTGGCGGTGGAACGCCTCGGACTATTAATTCGCTATGCGATCGATCATTTAACGTCGCCTACGAGCGCAATAAACCCATCGTCGATGCGCAAGATATTTATGAAGCAACGCAACGAATGGGCTTGGTTACCGATGTATTTCATTACATCATTATGCTTAACAACCAAGAGCGAAAAAAACAAGAGTCTCAGACTGAAAATACTGATACTGTCTCTGAAGTTGCAGTGGCTCCAGCAATCATTCCTGTTGAAAACCAACCATCAGCTATTGCAGCAAGAAAGATTGAACATAAAAGCGAGATAATCAATAATGTAATGCAAGATATTTCCGCAATAAAAATCGATACTTCGGAAAAATCGTTTGATGACATCGCCAATACGATTAAAGCCAAATATGAGCAAAAAAGCTTAAAAACACCTGTGATCGTGCTGGTGTCATCAATGATCGCATTTATCTCAAGCATTTTTTACTTTTGTCATCACTCCGATGCTGCTGGATTATTTGCATGTCTACTTGAATTAATTAGAATTTGAGTGATCGCACATACTTACTAAACCCCGGCAACCGTTGTCTTATGCTTCTCAAGGTGCTTTCTTCAAAACAAAGAGCTGTGCGTTACTCTGTAAAAAGTTGATTCTCCTCATTCAAAGAAAACAGAGGTGGATCTGATTTTTTGGACAGGTGCCTTAGGAGTTTTTTCGAACCATCAGCCTGCCTTCGGCATGTTAATAGACCTATAGTAATCTGGTCGGATATTGCTATCGGGATCTGATGTTTCCGATTTTCATTGTAAAGTAGAAATAATTGCCGGCGATTACATGGAATCAGGGGCTGACTCATCAGCATCGAAATAAATTAGGGGGTGTAAAAATTTTGTGTAGTAAGAAATACCATTTACACAAAATTTTTACACCCCCTACTGCTTTTTACTGCCTCAAGCATTTTGCTAGACACACTTGAAAAAACTGCAAGTCTAGCCGTTTATAATATCAACAAAAAACTAAGCGTAGCAACGAAGCCGCTGAGAAAACGTTTGAAGAACTTCAATCCCACTCTCTTCTGCACGGCGACACCAATCTTCCAATTTTTTTACAAGCTCCTCAGTCGAGGCTGTTGAGCGTTGCCAGATTTCAGCTAATTCTTCACGCATTGTATAAACTTTATCAAGAGTCTTCGTATTACTCAGAACTTGATTCAGCTTCTCGCGTTCATGCTCTTGTAGCGTTCTAGAATCTGCCAGAATCCAGCGTTTCAAAGTTGAATTATCAATTCCGTACTGTGCAGTTGCTTCTTTTAAGTGAATAATTTCTTGAGAGAAAGTAGATTTAAGTGATTTTGTGTATTTTGCCAGCACTTCATAACGATGAGAAATGACCGCCTGCAAGGTATCCGAGTCACATTCAGTCTTAGCACTATCGATACGCAGCTTAGGAGCAACTTTCTTCACCTTTGCGAGCCCTGCCATTTCCAAGATTCGTATGTAAAGCCAACCGATATCGAATTCATACCATTTATTAGATAGTCGTGCAGATGTTGCATAAGCATGATGATTATTATGCAATTCTTCACCACCGATCAAAATACCCCATGGTACGATATTTTTACTGGCGTCTTCCGCTTGGAAATTGCGATAACCCCAATAATGACCTACACCATTGATAATGCCAGCAGCAAAAACTGGCGCCCATAGCATTTGTATTGCCCAAATGGTAATACCGATAGGTCCAAACAAGATGACATTGATAATTAGCATCAATGCGACTCCTTTGGCGCTATGCTTGCTGTAAACATTACGCTCTATCCAATCATCCGGTGTTCCATATCCATAGCGTTTGAGCGTTTCTATATTTTTCGCTTCTTTACGATAAAGTTCAGAGCCTTCGGCCAATACTTTTCCAATGCCGTAAATTATAGGGCTATGCGGATCATCGCTGGTTTCACATTTTGCATGATGCTTGCGGTGTATTGCCGTCCATTCTTTTGTAACCATCCCTGTTGTAAGCCACAACCAAAAACGAAAAAAATGACTTGGTAATGAATGCAATTCCAAAGCACGATGCGCAGAATGGCGATGAAGATAAATTGTGATAGAAGCAATCGTGATATGCGTTAGAATCAGTGTTACAACAACATATCCCCACCATGGCATAACAATCACACCCGAAATCAATGTGAGAAAATCAGAAATCATATAATTATCATCCTTTTAAAGATCTGCAATTTACAGATCTGACAAATAAAAGCAAATTAAATTGCCTACCCTGCACTATAAATTCTTAAAACTCTATATTTAACACTGAACATCTTAGGCTTATTATTTTGGAATAAAATTCTATACTACACTATGTGGAAAAGAAATATTAATTTCTGTATTAAGGTCTGTTAACGCTATTTGATATATTTGGAGATGGAGATCACCGAAACTCAATATCAACAGATCGAGCACTGCATACCGTGTTAGGGTGGCTGCATCAGCCATTCTAACTTGCAAGTTCTCAATGCCATTCTTTACGTTGCTAAGTATGACTGCAAGTGGCGAGGACTAACCAAGCGCTTCGGCAACTGAGATACTACCCCTATACTCGCATGAATCGCTGGGCAAAGAGTGGTGTCCTGAGCCATGTATTTGGATTACATTTCGGTTGTTCTGCTCAAGGTGACAAAAGATTCGCCTTGGGCGGAATAACCGTGCCATATACAGAAAGAGCAACGAGATTGAACGATTGTTCCGAACACTCAAGGGATTTCGCGGCATCTTCTCTAGGTTCGATAAGCTTGATCTCGTCTTCATCTCCTTTATTCACTTCGCCCTCATCGTCGAAGCACTCAGATTGTGTTAACAAGCCTTAGTGAAAGAGCCGTACGTGAGAGCCGGGTGACATCGCCACAATGCTTTGAAGCTTAAAATATATTTCCAAGCTGAACGCACATCACAGCCAAGCTTACCTTGTATTTGGCAGCATTCTGTCAAACGCTGCCCAGAAGGCATTTCTTTGCTATTTCGCGCTTGATTGAAAAGGAACCATATATAAGTACACAGCTCTTGAGAAAACTTATGCTATTAAGCTTGAGCCTAAAAAAACAAGAGAATTGATTAGTTCTGATTTCGCTCGGTAAGATAATCTAAAATCTCCAGAACATGCCCGGGCACTTTAACCGCGCGCCATTCTTTTATTAAAATTCCCTGACCATCGATAATAAATGTACTGCGCTCAATACCTCGAACCTGCTTACCGTACATATTTTTCATCTTCATGACACCAAAAAGATTGCAGATCGTTTCATCGCTGTCACTTAATAACTCGAAAGGAAATTGCATTTTGGATTTAAAATTTTCGTGCGATTTGATATTGTCCCGCGAAATACCAACGATGACAGAATTTTTCCGATTAAATACATCCCAATTGTCCCGAAAATCCTGTCCTTCGGTTGTGCATCCCGGGGTATCATCTTTAGGATAGAAATAAATAATTACATTTTTTCCCAGATGCTCGGATAAATTGAAATCCCGCCCGCCTGTCGACGGCAATACAAAATTTTCTACATTTTGGCCAATATTTACCATTCGGTGATTACGGAATTTGTGTATCAATCACAATGGCGATGTTATTGAAGCCTAATTGCACAGGCTCGCTAAATCCCTGAAGATCGCCACTGGCAGGAACAGCCTGACCGGATTTTGAAATTCTTGCTTCTATAATAACTTCAGGAAAACTAGACATTCGCATTGCAGGTGTCATTGCCATATCGTCCGTCAGCGTAAATGTTGCTGGTAGATCACTTGCTTTGAGGCGCAAAATTGCAAGTGGCATTTTTGGTCCGGATTTGGCTCGAGCGAAAATGAATAAAGTATCGTTTGGAGAGGCTTTTGTTGATAATTCAGGTCGAATCTTTACCTGACCGGATACTGAAACCGCACCGGCTACTTTTGCTTCTTTGTTGTCATTAACAATATTCTCAGGTTGAGTAGTAGCTGCATCTTTTGATTCCGCTACATCGAGTGGTTGTTTCGATTGATCGTGAGTCGTGGCTTTTCCTTCAAAAGAAAGCAACTTGGCTTCAGCGATACTATCCTTCACGGATTTAGCAAGCGGAGAATCCGGGGGGATGGTAGTTAATAACTTCTCCCAATGCGCGGAAGCATTTTCATAATTCTCTTGCTCAAATTCTGCATGTCCGGCTAGCGCCAGTGCCGGGGGAAATAACGGATCTATTTTCAGCGCCTCATGTAGTAATTCTGTTGGTTTTCCAGCTAAAGTACCTTGATTCTTAAGTGCCAATGCCCGTGCATAATCGCTTAAAATTTGAGGATTATCGGGAACAAGTTCGTTTAATTTAGCGTAGGTATTACTTGCTTCGTTATACCGTTCCATAGCAGTATAGGTACGCGCAAGCATTACCCATCCTTCAATATCTTCAGGATTATTGCTTAACCTGGAAATAAGGTTTTCCAACGCAGCAGAAAAATCATGTTCTCCCATGTCGGCAGGATTATTACTACCGCCACCACGATTCATATTGGTAGCACTGGCAAGTTGCGCTTGCGGCAATAACCCTCGAGTATCGCCAATATTTAAATACAAAAAAACAGCCGCTAACGGGAATCCAAGCACAATAAGGATGGATACAAGTATATTTTGATACTTTTTATTTTTCTGAATAATAGACTTATCTTGCTCTACAACATCCTGAAGCATTCGCTGTTGCAGTTCCTGCTTACTTTTATCATATTGCTCTTGGCTTAAAATATCGTTCTGCAGATCCTTATCAAGCTCGGCAATCTGATCCCGATATACCGTAATATTAACAGCATCGTGTTCAATATCCCTAGCGAGGCTCTTTTTATTTCTTAATAGCGTCGGAATAACGAACAACAACGCTGTAACAATAAAAATTCCAGAAATAGTCCAGAAAGCAGTCATACGTCTTTACCTTTATTATCTTCTTTTAGCAATGCTTCCGCTTTCTCACGTTGCGCTTGTGACAGTGATATTTCTTCAACTTGGATTCGACGTCGTTTCAAGTAAAATACTAATGAACCGAGGCCGATCAAAAAAAGTACAATCGGGCCAAACCATAACAGTAATGTAGTTGGTTTCATAGGAGGATTGTAAAGAATGAAATCTCCATATCGATCTACCAGAAATTGGATTATCTCGTCATCGGTTTTATTAGCTTTGATCTGCTCGCGGATTTCACGTCGGATGTCATTTGAAAATTCAGCGCGTGAATCTGAAATTGGCTCATTTTGACAAACCAAGCATCGCAAATCCATGGTGAGTGCTAGCATGCGCTTTTCAATCTCTGGGTCTTCCGCAACCGGTGTGGCTTCTTTTGTCCAGCCAATCGATGAAATTAGAAGCAGTAGCAAAAAAGTAAAACTTATTGTCGTGAGTTTACAATGTACAAGGTACGTCATGATAGAAACAATCCTCTCCAGAAAAATCTATGCTTGATTTTGCAATTCTTTTATTAAAGGAAGGATTGTTTTTTCCAAAGAATCGACAGTTACAGGCCCAATATGTTTATGTCTAATAATTCCTTTTTTATCAATTATATAAGTTTCCGGAACTCCATAAACACCGTAATTAATCCCCACTTTACCATCGGAATCAACGATGCTGATTTGATAAGGATCTCCATAACGTCTTAACCATTGCAACGCAGTATCACGATCATCTTTATAATTCAAACCGTAGATTGGCACAATGCCAACTTTTGCCAACTGCACCAATAAGGGATGTTCATCACGACAAGCCACACACCAAGAGGCCCACACATTCAACATCCAAACCTTTCCAAGATTATCATCCGATGACATAACTTTATCGGAATCATGAAGCTGATTTAATTGAAATTTTGGTGCCGGCTTATCTATCAGCGGCGATGGAACTTGTCGCGGATTTAATGTAAGACCAATCATCAGAAAAACTGCCAGCACCATAAACGCAAACAGCGGAATCAAATAACGCATCATACTTTGCTTGACTCCGTTACCAAACTGACTTTACTAGCAGACGGTACAGCAGCTGGAGCTTCTTCTACCGGCCCTTCAGTTTCCTCATTTTTAGTAACCACCAGATTCTTTTTAGTTATCTTCAGACGGTAACGCCGATCAGTAATAGAAGTAATTCCCCCGATTGCCATTAATAAACATCCAAGCCATATCCAATCAACGAATGGCTTATGATAGGCACGAACAACCCAAGCTCCATTCGTAAGTGGCTCTCCCAAGGCAACATACAGATCCCGGAATAATCCGGTGTCAATTGCCGCTTCAGTCATCGCCATACCTGATGCATTATAGGTGCGTTTTTCGGGATATAAATTACGAATAAATTGACCATCTTTTATAACAGCGATATCTCCGCGTACTGCCTTATAGTTGGGTCCTACCACATCACTGGTTCCATTAAACTGGAAAGTATAACCTCCCACGGTTACCTTACTTCCGATTTCCATGCGCACATCTTTTTCAGTCTCGTAGCCATTTACCAGTGTTACACCGATGATAAATACCGCAACCCCTAAATGTGCCAAGTGCATGCCATAAAAACTCCGGGATTGCTTTACTAGTTTAGTCAGTACATTACCTTCGCCGCTATTGCTCACCCGGTGCTTAATACTTACAAATATACAAACAATAATCCAGAACGCCAGCAATAATCCGAAACTGATCATTGGTCGCCATTCACCCATGAAGTAAGGTGTGATCAATGCAGAAACAACACTCACTGCAAATGCCCAACGCAAACGCACAATCAGTGTCGGCAGGCTCATTTGCTTCCATCTTGAAATAGGACCCACACCAATGAGAAAGATTGCAGGTGTCATAACCGGAACAAAAACCGCTTCGAAATAAGGAGGCCCTACTGACAACTTACCCAGACCTAGTGCATCAATAATGAGGGGATACAGTGTTCCCAGTAGCACACTGGCAGCTGCAACTAATAGTAATATATTGTTTGTCAACAGCATTGATTCACGGGAAAGCAAGTCAAATTTACCGCCCAATCCGACTTTAGGCGCACGCCAAGCGAACAGTATCAGTGAACAGCTGATAACAATAACCAAGAAAACCAAAATGAAAATACCGCGTGCAGGATCGGTTGCAAATGCATGTACAGAAGTCAACACTCCCGAGCGCACCAAAAAGGTACCCAACAAGCTCAGTGCAAATGCGCTAATAGCTAACAAAACCGTCCAGCTTTTAAAGCTACCTCGTTTTTCTGTCACGGCCAATGAGTGAAGCAAGGCGGTACCAACCAACCATGGCATAAATGATGCATTCTCAACCGGATCCCAGAACCACCAACCTCCCCAACCGAGTTCATAATAAGCCCACCAGCTTCCCAGCATGATGCCAAAAGTCAAAAATATCCAAGCTACTATAGTCCAAGGCCGAGACCATCGAGCCCAAGCTGCATCTAACCTTCCACTTAATAAAGCCGCGATCGCAAACGCAAATGCAACCGAAAAACCGACATACCCCATATAAAGCATGGGCGGGTGAACGACCATACCTACATCCTGCAATAGAGGATTCAAGTCACTCCCTTCGAGCGCTGCGGGTAACAACCGATCAAATGGATTTGAAGTAAATAGCATGAACACATAAAAGCCAATCGCAACAAGCCCTAATACACCAAGCACTCGCGCCACAACATCATCCGGCAACTGCTTACTAAAAACACTGACGGCAACTGACCAGCTCGCCAGCATCAATACCCATAGCAATAAAGAACCTTCATGCGATCCCCAAGTAGCTGCAATTCGAAAATGAAGCGGTAATTCCGTATTTGAATTCTTAGCCACATTCAACACTGAAAAGTCGCTACTAACAAATGAATAACCCAAGCATAAGAATGCAATCAACACGAATACAAATTGCCCTTGTACAACCGGCCTAGCAAGGGCAATCCAGGAAGGAATACCACGTGTTGCACCAATTAATGGCAGTGTGCCTTGTATAGTAGCTAACAAAAGAGCGAGAATTAATGAAAAGTTACCTATTTCTGGAATCATGATTTTGTACCAATTGAAAATTTTTCAGGATTAAAAAAGCAATTCCCGAATGGAATAACCCACCTTGAAGAATTATTGCATGAGAGATGCTTTTTGTGCTTTGGCTGCTTTCTCTAAAGCTTCCGCAGCCTCAGGAGGCATATAGTTCTCATCATGTTTTGCAAGAACTTCATCCGCGCGAAACACTCCTTGATCCGAGATTTTACCTTGCGCAACAACGCCTTTACCCTCTCGAAACAAGTCGGGCAATATGCCGGTATAGACAACTGGTATAGTTTCTGCAGTGTCAGTAATTGCAAAATGCACTGTCGTTGAGCCATCTTCACGCTGTACGCTGCCTTCCGCAACAAGACCGCCGATACGAAAACTCTTACCTATCGGTGCCTCTTTAGCAACAACTTGTGTCGGGCTAAAGAAAAAAACCAAATTACTTTGAAATGCGTTTAACACTAAAACCGCTGCAAATCCCAATGCAGTAACACTAGAGGCGATAATTACAAGTTTTTTATGACGGGGTTTCATTTTTAGTCTCTACCATATTTAAGTCGTGAATCTGACCATATTGTTTTTCCAAAGTTCTGCGCCGATTTGAAATTAGCAATACTTCAGCTACGATACATAGAACTGCCACAGCATAGGAACCCCAGACATAAAGCCCATATCCACCCATTGAAAAAAATTCCGACCAGCTTGACCAATTCATTAAATTGCTCCCTTCTTTTGTAATTCCGTTACCCAAGCTGTATGGCCTTCTCTTTCCAGAATTATTAAGCGCACTCTCTTTAAAATGACTGCAATGGAATACATCCAGCTTGCCAGCACCATAACCAGCATGCCAGTCAACATTGTTGTTGCCATCGCGGGTGCTTGATTAATACTAACCGATGCTCCCTGATGCAAGGTATTCCACCATTGAACCGAGAAATAAATAATCGGAATATTAACCACGCCGACAATCGCAATGATCGCACCTGCTTTATCAGCTCGGCGAGGATCATCAATAGCTGCCTGCAGTGACATGAAACCGATATACAGAAAAAATAAAATCAATTCTGAAGTCAATCGTGCGTCCCAAACCCACCACGTACCCCACATAGGTTTGCCCCACAAAGCACCTGTCCATAGTGCGAGAAAAGTGAACATAGCACCAGTGGGTGCGATCGCAGTCGCAAACATGGAAGACAATCTCGTATTAAAAGCCAATCCGATTGCAGCCCAGAAAGCCATTACCACATAAAGAAACATCGACATCCAAGCAGCCGGTACATGAATAAATATAATCCGGTAGGCTTCGCCTTGCTGAAAATCTGTCGGTGCCACAAAGAAACCAATATAAAGCCCTGCAACTAAAAAAATCACCGCAGCTATGACAAAGATTGGGATCATTTTTCCTGCAAGTGAATAAAAACTGGCAGGGGACGAATATTTGAACCAATTAATCGCCATTTTATATATTAAAAACCTTTATAATAAATTTTAATTATGTCTATTTCTTACCCTGATTTTGCAGCGGCTCATTCTATACCAAAAAGTAAAAATCAAAAATTGCTTTCTTTACTTGAAGCCTTGCAAATGGAGTATCCAAAGAAAACGCAGACAAAAAAAGAATACATAATGAATAAAACAACTCTCTGATAAGCCAATCAAAAGAATTTACCCTTTCTCATTCTATTCAAGAGAGACACGTAGAGACGAAGCCGCCGCCCATGGTGCAAAAACCAGCGACGCCAGCAAGAATGCGCCAATTAACGATAGATGCGCATCGAACGCAATGCCGGCCATGTTGGCTTCAACCGCGCCTGCTCCAAAAATTAAGACTGGAATATATAAAGGCAGCACCAAGAGAGATACCAATACACCACCGCCCCTCAATCCAAGCGTCAACGCCGCTCCTATCGCTCCGATCAAACTCAACACAGGCGTTCCCAGCAATAATGCGCCCGCCAATACAAACAATGCGTCAGCCGGCAAATCATATTGAATACCCAGCACAGGCGCCATCAGCACCAGCGGCACACCGGATACTAGCCAATGTGCAAAGGCTTTACCGAGAACGAGAATTGACAACGATTGCGGTGATAGCAGCATTTGCTCCAATGTTCCATCCAAGTAATCGTTAGAAAACATTCTGCCAAGCGACAGCATCGATGCTAGCAAAGCCGCTACCCACACCACCCCGGGAGCCATTGTCCGGAGCAAGTTCATCTCTGGCCCGACACTTAGCGGAAATAAACTTACCACAATGATAAAGAAAAATAGCGTTACCAGTACATCGGATTGCCGTCTGACAGCCAACAACAGGTCGCGCTTAATGATCCAAATAAACATAAATTTATCAAGCCAGATGTAATTGCATTTTTGAAGAAGCCGTGATGTCGATTTCCTGATGAGTCGTCATCACAATAACACCTCCCTGCTGCAAATGCCGCTCCAATATTTCCTTTATCATCTGTACTGCAGTCACGTCCAACGCAACCAGCGGTTCGTCTAAGATCCATAATGCCGTTTTACAAACAAGCAAGCGTGCTAAAGCTACACGACGCCGCTGGCCTTGCGACAAGACTTTGGCGGGTAAATGATCCCTACCGCCCAAGCCAATAAAATTAAGCGCTTCGGCAGCTTGCGAAACGCTTATTTCAACACCGGTCAAGGCACTTGATATCCGTAGATTTTCACTGACAGTAAGATCATCTTTGGTACCACTCAAATGACCGATATAAGTCATATCAGCATAATACTCTCCTTCCAGTTCCCGGATTGGCGTGTTGCGCCAGCGAATCTCACCTGCGGCTGGATTGGATAAGCCGCAGAGCATCCGCAGCAAACTGGTTTTTCCACTGCCATTGGGACCACTCACCTGCATTAGACAACCTGCTTCAACAGAAAAGTTAATTTCTCTAAACAACTCACGATCCCCGCGAACGCAAGCGAGGTTAATCCCTTGCAACATGATTTTAATCAGTCGATGAAATAAAAGGTTATTATACCGTATCGATGAAGCTCATAGCATTGAAGATCTACGGAGCAGTAGTCAAAATTCAACCAAATGACTTTATCTTCTCACATAACGTAATGCACGCGTTCAGTCGATAGGGACAGGAACATCAAGGGAGGAATCTTGCTATTCATTCGCGACAACCGCAAGATCAGTATCATTGGCGGGTTATTATTGTTGGGCCTCACACTCACGACCGGCATCGCAGTATATAGTGCGATGCGGCAGCAAATTGAATCCGTGCTTGGCCGGGGATTGAGTGTAGCGTTGCAAGGCAAAGCATTATTGATCGAAAATCAGATCCAGAAAGGACTTGAGAATACTCGCACGTTGACTCTTCGTCCATTTCTGATCCAATCAATACAGCAACTGAATGCGCAGCCAGAAAATGACCATGCGTTGCACGATCTCGAACGAAATGTCAGCGCCTTGCCAGAAGCCGGTTTCTCGGCAGTGGTTGTTCGTGATCTGCATGGCAATGTGCTATCACAAGTTGGCCGTTTTTCCGAACGGCACAACCAATCCATCCCGCTCAATAAGTTTCCGGATACCGATATTATCTGGGATAAGCAGTTTATTTTGCGCACTACAATGGATTTTCATGACAACAACAAACAGCGAATCGGCAGTATCACCACCGAAATAAAATTACCGCAATTGACTCGTAGATTCAGCGAAATAAGATCCATCGGAAAAACCGGTGAATTTATTCTGTGCGCCCCTCCAGCATCGGGCAAACATGAAATGGCCTGTTTGATCAGCCAAATCGATGGCGTGAAATTTACACACCTCATGCATATCACCGAAGCCGGTACGCTACCCGTTAGCCTTGCACTCGATGGAAAAAGCGGTGTTATTGCGGTCAAGGATTATCGTAATGTACCTGTCATTGAAGCTTATGCCCCTTTGCGTCAGATCGGTCTCGGCATGATCCTGAAGCTGGATGAAGAAGAATTATTCAAACCGATCAATGAACAACTGAAAATCATTATTCTTTACCTAGCCGGTTTGATTATCGCTGAAATTCTGCTGTTGAATTGGTTTGTCCAAAAATTAATCAAATCAGAACGCGAAGCACGCGGCGCCAAGGAAATTGCCGAACAAATCTCCCTTGAACTCGGCCAAAAGGAAACAGAACTTCGCGAGCGCTTGAAAGAAATTACTTGCCTTTATGAGATACGGCGCGGTTTCACCTTAAATCTGTCGGAAGAAAAGATTTGCCAGCAAATCATCGGGCATCTGATTCCAGCCATGCAATATCCGGAGCATACGGCAATCATTATCGAATTGAATGGTAAACGCATCGTATCCCATGCGCAAACTGAAAATTTCACCCATGGATTAGAATCGAAAATTTGGGTGATTGGTAAAGTATGCGGTCAACTGACTGTTTTATTCTCGAACGACAAGCCATCATTCCATCAGGAAGAACAAAAATTGATCGATGCCATCACCAATGATCTCTCTATATGGCTGGAACGGAAACAGGTCGACGAGCTATTGCGCGAACGCTTGAAAGAGATCACTTGTCTTTATGAAATTCGACGGGGCATCGGAATGGAATCTTCGATTGATAACGTTTGCCATAACGTATTTGAACACTTGATACCCGCTTTGCAATTCCCGGAAATTGCAAACGCCGTGATCGAACTCGACGGCTGGCGATTTTCTTCTGGAAATTTTGACCAGGCAATACACCGGCAATTTCCTTCAAAAACCAAAATTGTCCGCAGAGAACAAGGTTTTTGGCGCGCGGAGCGAGATCCGGCTTGTACTTGCTGGTCCTCAATCACTGTCAACGGTAACGTGAGGGGCCAACTGCGAGTATTCTATCCGGGCGACAAGCCTTATCTCATGCTGGAAGAACAAAAACTGGTCAATGCGATTGCCAGCGATTTGGAAAGCTGGCTGGAACGCAAACGGCTGGAGCAAGCGATTGTACTCATCGCTGAAGAGCAGTCGCATACTATCGGTCAAGAATTGCATGACAATCTCGGTCAGCAAATTGCCGCAATCAGTTATCAAGCAAGAGCTTTGGAAAAGCAGATTGTAACCGTGGGGAACTTAAGTATGGCAGAAGTTGCCGCAGCAATTGCTTCACAGGCGCAAATCGCAGTCATCCAGATTAAACAACTTGCACAGGGGTTGCTGCCATTTGAATTAGAAACCAACGGTTTGATCTCCGCGCTGCAAAAACTTGCGAACCGGATTGCAACAACCTACAACATCGTATGCGATTTCTCAAGCCACAATGATCCCAACATCAATGATGAAATAATGGCTCTCAACCTTTACCGGATTGCACAAGAAGCAACCAATAATGCCATTCGTCATGGAAAAGCGCAGCATATCGCAATCACAATAGCGCTGGATAACGGCATACTAAAACTATCCATCGCGGATGACGGCAGCGGATTCCCGGTCGAGAATCTGACGCCCGATACCATCTCGACTTCAGGAATGGGAATAAAAATTATGCAATATCGTGCAAGACAACTGGGTGCCAAACTGGACTTCCTCACACGCGCCGGGGGCGGCATCGAGGTACGTTTGGAAATGCAAATAGGATAAATTACATCTATGAAAGCAAAAGTCATGTTAATCGATGACCATGCCATGCTCCGGCACGGTATGGCGATGATGATCAATATGGAACCGGATCTCGAGATATTTGCCGAAGCCGGCGATGGTGATGAAGCATTGCGGATTCTCAAGAAATCCGGGCCGGTGGATATTGTGCTATTGGATGTCACGCTTAAAACCGTTTCCGGTTTTGAAGTGATTAAAAGCATGCACGCCTTGTTTCCGGCGCTTCCTGTGCTTTTTGTTTCCATGCACGACGAATCGGTCTATGCGGAACGCGCATTACGGGCTGGTGCTCGCGGTTATGTGATGAAACAAGAAGCGGGCGAGACGTTGCTCACCGCGATCAGAGAAGTTCTCAAAGGAAACATCTATTTAAGCAAAAACATGCAAGAGAAGCTGCTCAAAAAAATTGCAGCCGGCGGCTCGGAACCCGAACAATTGATTAATACGTTGACCCCCAGCGAATTTGAAGTGCTTCACTTAATCGGGCAAGGACATAGCAGCCAGGAAATTGCCAAGTTGCTGTGCCGCAGTATTAAAACCATTGAGACACACCGCTTTAACATCCGAGTCAAATTAAATCTAAAGGATGGCGCGGATTTAATCCGTTATGCAACGCGCTGGGTCGCAGAAGAACACTGATTAACTTTTTCAGCGGCTGCAGTTGATTCAAAGCCGGCAGTCCGCTTCTGTAGTGTTCAAGACGTAACATGGTGTTTTTCAGCGATGGTTTTTATTCCATCAAAGAACCGCCCGACTCTCCCGAGACGTTCACCCATAAGTGCGGCAAACCCAGCGCCTGCAACCAAGCTGGCCCATCTTCACCTTTCAGCATACCGATGGTCGATGCGCTGCCGGCAACCACGCAGAATTCTCCGATTACACTTACCGCAGCCATGTTGCGAACCGGCCAGCCGGTTTTAGGGTTGAGCACATGACCATAACGGATACCATTGAGCGTAATGCACCGCTCATAGTCACCGCTGCTTGCCAGCGCGCCGGAATGCAGCCATAGCGTTTGCAAAATGCCGCCGGGAATACGCGGATGACGAATTGCAACACGCCAAGAAGCGCCATCCGCGTGCGGACCGATGACTTTGATATCGCCGCCCAGATTAATAATGCCGTGGCGAATGCCAATTTCATGGCACAGCGAAGCTGCGCGATCGACCGCGTATTCCTTGACGACACCGCCAAAATCGATTTCCATGCCGGAAACGGTAAACGATAACACTGGCCGCTGCCAATCGACTTTATCCCAGCCCACCAAGTTCAATAGTTCTTGAATAGCCTCCGGCGCCGGTATCTTGCAGGATTTAAAATTCCAGGCGCGCCGCAGAATTCCCGAAGTGACATCAAACAAACCATCGCTTTGCTGGTAACAAGTCGATGCATAATCCAACAAGCCCGCTGTTTCATCATCGACCATAAGCTGCCCGCCAACAGCAGCAATGCGATTGATCGCGGATAAATAACTGTCTTCCCGGTACCGGGAGTATTTCGCTTCCAGCCGGTAGACGTCATCCATCGCGATCTTGGCGGCTTGCTGCGCAACTTTGGCATTGCGAGCATAGAGTTGTATCGAACACGGTGAACCCATGGCATTAAAATCAAAATGAAAATAATTGAGGCGCGCCATGCGATTACAATCAAAGTATCAGCGGCATTGCGAAATGTACCCTTATCCAACCTAAAACTGGTAGCTCCAGGTCGCCGCCAAGGCGCCTTTGCGGTCCAGTTGGAAGCCATTGAAATCGTTACCAACCGGCTGTATCCACTCGAAACCGAGGCGATTGCCGGCAAAGCGTCCGCGAGGAATCACCGCGTTCAAGCCAAACCCGGCATCCCAGAATTGCCCGCCGTAATTGGCTGGGAAATCCATCGGGCCGATGCGTGCGTTAAACTGGTTGAAATCCCGATGAATGGCATCCTGCCAGGTATAGGCACCGCGGACTGATGCGGTTAGCCAGCGGTTAATATCGAAACCCGTCCAGGCCGTCGCTTGAATCACATCGCCTAACCGGTAACCGGATTTGTTTTGATCCTCCAGGCGCTTGATACCGCCCAATTGCGCGCCCCACGACCAGCGGTTGTAATCCCCGGCATATGTCAGGCTCGGCATGAAGTCCCAGGTACCGCTACCTTGTTGCATGCCAAAATGAATCAAACCGCCGTCGATCCGAAACATGCGCCGTAATTCGATATCCACCTTACCGGTCGGCGCGCTCAAACCGAGATTGACGTGCATGCGGTGACCGGGAATATCCAACAACTTTACCATTGCCGACAGATAAGTATCGCCGATCGCCCCGGTTTGATGACCCGAGATGCCGCTATGTTCATGCGTTCCGGGAACAGGCGGCGGACGGCCGGTCAACTCGCGCAGATTCATATCCATGGTCATAAACGTCGGCATCAGCATGACATTCAACCACTTTGCCGGCGCATACATCAAATCGAGCATGTGCATGCTCATATTCATGAAGGTGGGAGCGAAACGGCATTGTGCGGTGTCGCTGCATCCTTGCGCAACAATCGTCTGATCGCTTACCTTATGGTCGCCATGCATCATGCTGCCGTTCGTCCAATTGTGCATATACCGGTAACCCGCCATAAAATCACCGGGTTTGTCGAGCATATGGCCGAACATGATGCCGGCCGGGGGTAACTTGTGATGATGCGACGATACGTCATGATGCTGATGCGAGGATTGACCGCCGGCAAGCGGTAAATTACTCGGCTCCAAATCGAATTTTAATGCAGCGTTTGCCACATAATAGTCAAAATCGGCAAAACTGTTATTGCCGCTGCCGATTTGCATCGAGCTGGCGCGTGTATAGTATTCGAAGCCCGCTTCCAAGGCGATGCCCCGGCCAATCAGCTTGCTCAGCGTGACACCGCCGCTCAGTGCGCCAAAGCCTGCCAGCCGGTGATCGCTGGAGAAATTATCAGGCAGCTGTCCGGCATCATAGGCAATGTTTTTCGGTATCGGATTGGCCGTTATCGCATCAACCGGATTGCCGTTCCGGTCAACGAGATTAAAGATGGAATCTCCGAAATACTGCCGGTTCGGATTATTGGCGTCGATCCACATTTTCCGGCCAAAACTGTCAATTTCCTGCTTTGAATAGCTTTGTAATGAAAATAAATAAGGCCGATAAAAACTCGCGGAATCTTGCGAATAATAACGGATCCGCGGCGTCAGCATCCAGCCGCTCCCCAATGGCTGCACCCAGCTCGCATCGAAGGTGTGGGTATTGATGCCCCAATCGTCCGACGACACCCGGTATCCTAAGTGCAACGCTGCGTCAAATGTATTGATATATTGAATATATTTGGCGTTGAAAGCGAATTGATTACGATTATCGGGACGCTGTTCCAGCAATGCGCGCACGTCTCCGTTAATGAAAGTTTTCTGGTTATTATTTAATTCGGCTGGGTCGACAAAGATGGTTGTCATGACTTTGTAGGGATTTTCCAGATATCCGCTGCTATGCGTATAACTGAAGTTGGCATCGATCAAAGCATTCTTGTTCAATACTTGAGTGATGCCCAAATTCCCTACCCAGTCATGGCGCTTACCCTTCAGAATTTCAGAGCCGCCACGTCTTTCAATGTTACCGGCAAAAGCGTTTTTGGTGATATACGGTGACGCGTCGTGATCCAGAATTGCGCCGATTTCACTATCTGTATAGCCTCCGCCATACTTGAAGCTGGTCAGTTTCTGGTTAAAATCCACGCGACCGCCGACATTACCGAAAGAAGATTGATAGTCCCGTTCTCTGGAAAAACCACCGCTGATATTGAAAGCTGCCTCGTTCCATTCACGGCTCAAGCCGAAATTGGCTTGATTCCGCGTTTCCGGCGATGCCGACGACATTACCATGACTGATCGGTTATCAATTCCTTGCGGCTGCCCCGTGAGCGGATCGCGGCTAACCGGATTTAAGTCATGATCCAGTAACAGAAATTTACTATTGATCAGCGGGGATGCACCGACAATCACCGATCCAGAATCGGTATTGCGGAAAATCGGATTATTGCTGTTGGCGGCTAAAGGAGCAATGGTTACCGGTGTTGCACCAGACCAGGTATCTTGCGTATAGCCGAAAGTGAATCGCGTGCGGTCTGTGAGCGAAAAAATTCCACTACCGTGCAAGACATCGGCAGTAATGGGTTTTAAACTTTGCGGGACACCATACAGATTGCGCTCGCCTTCCTGGTAGCGGCTGTATTGAAAATTAATCCGATCCGGCCCGGCCGCATGTCCCGACGACATCAACAAGCCCGGTAATACCAATGCGGCGGAGGTCAGTGCTTGTAAAGCAGTACTACGTGACGTTACCGATAGTGAATCAGGAGATGCGGATCGACAATGATTAGTTTGATTTTTAGGTTTTTTTTTTCGCTGCATATTGATTGCCTTTAAATCAGCCTCGATCAGCGTTCAACTTAATAACATCCACAACCACCGCCCCCGGAAGATGACTTATGGCTTGGCGCCGCCTCACGGCTGCTGTAATTGTGGGCTTGTATTTCACTTTGTAGCGGAAACGGATCGACGTCCATTTGAGATTTTGCAAGATTGCCACGTTCCCAAGCAGATACATGAGCACAGCCGGATAATGAAACCAACGTTACAATAAACAAAATCGAAGCAATATTTTGAACGAAATTCTTTCTAAACCTGCGTAACATTGCAATACTATGGATGTTCACTGGCCAATTGCGTTACTAATGCACGTAACCCCTCGGTCTCACCCGGACGGAATCCTTGGTGCACATGCCGAATGTTTCCCTTTTTATCGATTATATAGGAAGTCGGCATGGCCATCACTTCAAAAACCTTGGCGCATTCTTTACTCGGATCGACAACGATTGAAAAATTGGCCGGATGCTTAGTCAGAAACTCTTGTGCATCTTTAACCTTTTCATCGAGATTAACGGCGATGATATGCACATCATGATCCTTCATTTCCTGCTCAAGTTGATTCAGAAACGCAAAAGATTTGACGCAAGGCGGGCACCAGGAAGCCCAAAAATCCATATAAACCACTTTGCCTTTCAGCTCTTGCAATTCCACTGCCGGCTTGCCGTCGAGTGTCGTCAATCCGCAAGCTGAAGAAACCCGGTCTAAATGTTCTGCAGATAAATTGCTGCTACCAAACAACCACACTAAGCCCATCATAGATAACTTTATTTTTTTCATTTGTTCAATCCGATTATCCAATTGATTGCATTATCGCAAAATTCAATTCCTACATCACTATTCAAATTGCTGCACTTCGATATCCGTACCGGTGTGCCGATTGTCCGTCGTTATACAATGATACGAAACGGCAAACGATCGCGCCCCCGCTTTGGTTTTGTTGACCAGCAATAAATAAGTGCCATTTCCGCCATGAATTTTAACTTCAGGACTAAAATTCGCATCGCCCGATACCGGATCGGTGGTACTGATCGCCCGGTTACCTTTGATGATTTGCAGATTGACCAACAATCCATCTTGCGCCCGGGATAAATCTTTCACGCTGGCCAGTAAATGATCCGCCGGGCCATTGCCATTATCAAAACAAGTTACCAGCGCATAGCCGGTGAAAGCCGCCACCGTGCCGCTGGAGTCCATGACGGTACCGGCGTCATGCGCACTGCCTGATCTGACATAACCAAGCACTACCACCCAAATAATACTTGCTAGCGCTTTCTTCAAGTAGTCGTGGAACATGATCTGAGACCTGCCATCATTACTCAAACTGATTAACCACAATATCCGTTCCGGTATGAGTATTATTTGCCGTCATGCAATGATACGAAACAGCAAACGATCGTGTACCGGCTTTTGTTTTGTTTACGAGTAAAAGATAGGTGCCATTTCCGCCTCGCACTTTAACTTCGGGACTATAGTTTGCATCGCCCGAAACCGGATCGGTGGTGCTAATCGCACGATTGCCTTTGATAATTTGTAAATTAACCAGCAATTTATCTTGCGGCGGCGATAAATCCTTGACACTGGCAAGCAGATGATCCGCCGGACCGTTGCCATCATCAGAGCAAGTCACCAGCGCATAACCGGTAAAAGCCGCCACCGTGCCGCTCGGATCCATCGTCGCGCCGGCATCATGCGCACTACTTAAACCGGCATACCCGAGCATCATCGTAGAGACGATACCCGCTAATGTTTTTTTTAAGAAAATATGAGACATGATTTTGTGTCCTTGCAAATAACGCGAAAAATATAATTTTACCGCCATAAAATAAAACAAACTTCTTTCATTTTCTTGTTCATCGAAAAAGAAAACCGGACTCATCTACATCACTGCAGATGAGTCCGCCACCTTCACCACGTCAAAATTGATATTATTTTGGCCAAATCTGTGTGCCGTCCAACTTGATTCTCAGGTCACGATTCAATTGTGCCGCCGAAGGTTTCACAAACACATCCACACCGTCACCGCATGAAGAAGGCAGTGGCGCAATCGAACGTGTCACTTTCAAAGTCGCTGGAGAGTTATAACCATGCAATCCTTCGCCATCATAAATAGAACCTACCGCAGGCGTCCACATTTGCACCGTTGCATTGCTGAATCCGCTCGCATCGGTAATTTCGCAAATATCCGCAATGCTGACGACAAATGTCACACTCTTGGCGCAAGAGGTTGGCTCAATCACCACGCCTGCAGTGGCAAAAGGAACAAGCGCCCGGTATCCGGCTTTTAATACATTACCGCCACCGGACCAAAATCCCAGTTTGTTACCCAGCGAGTCAGTAATGTATTCCTGGTTTGAAAAAACGCTTTTGTCTTGAACGATGGTAACCGGACTACCCCAGTTAGTCACGAAATCCGACAAGGTGCCGGTGTGCGCTGTACCATCAACGGTACCGGTAGTTATGATGGAATCCTTGCCATCCGGAAACACGACCACCGTTCCTAATGTGCTAATTGTTGAAGCACCGTCGGTGGTATTCTGACAACCATGTGCAATTACGACGTCGTTATAATTACTGCCATGGTTCGCTGCATTTTCCTGGATAACCGGTGTTTTCAAGCGCGTATGCGCATGCGCGGATTGCCAAGCCCCGGTAAGTCCAACGATTCCCATTAAAGCGTAAACGCGATAGTTAAGGATTGATGATTTCAACAATTTAATACTCCTGGATCTGTATTCAGTTTTTGGATTGATCTTCAAATTAAATCTCACTCAAAATGGAACAGGAGGGAAGGATGAGTGAGATTTAGTAAAGTGAACCGGCTGATTACTTAGGCCAAACTTGCGTACCATTCAACTTGATCGGCATGTCCCGGTTTATCTGCGCAGCCGAAGGTTTTACTTCGACGGTCACGCCTGCACCACAAGATGTCGGCAGCGCGCTGGTACGAGTAACGGTATATGACGCAGGACCATCGTCGGTAGTGCTTACGCGATCGTAAGCAGTCCCCAAATTGTTGTGCGTCCAGAAATTAACTGTTGACTCACCGAATCCTGCCGTGTCGGTAATTTCGCAGATATCCGCAATTGATACATAAAATTTAACACTCTTAGCACAGGAAGTCGGCTCAATGACCACAGCACCCGCTCTGAATGGAATATAGCCATTCAAATTGTGCGGCAATGAATTTCCGCCACCCGCCCAGAAACCGACGACATTACCAAGTGAATTGGTTTTTTCATCTTGAAAACTAAAAATAGCTTTACTGTAATTCTGTTGCATCAGGTTTCCCCAGTTTTGCACAAAATCGGTCAACGGACCGGTGTGAGTTGCGCCATCAACCAAAATAGTGGAATCAACACCATCAGGAAATACGACACTTGTGCCAATCACATTTTTTTCGCCGCATCCATGGCCAATAATGACGTTATTGGTTATCCGGGTATTCTCCGCCACAGTTGCCGTTTCCAGCCGGGTGTGGGCCGTCGCCAATTGCGTTGTTCCTGCGAAAATGGTGGCTATTAATACGCACCGGGAAATTGAATTGAGCTGTTTATTTTTATTCATGTCGATCCATTAATTTAATATTTTTGCCTTGTTTATATTTTTGTGAAAACATTTTGCGCATTTGATCAATCAATAAACCAAAAAAAGACTTTTCTAGATCATTCGAAATTGAACATGCATAGCTTTCTGTTTCGATCATATTTCCGAAACAGCGGAATGACAATGTGACAAATTGTCGCACCTTATAAAAATCACTGATTTTTAGAACTTTTTATCAAGCATGTCAGTTAAAAATTGAAATGCGGCAATTTGTCGCATTTCATAATCGGAACCCGCTCTTTACAATAACTGGTTTCCAGTTCATCGCTGTTTTTTCACCCTCCCCTTTTCTGTAACACGCTACATCATGAAATCAAATCTTTCTGCCAGTTTGCTCAGCCGCGTTTGGTTGTACTGTACTGTTTTTTTAACCGGTGCCGCCGTCATGGTGGTCGAACTGCTCGGAACGCGATTGATTGCACCGTTTTACGGCGCCAGTCTTTATGTTTGGACTTCGCTGATCTCTGTCACGCTGATCGCACTGGCGCTAGGCTATTACTGGGGCGGCATTTGGGCTGACCGGACTCGTTCCGGCTTGTCGTTTATCATCGCGGCGGCCGGATTCTTAACACTCATTATCCCCTGGCTCACCGGACCGGTCTTGTTGGCGACGGATTCTCTGGGGTTGCGCCTGGGCAGCTTCATGAGCACGTTAATATTATTTTCTCCCAGCTTGATCATGCTCGGCATGGTCGGACCATTTGCCGTGAAATTGTCGACTTCGACGTTAGCGAGTGTAGGCGCCAGCACCGGGTCGATCTACGCGGTCAGTACCGTCGGCAGCGTCATCGGAACACTGTTTCTGGGTTTTTATTTATTTCCATTGGTTGGCTCTCGAGAAATTTTCATCGGACTTGGAATTGCCTTATTTATTCTCGCAATGATTGTGGCGGTGATCGAGCGGAAATACCTGAAATCCACCAGCGCCTTGGCGCCTACCACGCTGCTTGTGATAATCGGTTTGGCGCTGTATCCGCAGATCGCCAGCTCCGGCAAATCGGAATCCGGTGATGCCTTTCAAACCGTATTTGAACGTGAAAGCTTATACGGCTGGGTTCGCGTCATTGATCAACCACAAGAGAATATGCGGTTGCTCACCGCCGACGCCTCAACCATCGGCGCCGCCAGTCTCAGTCACGGCGAAAATCTTCTGACCTATCAGAAAATTGTGACCATGATCCCGGCATTGGTGCCGTCGATGCGCAATGCCTTATTGATCGGTCAGGGCGCCGGGCACATGGTCGCGACCTTGAAGGAATTCGGGATTGTGACGGATACGCTGGAGATTGATCCGGCCGTGGCCGATGCGGCCAGCGAACATTTCGGTTTCATCCCGACCGGCCGGCGGATCATCGGCGATGCACGCTACGAAGTTCGCCAACTGAAAGGCTCCTATGATTTGATCATTTTGGATGTCTTCACCGGCGGATCGGAACCTACTCATTTGCTGACGGTTGAAGCGATTGCGCAATTACGCAATTTGCTGACGGATCAAGGAATACTGGCGCTCAATTTTGTCGCATTTTACGACAATGGGCAAAATCCTGCGTTGGCATCCGTTGCGAAAACGCTGACGCAAGTTTTTCCGCATCAACAAGTATTCATATCCGACCCCAACGAAAATTTCAATGATTTTATTTTTCTCGCCACTAATCAAGCACTTGATTTGAAAGATGATTCAATTCCGCAGATGCAACGCGCTTGGCTTAAAGACCGTCTGTTGGCGATAGATCAATCGAATGGCATGATTCTGACTGACAACCTCAGCAATCTGGAATTACTGCAAATCCGCAAGTCCGAAACCTACCGGCGCATGATCGTCGATATGGTGGGAACTCGTCACTTCATTCGTTAAGGAAGCTCTGCAAAACTGCTGCGCTCGACTATGCTGCGTTGAAATCCCCTTCAAAATGCTCATTTACTCCATGTAAACTGCGCTTTCTCAGTGGATTTCGTCTTGCCTAGCTTTCGCTCGCGACCTTTTTCAAAGCTTTTCTAAAGAAGCGCTGATTAATTCGGCGAACGAGATGACGCACGAGGCGCACGGAACGCAGCAACCGAGACATATCAACAAGATAGGCGAGGATGCGAGTACCGCGCAACGAAGTGATTCGCTCGTGCAGTCAATTAATCAGGGTTTCCTTAAGAAAGTTCTGCGCCCATCACGATCGCCCGGCTCCGCTTTGCAACATTTCAGCAGCATGCCGCCGCGTAGTTTCAGTAATATGCGCGCCCCCGAGCATCCGTGCGATTTCTTCAAGGCGTTGCTGCGGATCCAGAGTCGAAATTTGACTCACAACCGGTGTACCTTCGCCGGATCCGGCAGTTTTAACCACTTGCCATTGCTGATCGCCCGCCGCGGCTACTTGCGGCAAATGCGTGATGCACAATACTTGCCGTTCCAAGCCCAATTTTTTCAATAGCTGACCGACGATTTCAGCGACCTTTCCGCCGATACCGACATCGACTTCATCAAAAACCAGCGTGGGTACAACACCAATTTTACTGGTTACCACCTGAATGGCCAGGCTGATTCTTGATAACTCGCCACCCGAAGCAACCTTAGCCAACGGCCGTAGCGGCAATCCTTGATGCGCCGCCACTTGAAATTCAATGTGCTCTAAGCCATCGGCGCTGCCTTGCTCCAACGCAATCAATGCCACCGAAAATTGACCGCCTTCCATCGCCAAGGTTTGCATCATTTCGGTCACCTGCTGCGATAACGCCTCCCCGGCTTGTTGGCGGATGACCGTCAACTCGCTGGCATGCCGATGATACGCAGACCATGCAGCGGTTTCATGCGCTTGCAACCGATCAATATCAGCATCTACGCCGAGCGCTTCCAATTGCTGGGATAGTGATTCCATCAGCACGGGTAGTTGTTCCGGATTGACGCGGAATTTCCTGGCAGCCGCATAAATGGCTGACATCCGTTGTTCGATTTGTTGTAATGCCTGCGGATCCAATTCCAAGTTCTGGCGATAATGCTTCAACTCGTACAAGCTTTCACGTACTTGAATATGCCCCGATTCAAGCAAGTCGGCGATGGATTGCAATTGCCGATCATATTCCTGCATGTTTTGCAGTTGCGTAACAACGGCATTCAGCTGCTCCAGCACCGGCGATTCACAGTCGGATAGCGCATTGATGGCCATTTCCGCCGTTTCCATCAACGCCGCCAAGTGCGACAAGCGGCTATGATCGGTTTGCAGCTGTTGCCATTCTGTCAGCGAAAAATTCAATGTGGATAATTCGGTCAACTGCGACCCAAGCTGTTCACGCTTATCCAGCAATTCCGCCGCGCGCGCTTCCATGTTGATTCTAAGCTGCTGGCAGTTTTTCCAATGCTGATAAGCCGATTCAACTGCCTTCGCAAGCTCGCCGCAACCTGCAAACGCATCCAGCAATTCCCGTTGCGCATCTTTTTGCAGCAGCTGCTGATGGGCATGCTGGCTATGAATCGCGATCAAGTATTCTCCCGCCATGCGCATTTGTTGCAAGGTCACCGCATGTCCATTGATATAGTTGCGCGACCGGCCATTGCTTTCAATAATGCGGCGCAGCAAACAACTATCCGGCTCACCCTGCAGGTCATTATCGTTCAGCCATTGCACCAGCGGCGCCAAGCGGCTGATATCGAAATCAACGCTGATTTCGGCCCGTTCGCAGCCTAACCGGATCAGATTGGCGTCGCCACGCTCGCCCAGTACCAGAGTCAGCGCATCGATCATCATTGATTTTCCAGCCCCGGTTTCACCGGTGAGCACTGTGAAACCCGGCAACACGTCAAGATCGATCTGGTCGGCGATGACAAAGTTTCTGATACTTATCTGTCTCAGCATAAGAATGCGATTTGCAATGCGGTCAAGGCAATTCACTCCAGCCCAGTTTTTCTCGCAACATGCGGTAATAACTGTGATGCACGGAATGGAGCAGCCGCACCGATTGAGGAAAACGCCGCACCAAGATCTTGTCGGTGGGTTCGAGATCGAAACCGGAATGACTGTCGCAATTTATCCTGACTTGCTGGCAACTGATCATGCGGATTTCAACAACGGCATCCGGGCCGATCACGATCGGGCGATTACTCAGAGTATGCGGACAAACCGGCACCAGCGCTATTAAATCCAAATTGGGGTGCAAAATCGGGCCGCCGGAAGACAATGCGTATGCGGTGGATCCCGTCGGCGTATTAACAATCAATCCGTCGGAGCGCAAGGTATTCACATATTCATCGTTAACCTTGACCTCAAACTCAATCATGCCGCTGCTCATGCCGCGGTACAGCACCACATCGTTAAACGCCAAGCTATTAAAAACATTGGTGTCCGCGCGAAAGATCTCGGTATACAACAGCATGCGTTTTTCCGTGATATAGTTTCCCGCCAGTATTTCATCCAGTGTTTCAAACATGGTATCAATGGATAAATCGGTCAAGAAACCCAGCCTGCCTTGATTAATGCCGATTAGCGGCACGTCATAGGCAACCAGCATGCGAGCGATGTTCAGCATGGTGCCATCGCCGCCCATTACCACCGCCAAGTCTGCTTGTTCGCCGATCTCCTCCAAAGAAAACGCCGGGTATTGATCGGCACATATGTGCGCGGCTGTAAGATGATCAAATAACACGCGGTATTTACGAGCGGTCAAATATTCCGCCAGATTGAGCAGCGGAACCGCGATCTCGGGGTTTTTGTGCTTACCGATCAAGGCGATGGTTGAAAATGATGAATTCATGACTGAAAATTATGATTAAGGAAACGCCGATTGATCGACCGCACGAACGAATCGCCTTGTTGCGCGGCGCTCACATTCTCGCCTATCGGGTTGATAGGTCTCGGCTGTTGCGTTACATGCGCCTTACGCTTCATTTCGTTCTTCGAATTATTCCGCATTTCCTTAACTTTATCGCGCTAGACCGGATTAAATATCAATGCCGTAATTACCGTTAAAATAAAACAAGTTAATCAATAATGCTTCATCTAGCATTGTAAAATCGCAGCTTGTACATACATAACCGGGAAAAACAATTTCTTGAGGAAATACCCAAGTGTAGCGAACTCGATTCTGTTTTCATGAGTAAAGCATGAGCACCAATGAAGTTTAGCATACCCATAATTAGACTCATCACTAATGATTACTTGCATTCACATATAAAACCAGCTGACTCGTGTAGAATAAAACCATGTTGAACGAACGCGCCCAAATTTTATTAAAAACTCTGGTAGAACGTTATATCCACGAAGGACAACCGGTGGGTTCCCGCGCGTTATCTAAATTCTCCGGGCTGGATTTGAGTCCAGCCACAATCCGCAATGTCATGGCGGACCTTGAAGAAATGGGACTGGTCGCGAGTCCGCACACTTCCGCCGGAAGAGTTCCAACCCCCAAAGGCTATCGTTTTTTTGTGGATACCCTGCTAGTAGTCAAGAAGCTCGACAAGACCGAATTGCATCATCTGGAAAACCAGTTGCATCCTGACAATCCTTCGCGGTTAATCAGCGCTGCTTCGCAATTGCTCTCGGAACTGACCCGTTTTACAGGTGTTGTAGTGACACCGAAGCGCACAGGCGCAATTTTCCGCTACGTCGAATTCATGGCGCTTTCGGAAAAACGCATTTTGCTGATCATCGTCACCCCCGAAGGTGATGTGCAAAACCGCATTATCTTTACCGATACGCCGTACAGCCAATCCGATTTGATCGAAGCAGGCAATTTCATCAATCAGCATTATGCCGGCTGCACGCTGGAAGAAATCCGCAGCCGCCTGAGTACCGAATTAAAACAACTGCGCAGCAAAATGGTCGATCTCATGAACGCCGCAATTGAAGTTGGCGGCAATGCCATCAATGAAAGCAGCGAAGCCGTGGTGCTTGCCGGCGAACATAATTTGTTGCAAATTGACGATCTATCGGAAAATTTAACCGGTTTGAAAAATTTGTTTGAGTTATTCGAACGTAAAACAAAGCTCCTGCAATTACTCGAACTAAGCCGGCAAGCGCATGGCGTAAAAATTTTCATAGGCGGAGAATCCGATGTCGCTTCGCTGGAGGAATTCAGTGTCATAACCGCACCCTATGAAATGGAAGGCGAGGTGGTTGGCACGGTCGGCGTGATCGGTCCCAGGCGCATGGCCTATGAACGCATTATTCCGATCGTGGATATTACCGCAAAGCTGCTTTCAAGCGGCTTATCACAGCAATAACCGATATTTCTGTAATCAAATCAACTCATTTCAAATGTCAATTCAATCAAATTATCAACACGGCTCATCAAGTAGAACCGGCGTGCTACTCATTAACTTAGGCACACCGGATGCACCCACAGCCCAGGCATTACGCCCCTATCTCAAGGAGTTTCTTAGCAACCGGCGTGTCATCGAAATACCGCGGCTGATCTGGTGGCCGATTTTGCATGGTTTCATTTTGCCATTCCGGCCCAAGGAATCGGCGGAAAAATACGCCAAAATCTGGATGCCGGAAGGGTCCCCGTTAAAAGTGCACACCGAGCGGCAAACCAAACTGCTGCGCGAAGCGTTGCAAGCCAGGACAAACAATCCGCCAGTTGTCGAATACGCGATGAACATCGGCAAACCTTCCGTTGCAACTGTTTTGGCCGATATGCAAGCGCAGGGTTGCGACCACATTCTGGTTATTCCGCTGTTTCCCCAATATGCCGCTAGCAGTACCGCGGCTGCCATGGACAATGTTTTTGCCGTATTGGGAAAAATCCGCAATCAACCGGCCATCCGGACTGTCAAGCACTATCACGATCACCCGGGCTATATCGCGGCATTGGCGCAGAATGTGCGCGACTATTGGGAAGTTCATGGCCGGCCCGACAAACTGATCATCAGCTTTCATGGCACCCCGCGGTCCAGCCTGGATAAAGGAGATCCCTATCATTGCTATTGCCAGAAAACTGGCCGCTTACTGGCCGAGGCGTTGGCGCTGCAACCCGAGCAATACGCCGTATGCTTTCAGTCGCGTTTCGGCAAGGCGCAATGGCTGACACCGTATACCGCAGTTACGCTGGAACAACTGGGCAAGGCGCAGACACGCCGCGTGGATATCGTTTGCCCCGGTTTCGTTTCGGATTGCCTGGAAACGCTGGAAGAAATCGCAATTGAAGCCAAGCATACATTCATCCAGGCTGGCGGGCAGGAATTTCATTACATACCTTGCCTCAACGAACGTTCTGATTGGATTGAAGCGTTAGCGGATATTGCCAGCACGCACTTGCAAGGATGGCTGGATCAGGAAGTTTCTAAAGAAGCGGCACAACTATCGAAAGAACGCGCACTGGCGCTGGGTGCGAAAGAATAACTCAGCAAATTCCCCCTCATTTCGAGGGGGAATGATTGAAATCATTAATGACCGGATTGGCGCATATGTTTCATCGCTTCTTCCGAATGTTTGGCAGCCTCTGCGCCATGTCCCATATCCGCATGTTTGATTGCTTCTTCCAGGTGTTTGATTGCTTCATCCATGTGTTTATGGGATGCAGCGTGATCGTCCCTTGCCGCTTTAGCGTGCGCCAAACTATCTTTAGCGTGTTCCAGCGATTCCTTGGCGTGCCCCATTTCGCCATGCGCCTGCGCTTTTCCGGCATGCTCCATCGCTTCGGAGGTATGCCCTGCGTCGGCTGCCCATGCTTGAGCATTCATGATTAATGCCAATGCGCTGATTGCAACTACGGTTGATAATGCTCTCATGATGATTTCTCCTATTTAAATGGTATTAAAAACACAATTACTTCTGAAAAATCTCTGCGGCTGGATAACAGCGGGCGAAGAAACTATTGCATTGCATTCCTTCTTCCCTACCAACACGATTTCAGTATATACCTAATTCCCTCTACATTGCATGCGCATAATGATCTAAGCCGTATATTCTGTTATCTCGCCAACTTCAATCGGTCGACCTTGCAACGATGAACTTGCTAAAACCATTTTTTACTACCTGCCCGCCATTATCGCTACGAACCAACCGGTCATGTTGATCCTAATCAACAGTTCCTGTCGATATTTATTTTGACGGCCATTATTATCGATCTGTAAAACAAATTTCAATGCGACAAAATGACGCATCCACATAACTTTTACTTAGGATCCGTCTACTCACTCGGATATTTCCAATCGGAATGATCGTTTTGCCAGATCAATCGTGATACGTGTAACATTTGTTTTTTTATCCACGCGCAAGTTCAGAATGGTGACTCAACGGAGATATTCGTGAAAAACTTCCACTCGATCTATTCACACCATTTTATCCGGGCATCCGCTTGCATCCCGCATCTCAGGGTTGCCGACCCAGTATATAACGTCGATCGCATTCTCGAACTGGCAGCGCATGCATCCGGACTCAAATCAGCCGTCGCGTTGTTTCCGGAATTAAGCATCTCTTCCTACTCCGCTGATGATCTATTTCATCAGCAATCCTTGCTCAATGCAGTGGTTGACGGTATCGCCCGCATCATTGAAGCCAGTCGCGAACTCACACCGGTTCTGCTGATCGGCGCGCCGTTACAGTTGGAAGGAAAATTATTCAATTGCGCAGTCGTGATTTATCGCGGCCGTATTCTCGGCATCGTTCCCAAGACTTATTTGCCGAATTACCGGGAATTTTATGAGAAACGGCAATTTACAGCAGCACATGCCGCACTCGCCCGGGACGTGCGTTTCCTGGATCATACCGTACCTTTTGGCAACGATTTGATTTTCAGCGCCGTGAATGTCGACCACTTTTCCTTACATACTGAAATCTGCGAGGATCTATGGGCGCCGCTTCCACCGAGCACCTTTGCCGCCCTCGCGGGCGCTGCCGTGCTTGTCAATTTGTCGGCCAGTAATATCACCATTGGCAAGGCTGATTACCGGCGCCATCTCTGCGCGATGCAATCGAGCAAGTGTCTGGCGGCTTATTTGTACACCGCCGCCGGCCCCGGAGAATCGACCACCGACCTGGCGTGGGACGGCCATGCGATGATTTATGAGAATCACCAACTGCTCGCGGAATCTCAACGTTTTTCCGATCAACAGCAAATCATCACCGCCGATATCGATCTCGAACGGCTGATTCAAGACCGTCTGCGCACCACCAGTTTCAACGATGCGGTGCAGATGCACCGGGAGCAATTGCGAAGCCTGCGCCGGATTGAATTCGAGTTTGCCGTGCCGGAAGATGCAGTGCCATTACGCCGTCCCGTGGCACGTTTTCCATACGTTCCCGACAATCCGGAAAAGCGCGACGAGCATTGCCGTGAAGCGTACCAAATCCAGGTTCAAGGTTTGATGAAACGATTGACTTTCACCAAAACCGAGCGCGTCGTGATCGGCGTTTCCGGCGGCTTGGATTCGGCCCATGCGCTGATTGCCGCCGCACATGCGATGGAACGTTTAAATTTGCCGCGCGCCAATATCCTGGCTTATACCATGCCGGGATTTGCTACCAGCGACACCACTAAAAACAACGCGCACCGGTTAATGGCCGCGCTCGGCGTCACCAGTCAGGAAATCGATATCCGCCCATCGTGCCTGCAAATGTTGAAAGATATCGGACATCCGTTTGCCGGCGGCAAACCGCAATACGATATCGCTTTTGAAAACGTGCAAGCCGGCGAACGGACTTCACATCTGTTCCGCCTTGCCAATCTGCATCACGCGCTGGTATTGGGAACCGGCGATCTCAGCGAACTCGCACTCGGCTGGTGCACCTACGGCGTCGGCGATCACATGTCGCACTACAGCATTAATGCGTCCGTGCCGAAAACCCTGATCCAGCATTTGATCCGCTGGACCATTGATACCCACCAATTCAATGACGCCGCTCACGAAGCGCTGGCAGCCATTCTGGATACTGAAATTTCACCGGAACTGATTCCCGCTCAATCACCGGACAAGCCGTTGCAAAGCACGCAGCAAATTATCGGCCCCTACGAACTGCAGGATTTTAATTTGTATTACGTCACCCGCTTCGGCTTCGGTCCGGCGAAAATCGCATTTCTCGCGCACCATGCCTGGGGAAGCCGTCTGTCGGGGCATTGGCCGGACGGCATCAATGAAGCATCGCGCAACGAATACGATCTCGCCGCCATTAAACATTGGCTTGGCGTATTTCTAACGCGTTTTTTTCAAACCAGCCAATTCAAACGGTCGTGCATTCCCAATGCACCGAAAGTCGGCTCCGGCGGCTCATTATCGCCGCGCGGCGACTGGCGCGCGCCATCGGATGCGGAAGCGAAAGTCTGGCTGGACGACTTGAAACTGATTCCGTAATGCACCGAAACACAGAAAAAAATACCGCGATTAAATATCGCAATGGCTTAAGGAAGCGCTGATTAATTCAACAAACGTGATGAAGGGCGAGGCGCACGGAACGCAACAACCGAGACATATCAATCTGATAGGCGAGGCAGTGAGTACCGCGCAACGAAGCAATTCGCTCGTGCAGTCAATTAATCAGCGCTTCCTTAATGAATAGACCGGCGGCAATGTTGCTCATTTAAACCGGCGGAATGATCCGGTCACAACTCCGAAAATTTCAAACTGCGTATCCGGACGAATATAGATCGGGCGGTAAGCTCCGGAAGCATTGGCGGGCAACAGCCGCGGCATTTTGTTTGCGCCATAATCGAGGATTTTGATGGTGAATTCCCGATCCACCACAGCCAAGACAATATCACCGATATTGGCAGTTCTGGAGCGATCTACAACCACTTTATCGCCCGGCAGCAAGCCGACATCGATCATGGATTCTCCCCGGATCGTGACAAAAAATGTCGACGCTGCATGATCGATCAGAAATTCGCTGACATCGAGCTGCTTTTCGACATGATCGTCCGCCGGACTGGGAAGACCGGCTGCAACTTTGGTGGAAAAAAGCGGCAGCAATGTGGGCTGCTCGTTGATCACCGGCGTGAAAAACTCATCCACTTCCATTTCAGGCACGCCATTCTCGCTGCCGCCCTCTGCTTTTTTGCGTTGCAAGACTTCCAGGAAATTTCTGATTGTCGCCGTCTGGCTCTGCGGTATACGCATGACTTCCGTCGGTTCTCCGAATTTACCCTGACCTCTCGGTCTGCCCGCGTTCTCGCGCTTTCCGCCTCGATTCGACATGATTGACATTCTCCTTTTCGATATAAGTAACATTATTCAAACATACTTAATGTAATACTGTCAAAAAAATAGAAAAGCTTCAGAATCCAATCATAAAAATGATATTGATGATTTATTCATCAATCAGAAAAAACAACCTCTTCGCCCCGTTTATCTCATTTACCCTCTTTTCATCACTTTGAAGTTTTACAGGCAATCAATTCCCTAACTTGCACATACCTGAATACATCTGATTTATCAGTAGTCTGCGTCAATTTGTCACATTTACTTTTTTTCTGGCGCGCACATAATGATTACGCGTATGTAATTCACAACAAATCTGATTCAAGCGCGATTCACAATAAATCCTATCTTCAGAGCCTAACAAAATAACAACAGCAAAGAATGAAACTACTTCTATTACAGGTAGCAGAAAAACTTTATGGTTCAAACTTGCGGATGATTCGCAAGTTAAGTCTAACATTCACTCGCAAGGCACCATTGAAACTGGCGTCGTTATTGATAAAACCGGTCACTATGCTTTATATCTGATAATCGGGGACGAGCAATCAGCATCTGCAAACGATATTTTAAAAATCCGGTTCCATGTCGGCGCGGTCACGGAAGCGAAGGTTTGCACTGGATGAATTGCAGCTGATTCCGTAATGAGTGCCGATTGTTGATTAATCTGATCTCACGAAAGCTGGGCGATACGCCAAACGCTTGTGGCAATCTTAGCCATTGATTTCTGGCGCGCGCCAATGCGTTCCGGCGTCCAATCGGAATTATCTTCGGCCACTTTGCGGGTAAGCTCAAAATTGCTGCCCGCCAACACCGGCTTTTTAACAGCGAATCCGGCATTTCCCAAATCTTTATTCTGCCCCTTATTGAGCAAGGTCATATTACCCAAGCGATAGACCATCATATCCGCTTCTTCTTCGTTAAAAGCAGACCAGCCTGATGCGGGATTTTGCGGCAGAATGTGTTCAATCGTAATACTGTCGCTCTCGAAATCATAATCCTGTCCATTTTGTTGAGACTCCAAAGCACATAAAATGTAACGGACGATGCGGGAATTACGGGAATTCGTGGTGCGCAATATTTTTTCCGAAAAATCACTGCGAAACTTATCATCGTTTGGATAAATCGGCTTCATCACATCCAATATTTCAGCCGCTGCTGTTAAGCCACCATTGGATATTTTCTGCGCCACGTTATGGTAGATATGCTCTTGCTCATGCGTTGGCAAGCTACCGATCACGTTATAGCGGAACGAAATCATCACGCAACTGCGCAACAAGCTCTCAAAATCGTCCGATGAAAACTTGCGATGTGCCGCCAGTAACAGAGAAAACGGTTGACGCACGCTGAACATGCGCAAATTTTGCGCAAACCCTTTAAGGACCGGCGACCATGACGACGCTTCCGGATTGGTCAGCGCCAAATAAGCATCCATGTCTTCTTCCATACCGCGCAACAATTCAAACACGGATTCACGATTAACAATCTGGGCACGGATGGTTTTGAATAAATCCGATTGACGCACCGAAGTTTTCCGGCTAATCCAATGCACCCACAGAAAATCCGGAAAACTCTCACTGCCGAGCCGGCTTATCATCGCTTCCCAGCGATCTTCCAACGCTTTCATTTCATACGCATGCTCGCCATCCCGGTGCAGCACCGAAAACAGATAATTTTTCAACAAATCGGTGGATGAGGGGCGCACACCGCGTGCATTGAGGGTTTCAAACACTTTATAAGCATTGAGCTCGTCCGTCACGCTGATGACAGTGAAAAACAACCGGTCACTCATCGTCTCCACCAGACTAGCCAGCGCAACACCCTCGTCGCCGCCCGCTTTTTTGGCATACTCACGCACGCGTTTGTCAAACCATTCAAATGCTTTACGCAAACCATGCTCGGAAGCACGAAAACCCCGCTGCGGCAAATGCCCCAACGGCACCAGATACGTTTGAAAATAATGATCATTGTTCCGGTTCAATGTCAGTTTGCTGCGCGACACCAATGTCACCGGATCGAGATAGCCGATATAGGTCTGGCGTATTTGTTCAACCCGCCGCTGATTATGCTCAGGATTGTTTTTTTCCTCAATCAGCCGCTTGAGATTCTTGAGCGCCGCCAAAACAATCAGCGTCAACGTCGTCAAGCGCTGCTGGCCGTCAATCACATCGAAGTTCTTGTCATCCTGCGACTGCAAAACCAAATAGCCCATGTAATGCGCCGGTTCACCGCCTTCTCGAACTGTACCAAGAATGTCCAACCACAAATCTTCCCATTCATCTTCCGACCGACTGTAATCACGCTGGAAACGCGGAATGCGGTAGGTCAGTCCGTTACCGATCAGTTTGCGGTAGGTATTGTTTTCGGTTTTAAAGTTTGTGGCTGACATAATTGATATCTTGATCCTCCAAATTTTCCCCGAGTGAGTCCAGATCTAAAATATCTAACTATATCTACAATGGCTTACCAAGAAGTTTTCGTAAATAAATATTCTCTCCGTTCTGAACGGGCATTACTTGAGCAGATTCCGGTGTATCGTTATGAGGCATATCTATCAATGGAGGCTTATTCAGCAGACTTTTAGTTGCGTCGTGAAATACAAAATAACGGCGCGACCATGATTTTATGCTTTGATTATGATAAGTAACGAGTAAGCTATCAAGGTAATTCAGAAAGCAGTGAGCATTCTGGAATTGCTGCTTAACTTCATTGCGATTCGGCCCACTTGACTTCAATTCAAGACATAGAATATACGGTTCCCCGCTCACGACACAAAAAACTACCGCATCACACGCACGATGCATAGCATGTTGCTCAACAAATATTTTATTACCCGGAAAACCACACTCATCAAGCTTTAGTGCTAATGCTTCTTTCCCTATACTTTGAATAGTAATGTTCCTAAAGGTAGCTTGTCTGTGTTTCTCAGTAATCGTTAATTTTGAATCAAGACTTTGAACATATTTTTTCGGATTCAATATTTGCACTAGAGCTTGCAATACTTCTATCATTATTCACCGCCATACCGCAATTCATCTTGCATGCTACTCATATCGATTATGGTTTGATCAAACGTCTCAACATCAATCCCGATCTTTGGATCAGGTATCACTTTATGCAAGGTTGTCAAAGCACGCTTTTTATTACTTTCTTTACCTGTAATATAAAGTAATACACTACTTGGTCTAAGATGCTCATTTTCAGAATAATGATATTGCTGCCTGACTTGCGCGTAATGCGATAAATTGCGAGAAAGCATAATAAGCGTATTGAATTCACGAACAATTGTGTCACTATGTGTTGTGATAAACACACGAACACCGGTATTCACTAGTTGTGCCAAGAAACGAGCAAAACGACGCTGATTATCTGGATGCAAGTTAAGCTCTGGCTCGTCAATCATCAGCATACTTCCCGATTTAGCTTGATATTTCAACCAATACCAAATAATTAGAAGTGAACGCACCGCGCTAGATGTTTCACCAAGACCTAGCTTGAGTTTGGTACCGGCAGGTTGAAAGAAAGTTACACCATCTTTAGTAGTAACATAGCTACCACCAACAATCTCCCCAAATTGATCAAGCAACTCAGGTTTGTTTCGCGCAATTTCACTTAACTCGCTATCTGTACCCGGTAAATTGTTAGCAAATCGGACATTGTCATCAACTGGTCTGGCGTAATTTCGTTGATAAAGAGTTGCAAATACTTTGCCAGGATTAATGTCACTTGTTCCGTCTTTGTGAAGCTGAGCTAACAAATCGACTACACTATTTTTTGCAAGGTTTAAGTCTTTGCGAAAGATAGTGGCACCCGTACGCTCGGTACTTGCCATAAATACATCTGGCATCACATCCGTCAATACGATTCTAATAAGTGCTTCTTCAATGAATTCACTGATACTATAACCTTGCAAGAACCCTCGAGACTGTTGACTTGCCGCAGCTATTTCAGCAAAAACAGAATCAGCAGGTTTTGTAATAGCAATCAATAAGCTGCCTTGGGGACTACGTAATTCGTTTTTGATCGCCCGCTTTTTCCATTCATCACCAATAAAAATATCCCAATGCAATTTCGTATTTTCAAAAAGCTCAGAACGCGATGCCATCATTGCTGGAAAGGCATCCAAAAAATTATCTATAACTGCTTTACTTATTCTTGGCCATGCATTGACAATTTTCGCCTCAATATCAATCTTAACAACACCCTTACTAGTTAATTCCTTCATTTCCTCCGTCAGATCGATTCGCGTAAGACTTATCCATGACTTGAGTAAGCAATAAAGAGCATAAGTAACATAAGTTTTCCCAGTATTATTCTGTCCGCATACGATAGTAAGATCGGCGAGTTCCATTTCACCTTTCGCTATCGCTCCAAGATTCTCGAAGCTTAACTTCATCTTGTTCCTCGATTAGTTATTGAATTTTCTATTTACTGGTTTAATATTTTAATGACCATGCTACTGCATATGGCTTGAATTATCACTCAGAAGGCAATCTGTGTCGATTACGATTCCGCAACTTTAGGTTCAAAAAGCTTAACCCTGCTCGGGATTTAGAGTTGAAAAATCTTCAAGTACTTCTAGATTTAACCCCTCAATCTCCTGCAACGATTTCCCGGCAATGCCCTGCAAATCGCCGTACATTCCCACAGTCGCCGTCATCACGCGTTCGATCTGTTCTTCGCGTTTGGCCCATTGTTTCATGATGGCTTTGCGTTCTTTATCGAGGTCTTCCTGCATGGTGGAGAATGCTTCGACGATTGCTTCGACGCGTTGGCGGAAGCGTGGGCCGGTGAGGTATTGGTAGACCATTTCGGTTTTGCTTTGCTGGCCTTCGGAGGATTGGCGCGCCAGGGCGATTTCCAGCAGCGATTGGCGCAGAATCATGGCGACCGGCAACGCCGCGCGCGGGTGGGTGACCCATACACCTTCAATCAACTCAAAGGTTTCCACGCCTTTCGGCAAGGTGTGGCTGACGATGACCGCCACTTCCGCTTTGGCGGCGCGTTGATCGTCGCGCAGTTTCACCAGCCAAGCATCGCTCCAGTTTTTGGTGCGTTTGAACTCCCATAACAAGGTACCGCCAACTTGACCGCCCGAGCCGATTACGCGATGCAATACATCGCCGCCGAATTCGCCTTTCGGCACCGGTTCGATGGCATCGAATGGAAATTTCATCCGCAGCAGGTTTTCCAGTTCAAGTTCCTGCACCTCCCCTTGCAATTGCTGCGAGCCTTGCTCGGCGCGGCGTTTCAAGTCTTCGATCTGTTTCTGCATCGCAGCGATGGTTTGCTCTTTTTCCAGCACTTTCAGTTTTTGCTCGTCTTCGGCTTCCTTTCTGGCCAATTGCCGCGCTTCCGTCAATCCGTCCTGCACCCGCTTGGCGACTGTCAGTTCCAATTCGCGTTTGGCGTCGTCCAGCTCGCGTTGTTTCTTGATTAATTCGGCTTGCGCTTGTTGCGCTTGCGCCAGTTTCTCGTCGCGGGCTTTAAGCACTTCGTGCAACTCAGCCAGCTCACGCGCCTTGCCTTCCAATTCGGCAGCGCTGGCCAGCTTCGCTTTGCGCGATTCTTCGGCGATCACCCGCGCGCGTTCCGCCTTCAACTGCTCGGCCACTTGGTTAGCCACTTGATCGTCGAGCTTACGCTTTTCCTCCGCCAGTTGTTTTTCCCGGTCGCGCATCGCCTGTTCGCGCTGGCTGATTTCACTATCCTTCTGCGCCAGCCGTTGCTCGAACTGCTGGCGGGTCGATTCGATCAGCGGCGCCGCCAGCGATTCGGTCAGTTTGATTTCGGTTTTACAGTTCGGGCAGATAATCGTCGGTTCTGTCATCACAATTCTTCCTATGAATGCGGCAACATTTGCCGGTCTTGCTGGCAACGCGCCTTCAAAAAGAGCCTGGCCAAGAAGCGTAAAGCCGCGTCATTATTCGCTTGCAGCCGGCTGGCATGATCATTGCTGTCAGCTATGTCAGCAACTCATTATAAACCGGCAGTACGTAACCTTCAGGAACCGTTATGAAAAATAAATATGAAAGTTTGGAACTCGGTCAATTCATTCCGCTGCATTATCATCACAATATGCTGAACGACACGGTCCGCATGCAAGGGTTTAAGGATGCGATCAATTTACTGGTCAAGCCCGGCGCTACAGTGCTGGAACTCGGCGGTGGCACCGGCGTGCAATCGTTCTTTGCCGCGCAAAAAGCGCGTAAAGTCTATTGCGTCGAACGCAACCCGGAGCTTATCAGCGCGGCGCGCAATCTGCTGGCGCAAAACCAAAACGGCGGCAAGGTCGAGATTATCCAAGCCGACGCCATGCATTACCTGCCGCCGGAACCGGTCGATGTGGTGATCTGTGAAATGCTGCACACCGGATTGTTGCGCGAAAAACAAATGCCGGTGATCGATTCGTTCAAGCAACGCTATCTGAAGAAATTTGGCGGAACGCTGCCGGTCTTTATCCCGGAAGCCAGTATTCAAGCGATTCAACCGCTGGAGCATGACTTTCATTTCGCAGGCTTTTACGCGCCGACGATTCAATTCCAGAACCCCTATGTCATTCAGGAACGAAGCAAAGGCTTGGGAGACCCCGAAGTATTTCAATTGCTGGCGTATGCCGAATCCTATAGCCAGACCTGCCAATGGGATGGTGAAATTCTCATTACCGGAGATGGTCAACTGAACGCCTTGCGGCTCATCACCAAAAATTTACTGGCGATCAATGTGACAACGTGCAGCACCATCGACTGGCACACGCAATACATCGTATTCCCGTTACCGGAACCCATCCAGGTTTCCAAAGGCGATCACATCGCCATCCGCTTCAGTTATCAAGGCGGCGCACCGCTCAATGCCCTAACGGATTCGCTGCAAATCCGCCGGATCAGCAAGCAAACGCCGGTATTGGAACTGGCGCTGGAAGCGATGAATCAACCGGCGGAATCCCAAGCGGCGACCATCCACGCACACCAAAACTGACTGTTGAGCAAAAATAGTGTACACCCTGACCTGTGTACACTATTTGAATGTTAGAGCCTTCCCAGCCAATACTGGGGACGTCTGCGATGATGAGCAATAGCCAGTATTTGAACAGTGCCGGAAACTTCACGATAAAGCACCGTATAGGGAAACCGATTCATCCGAGCTCGCCGCATATCAGGTTCCCTTTCAATCGGATACCGACGCGGTGATTGACACACTAAAATCAGAGCTTTCTCAAATTCAACCAGATACAAAGCGCCAAGTCCGGGCCGTTTAGATTCAAAGTAACCAACCGACTCAAGATGTTCAGCTTCTGCGGCTGGATGGAATACATAGCTCACCGCAAGAGAGCCTGCGCTTTGCGCCTTACCTCGTCTGCTGATATGGGTTCGACGATACCTTCATCCAACTCTCTAGCCCGGCCTTGCACTGTATCCAACCAACTTTCGGCTATTCCACTTTCGGATGAGTTGTCCAAGCTGAGCAACAACTTCTGAGCTAATTTCGCTCTCTCTGTCTCAGGCAGACTAAGTGCTTCAGCTTCAATTTGTGCCAGTTTCATGCAAAGTACTCCTGCTAAACTATTTATTTGAGGTTCATCATAGCAAATTCTATTTGATCCAGCACGGCAAGCAGATTTGAAAATTAACAATAATGCTTCATTCGATCCAATCAATCGTTTTACCGGGAAGCATTACAATTCCTTACAACGGTGATTACAGCTAGCACCCGGATTAACTCCCTGCGAAGCCCAAGAAACGGTAAGATCATCAAAACCGGTTTAGCATCAGCAATAACCAGCGATTGAATAATAAAAGAATGCATCAAAAAACTGAAATGACTCAACACGATTTGAAATTATTCGGCATGGAAGCGGCGAAAGGCCGGTGGGTGTTTGTGGCGATTGGGTTATTGATCAATGTCTGCCTAGGTTCGATTTATGCCTTCAGCGTTTTCCGCAAACCATTGGAAAATTTGTGGAACATCACGTCAAGCCAGAGCGGCTATCCGTTTATGGTATTTCTGGCAATCTTTGCGGTCGCGATGCCGCTGGCGGGCAATCTGATTGGGCGCTGGGGGCCGGGAAACACGGCAACGCTCGGCGGCTTACTGGCAGGAACCGGATGGATCGCGGCAAGCTTTTCCGGGGATATTTTCACCTTGACTGTTTTATATGGCGTCATCGGCGGCGCTGGGGTCGGTATTGTGTACGGCTGCCCCATCGCCGTGGTGGCGAAATGGTTTCCGCGGCACAGCGGCCTGGCAATCGGCCTGACGGTGATGGGTTTCGGCGTATCGGCTCTACTCATCGCGCCGCTGATGAAAGCGATGATACTGCAGCCGGATATTGGCATTCTGCGTACCTTTCTATACTTGGGAATCGCGTTTACGGTTGTCACGACATTACTGGCGCGGTTATTGCGCTTTCCACCAACCGAATGGACACCTGCGCTATCCAATAACCCTGCTGTTGAAGCTTCACCCCCATCTGCTATAAATCTTGACCGGCAGGCCATGTTAAAAACCACAAGTTTCTATGCCCTGTGGGCGACGTACACCATCGGCTGCCTGGCCGGATTAATGGCGATTGGTATCGCATCACCGGTTGGCACCGAAGTGGCGCAACTGGACGCGCCCACCGCAGCGCTTGCGGTATCGTTGTTTGCGGTATTCAACGGGCTGGGACGGCCGCTGTTCGGCGCTTTAACCGACCGGCTCGGTCCGAAACAGACTGCGATGGTTTCATTCGCGATGATTATGAGCGCATCGTTGCTACTGTTCTTTTTCGGGCAAGACAATGCCATGCTGTATCTGTTGGCGTTCTGCGTACTGTGGATGTGCCTGGGCGGATGGCTGGCGCTGGCGCCCACCGCAACCGGCATCTTTTTCGGCAAGCAATTTTACGCGCAGAATTACGGATCGATGTTCACCGCCTACGGCGCCGGCGCCATCCTCGGAACATTGCTATCCGGCAGCATCAAGGACATCACCGGTAGCTATTTACATGCGTTTCCGGTTGTCGCCGGACTGGCGGCGCTTGGATTTCTGATCGCCGCAATCGGATTGAATCCTGTGAAAGCCGGTCAAGCGCGCCCGGAAAGCGCTGAATAATTATCTGCGCAAGCGATAAATCAACAATCACTGCGTACCCATTGCCAACCGGCAATCGGCAATCGACATTCATCACCCGTCACGCAAATGTTCCCGCCATGAGCAATATCAAAGCCTTTCGCCATCGCGCATAACAGAAGCAAACCGCGAATCAAGAATTATTTCAGCATTCTCCGCCTAATCCCCTCTTGCTCACCCGTGCAATACCCATCTCCGTCAGATCGATATCGCGGCTAGGATCAGCATTACGCAATCCCGTATCACTATCGTTTGTACGCTTACGACACGTGCGATAGGTCTCTAAGGCCGCTCGGCTCGCTTGTGTAATGGGGTTAATTAGCCGGATAGCAATGAAAATGATATTTGTGACTTGCATTATACAAGTTTATGGTTTAGTATTAACTTGCATATTGCAAGTTATTTTTATATTCATTGCGAGGAAAAACGATATGTTCAAACTTCATCAACTTAAACGTCCCTGGGGAGTACCTCATTCAAGAAATGCACCCGCTTCCGGGTTGTTAATAAATAGCATTCCAGCCCCCATCGAATCGCCGCTAAAAAATCACGAATTAACGATAAGAAATTGAGCGGTTCATGTAGATCTTGTCATGAATCAATATTTTCAAAAACTTACGAAAATTTAACTAAATACGATTTACGGAGAGAAAAAAAATGAAACTAAAACTTTATGCACTGTTGGGCGCAGTTTCTGCAGCAGTTTTCTTGTCGGCTTGCACATCCCTGCCTCAAGCGCCTGAAGGTTACATTAAAGCCGGTAAAAGCCATGTCTATTGGATTGACCCGGCGACAGGCAAGAAACACTATGTCTATAGGATTAATCAAGAAACCAGCAAACAAGGCGGATACTTGATTCCAGGAGCGGCATGGCAAAAAGCAACAGCACTAAAGACCGGTCAAGCGCATTAAAACACGCCGGTTAATACGCGGATGCCCATTCTCGCGCTTGCGCTGGAGAGCACTGATTAATTCGCCGAGCTGGATGACAGGCAAGGCGGATGGAGCGCAGGAAGCGAGACATATCGAAATGATAGGCGAGCTTCTGAACACCATCCAACGCAGTAAATCGCTTGCGCAGGCAATTAACCGCGGTGTTTCCCTAACTATTCATTTCGTTTTAAATCTCCCCGTGATAACCTTCAACAAGGAATGATCAGAGGAAAGCAATCAAATGGATAAATTGGGACTTCCGATTGTTTTAATGGCGGCTTTATGGGGTGCTGTCAATACGACATTAAGCTTCTTTCAATTCATCAACGCCAGACGCGACATGGTGTTTGAATTGATCGACAAATGCGGTTATTGCCCGGAACAAACGCTCGGTCCGGTGGAAATCTATCTGACCAACCTTCTGCCGCTGACGATCGGAAACATCATCTTCCTTTACCTGATAAGTTATGTCATTTTGTCCATTCCACGCCACATGAAGATTGAAAACGACGATGAAGCCAGCCGGTTGAAAAAAGCTTGCAATATCATTGCAGTATTACCGATTTTTGGCGCAATCGCTTTTTTCGGCGGCGCTATCTTCGATCTGACGATGCTGATCCGCGCTTTGACATGAAAAACAATCTCTTGCTAAAGCTCACGCTGCTGCTGACGGTTATAACCGTCAGCGGCTGCGCCGTCATGGACAAGAATATTCCCGGCTGGACACAATACCGGAACTTGGACAAAACCAACGAACTGGAACTGGCATCCTCGAGCACCGGCGCGGGTGAGCCGGTGTTGCTGATTCATGGTTTTGGCGCAAGCAGCTATAGCTGGCGGCATGTCATCGAACCGCTGGCGCAAAAGAACCGGGTCATCGCCATCGACTTGAAAGGCTTCGGCAACTCGCCTAAACCGCGCGACGATGCGTATTCCGTATATGAACAAGCGCGCCTGATCAGAAACTTTATTCTCGAAAACAATTTGAAAAATCTTCACATCGTCGGCCATTCCTATGGGGGTGGAGTCGCATTGGCGGTATCGATTTATTTATCGGCATCCAACCCCGGCCTGCAAAAAAGCCTGGTGCTCATCGACAGCGTTGCTTACCCGCAGGAACTGCCTGGTTTCGTAAAAATACTCGCCACCCCGGTTTTGGGACCATTGCTAACTTACGCCTTGCCCAATACGCTGCAGGTAAAAAATCTGCTGCAAAAAGTGTATTTCAACGACGATCTGATTCCGCAAGAAGCCGTCGACCACTATGCCGCCGATCTCGGCCAGCCGGACGCCAAATACGCACTCCTCACGTCGGCACGGCAAATGCTGCCAACCGATCTGCAGGAATTTTCAGAGAACTACTCAAGCCTTACCATTCCCGCGCTGATTATCTGGAGCCGGGAAGATGAAATCGTACCGCTGGCCGTCGGCAAACGCTTGCATGAGAATCTGCCGAATTCAAAACTCGTCATCATGAGCGATGTCGGTCACGCCGTGCAAGAAGAAAAGCCATCGCTGCTGTTACCGCACTTGCGCAATTTCCTGGAAGCCGTATCGCACCGCACGGCCATCAATCCATAACACGATACCTCCTATATCCATCCGGCTAGCGACATTAATATCCACCGCAAGGAGAACTTCCATCATGAGAAATATCCGAATCCTCACCATGAACATCCAGGCGCAAGCCTGGCCTGCAGGCCCGCACAGCGACGCCGAATGGCGCACGAAGGCGACGGTCAAGGCGCTCGATCCGGCCAATTTCGGGTTTGACGAGCATCCTGACGTAGTGGTGTTCAACGAGGCGGACAATGAAGATGCGAAAGAGATCCTGAGAGACGGATTGAAGCATCTATATCCACATAACATTGTGTCGTTCGACGGCAGCAGCGGCGATCTGAACGACGGCGGACTGGCGATCTTCAGCAAATTCGAGTTCTTCGTGCTGCCGCCGTCGGACAAAAACTTTTCCAGTAACCTCAGCCGGTTTTATCCCTACGACAGCGTCGGTATTCCCGGTTTTTTATACCCGATGAGCGCCGGTGATGATGGTCTGGCGGAAAAAGGCGTGGCCATCGTGCAAATCAGCACCGGCTTGCACTTTGAAGCCGTGACCATCGCCTTGACGCACTTGCAAGCGTTTTACGACGAAGTCGGCGAACACCACACCATCCGCCTGCGGCAATTGAAAGTCATCGAAAGCGCGCTGATCGACCTCATCGGCGCGCCGGAAGGCAACGCCAATTGGGACAAAGTCATCGTGTTGGGTGATTTGAACATCCGCGGCGATACGCCGCCCTACTCCACCGATGGCCACGGTGAGTGGACCAATGTGTTCATCAACAACGGCGGCCCGTACAATAATTCTTCCCAAGGCATTCCCTTCAGGCAAAACCAACTGATTTTCACCGAACAACTGATCGACGGCTGGCGCACGTTCATGACGCCGCCGGGCGCTTTCATGGAAGCCGATCCGGGCTTGACCAACACCAATCTTAAAGAAGGCAAGTATTTGCCGGCGGGGTTGAAAGAGCGGCTGGATTACATCTGTTTTCCGAAACAACGCACCGATGCCGTGGGCGAAACGCCGCGCCATCTGGTTGCGCAGCACATGCGGATTTTGCCGTCGAATTTTTCCGCATTGGATATGGCGTTTGAAAGAATCCAAAGCGACCACAAAGGCATTCTGGCGCAAGTGCATTGGCAATTTAAGTACAACACCCCGAACCAGGCCAAACTGCAAAGCGATTTTGTGCATTTTCAAGCGCCGGGTTCACTGGTGAAGGTCAACATCGCCAACGATCTGAAGATCCCCTCCCCCGGCGTGTTTCAATGGATTTACATCCGCGAACCGGGCACCTACACCTTCACTTACTCGCCCAATCTCGAAGCCGCTTTTTATTACGACAACGCCATGTCCACAAAAATTGACCCGTTCAATCAAGTCAAATGGACAGAAATAGGACTCGACCACGACTGGTTAAACGGTCTGCAACACGAATTTCAGCTTGGCGAAACGGGTGATCAGGTCGATGTGCACCGGCCGATGTTCATTCGCCTGAAAGCTGCCGAGAGAGACGATCAATTCACCGGCAACATCGCTTTTTCCTTCATCAAGCACACCGGCGAGAACCGTTTCCTCGCCATCGGCTTATTGCCGAACGACGATCCCAAAGATCCGCGCTTGCCGGTGGGCCAGAAAAACGGCGCCAACGACGAATGCTGGTTCCGCGCGCCACTGGCCGAGCAATTGTTAAGCGGCAATCCTTACCGGGTGGAGTTTTACATCCAAAACGACTTCAACCGGAAAATCCGTCTCAACCTGTTCGAAGGCATCGCCGCCCCCGCGCCGTTTGAACAAGTATCCAACGAAGACAAACTCACCGTGATCGGCTACGACCGCGCCGCCGACATCAAAGATGTTTACATGCTGCTGGAACGCAGCCAGACCACGGATTTCGAATTCCTCGCCGGCTACCGCTACAGTATTTCCTACCTGAATCACCTGGAAATCTACAGCATCGAAGACCAAAGCGGCCTCGGCGCGGATGAAATCCACCTCACTATGACCGCCGACGACATGGCGACCAACTTCCTCGACTTCACTGATGAAGACTTCGACGACGACGAACGACGGATGCTCAACTCGTATTACCCGAAAAACACCGCGTTCAACGACCGGCTCAACATCACCGTATTCGAACTGGACAGCGGCGATGACGACGACGGCCCGTTCATCGCCACGATTCCCGCGTTGAAGAAAGGCGAAAACGGCCGGGAATCGTCGCTCATCATCGAAGCGGAAGGCGCGGAGTACCAGATTAGTTACAGGTTGAGCCGGAATCCGAACCGGTGAAGGCGGAATATGCTTTGCTACATGGCGGCACTGTCTGGATTCCTGACGTTACTCTACCGTACTAATTGCTAACACCTAGTTTGTCTATAGGTGCTACTGTGAAATGGGAACTTCATGCAGGAAACCTATAAGACGCTGCTCGACACGGATTTTTAAGTCAGAATTACTGCCACATTCTTCGATGAACGACTCAATTGCAATAATTACGTCGTTAACAAAGGACCTAGTTCCAATTATTACCAAGCTGGGATCTATTTGAGGATTGTAGTTGTGCATGCCGCCGTTATGGTAAGCAAATTTCTTGATATCAGTATCTTGCGTATGTAGCTCAGCCTCCGAACCATATGTATGAAGAAATGCGCACCTAGCCGCATATACGTCTTTGCCTCGATATTTATAAGGTTGCTCATCATGAGCCTTGAGATACTTATCAACCCAAGCTTTGAAATCTGCTCGTGTTACTTTCGATGCTTGCGTGGGCCGAGCAAGATTTGCTAGCGAGTCAATGCAAATAAACGCCATGGCGATTGAAGCAGTTATCAGACCAGATTGATCGCATCGTTTTAGCTCTGCAACCAAGCTTGTGATTGAACGCCAGTCAGCAATTGGGATTTCAGCCACACCTCTGATCCCTGTACACATAACGTTGCCCATAGCTGACAATAAAAAACAAGGCGACGAAAGCGCGCCGCTTTTTACTGTTTGAGTTGATGAGTTTGTTAGTCATTATTCTGCTGATAGGTGTTCAATATCTATATAGAAGCCTGCTTTTTGTAAGCTGGCTGCAAGCTTGTTTTTTGCTTCTTGAACACTAATTTTGAAAGGAATATAAATTAATCCGTGAATATCTGATGGGAGTTCGAGATTACCCTTGTGGAGAATCGCCACCCTTTCCCGCCCAAGCTTTGAAAGGAACATTCCCATTTCCAGCACCACATTCTGACGGGCACGAAATGCTTTTTGATCAGATAACCCTGCCTTGTAACCTTCATCATCAGGAGTAAGCAGGACTACAGCGTATGGAACATCTGTGTTTGCTATTAGCGCTTCGATGATTGTCTTTCCATCAGGTGCCACATTTCCAAGAATGACCGGTTTGATATTCATACGCAGGAGCATGAGCTCAAGTTGGTCGCGCGTCTCAGTGTCATGACCATAAACGACAAATACTTTTGGTTCTTTGACGATACTTGCCGGAGAGGGCATGGACTCGTCGCTCTTTATGGGGACTGCAATAGGCGCGGTACCTCCATGCACTACAGATATAAGAAGATTCTTTTCTTCAGAATCTTTTCCTTGGATTACGACCTTCCCAGACATGTACCAATTTGCTTTGGTGCCATCTCTTAGGATGATTTGCTGCCCATGCTGAATATCTTTGATGTCGGCAGTGACGAGTCCGTGGCTCAATATTGCAGCTTTAAGAGATTCAAGCTCCCACTTCTTCATTAATTTCACCTTTTTTCTGATGGCTAACTACGATTAGACGTCCGAAATAACGTGATATATCACGTCAAGAGTAATAACTAGTCTTGTGGTATTCATTCTATCTTCTTATTTTTCAGGGTTGTCATGGTTTTAAGTTTCATCGCAAGTTATTGCCAGAAGGCTTTAGACCCCCTCCCCAAAATTCCACACCAGCGAAGCATACCCTCCAACCGCCGTCCCGCGCAATGGATCGTCGCATCTGTGAATCAACACCCGCCATAACAACCTCGCTAACATGCAATAATGAGTCCGCGATGCAATTACAAGCGTTAAGGAAGTTCTAAATTGAAATTATGATTACTCTATATGGCATTGAATGGTCACGCGCGAAATATGTCTTGTTCACGCTGGCGGAGCTTGGTCTGGATTTCCAGCATGTCCGGATCAACCCATTCGAGAAAGAGAAGAATGCGCCCGAGTATTTAAAGCTGAACCCGCTGGCACAGGTGCCCACGCTGGTCGATGGTGATCTGGTGCTGACCGAAGCGATGGCGATCAATTTTTATCTGTCGAGAAAATACGGCGCGGGGAAGCTGTGGGCAGATCGGCTGGAAGACGAAGCACAGATCTACAAATGGAGCCTGTTTGCGGTCACTCAAATGGAAACTGCTTGTGTGGATCTGATTATGCACCGCAAGGTTTTGGATGCGAAAATTAGAAATCCGGCCATCGTCCAGGCGGCGGAAAAGAAACTGTTGAAACCGCTTGAGGTATTGAACAATCATCTCGCCGGTAAAGATTTCCTGGTGGCCGGCAAATTTACCGTCGCGGATATCCATATGGCGGGTGTTTTGTCCTACGCGCTGGGCGGCGAATTCGATTTTTCGCCCTATCACGAGGTAGCGCGGTATCTGGATGCGATTTTATCGAGACCAAGCGGGAATTGCTCCCCATCCCTAAAGAAACGCTGATCAATTGGACGAACGAGATGAAGCACAAGGCGCACGGAACGCAGCAACTGAGACATATCAATAAGATAGGCGAAAGCGCGAGTACCGCGCAACGAAGTGATTCCCTCGTGTAGTCAATTAATCAGCGTTTCCTCAAATCCGCGCATCATTGATGGGCATGTAATGCCCGGTAAAGCTTCCTTGCTTCTTCCTCCTTCAGCGTGTCATCGATTTCACGCAGAACGCTTTGCAGGTCGACTGGTTTTTCAATACATTCGAAGTGCCCGGTCAAAACGCTGTCCGGATGGAGTTGTCCGCTTTGGTAAAGTGACCATATCTCCATGCCATAGCTCGTAGAAAGCAATTCAGGCGCAAACTGTCCGAAATAAACCGCCAGGTTCTCGACATCGCGCAGCAACATTTTGCACGCTTGGTTATTGGCGGCTGCATCAATCGCTTGCGGCAAATCGATGATCACCGGCCCGTTGCTGTCGACCAGCACGTTATACTCGGACAAATCGCCGTGAATAATCCCCGCGCATAACATGCGAACCACTTGCGTAATCAGCAGGCGGTGATATTCACGCGATAATTCCGGAGTCAACACCAATTCGCTGAGCCGCGGGGCTGCGTTGCCATCGCCGTTGGTCACCAGATCCATCAGCAACACGCCTTCATGAAAATGATGCGGCTTGGGCACGCGCACTCCCGCGGCAGCAAGCCGGTACAAGGCATCCACCTCGGCGCTTTGCCAGGATTCTTCCTGCGCTTTGCGTCCGTACCGGGTGCCTTTTTCCATTGCGCGCGCGCGGCGGCTGTTTTTCACCTTGCGGCCTTCGGTGTAATCCGTGCTTTGGCGGAAACTGCGCTTGTTAGCTTCTTTGTATACTTTCGCGCAACGTATTTCATCTCCGCAGCGAACCACATAAACCGAAGCTTCCTTGCCGCTCATTAATTGCCGGATCACTTCATCGACAAAGCCATCCTGGATCAGGGGTTCAATTCTTTTGGGGGTTTTCATGGGTGTGAATATAATCTCGTTTATATTTTGAATATTCGGTGGAACACTTTCAACTTCCGCTTTATGCGGATTGGGATTTCTAATATCATCCTAACCTATCGCGCTGATTCTGATGACATATATTAATCATAACCTGATGTTGCTGTAATCGCCTCAATACGCTAATTGTTCCAGTGTAATGCCCATGGCGGCAGCGGCTTTTTCCAGTGTTGCTTTGCGCGGGCGCTTGGCGGCTTCGATCTGGGCGTAACCGGCTTGCGTGATACCCATACGCTGCGCCATTTCTTCTTGTGTCAGCATCAAGTATTCGCGCCAAGCGGCGAGCATGCTCATGCCATCAATTGCTTTACTGACCACCGCATGCGGCACGCCATCTTTGGGCACATAGGCTTGGGAATGAACAAAATCCGCGTAAGGGATTACAACAAAAGCCGGACGGCCTGTCGAATCATTGATTGTTTGATAATTAGTAAGTGGTTTCATCGCGCTTTTTCACCTCTTCAATGCTGATGATATGAATCTCTCCATCGAAATCGAAGAAAACCCTGTAGTTTCCAATGCGAAGGCGATATTGAAACTGATGATTGATCAATTTCTTGACGCCTGTGCAATCAGGAAAAACAGAGAGTTTTTCTTCGATCACATCGCGAATGGTTTGTGCTGTTTGCCGCTGCAGTTTAAGCACTTGTTTGATCGCTTTCGTTTTCCAGATGATCGCATTCATAAATGCCATTATAAGCATTAAATAAGAATTATCAATCAATACATATAAGCATTTTTGGCAAAACATCAGCCAACTTATAATTCCAGAAGTATTGCATGCTGTTGATCCCTCATACCTGATATTTAATCTGGGGTTCTCGGATTCGACTCAATCCATTTGATGATCTGGGCAAAATGTGTTAATGCAAGACCGGGTACCTGGTTCTGTTATCACGCTCATTCGGCGAGACGCTTTCAGCTTCCGCATTACGCGGGTTATCAGATCATTCACATCTCAACCGCGAAATGCTGCTTCGATGGCGGCAATGTCGATTTTCTTCATCGTCATCATCGCGTCGAATGCTCGTTTGGCAGCTACGCGATCCGAACTGGTGAATGCTTTCGTCAGGGCAACCGGCGTAATCTGCCACGAGATACCCCACTTGTCCTTGCACCAGCCGCAATCGCTTTCCTGACCGCCATTGCCGGTGATCGCGTTCCAGTAACGATCCGTTTCACTTTGGTCCTCGGTCGCCACCTGAAACGAAAAGGCTTCGTTGTGCGTGAACGCAGGCCCGCCATTGAGTCCGAGGCACGGGATGCCCATGACGGTGAACTCGACAGTCAACACATCGCCTTCCTTGCCCGACGGATAATCCCCGGGCGCACGATGCACCGCGCCGATTGACGAATCGGGAAATGTCTCGGCGTAAAATCGCGCCGCACCCTCGGCATCGTTGTCGTACCAGAGGCAAATCGTGTTTTTTGCAATGTTGGTCATGTCCTATCTCCATTGAGTTTAAGAAAGTGCTGATTAATTCGGCGGACACGATGAAGCTTCATAGGACGAATGCTCGGAGGATGATCCGTCAAATCAAAACCGGCGTCAATCTATCATCCAGTGCCATCATCAGGCTCATTCGGCGGAATGCTTTCAGCTTCCGCCTTACGCGGCTTAACACAAGCAGATGGGCAAACTAATTGTGAAGACTGCATATAGCAGTGAATAGGAGAACATGGTTCTCCGAGAATTCCAATTTTTTTATTTCTCTGAAACCAAGCAATTAGTCGCTCAATTTGTTGCGGCGGCAGATCGGAACGGTATCCTGGGCCTTTTTTCTCAATCTGCAAGTTGCAAAATTGAAGTGGAATATCTATCGCATCCCGACCAAAATAATAAAAGTGTTTTGAGATAAGAGCTACAGTATTACTCTCACCTCGATCACATTGATCTGCGCGCCCATAAAAACGCGAATCTTTAAGGAAGTCCGCAAAAGAGAGCGTTTCATCAACGCGCATGAGATAAACAACTTTTCCATTCCCAGCGCTCTCCAAGTTTTGTCCACCCGTTCCAAGTACCCAGTCTCCTATCTTTGCCATTTCGACGATATTCTTGCGCTTCCCAGATTTATTAAATTTGCAGTGCACAAGAGTACAAAAACCATCCGCTGGATTTGGCGACAGTCCGTGATCATGATCAACAACGTATGAATAAAGCTTCATGACATTATTACCCGACAAAGAAGTAACCGGTCTGCGCAGTTTTTCGCACAGTCCCAGTAAACCAATGAATCAGAATGAATTTTCTCTCTTGTGCTTTGCATTAGATGACCACTGCTTCAGAGTGCTACCACCCTCAAAAGCAAACTTCGCCTGCGGAAGCAAAGCGGTTGCGATTGACTCTGGATCGAAACCATGTGAACGAAGCCATTCAATTTGCATTGGACGAAACTCAGGCCATCCGGCCAACTTTTTTGCGATCGAGAAACGCCACTCTTCGAGTAGTTGTCCACCTTTGGACATGTTGCACCAATAGCAGGCCAACACGAGATTCTCTCTTGAATCGGCACCTCCCCTTACTCTTGGAACAACGTGATCAATAGTGAAGGTTTTCAGTTCACCGCAGTAGTGACATGAACCCTTTGTGGTATTGCATTTGGCCCGAGCTTGACGTTTCGGTTTTGTCACTTGGTAATAGTATAGTTACGATGGTAGGAGCTCGAGGAATCTGACATAGCGATTGACTATGATGCGTTCCAACTACCATTAACTATCATGGAATGATAGCCATACTACGTCAAGTGTAATAGTTAATCCTGTAGCACTCATTTTATCCCCTTATTCTTTATAGATTTGTCACAGCCTTAAGTCTCATCGCAAGATATCGCCAGAAGGTTTTAGACCCATACTCGAAAATTCCATACTCCCAAAGCATACCCTTCAACCTCGGTTTCGTGCAATTGATATTAACACCCACCATAACCCAGCAATTTCATTGAAAAACGTTTAGAATGTGCGCCCCTTTCTAGCAACTATCATCCGCAGGTATCCGCTTTGATTACAACCGCCAATATCACCATGCAATTCGGCGCTAAGCCGCTATTTGAGAACGTTTCCGTTAAATTTGGCGGGGGTAACCGCTATGGGTTGATCGGCGCGAACGGTTGCGGCAAATCGACGTTCATGAAGATTCTCGGCGGCGACCTGGAACCGACGGCTGGTAATGTCTCGGTGGATAGTGGCGAGCGGGTGGGCAAGTTACGCCAGGATCAATTTGCGTTTGAAGATTGTCTGGTGATCGATACGGTGATGATGGGGCACGCGGATTTATGGCGCATCAAGCAGGAGCGCGACGCGATTTACGCCAACCCAGAGGCGACTGAGGACGATTACATGCGCGCCGCCGAATTGGAGTCCGAGTTCGCCGAGTTGGATGGTTATTCCGCTGAAGCGCGCACCGGAGAGCTGTTGCTCGGCGTTGGCATCTCCACTGCCCAGCACCAGGGATTAATGAGCGCCATCGCGCCGGGTTACAAATTGCGCGTGCTGCTGGCGCAGGCGTTGTTTTCCAACCCCGACATCCTGCTGCTGGATGAGCCGACCAATAACCTTGACATTAATACCATCCGCTGGCTGGAGGATGTCATCAACGCCAGCAAGAACACCATTATCATCATCTCGCACGACCGACATTTTTTGAACAGCGTGTGCACGCACATGGCCGATCTGGATTACGGCGAGTTGCGCATCTACCCCGGTAACTACGACGATTACATGACCGCTTCGACCCAGGCGCGCGAACGCATGCTGGCCGATAACGCCAAGAAAAAAGCGCAGATCGCCGACTTGCAATCGTTTGTCAGCCGCTTCTCCGCCAACGCGTCGAAAGCCCGGCAGGCTACCAGCCGCGCGCGGCAAATCGAGAAAATCAAGCTGGAAGACGTCAAGCCGTCCAGCCGCCAGTATCCGTTCATCCGCTTTGAATTTCACGACAAGGAAAAATTGCATCGCCTAGCCGTTTCCATTCAAGCCATCGGCAAGCATTTTCCCGGCATGGACAAACCGCTGTTCGAGAATTTCAGCCTGAATATCGAAGCTGGCGAGAAAGTCGCCATCATCGGCCCGAACGGTATCGGCAAAACCACGCTGCTGCGTTGCCTGGCGGGCGATCTCGCGCCGGATTCCGGCGAGATCAAATGGACCGACAAGGCGCGCCCCGGCTATTTCCCGCAAGACCATGCGGCCGATTTCGCGGAAGACTTGTCATTGATGGAATGGATGGATCAGTGGCGGCGAGGCAGCGACGACGATCAAACGATTCGCGGTACGCTCGGCCGATTATTGTTTTCCGGTGATGACATCAAAAAATCCACGAAAGTCATTTCCGGCGGAGAACAAGGCCGCATGCTGTTCGGCAAGCTGATCCTGCAAAAACCGAACGTTTTGTTGATGGACGAACCGACCAATCACCTGGACATGGAATCGATCGAATCGCTGAACAGCGCGCTGGAACGGTATACCGGCACGCTGATTTTCATCTCCCACGACCGCGAATTCGTCTCTTCGCTGGCTACCCGCATCCTGGAAATGACGCCGGACGGCATCCGCGACTTCAAGGGCGATTACGAGGATTATTTGCGTTCGCAGGGAATTGAGTAATTACAGGAAATCAGCATGAACTATGCTGTTTCTTTCGATAGCCTCGGCAACGCACCGGCTTTGCCAAATGTTTGGATTGATATCTGTATATAATGGGATACAATGCCGGCTATAAACACGATCAAAACCACCGAAATTTTCGATGATTGGTTCTCTTCACTGAAGGATCGCGTAGCCAAATCGCGAATTCAGGTGAGAATCGACCGCGCGGAGGATGGTAATTTCGGTGATTGCGGATCAGTTGGCGAAGGCGTATTCGAAATGCGCATCCATGCCGGCGCCGGATACCGGGTGTATTACAAACAGGCCGGCATGGCAGTTTTTTTGTTGCTGGCGGGTGGCGACAAATCAACACAGCAACGGGATATCGAAACAGCGCTTGAATTGGCACGAAAAATAGGAGAATGACCGGTGAAAGAAATCAGAATACGGGATTGGGATAGCGCCGAACACCTAAAAACCGAAGAAGACATGGTGCTCTATCTGCAAGCTTGCTTTGAAGAAGCCGGTGACGACGCCGCCTTTATCGCCAAAGCAATCGGCACCATCGCCAAAGCACGCGGCATGAGCCAGCTTGCGCATGATACCGGACTTGGACGGGAGAGCCTTTATAAGGCTTTGTCGGGAGACGGCAACCCAAGTCTCGCCACCATCCTTAAAGTCATTAAAGCACTCGGTCTAAAACTTCATGTAGAAGCCGCAGGGCACTGAGTTTTTTAGAAAATTAAGAATAATTGTTTGATCTGGAATCAAGAGTTCAGATCGATTGTAGCGCGGCGGCATTCATAACGCTCCCGGTAAATCCATGGCATTAAAACCGACTATTTATAAATTCAAAATTGCGCTGACCGATCTCAATCGCAATTATTACGACACGTTCAACCTGACGGTTGCTCAGCACCCTTCCGAAACACTGGAACGCATGATGGCGCGCATGCTCGCGTTTTGCATCAACGCCGAGGAATCGCTGTTGTTCACTAAAGGCCTGAGTACCGCGAATGAACCCGACCTGTGGAAGCATACCCCGGATGGCCGGATCGGTTTATGGATCGACATCGGCGAGCCCGCGCCGGAGCGCATTAAAAAAGCCACCCGCATTGCACAAACCGTCAAAGTGTACAGCTTCAATTCCAAATCGAATATCTGGTGGATACAAGAACAAGCCAGTTTTGCTCCGCTGACCGCCACCGTCTTCCGGTTTGATTGGCCGCACATTCAAGCATTGGCGGCGTTGGCGCAACGAACGATGGATATTTCCGTCACGATCAGCGGTGAATCGGCGTTTGTAGCGGCGGAAGCGGGGGAATGCGAGGTAAATTGGGTTACGTTGAAAGCATGATCATTCACTGAAGTCACTTCATTTTCTTCGAATCCGCTACTGCGGAATTAAATCTCACCAGCTCGTCCCATTCAATTGCACCACTATCGTTACAGAACAAGTTGGCAAATTCTTTGGTGAATTTATTAATCATCTGCGAATACGATTGTACAAAGCCGTCATTCTTTTCTTTTGCCTGAAACCCCAGCGGCTCCACGATCTCCGTGAACAACTCACTATCGCCGGAAATATATTCCCAGAAACGCTGGCCGCAGTATTTGAAATAATCCCCTTTATCGGGTTTGTTATCCCTCCCGTAACAACAACCATTTACCGCGACGACATTTAGCCGCGAATTACTGGTTCTCAGTGTTTTTTTGGCGGTTTTAAAATCTGCAACCATTTTGGCAATTTGCGAACTATTTCCCCAGTTCGGTCCTGATTTGATGGTCACGATATTTCTGACACCATCGCTATCGAATTCCAAGTCAATCCCGGTTATACCCGATTTACGCCCGCTGTATACCTTTTCATTGATAAAAACGGCAAGCCCTTCCAGCCAGTCGCCAAATACCGTTTCTTCATTGGAGGATATGTGTGCATCCACCAAACTTTTGACTATCTGTTCCGCGGTCAACACATATTTTGCTTTGAAAAGATAGGGATTTTTGCGCTTCAGAACTTGCGATAATTTTAATCCATCCAGACTCTGGATGCGTTTCTGGTGAAAAATCCCGATGTTTTGTTCAACGTACCGGGACACGTCCTTTAATATCAACTTTTTCATACGCTGCTTCTGTTTCCAATAGATATAACTCGACGGGTTGCAATCGCTGTCTCACCATTTCACAATATTCAGGCACAATATCAATCCCGATCGAATTTCGTTTCATCCGGTTCGCGGCAAATAGTGTCGTTCCGGAACCCATGAATGGATCAAGCACCGTATCGTTTTCTTTGGTAAAAAGTTTTATGAACCATTCCGGTAATTCTTCCGGAAATGCCGCGCTATGATTCTTATTGCCGCACTCGGTCGCCAAATGCAAAACGTTGGTCGGATATGCTTTATCCCTAACGAGCCAATTCGAAATATTCTTCCCAAAACCGCTACCGACTTTCGAGTTATCCCGGACTTTATCGGTATCCGATAAATTCTTAAGCCTGGATTGCGCCCAATCGCCCATTGGCACCATGACTTCTTCCTGATACATATTGAATTTTTTATTTTTATTGAATTGCAGCAGTCTTTCCCAGGCATCGCGGAAACGGTTAGGCCACTTGCCGGGGTAACAATTCTTCTTGTGCCAAATAAACTCTTCCGTCCACAACCACCCTTGCTTGCGCATTTCAAGAACAAGTTCCATCACATAGGTACTGCGCTCACAATCCACCACTTTTTCCTTTATGTTCAGAACAAAAGTCCCTGTCGGTTTGAGAACGCGCAATAATTGCCCGGAAATAGGCAGAAACCATTCAACGTAGCGATCATGATGGATACCGCCATAGGTATTTTTTCGTTGGTCGGCATATGGTGGAGATGTAACTATCAGATCCACTGAATTTTCAGGGAGATGTTTTAATTGCTCCTGGCTATCTCCATGATAAATGCTAGTCGTTATTTCCATCGTCCACTGTCAATTTGTTGAAGATTTTATTTGTTTATCATTTTACCTTACTACCTTTAACACACAAGGCTGATAATAATAAACTGTGTTAGGTTAGTGTGATTTACCAACAGCCGGTTGACTCTGCAACATCGAAACTCGTCATTCGCCATTTCATCATTCGCCTAAATATCCCTAGGCGGCGGTTTATCGTGTTACGATTCTTCTCCGGTACAACATAGCGATTATGTTTGCCGCCTGGAGCCTGCGGCAATAGTGGAGCGTGATCGCTCCGCTTGACAAAGATAGCTTAAATTAATTGAAATTTTTATCTGTTTAATGCTGAACAACTATTTCGATACGCTCATTATCGGCAGCGGGCTGGCTGGATTTTCCCTGGCATTGCATCTGGCCAAACAGCAGAAAGTCTGTATTGTCACCAAGCAAACTGCGGAATCCGGCGCCAGTTCATGGGCGCAAGGCGGGATTGCAGCGGCTTTATCGCATGAAGATTCTCCCGCGCAACATGTACAAGACACCTTGATTGCCGGAGCCGGTTTATGCGATGAAGCAATCACCCGGTTTATTGCCGAACATGCAGCGGCTGCGATTCATTGGTTGATCGATGAAGGCGTTGCTTTTACTGCCGACCCAAGCAACGGGACCGGATATCACCTCACCCAGGAAGGCGGCCACAGCACGCGGCGGATCATTCACAGCGGCGATGCCACCGGCAAAGCGGTGCAACAGGCGTTGCTCGAGCGAATCCGCGCGCATCCGAATATCAGCATACTAGAACAGCATATCGCGATCGATCTGATCACCAGCGACAAGCTGCCGGATCGCCCGCATGCCGGGCAGAAACGCTGTTTCGGCGCTTACGTTCTCGACAAGAAAAAAGACAGGGTGCTGACCTTTACGGCGCAAAACACGGTATTGGCGACTGGCGGCGCGAACAAGGTTTATCTCTATACCACCAACCCGGACACTGCCACCGGCGACGGTATCGCAATGGGCTGGCGCGCCGGTTGCAGAATCGCCAATATGGAATTCATTCAATTCCATCCGACCTGCCTTTATCATCCGCATGCTAAGTCTTTCTTAATCAGCGAAGCCGTTCGCGGCGAAGGCGGTTTATTGAAGCTGCCCAACGGCGATCGTTTTATGCCCCGCCATGATGAACGCGCAGAGCTCGCACCCCGTGACATCGTCGCGCGCGCCATCGACTTTGAAATGAAAAAACGCGGCCTAGATTGCGTTTATCTGGATATCTCGCACAAACCGGCGGATTTCTTGAAAGAGCATTTTCCGACGATTTACGGCCGTTGCTTGGAATTGGGCATCGACATCACCCGGGAACCGATACCGGTTGTGCCAGCCGCGCATTACACATGCGGCGGCGTTGTGACCGACCAGCAAGGCAGAACCGATTTGAGCAATCTCTACGCCATCGGCGAAACCGCGCATACCGGGCTGCACGGCGCTAATCGCCTGGCCAGCAATTCTCTACTCGAATGCGTGGTGCTGGCGCAAGCGGCCAGCGAGGCTATTATCAATCAACCCGCGAATGGATTGCCGGCGCTCCCCGGCTGGGACGAAAGCCGCGTTACCGATGCGGACGAAGAAATTGTCATCGCGCACAATTGGGATGAACTGCGCCGCTTTATGTGGAACTATGTCGGCATCGTGCGCACCACGAAACGGTTGCAGCGCGCGCAACGCAGAATCGAGCTGCTGCGCGAAGAAATCAATGAGTATTATACGAATTTCCGCGTCACCAGCGATTTGCTGGAGCTGCGCAATCTGGTCGACAGCGCCGATTTGATCGTGCGCTGCGCGATGCTCCGCCACGAAAGCCGCGGCTTGCACTTCAGCAAAGACTACCCCGCAACTTTACCCAAAGCGCACAATACCATTCTCCAAAAAAACGGTTAGAAAACCATGTATCGCACCGATTGCCATTGCACCTTCCATTGCCCTCCGTTACCGGTAATTGCTTGAGCGGTCATGGAACATGAATGGCGCAATCCTCCGGTCGTACAGTGGTGCCAATACCTGCTCGACAGCTACGCCCATTGGCTCCGGCACGAACTCATCGAGCGCAGCGGCACACCGCTCGAACAAGCGCAACGGCTGTTCCATAGCCCGTTTGTCGTCGCATCGCATGGTACCGAAGCGGATCCGGTGTTAAATTACGGCAATCAAACAGCGCTGGCGTTATGGGAAATGAATTGGCGGCAATTCACGCAAACACCGTCACGCCTCACCGCCGAACCGCCCAACCGCGAAGAACGCGCCCGCATGCTGGAACAAGCAAAAACCCAGGGGTATATCGCGGACTATCGCGGCATCCGGATTTCCAGCAGCGGCAAGCGCTTCCTGGTCGAACAAGCGACCATTTGGACGATACAAAAGCCGAACGGCGCCACTATCGGACAAGGCGCGACTTTCTCGGCCTGGAAATTCCTCGAATAACCGTGATCACGTAGCCGCTGCAAAAACAAATTTGCCCGAAAATGATATCTGGTTTATTCTTTGCCCCCTTGCCGAATTTACCTGGAGAAGTGACCGAGCGGCTGAAGGTGCACGCCTGGAAAGCGTGTGTACGGCTCAAACCGTACCGCGGGTTCGAATCCCGCCTTCTCCGCCAGTTTAAGGTCTCACCCAGACCACTCAAGACCAACTAAGACCCATAATAAACAGGGTGTTAGTTACGTTCATCAAAATGACCGATTGGTCTC
>JAIETK010000008.1 GCA_019745325.1 Nitrosomonas sp. | reverse complement strand
AATTTTGTTAAAACAGCGATTGAATGAGGATCGAAAACTAAAGTTCTATATAAAACTGTCGATACAATATTCAGAAAAATTCGTTATGAGGATTAGAAAATGAAAATTGATAAATCATTACAGCCAGTTTCAACTGTATCTGTTAGTGATGGAAAAAGACGTACGGACCTCACTCCCAATACCAATACTGAGCAAGAAAATAATGTGCATTTGAGTTCCAATGTCGCAAAACTACAAAACATCGATAGCAATTCAGCTTCAGGCTCAATTGTAAATACTGCGCGCGTTCAAGAAATTAAACAAGCAATCAGCGAAGGAAGCTTCCAGATTAACCCGGAAGTTGTTGCTGACCGATTACTTGAAACTGTCAAAGAACTGATTCATTCTAAAAAGGGTGCAGCGTAATGCCATTGAATCAAGATTCATCTTTCTCAGTATCGAGTGAAAGCTTGTTAAAAGAAGCCAAGGAATTGCATTCATTCATTGACATTCTCAAAAAAGAAGAACTAGCGCTTGTACAAGGAAAAATTGATGAAATTGATTTCTACGCTTCTGACAAGCTTCGTTCAATTGAAATACTAATTCAACTGAACGATCAGCGTGAAGAATACTTTAAAGCGCAAGGTCTTACTTTAGATAAAAGCTGTATTAATAATTGGTTACGAAAACAACAAAATTCCAACCAGACCAATATGATAGAGATTTGGAGCGAACTTTTAAATCTTGCCAAAACTGCTCAACACATAAACCAATCTAATGGTTTAATTATTTCTACTAGACATCAACATCATCAACGAGCCTTAGCTGCACTTCACAGTGCAGCCGGGAATGTTTCTTGTTATGGACCAAAAGGCCAAGCCTATATCTGATTTTTCCGGATTAATTTTCAGCAATCGGTATTTCAGTAACCTTATCGGGATCTGCGGATAAAATCATTACAGTAACTCGTCGATTTCTTTTCCTTCCCTCTGGTGTTTCATTACTTTCAATTGGCCTATTTTCACCATAACCTATTGCTGTCAGCCTATGTGCCTCTACACCATTTTCAATAAATAATCGGATCACGCTGCTAGCGCGGGCTGACGACAATTCCCAGTTTGATGGAAAACTCTCTGTATTGATCGGTACATTGTCGGTGTGTCCTTCGACGCGAATATCATGTTCGTGCCCCTTGATAACATTTGCAACTGCTTGAAGTGTCAGACTAGAACTCTCTGCAAGTTTGGCTTGTCCCGGAGAGAACAAAACACTTGCATTAATTTCAACAGTAATCCCCAAAGAACTTTGAGTCACTCTTACTTGGCCATCTTTTATCAAAGGTTCTAAGGCATTAAGAATGTTTTTAGCCATCCCTTTCATTTTTTCCTGCTTTTTCTCCTTATTGGCACCTGGATGATCAATCAGCTTGATCGGTTCGCCTGAATTTGGGTGTTGATTTTGCAAAGCTGAAAATTCGATAGGCTGTGCAGATGTAACCAATGCAGGCGAATTGTTACTTTTAAACGCATTCACTATCGAAGAGCTGAGTACTCGATATTTACCTTCGTTGACTGATGAAACCGCATACATCACCACAAAAAAAGCAAATAAAAGCGTAATGAAATCCGCATACGACACAAGCCACCGTTCGTGATTCTCCTGTGAATCCTCATTTCTACCGGCTCTTTTTCTGGACATATAATACTCTAGCGATCGAAATAACAATACGACTTAAACAAAATATCCTTTTAAGCGATTCTCGATAAATCGTGGGTTCTCACCGTTGGCAATCGCAACAAAACCGTCAACCAATAATTCGTGCATGGTTACATGATCGTTAATAATACTTTTGAGTTTATTAGCGATTGGCAAGAAAATCAGATTGGCCAGACCTACGCCATAAATAGTCGCTACAAAAGCAACTGCAATTCCTGTTCCCAGAATACTGGGATCGGACAAATTTTCCATCACGTGAATCAACCCCAATACAGCCCCCAAGATCCCAATAGTTGGAGCATAGCCGCCGGCAGCCTCCCAAATTTTGGCGGATTGCCGTTGATACGTTTCTAGAGTCGAAATATCGATTTCCAAAATTTCTCGTAATTTCTCCGGTGTACTTCCATCAGCTAATAGCTGCAATCCCTTTTTTGTGAAAGGATCTTTAACTGTGGATACATAGGACTCCAGCGCTAATAATCCTTCTTTTCTTGAGATATGAGACCAATTGACAATTTGCTTAATTAAGTTTTGCGGTGAATATTCAGGAGGGTAGAAAATCCAAGCACTCATTCTGATACCATTGACAAAAACTTTCATAGGGCTTTGTAGTAGAACTGCACCTACCGTGCCCCCGACAACAATACAAAAAGCTGCCAGTTGCAGCAATGAGCCGACATGCCCTCCTTCAAGGATTTGCCCGCCAATGATGGCAACAAATGCCAGTACAATGCCGCCGACACTGTTTAAATCCATCTTTGCTTTTTTATTCATCGCGAAATCCAATTAATTCACTGGATAGCCGGCCTGACGATTTAAAGATTTCTTAAGCGGCTGCGTAACCTTGCAACAGCCTGTGTATGTAATTGACATACGCGTGATTCGCTCACACCAAGCACTTCCCCGATTTCCCGTAAGTTCATTTCTTGCTCGTAATGCATGCCCATGACCTGTTTTTCTCTTGGCGGTAGATTATCAATCGCAGCAATCAAGAGACTGCGAAAATTATCATCCAATAGCGCATTAAGCGGGTCGCCTTCGGTATTAACAAATAGCCGATCCAAAAACGGTTCTTCATCATCTTGCTGAAAATCTTCGTAATAGATTAGCTGGGCGCCGCGTGCACTTTGTAGAGTTTCGTGGTACTCATCGAGAGACATATCGAGCTCACTCGCCAAATCTTGCTCGCTTGGCGCGCAACCGTTGCGCTGCTCCAAAAGATTCACGGCAGCTTCGATTCGTCGCATTTTCTTGCGGATACTTCGAGGCAGCCAATCCGCTTCGCGTAATTCATCCAGGATTGATCCCCTGATACGCTGCGCCGCGTAGCTTTCGAATTGGCGTCCGTATGAACCTTCATAGCGGTTGATCGCATCCAGCAATCCGATCATTCCGGCTTGAATCAGGTCGTCGACTTGCACACTCGCAGGCAATCGAGTCATCATATGATAAGCAATCCGTTTCACCAGCGGTGTAAACTCAACGATAAATTGTTCTTTATCAATTGCTTTGGTTCCAGTCGCAGTATACATATTCACTCACACCGTAAAATTGTCCATACTTAAAAGGCTTGTTCGAATTAACCGTTGCATAAAATCATTAACTCCACCGTCATACCGATCCGGACACGCAGAGCGTAAAATGTTTTGAGCGAGATGTTTAAAACACTCGGCTGTCTGAGAATTCGGGTAGGTTGACAATATTGATTTGCATAACTGTGTCGAGTAATGCAGCTTGTCATCATTTGGTATATAACCGACGTATTCGAGTGATGCGGATAGGTAATGCCGCACGACTTTGTATAAGTTCTGATAGATCGCGAGAGATTCGGCTTCGGAATCGACTCGATTGACTAATATTAGAAAATTCTGCCGGGCATACTCCTGGCTCATGATTTTAATGAGCGCATAAGCACCGGTCAGAGATGCAACCGATCCAGAAATTACAACCAAAATCTGTTCCGATGCCAGGCTAAGTGGTAAAACATGCGTTGTGCCGGTCATTGCAGTATCGATTAAAACGATATCAACAGTATCGGTAAGCTCCGAGAAACTCTTGATAAGCCAGTTTTGTTCCAAAGGATTGAGCTTGCTCAAAGCCTGGATGCCGCGCATTGCGGACAAAATGGATATGTTGTCCGGACCGCGCAAAATCACCTGTTCCAGACGCTTATCGCGGTGAATCACATGCAATAAATCGAAGCGCGCTTTTATGCCGAAACTCGTGCAAATGTTGTTATGACAGGGGTTCTCATCGATCAGGAGCACCCGTTGCCCATTCTGAGCCAATGCGGAGGCCAGATTCACGATAACGCTGGTTTTTCCCACACGTGATTTTCCGCCCACGATCGTAAATACTCGTCCGGAATCAAGTGCTCGCAGACCGGTAAGCTGACGTAATCCTGCCGCTTGATCTTGCAAAATAAATCTAGTCATACGCCAACCCTGCAATCGCTTGCCCCATCGATGACAACGTCTCCGCTTCGCCTTTGGTAGCCATGATCAGGGCGAATTCCGCATCTTGCAAAGTGAACGCGGAATCCTTAGGTGACGATTTGAAAGCACGATGCAACAAGTAGCGTGAATGCGCGGCATGAATATCCTCCGGAACCTTTTGTCCGTTGGCGACGTAATGCAACATCAGTTTCCGGCGTATCACCGCATCCAATACCACACCAAGGCTCGCCGCTTCATCAACTTTTGTGATGATGCAACCGGATATGCCCCCCTCTTGATAAGCTGAAATGATTTCATCCAATGTTTTGCCATTGCAAGTAGCGCTCAAGATCAGAATGCGTTTTACTTCCATTCCGCAATTCCTGAGCATGGACATTTGCTGCACCACCATTCGATCGCGTTGACTCATCCCGACGGTATCAATCAATACCATATGTTTATTACGCAATTCGGAGAGCGTCAGTTGCAGGTCTTCAGTATCTTTGATATTGCGGACGGGTATTCCCAGCAATTGCCCATAGATTCTAAGCTGTTCATGACCGCCAATCCGGTAGCTGTCGGTGGTAAGTAATGCAACTTTATCCGCACCATGGCGAATAACACAGCGGGCCGCAAGCTTTGCCGTAGTCGTCGTTTTGCCGACGCCGGTCGGCCCGACCAACGCATAGATACCGCCCCGTTCAATCATGTCGTCACTGACGGCTGTTCGAAGATTAGCCGTCAAAATTGACATGGCTTGTTTCAAGCTTTGTTCATAGTCCAAATCTTCCGGTAATTTTCCGATCAAATGACGTGTTAATAGCGGGCTAAAGCCGCAATCCAACAAAGTTCGCAGCAGTTTTACTTTATCCGGCCGGCGCTGTGTGAAGTTTCCCCAAGCGACAGTTGCCATTTGGTCTTCCAGGGTAGTGCGCATCGCTTGAATCTCGGCGATTATGTCGCGTGCAAACGTTGCGGAAATCGAGTCATTTTCATGCAATGACGGTTGTTGCAGCGGGTTGTCAGGCACTCGCTTTGAATAAGTCTCTGCTTCGGTAAAATCATGTTGCGATTCATAGTGTCTGCTGAGAGAAGATAAACTCGGCGCAGGCGTGTCCTGCTGGACTAAATTGGACATCTCGGCATCGGCTAATGCCATGATCTCTACACCGTTTCTGATTTTCCGGTTGGATAAAATAACGGCATCTTCGCCAAGTTCTTCTTTGACTTGCCGCAACGCTTCGCGCGATGTCGATGCAATATATCGTTTTACTTTCATGGATTACCTCCGACCAGGGAAGTGATTTTGATTTTCTTCGAATCAGGAATTTCGGAATGCGCCAGCACGCGTAACTGTGGCAAAGCGCGGCGTAAAAATTTCGCCATTAAGAAACGTATGCTTCCGGGTACCAGCAATACCAATGGAAGGCCTAATTTTTCTTGCTGCTGTGCGGCAACGCGGGTCTCATTCAACAAGGTATCCGCTAATCCGGGTTCGATTCCGGGGCCTTGCGCTCCATTGCCTTGCATGACTTGGGTCAATAAATTTTCTAATTCATGATGCAGGCTCATGACTTGCACTTCAGATTCAGCGGGGAAATATTGATCGACAATAGCGCGGCCGAGCGCCGATCTGACTAAAGCAGTCAATTCAATGGCATCTTGGGTTTTTGCCGCATGCTCGGTCAATACGTCAATAATGGTGCGCATATCCCGGACATGAACATCTTCTTCGAGTAAATGATGCAAGACTTTTTGCACCGTCGATAACGGCAGTAGCTTGGGTACCAAGTCTTCAATAAGTTTAGGGAATTGCACATTCAGATAATCGAATAGTTTCTGCAATTCCTGCCGGCCTAAAAGCTCGGCGGCATGCGCATGGATCAAGTGATTGATATGCGTGGTCACAACGGTGCTCGCATCCACAACGGTATAGCCGTTGAGCTGCGCTTGTTCACGCAGCGAGGATTCGATCCACACGGCGGGCAACCCAAAAGCAGGGTCGCTTGTGACAGTGCCGGGCAATTGCATGGTTACCCTACCCGGATTAATCGCCAGATACATGCCGGAATACGATTCTCCTTGACCGATGACCGAGCCTTTCAGCGTGATCCGGTAAGCATTGGGCCGCAATTCAAGGTTGTCGCGAATGTGGATGACTGGCGGCAGAAAACCGATTTCTTGCGCGAATTTTCTGCGTATTCCATTAATTCTTTTTAGCAGCTCGCCCTGCTGGTTTTTATCGACCAGAGGGATCAAACGATATCCAACTTCCAGTCCCAGCGTATCAATCGGTGTTACATCTTCCCAACTGGCATCTGATCTCTCCAGCGAAGGAACTTCGGCAGGCGCGGGCGCAACTGGTTGTACAACCGGATTCTTCAGTTTTAAATAAGCGATCCCGCCTAAAATGGAGGCAATCAGCAGAAATACGAAATTTGGCATGCCGGGAATTAATCCCATGATGCCTAGTATGGAAGCAGTGATAACCAAGATTTGCGGCTGATTGAACAATTGGCTCAAAACCTGCTCGCCGAGATCTTCGTCGGTCGTCACACGGCTCACCATTAAACCGGCAGCCGTTGAAATGATCAGCGCGGGAATTTGCCCGACCAGACCGTCGCCGATGGTCAGCAAGGTATAATTCTTCGCCGCCGCAGCTAACTCCAGATCATGTTGCATAATACCGACAATCAACCCGCCGACGATGGTAATCAACATAATCAATATGCCGGCGATGGCATCTCCGCGCACAAATTTACTGGCACCGTCCATCGATCCGTAAAAATCCGCTTCCTGGGAAATAGTTGCTCTGCGTTTGCGCGCTTCATCCTCACCGATCAAACCGGCGTTCAGGTCGGCATCGATCGCCATTTGCTTGCCCGGCATGGCATCCAAGGTGAAACGCGCGCTGACTTCGGCAATACGTCCCGCACCTTTGGTAATCACAACAAAGTTGATCACCACCAGAATAATGAATACGACGATACCGACAGCGTAATTCCCGCCCACCAGAAAGTGTCCGAACGCTTCGATCACCTTACCGGCCGCATCGGGCCCGGTATGACCGTCGAGCAATACCACCCGGGTGGAAGCGATGTTCAGCGATAACCGAAGCAAGGTAGTAATCAACAGAATTGTCGGAAAAACCGCGAAATCCAGTGGATTCCGGGTGTACAGACTGACCATCAGCACGATGATCGATACCGCGATATTGAAAGTGAAGAACACATCCAGAATGAATGGCGGCAGCGGCAACACCATCATGGCCAGAATCATAATAATCAATATTGGCCCGGCCAAATTCTTAAGATTATTAAGCATTCCTACGGATGACAATGTAGCTGCATTATTCATAATGTGAGCCATAAAAACTGATAATTAAGAGTGTTCAACATTATCCGGTCCGGCTAGACTGCCTGCTGTCCCGGATCCAGTTCCACCGGAACCGGCACATCCACCGGCGGCTGCGGTGCTTTTCCGCCGTATTCGTTATAGCGTCTCAACTGAAAGACGTAAGCCAACACCTCGGCAACCGCGGTATACAATTTTTCCGGAATTTCACTTTCCAGCTCAGCGTGGTGATATAAGGCACGAGCCAGCGGTGGCGCTTCCAGAATCGGTATGCGATTCTCTTCGGCGATTTCACGGATGCGAGCGGCCAGCAAGTGCACACCTTTTGCAACCACTTTGGGGGCACGCATGCCGTTTTGGTATCGCAATGCCACAGCATAGTGCGTCGGATTGGTGACGATGACGTCTGCTTTCGGCACTTCCGCCATCATGCGTCGGCGCGCGGCCTCGCGTTGAATGTTCCGGATACGGGCTTTAACAAACGGGTCTCCTTCGCTTTCTTTAAATTCCTTGCGAACATCCTCTTTGGTCATCCGCAATTGTTTGGCATGCTCCCAAATTTTGTAGGGAATATCGATTGCCACAACCAGAACCATTGCGCCAATGATCAACAGGAAACTGATGGCTAGAAAATCACCGGTACGGCTAACTCCGAGATCGACCGGAACGGTCATCAACGCCATGACCGTGTCTTTGTTTGACCAAATGACCAATGCCGCAACGCCGCCGATGATCACCGTTTTGAGTATCGCTTTGACCAGCTCGACCAAGCTGTGCACCGAAAAAATCCGGCCAAAACCTTTAATCGGATCAATGCGATCAAATTTCGGTATCAATGCCTTGGTGCTGAACATCCAGCCGCTCAACAGCATCGGCGCGAAAAAGGCGACGACCAGCAGCAGGAACAATAAGGGAGCCATCGAAATCAACCCCTCGATGGCTAAGTGATAGAATCGCACTAGCATCAATTCCGGTTGAAAAGCCAGCTCCCGTTCAACGGTCATGCCGGTTTTCATGATTTTCAGCAACTTGTCCATTAATCCGGCACCCAAGAACAGAATGCCCGCAGCGGCAGCCAATAACACGGTAAATGTCGTCAGTTCAAGAGAACGTGCAACCTGGCCTTCTTCTCGCGCTTTCTCTAAGCGCCTCGGCGTGGCCTCTTCGGTACGTTCTAAATCACTCTCTTCCGACATAACAAGCTCCAAATTTCTACCAATGCATTATCATTGCGCTGCTATTGATTCAATGGCTGGAATAAAGAAGGATTCATGCCTTTAATTACCAATAGTTTCGATTTCATGCAGTAATTCTTTTAATATCAATTCACTATCAATTAATTTCGTTCGATTTCATTTTTTAAGCTGCGTTTTCTGCTGAGATTTCTATGACCTTTGCCACGCATTCATTAATTCGAAAATTTACTGCAAATCCAATTCGTTCCATCCTATTAATAAGCTCAATATTGACTGTCTTATTCTTGATTGCCGCTGGTTTGTTACTACGCGGAAGCCTGCCGCAATACGATGGCGAAACCGCGCTGCCGGAATTGGCTGCACCAGTGACGATTGATCGGGATGCACTCGGCAGTGTCACCTTAACCGGCCTTAGCCGCCTGGATCTTGCTATGGCGATGGGATTTGTACATACGCAGGAACGCTTTTTCGAAATGGATCTGATGAGACGGCAAGCTGCCGGAGAATTAGCCGAATTGTTCGGGATCGATGCGCTCTCGCATGACCGGAAAATTCGATTGCTGAGACTGCGCGTACGCGCTGCCGCGATCTTGCAGCAACTGCCGGGCGAACATTTGCAACTGCTTGACGCATACCGGGCGGGCGTTAATCACGGTTTGCACGCATTGGCAGTGCGCCCTTTTCCTTATGTGCTCACCCGAACCCGTCCTGTTCCATGGCGCAACGAAGACAGCCTGCTGGTCATATTGGCCATGTTCTTGACATTGAATGAAGAAAATTTTAATCGTGAGCTGGCGCTTTCCAGCATGCGCGCCATGCTGCCTGAACCGGTTTATGATTTTCTTACGTCGCCGGCGGGAAACTGGGACGCGCCCTTGCTCGGTGAATCCATGCAACTGCCGCCGCTGCCCTCTGAAAATGATATCGATCTGCGAGCGATTAATGCGCAAAAGCCGGCGAATGATTTTTCCCGGACCGAACAATCGCCCGGCAGTAACAGCTTTGCAGTCTCGGGGCAATTAACCGGCGGCGCTGCAATTGTCGCTAATGACATGCACTTAAAGTTACGTGTGCCCAATGTGTGGTTCCGGGTGCGTTTGATTTATCCGGATGCCGCTTCCGGCCGGTCTCACGATATCACGGGCATCAGCTTGCCGGGCGTTCCATCCATCGTGATCGGTTCCAATCGTCACATCGCTTGGAGTTTTACCAATAGCCACGGTGATTTCTCAGATTGGGTGCGGATTCGTATCAGCGATACCGATCGTGCGCAATATCGCAACTCAGATGGCTGGCAACCGCTCCAAATTTTTACCGAAACGATTCGTATCCGGAACGCGCCGGATGAACAGCTCACGATTTCCGAAACGGAATGGGGGCCGATCATTGCGCAAGATCATGATGGAACACCGCTTGCATTGGTGTGGACTGCGTTGCAGCCGGGCGCAATCAACCTCAAATTGCTGGAATTGGAGCGAATCACAACGGCTGGGGATGCCGCCGGCATCGCGCGCCAATTCGGCATCCCGGTGCAAAATTTCATTGCCGGCGATCGTAACGGCAATATCAGCTGGACACTGGCTGGCCGCATTCCCGGCAGGTTCGCCGGTTACGATCCGCAAACGCCTGCGGATTGGTCGCTGCCCGGCGCCGGATGGAACGGCTGGCTGGATTATGATTTGTATCCGCTGCTTCACAACCCTGACTCGGGGCGGCTATGGTCAGCCAATGCTCGCGCCGTTTCGGCGGAGCAACTCAAATTGATAGGCAACGGCGGTTACGACTTGGGAGCAAGAGCGACGCAAATTCGCAATCGTTTGTTTGAGCGCGATCAATTCTCCATTGCTGACGTACAGGCCATCCAGCTCGACGATCGCGCATTACTGTTAACCCGTTGGTTTGAATTGTTACAAAAAACCGCTGAATCATTCGATACTCGCGCGGAATGGCTGCAACCGGTGCAAACGGCGCTGGCGGATTGGACCGGCAAAGCATCGACCGATTCGGCGGCATATCACCTTGTCCGGGCATTCCGCTATGAAGTCATGGATACCTTGATGAATGGTTTTGTAGCGCAGATCCGGCGAAACGATCCAGAATTCCGGTTTCCTCGGCTGAGCCAAACCGAATGGGCCGTGTGGCAATTACTCGAACAACAACCGCTGCACTTGCTTCCAGCGCCGCATCAGAACTGGAATGAATTATTGCAACATTGCCTGCAGGCAGTCGCGGCTCGGATGAATCAAGATGGCCGCTTTATCATACAAAAATGGGGCGCCGTAAATTCCGCGCAAATCCAGCATCCTTTCAGCCGACAATTCCCGGATTGGATCGGGCGGTGGCTGGATATGCCCAGCGATCCGTTACCAGGGGATCATAATATGCCGCGTGTGCAATCCCCGAATTTTGGCGCTTCGCAACGCTCAGTCATCGCTCCCGGCCAGGAGGAATTGAGCTATTTCGATATGCCCGGAGGGCAAAGCGGGCATCCGCTTTCACCGTATTACGGCAGCGGCCATACTAACTGGACTCAAGGGAAACCAACACCCTTTTTACCCGGCCTGGTTGATCGTCAAATGAAGCTGGTGCCATCCAATTGATCCATACCCGATAAAGAACCGGGCAAAAATCGTAAATCCAATGTCACGGTTCACATCGGTCAATGCAGTTGCTTTGCGTTATACCGGGTTGGTTGAATTTTTCTTCACAAGATCCTGTAGATACTTCTCAAAGCCATCTTTTAGCTCCGGGTGCTGTAAGGCAAATTCCACCGTTGCTTGCAAATAGCCCGATTTACTGCCGCAATCGTATCGTTTTCCGGTAAATTCATAGCCTAAAACCGTTTCATCTTTTAGCAATTTAGCGATCCCATCGGTTAACTGGATTTCGTTTCCGGCGCCGCGTTCAGTTTGTTCCAGCAGCTTGAAAATGCGCGGCGTCAGGATGTATCGGCCCACTACCGCCAGATTGGAAGGCGCTGCGTCAATCGCCGGCTTTTCGACAATGGCATTCACTTTTGACAAATTTTTCGCCATGATCGAGCTGTCGATAATTCCATACCGGTGGACGGTATCGTGCGGCACTCGCTCAATTCCTAATATTGAACAATGATGCTGGCTATAAATATCAACCATTTGACTCAGGCAGCAGCGTTCACCCGCTTTGATCAAATCGTCGGCCAGCAAAACCGCAAACGGCTCATCGCCGACTACCGATTGGGCGCACAAAACCGCATGACCGAGGCCCAAGGCTTCCACTTGGCGGATGTAAATGCAATCAATACGCGATGGCAGAATATCGCGGACCACATTCAGCATATCCCATTTGCTCTCCGCTTCCAGTTTGGCTTCCAGTTCGAATGCTTTATCGAAATGATCCGGAATTGAATTTTTATTTCTACCGATAATAAAAATTAACACATCAATCCCGGCAGCAACGGCTTCTTCGGCAGCGAACTGAATCAGCGGCTTATCGACAATTGGCAGCATTTCCTTGGGATTTGCTTTGGTCGCGGGCAAGAAACGTGTTCCCAATCCGGCAACAGGAAAAACCGCTTTCTTTATCGCTTTCATTGGCTGCTCTCCTTAAAAATTAAACAATAGAAAGTAAAAATTTATAAACAACACCAGAACTCATAATCACTGCTGATAACCGCCGGGATTCCCGCTCTGCCAGCGCCAGCTGTCCCTGCACATCGCCTCCAAATCAAATCGTGCTTTCCAGCCGAGTACCCGGGACGCCAGCTGAGGATCGGCATAACACGCCGCAATATCACCGGAACGCCGAGGCGCTATCTGATACGGAATCCGGCATCCACTAACCTTTTCATAAGCACGCAACACATCCATAACGCTATAGCCCTGCCCTGTGCCTAGATTTACGGTCATGCAACCGGAAGATTGATCATTTTGTGTGCTATTGATGTTTTTTAACGCCGCCAGTGCGCGGATATGACCGATAGCTAAATCAACCACGTGAATGTAGTCGCGCACGCCCGTGCCATCGTGTGTCGAGTAATCGTTACCCCAAATATTCAAATGCTCTCTTCGACCTACCGCAACTTGCGCGATAAAAGGCATCAAATTGTTCGGAATACCTTGCGGATCTTCACCGATTAAACCGCTGTCATGCGCACCCACCGGATTAAAATAACGCAATATGCAAATCCGCATCGAAGAATCACTGCGGTACGCATCGCGTAGAATTTCTTCAATCATCCATTTACTGCGGCCATAAGGGTTAGCGGGCGACAACGGATGATCTTCAGTAATCGGCAAGTAAACCGGATCGCCATACACCGTAGCGGAAGAGCTAAAGACGATCGTTTGAACATGGCATGTCTGCATCGCTTCCAGTAATCGCAAAGCACCGACAACGTTATGATCGTAGTAATTGAGCGGCTTTGACACAGATTCGCCGACCGCCTTTAAACCGGCAAAATGAATAACTGCATTAGCCCGGCTCTGTTGCAATGCAGCGATCAAAGCACTGCGATCCCGGCAATCACCCTGGATAATTTGTAATTTCCTACCGGTGATCCGCTGCACACGAACGAGCGCTTCGGGGCTGCTGTTACTAAAATTATCAAAAACGGTTACATCATACCCAGCATTCAACAATTCAACGCAAGTATGCGACCCGATATACCCTGCTCCGCCCGTAACAAAAATCATAAAAGAACCTGATGAAAAGTAACAATTACTGCAACCGTATCCTGCACAATCTGTAGGATTGCATTTTGATATTCACTACTAAAATGATGCTTAAAAATTATGACAACGCGATGTCATGGATCAAAGCAGATAATTAATTCCTGCGACAAAATGTTTTTACGCCTCATCATTAATTTTATGAAGTGCTGAGTTACTTATAAAATCCAATGGATTATCATTTGGCTCGATTTTCTCATAATGTTCTGCACGGCAAAATACAAATCTGACGGACTTTTTCAGTAGTTATTGCGATCTGATTAACACCTGGAACTTAGGCAATACGGCTTACCGGCTAACATTTGAGGATTAAAGCGAGATCATAACTTCCAAGCAACAACTACCGGACCTGTTCCGCGCCGCTTGCCAAAAATTAAAAATTGGTTTTTTAAACAAAGCGATATGTGACTAAGCGGTTGTAAGTTATTTATATTGGCAACATTCTTTATTATACTTAATAAACATAACCTTATGTAAAATAATGAATGTTCATTGTTAGATTGATGAATTTACCGCCGATCGAATCATTCCCGTTGATAGGTCTTTTATTACGGTGCCGGAATCAGGTATAATGCTGCGCTTTGGGTCGTTAGCTCAGCCGGTAGAGCAGCGGACTTTTAATCCGTTGGTCGGCAGTTCGAATCTGCCACGACCTACCAAATCGAAGAGGTTGGTGAAAAACACTAACCTCTTTCCTTTTTCAGAACAGGCCGCAACGCATCTGATGGCAATACATCCATCACACCCACCTTTTGAAATTGACCTTATAGCAAGCGCCGGGATGGATACAGCTTTTTTTCCTGCCTGCTTCTTGGATAGCAATCAAAGCTTTCTGATAAAATTCAATCGCCTGGAAAAATTTTAGCTAACGATACCGAGGTTGCCGTAAGCAGCAGCCAGCTTTTCCGCCAGTTTCATGCCGTCGTCAATGCTCAATCCATACTGACGGATATCGCCCACGTGAATATCTTTGATCACACCGCCATTGCCGGCATTAAATTAGTGGCCTTGCGTTGTGTAAGCGTGCCCGGTTCAGATTCCGTAAATATCGTCTCCGGCAGCGTGACAATGACGCCCAACACGGCAAATCCATCTCCTTCAACAGCCAGTCAATCCAGAAATGTGGTGAAATTCATTGAGAAGATCGTTGGTATAAGGAATTCTGAAATAACTTGCAGTTTTCTGTTCGGTGAATTCATGACATTCAACAATCACGCATAAAAACATAGCGTGCATGCTTACAGCGCCGTGCACTGCGGCTGTTGATTTATTCAACGGTTGTGCGCTGCACTTGCATCGGCCAAATACCTTTTTCAATCACTTGCCGGCCATCAAAAGCGAGGTAGCTTTGGCGTCCGTAATGCGGCAGCGGGCGCAACAGAGCTTCGAGAGCGGCAGCGTCGGCTACGGAAACCACCGCCAGCGTCGCACCATCCGGCCGGGCGACGGTCCAAACTTGCGCATTGCCTTTCGCGGCGATCGCTTGCGGAATGCCGGGTAGCGATTGCGCTTCCAGCCAGCGTTCGACATCCGCCTGCAGGCCGATAATTACAGTCGGAGCGGCGGTAAGCGCTTGGTCATCGGCGAGCAATTCCGGCGTCCGGCGTTGCAGTTTTTCCGCAAGTGCACTGGCAAGCTGCCGGAAATCCTCATGATTGGATAGGATTAGCGTTCGGGTTGCCGGATGCACCATGACATCCCGTAGAATCGGCGGTGCTTCCTGCGGCGCCAGCCGCCGGAACAGGCGAACATCCGGATCGAGCAGCACCGCTTGCGGTTTGCCGGCAAGTTTTAAGGTAAATGTCTGTTGCGTTTGCTGTAATTCGAGCCGCTGCGAAACCGGTCCTTGACCGGTTTCAACCACGACCGGTACTTGCAATTGATACGCCGATTCCGATTGCGTCAACGTCAGCGTTAATTCATAACCGCTATCCACTGCGTTGCTCGCCGCTGCAGCGATTGCGATATCCGGCGCCCCCGAACGTTCGAGCCATTGCGAAAAAAACGGCTGCAACGATTGCCCGGAAACAATTTCAAACATTTTTTGCAGATCGCTCCACGGGGTGATTTTAAACCGGTGCGTAGCCCACAATCCCTGCAAGCCGCGCTGGAACATGGTTGACCCTAATTGATCGCGCAGCATGAAAAACAACATCGCCGCTTTGTTATAACCGACGATCTTTGACGCGTCATGCGTGCGCGAAGTAAATGCGGTGAGCGGCTGATCCTGCCCCGGCTGCAGCGCGGCAAAATCGCGCAGCCAACCCAGGCGCATTTCCCGCCCGGCTTCCTCGCTTTGTTCTTCCTGGTACGCATAATCGGCCATGAACGTGGTCAGGCCTTCCGACCAGTTGCCGCTGCGATAATCCGGATAAATCCCGTTACCCCACCAATTGTGCAGCACTTCATGGCCTAACGAGGTATGACGGATAAACGGCAGTTTCAGTACGTCGATACCCAGATAAGTCAGGGTCGGCATACCGAATCCTGTCGGCGTCGGACTCGATACCACGCTGAATTCGGAGTAAGCATACTCGCCGATTTGTGCCTCGTAGCGCGCCAGATATTGTTTCACCGCATCCAGGTAATCAGCCGCTAGTTCGCGGATTTCAGGATGAAAATAAGTCCGCAATTGCACCGGCTTCTGCTTGATGTTGTGAAAGGTTTGTGTCTCGATCACATACGGACCGGCCATCAAGTCGATACCCTCGGCGGGTTGGGAAAATTCAAACAACGCGCGATAGCCTTCTTCGGTATCGGATTCCTCAACCAAACGCCCGGCGACCAAACCTTTGTAGCCGGACGGCAGTTCGATTTTAACTTTGTACTTGGCCAATTCACCGGCTATGCGCGGATACCAGTTGGCGCCGTCCGGTAAAAAACTCCCGTCCGCACCGCTGACCGTAACCGGTTTTCCCAGTGTTTGATGATGATCGAGTGATGTATCGAGCGTATCCAAAACGCCGTGCCAGCGGATCAGAAACTGGATTTGCTGGCGGAAATGAAAAGGAATATTCCAGATATGCGGTTGACCGGCCTGCTCGCGCCCTTGTCCTAGCGGACCGTCGTTGAATTCCGCCTGCGTGACCTCGTACGCCGCGCCCAATATCAATTGCAATTCCCGCGGCCGTTCGACGGTAATCATGCTGACGCCTTCGATCGTGCGTTTAACGGGATCGATGGTCACCGTCAAATCGTATTCGATCTGATTAAATTTGAACGGTGATGGACGCGCCAATGTATTGCTGCTGATAACACTCGCTAAAATCAGCAACAAACCGGCTCTGAACAATACTAACGGTGTCATAAGGTTAAACCGGGAAAGTTACGATTTGAGCGGTGGAAATTTCGCGATAATTTCCATATCTTGATTATCGCGCTTAATTTTAATCGGCAGCCAGGTTCCCGGCGCTTGCCGCCGCACGATGTTGATCACGTCTTCAGTCGTTTGCAGCGATAGCCCGGCCATCTCCACAATCACGTCGGATTCCATCAATTTGGCAGCTTCGGCAATGCTGTTTTTCTCGACCTGCAAAACCACCGCTCCGCCCCGCCCCATTTCATAGCGGATTCCAAGCCGCTGGAATTGCGGACGGATCAATTCCGGAATGTGCGGCAATACGCCGAATACCGCATCCGCGACACCGGCTACCAGTTGCTTGCAGGATTTATCGCTGTCCCACGGCAACAACGCCGAAACATGCTTGACACCCAAGTCATGCAATTGATGCGGCACGCCGAAACCGTGCAACACATGACCGGAACCCATCACCCCGACCACCAGCGGTTTGCCTGTCGCGACGGAACCGTTGACAGCCTGTTGCAATACTTGCGCCATGGCTCGGTCCCACAGCAATTGACCATCGATAAATTTGCGGAAATCAGGATCGTGTTGCGATATCTCCCCTCCTTGTTTATCTCGCCGGTCGTGCTGTTTGTAAATCGGCAACAAATAATCCATATACGCCTGGCTCGGCTCGGCCGGGCGCGTCAAACCTTCGCGGTCTTCGACCGGCACGCCGTAAAAACCTTTTTCCGCCACCTGGCGGCGCAATTTGGTTTCAATATTGAGCGCCAGCATCGGAATCCGGTTCATGCGGGCGAAATGAAACAGCGGTAAATATAAATTCGGATCGGTATTCCACACATGATTCCAGTCGGATGCGCGTAAAAACTCCTGCTCCGTCAATTCCCCCGCGACCCAGCGATCCAAAGCCGCTTGCACCCGGCGCGGAAACATTTCAAAACCGATCACCATGTCCGGACGTTGCGCATGCAATGCCGCCAATGTTTGTAATTGCCAGCGGTGATGGTCGACATTGACATGCGTTTCGCCTAGCAATACCACTTCCGCTTTTGCAGCGCGCGCAATCACTTGCTGCTGCGGGATTTTTCCGAATCCTGGCGTTACCCAATCGCCCAACGGCACGCATTGATTCGAATCCGGTTTTTTTGATGGCGTCACCACGGCATGCGCCGGATTCAATACCAGCCCCAATGCCAGTACCGCGAGACCTAAAAAACGATTACCTTGATGATCAAGAAAATTTGCCATTTGAATTGTTCTTTTATTAAGTTGAAAGGTTCTTACGGTTATCCGATCCATTTGCGCGCATTGCGGAACAAGCGTATCCACGGACCATCCTCCGCACTGTCATTGCGTGCATCGGGATGCCAGGAATGTTGCGTTACCCGGAAGACTCTTTCCGGATGCGGCATCAGTACATTAAAACGCCCATCCGGCGTTGTTAAACCGGTGATTCCTTGGATTGAGCCATTCGGATTATACGGATAAATTTCCGTGACCTGATCGCGATGATCGATATACCGCAGAGTCACCAGATTAGCCGCTTGCTGCACCTGCTCAGCAGCCGCAAATTCCGTTTTTCCTTCTCCATGCGCCACCGTGATCGGCATGCGGCTTCCCGTCATACCATCGAAAAACAGCGATGGGCTTTGCTGCACTTCTACCATGACAAAACGCGCTTCAAATTGTTCCGATAAATTGCGTTTAAATCGCGGCCAAGCACTCGCGCCCGGGATGATCTCCTGCAAATTGCTCATCATTTGGCAGCCATTGCATACGCCTAATGCAAAGGTACCGGAACGCTGGAAGAATGCCTCGAATTCATCGCGCGCGCGCGAATTGAACAAAATTGACTTGGCCCAGCCTTCTCCAGCGCCGAGCACATCGCCGTACGAAAATCCGCCGCAAGCCACAAAACCCTGAAAATTCTTCAACGAAACGCGCCCGGCAATAATGTCACTCATATGCACGTCGATCGCGGTAAAACCGGCGCGGTCGAACGCTGCCGCCATTTCGACATGACCATTGACGCCCTGCTCACGTAGGATCGCAACCGGCGGACGCGAACCGGATTGAATAAACGGCGCAGCGACGTCATCGCATGCCTCATAGCTGAGCGCAATCTTCAGACCGGGATCGTCAGCATCCAGAATACGATCGAATTCCTGTTGCGCACATACCGGATTGTCGCGCAATTTTTGCATCTGATAGCTGGTTTCCGACCAGGCGCGCTGCAGATCCACGCGTTTCTCCGCCAAAACCGGTTTGTTGTCGCGCATCAGGCGGATTTCGCCGGATTGATTCAAGTGGCCGATGACAAAACTATGATCGCGCAAACCGGCTTCGTCCAAGATCCGCATGACTTCCGGACGTTTCGCGGCGGCAATTTGAATGACCGCGCCCAGTTCCTCGTTGAACAATACCGCCAACAAACGCTCCTTGAAACGCCTGCCCAACTGTCCGGCGCGCGTTTCCGACCCGTCGATGTCGCTGCTGTGCGGATCGAAACATAATTGATCCAGATTGACCGTCAATCCGGTATGGCCGGCAAATGCCATTTCACACAGCGTCACCAATAAACCGCCATCGGAACGATCGTGATACGCCAATAACAGGTCAGCCTGATTAAGGCATTGAATCGCGCCAAAAAAAGTCTTCAGCCGGGCCGCACCGAATTCGCCGTCGATGGTCGGCACCAGATTACCGATCTGCTTGTAGACTTGCGCCAGCGCGGAACCGCCGAGGCGGTTCAATCCCTGCCCCAAGTCGATCAGAATCAGTTCGGTTTCACCGCAATCGGTGCGCAATTGCGGCGTCAGCGTCTGACGCACATTGGAAACCGTCGCGAACGCCGAGATGATCAACGACAACGGCGCGGTCACTTCCTTGCGCTCACTCGATTCTTCCCATGCGGTCTTCATCGACATCGAATCTTTTCCGACCGGGATGCTGATGCCAAGCTGCGGGCATAATTCCATGCCGACGGCATGAACCGCATCGTACAATCCGGCGTCTTCGCCGCGATGTCCGGCGGCGGCCATCCAGTTGGCCGATAATTTGACAGTTTCGATACGCTCGATGGCCGCTGCGGCGATATTGGTTATCGCTTCGCCGACCGCCATGCGCGCCGCCGCTGCCGGGTCGATCAGCGCCAGCGGCGTGCGCTCGCCGATGGCGAAGGCTTCACCCAGCACCGTCTGATAGCCCATGCTGGTCACTGCGGCATCGGCCACCGGGATCTGCCAAGGCCCCACCATTTGATCACGCGCCGATAATCCGCCGACACTGCGATCGCCAATGGTAATTAAAAAAGTCTTGCAAGCGACCGCAGGCAAGCGCAATACCCGGTAAACCGCATCGGTTAATTCAACATCGGTCCAGTCAAGTCCCGGCAGCACCCGGCAATCGTGCATCACATCGCGTGTCATTTTTGGCGGCTTGCCGAGCAAGACCGGCAACGGCATATCGACCGGTGCCGCCGGGGACTGCGGATCATTCACTTGCAGCAATTCATCGGCGGTGGCCTCCCCGACCACGGCAAACGGACAACGCTCGCGTTCGCAAATGCGTTGAAACAATTCCAGCGATTCCGGTTTGATCGCCAATACATAACGTTCTTGCGCTTCATTGCTCCAGATCTGCATCGGCGACATGCTGGTTTCTTCCGAGGGTACGGCGCGCAAATCGAAACGCCCGCCGCGCCCGGAATCATGCACCAATTCCGGAAACGCATTGGAAAGACCGCCCGCGCCGACGTCGTGGATAAACAAAATCGGATTTTCCATGCCGCTGCGCTGTAACTGCCAGCAACGGTCGATCACCTCTTGCGCGCGCCGCTGCATTTCCGGGTTGCCGCGTTGCACCGAATCGTAATCCAGTGCTTCGGTATTCGCGCCGGTATCCATGCTAGAAGCCGCGCCGCCGCCCAAACCGATGAGCATGCCGGGGCCGCCCAATTGAATCAGCAATGCACCCGGCGGAAATTTTTCCTTGCGCACATGCGCATCCGCAATTTGACCGATGCCACCAGCCAGCATGACCGGTTTGTGATAACCGCGCATTTCGCCGCCAACGCGTTCTTCGAAGGTGCGGAAATAGCCAGCCAGATTGGGGCGGCCAAATTCATTATTGAACGCCGCGCCGCCGATCGGGCCTTCCAGCATGATTTGCAGCGCCGACGCAATCCGTCCGGGCTTGCCGTAAGATCCTTGCCCTCCCGGCCGGTCAACCTCCCACGGTTGCACGAAGCCCGGAATATTCAGATTGGATACCGAAAAACCGCACAAACCGGCTTTCGGTTTTGCGCCTCGCCCGGTCGCGCCTTCGTCGCGGATCTCTCCGCCGACACCGGTTGCAGCGCCGGGAAATGGGGAAATCGCGGTCGGATGATTATGCGTTTCCACTTTCATCAATACATGCGTTTTTTCGCGGACATAACCGTAAGCTTGCCCGTTTCCCGGATAAAACCGGTCGATGTCCGCGCCTTCGATGACGCTGGCGTTGTCGGCATACGCCACCAAAGTACCTTGCGGATGCTGTTGATGGGTGTTGCGGATCATCGCAAACAGCGAATGATTACGCGGTTTGCCGTCGATGATCCAGTCCGCGTTGAAAATTTTATGGCGGCAATGTTCCGAATTGGCTTGCGCAAACATCATTAACTCGACATCGGTCGGATTACGCTGCACCTGCTGGAAATGGCGCAACAAATAATCGATTTCATCCGCCGACAACGCCAATCCCATCGCTTGATTCGCTTGCCGCAACGCGTCGATGCCGCCGCCGGTCACGTCGATGGTACTCAGCGGTCTCGGCGGAAAGTGCTGAAACAAGCGCGCGGCATCGTCCAACGACGCCAGCACGGTCTCGGTCATGCGGTCGTGCAGCAATGGTTTCAGCCGGGATATCTCTTCAGCGGATAAAGGAGACTTGCCGCGTAGGTAATACGCGATACCGCGTTCGATGCGCTCAACCGCGTCTAACCCGCAATGATGCGCGATATCGGTGGCTTTGCTCGACCACGGCGAAATCGTGCCGGGACGCGGCACGATCAAAAAGAAATCGCCGTTTTCCGGCTTAAGGTTCTGCGATTGCTGATGATTCAACAGCTTGCGCAATGCCGTCATTTCATCGCTCTGTAAATCGCGTGTTACCGGGCAAAAATGCCAGTATTCGGTATCAATCTCAACTATCGGAATATTTAACGCGCTGAATTGTTGTCGTAATTTCTCCAGCCGGAATGGCGACAACGCACGTCCACCACAAAATTGAAGCATCAAAGGCAATCGTTCGAAGATTAAAAGATTGCAATTTTACACGAGAAGATGTACTTATCGCTGATCATCGTCCCATTTGCACGGTCATTATGATTGCTACCGATCCCGTTTTCTTTACCGCCCAGATCCGCGATATCGAGCAACAAGCCATGAAACTGGCCAACCCGCCGCCGCTGATGGAAAAAGCCGGTCTGGCGGCAGCACAAGCGATCCGCGACCGGTTGTTGAAACGCTCGAATCAGTCAATCCTGGTTCTTGCCGGCCCCGGCAATAATGGCGGTGACGCCTTTGTCGTGGCGCGTTATCTCAAGGAATGGGGCAATACCGTCACCGTAGTATTCGCGGGCGACCGCAACCGCGTTCCAGCCGATGCCAAACAAGCGCTACAAGCTTGGCTGGCATGCGGCGGCGATCTTCATCCCGGCATACCGGATGGCGACCGCAATTGGGATGCGGCGGTGGATGGATTGTTCGGCATCGGTCTGGATCAATCGAACAACCGGCCTATCGAAGGTCAATACCGGGATTGGATCGAAACCGTCAACCGCATGGCGGCACCGGTCGTCGCGCTGGATATTCCATCCGGACTGGGCAGCGACGACGGTTGTATTTACGGCGTCGCCATCCGCGCAACGCTGACGGTTACTTTCATCGGACGCAAACCCGGCCTGTATACCAATTTCGGACCGGAATGCTGCGGTGAAGTGGTTTTGTGCGATCTGGGCATTCATCTACCGTCAGCGCCGCAACCGCAAGTTTGGCTGCTGAATCACATGCTCGCCGCATCCCTATTGCCGCCGCCCCGTTCTGCCAACAGCCATAAAGGCTCGTTCGGCAATGTCGCGATTCTCGGCGGTTCGGGCGGCATGACAGGCGCTGCGCTGCTGGCTGGCCGGGCGGCGTTGCAGTCGGGCGCCGGGCGGGTTTATGCCGGATTATTGGCGGAAAATGCACCGGCGGTAGACTTCTTCCAACCCGAACTGATGCTGCGTCCGCCATCCGGAATCTTCGAATTGACGCAGTTGCATTGCCTGATCGCCGGCCCCGGCCTAGGGCAATCGGCGCAAGCCCTGGCGTGGCTCGAAACCACGCTGGACAGCAATTATCCGCTGGTGCTCGACGCCGATGCGCTGAATTTGCTCGCGCAGCACTCGAATTTAGCCAACCGGCTCAAGCAGCGCAACGCTCCCGGCATACTGACCCCGCATCCGGCGGAAGCCGCGCGTCTGCTGAATACCGACAGCGCCGCGATACAAAGCAACCGCATGAATGCCGCGTTGCAAATCGCGCAAAAATTCAACAGCTACGTCGTGCTGAAAGGCGCCGGCAGCATCTGCTGCTTTCCCGGCGGCAAACGCTACCTCAACACCAGCGGCAATCCCGCGCTCAGCACCGCCGGTACCGGCGACGTGCTGGCGGGCATCATCGGCGCGCTCCTTGCCCAAGGCTTGAATCCCGGCCCGGCATTGCTGCTGGCGGTTTATCTGCACGGCGCCGCGGCAGACCGCTGGGCACGGCAACATCGAGGAATGCTGGGAATGACAGCGTCGGAAGTGATTACGGAAGCACGCTCGCTGCTGAATGAGTGGATTTATCCATGCGTATCGCAGGAAAGTAGCACTAATTTTTATGAATGTGAGTAGTGCTTGAAAGCCGAATTGGGTTGACGTTACAGCAGAGTTTTTAATAATTGGTTTTGTAAATCTGAATCCACTTCATTTATCGAAATGAGGATGCTCGCTCCAGAAATTCGTTGGATGTTGCGAGGTATGGCGGCGGAAAGTCTTTGTGCGTTTCGTCAGCGATTTTTTTCAGTGTTTGAATTGCATCGATAACCAGATTTCGAGCAGTCACAAAGTCTTCTTCATATACGCTGATATTGGAGAATTCAGCTACCCTACCCACGTATAGAATTTCATCGTCGATTTCTTCCTTACGAATCGTAATCGAATAGGCTTCAGGATCAAATTTCATTTCATGCGCTCCTTGCGTGCATTTTAACGATAACGCCTGATTCCATGCGATTTTATGGCCAGCACTGCCGCAGTTTTCAATTTGAAATCTCAGGGCTATTAACACAGATTGGTGAATTCTTTGCAGGATGCGTTGGCGCTGGCGGTTAGGTCTTCGAGTTTTTTGAGGTGTTTGTGAAATTCGTGCATAAATTAGGATAATAATTTCGGTTATTTGGAAAAAAATAATCATCACAAATCACACATCACACATCTCTATAAAATTAATTTTTGCCTCTGATACGCCCAGTCCCAACAAAGTTTTTTTAAAACTACTAATCTCGGATTCGCAATAATAAGTTATCGTCCAATCTGGTTCTGAATCAGCTACTCGATTCACAATCTGTTTAAAGTAAGGGACATCTACCGAAGATAAAGAATGTCCTAAAACATAAATCTTATTAGTATTCGTTAGTAAATCAAAAAAAGATTCATGCTCACGAATCACAAAATCAACCGGTTTATAGGTACGAGAAAAATAATCATCAAGGATAAAATTGGCTTCAGTTATCCGAGTATCCTGACTTTCTAAGTCACAATCTTGGTTTAATGATGGCCTATTTTTGGGGTTAAAAGCATGTCCGAGAATGAGATCAGAAGTTAAGTCAATTGCTTTATTATGTATATATAATATTTTGCTAGGATTCACATGGTAAAGTTTTTCCAAGGTGTTAGTGTAATTAAAGCTTAAATAGCTTGCACCTAAATCAAGATTCAAAAGAGGAGTCTGACAAGTTAAAGAATCGGGTATTTGTAAGGTAAGTATCCAGTGTGTAAAAATCTTCTTTAAATCGTTTGAAAGTGCATCAGCTAATTTCTCAACTTCGTATTGAAAATCATGATGCCCTGAATCACTCCAATCATCAGCACCATAATAAGCCAGAGGAATATCATCGAGTATTGATTCAACGTCAATATCTGCAAGCGCTTCTTCAAATTTCGACCAATTACCATCACCATCGCGCGGGATATATCTTTCGAAGATTTCGTACAGATGTGAATTTGAGGATTTAACATATATACCAAAGTCGCAATAGCAAGATGGGATATCATGGTAAAGGTCAAATCCATTTCCAATAATATAAAGCGAATTTTTTGCCATAAGCGCATCAATTCAATATAAAGACTAGTACAAAAATTATACTTTGAAACAGGCGAAAGAATGCTGTTTAGCAATATGGAAAAATCAGGAACAAGTCAATCCGCGTTAGGGATCGGGCAGTATGCCCCTTGCGAGGCATACCCTTCGCGCCGGTCGGCGGCGTGCCTCTTAGGCTTTTGGTGGTTTAAACCTGCCTTGTTTTGGTCGATAGTCAACCAGCACTTAAACCGATTGCTGGAAACCCATGATTTGTTTTTTTGTTTGGTATCTGAATATCCCCGCTAACTCACTTCCAGAAGTTTGAATGCTTGTAGGCTTCTGATAATCCCGCAGATCGATAATTCAATATTAGCAAATAGTTAATTTTTTATTCTATTGCATTGATAATTATAAATTTAACCCGCAGCTTTACCATAACTCCAATACAACAAAAATCCGGTAAAAATCATCCCGCCGAATAAATTCCCCGCAATCACCGGCAATCCGTTCCACAGCCACCAGTCGGCGATGGTAATATCCGCGCCGAGCCAGATGCCGGCGGGAATGACGAACATGTTGACGATCGCGTGTTCGTAGCCTAAACCGAAGAAAGTCATGATCGGCAGCCACATGGCGGCGATTTTGCCGATGGTGGCGGTTGAGGTGAATGACATGACCGCCCCCAACGTAACCATCCAGTTGCACAGCATGGCGCTGACGAAAGCGGCGATGGTTCCGTCGAAACCAAGCTTAGCGTATTCGAGCGTTTTGGTCTCGGCAATGCCGATGGTTCGTTGCAACGCCGGCAAGGTGGCCGGGTCGATGGCGCCCATTTTGGTGGCGACGATGCAATACAAATAGGCGTAGGCAACGCTGCCGGCGAGGTTGCCGATCAGTACCCAGGTCCAGTTTTTGAGCAAAAGCGAAAAAGTTGTCCGGCGATCTGCGACTGCAATGGGAATCAACGCGAAATTACCGGTCGCCAGTTCCAATCCGAGCAGCACGATCATCACAAACCCAACCGGAAACACCAGCGCGCCCGCCATCCCCCAGCCGGTTTGGGTTGCCGCCAGGATTGCCAAGGTCGTCGCATAGCCCAGGAAAGCGCCCGCCAGAAATCCGCGGATCAACAGTTGCTTTACCGGCAAACCGGCTTTTTTAGCGCCCGCTTGCAGCATGTTTTCGATGATTTCTTCCGGTTTGATATACGCCATCGTGTTTACCTTCAGCAAAAAATCGAGGTTGCGATTTTAGCGCATTATCCGGCGGGATTATTTTCAGGCAGAAAGATTTGCAGCAGATCGTTGAGAAAACGCCGCCCGAGCACGGTCGGCTTGATGCGCAGGTGATCGTACACCAGCAAGCCGCGCTGTTCGGCTTCTTCAAGCTGTGTTTGCACGGCAGCGATGGGCAGTCCGGTCCGCTCGCGAAATAAAACCGTGTCAAAACCGCTGGAAAGCCGCAGCGCGTTCATCATGAATTCAAAACCCCGGTCATCGATCGTCAATTGCTGCTGCGTTTGAATCAGCGAATCCCCGGCATGCGCTTTGGCCAAGTATTCTTTGGGTTGTTTATAGCGCATCTGGCGCACGATTTTATCGGCAAAGCTGATTTTACTGTGGGCGCCGGCGCCGATGCCGAGATAGTCGCCGAACAGCCAGTAATTCAGATTGTGGCGGGATTCCTTGCCGGTTTGCGCAAATGCGGAAGTCTCGTAGTGGCGGTAGTGATGATTGGCAGCGGTTAACTCGATGATTTCCTGCATTTGCGCGGCCTGCTCGTCATCCGGAAGTTTCGGCGGGTAGCGGTAAAACAGCGTGTTGGGTTCCAGGGTCAAGTGATAGGCGGAAATATGCGTGACACCCAGCGCGCAAGCCGTTTCGATATCATGCTGCGCTTCCTGCAAGGATTGCCGGGGTAGCGCGTACATCAAATCGAGATTGATATTATCGAAATTTTTCATCGCGATCTCGACCGCACGGTGCGCTTCCTGGTCGTCATGCACGCGGCCGAGCGCTTGCAGGTGTTGCCGGTTAAAACTTTGTATGCCGATGGATAGCCGGTTAATACCGGCTTTGCGGTAATCGGCGAATTTTTGCGCTTCAAAGGTGCCGGGGTTGGCTTCCAGGGTAATTTCCGCGAAATGCTCCACCGGCAGCAGCATGCGGATAGCAGTTAACAGCGTGTCGATCGCGTTCGCGCTAAAAAGGCTGGGAGTGCCGCCGCCGAAAAAAATGGTGCTGAGCCGCCTGCCCCAAATATCCGGCAACGCCGATTCAAGGTCTTTGATCAACGCCTTCACATAATCGTCTTCGAGCGCCTGATTGCCCTGCTCGCGGATTTCATGCGAATTGAAATCGCAGTACGGGCATTTTTTCAGGCACCAGGGGATATGAACATACAGACTCAGCGGCGGAAGCGCTTTGAATTGCGGCACTGGCAAAACCGGCATGGACATGGAATTAGCCTAGCTTCCGCAGCGTCAATAGCGGCGGCGTCGAAAGCGCCGAGCGCGTGCCCAGCAATCCTGCAATTAAAACGCCGATAATGCCGGTTGAAATTCCCACCACCCAAATCCAGGGATTGAACGTATATTCGAGATGCAAGACATGCTTGCCGATGGCAAATCCCATCGCGGTCGCGCCGGCGGATGCGAAAAATCCCGCCAGACCGCCGAGTATTGCGAATTCCGCAGCCCAAGCCCGCGACAATTGCTCACGCTTGGCGCCCAACGCCCGGAAAATCGCCGCTTCTTGAATGCGCTCATCCTGCGTGGCGGCAATTGCGGCGTATAACACTGCAAAGCCCGCCAGGACAGTAAACAAGAAAACAAATTCGATTGCCTGGGAAACCTGCTGAATCATCTGCTGTACCTGCCAGATCACCAATGCGACATCGACGACCAGAATATTCGGGAAAGCTTTAACCAGATCATGTATGACCGCAAGATCGGTTGGCGGCACATAAAAGCTGGTGATATAACTCACCGGATAATTTTCCAGTTGCCCTGCCGGTACCAGCACAAAAAAGTTGACCCGGAAGGTATCCCAATCGACTTTCCGGACACTGGTGATTTTTGCGGTGAAATGACTGCCTGCGATATCGAAGGTCAAAGTGTCGCCCAGTTTGACGCGCAGGGTCGTTGCAATGCCTTCTTCGATCGACAACTCGGGTTCACTGCTGCCATCCTGCCACCAGGCGCCCTGCACGATTTGATTATCGAGCGCCAGTTCGTTCGCCCAGGATAAATTGAATTCGCGCCGGATATGACGTTCAGCGTGTAAATCGTCGGCATAATTTTTCGCAGACACTTTTTTGCCGTTAATCTGCGCCAGGCGTCCGCGGACCATCGGCGCCATCGCGGGTTGTTCCATCGCATGGTGCTGAAAAAATTCTTCCAAAGGCTGTAATTGATCGGCCTGAATATTCACCAGGAAATGATTCGGCGCTTCCGGCGGCAAGCTGGCGTGCCAATCCTTAACCAGATCATCCTGAATCAGCGTCAGGATCAACAATGCCATGAGTCCTAAACCGAGCGCTACGGCTTGCAAAATGCTGGAAATCGAACGGCGGCGGATACTGGCGAGCCCATAGCGCCAAGCTCCGCCGGCCTGGTGCCGGATACTGGCCAGAATCCCGATCAGCAGCCAGCCAAGGCAACCGAAGATGACGATTGCGGCTGCAAAACCGATTACCACATAAAGACCCAGTTTCAAGTCTTGCGCTTTCCAAATGAACAGCAGCGATAAAGCCGCCAAACCTAATAAGTAACCGGCGATGCTGTGAAAGTTGGATAAACCGGCATCACGCCGCAATACCCGCAAAGCCGGAACGCTGCGCAGATTTAGCACCGGCGGCAAGGCAAAACCCAGCAGCAAGACTAAGCCCAGCAACAACCCTTGCAGCACCGGCATAACGCTTGGCCAAGGCAGGCCGGTCTCGATAATGCCTGTCAGCCACAGCGCCAGCGCTTGTTGCCCGGCGAAACCGATGAAGCAGCCGATCGCGCTGGCGATGACTCCGAAACTGATGAAGTAAACAAGATATAAAAACAGCAATTGGTTCTGGCTGGCGCCCAGACTGCGCATCACGGCGCAGCCATCCAAATGCCGCTGGGTAAAACGGCGCACCGCCAATGCAATCGCTGCCGCAGCCAGCACCACGCTGGCCAGCGCGGTTAAATTCAAAAATTTTTCCGCGCGCTGCAATGCCGCCTTGATTTCAGGCCGGGCATCGCGAATCCCTTCCAGCCGTTCATAATTAGTCAACCGTTTTTTCGCCCAATCACGAAATTGCTTCACCGAATCGATCTCTCCGGCAAGCAGCAATTGGTAAGAAACGCGGCTGCCTTCCTGGATCAAACCGGTTGCTTCCAAATCACCGGCATTTATCATGGCGCGCGCGCCCATATTGATGAATCCCACCGAGTGATCCGGCTCACGCACAATCAATTCGGTCACGATCAACTGAGTGGCGCCGACTTCGACAACATCCCCGCTTCGCAGTGCCAGTTGCGCCATGACTTTTTCATCGATCCAGATAGCACCTCGTGGCGGGATTCCATTCGCGGCTTGCAACTGCGGTTGCGACGCGGCGGCGCTGGATGGTTGGCTGGATAAATAAACACGCCCGCGCAATGGATAACCATCCGTCACAGCTTTTATCTGCGTCAGAAGATTTCCTTCGCCATTGGAAATCATGCTCGGAAATTTGGTCAGCGATGAAATTTTAAGACCTAACCGGCCGGCTTCTTCGGCAAAATGTGCAGGTACCGGTTTACTGGAGATCAGTAACAAATCCGCGCCCAGCAACTGATTGCTCTCCCGAGCCAGGGCCAATTCGACGCGTTCCGCGAAGAAACCGACCGTCACCATGCCGCTCACCGCAATGATCAGCGCCAGCAACAGCACATTCAATTCGCCCGCGCGCCAATCCCGGCGCATCATTTGAAAAGGTAATTTAATTGAATACATGGTGGCGTTGACTACTTAAATGATGAAAAAAACCGTGCGAAATAGCCATTAGTGCAGTAACCGTCCATCGACCAGCCGGATCTGGCGCGAGCAACGCCGTGACAACGCTTCATCGTGCGTGACCAAAACCAGTGTCGTGCCATGCTCGCGGTTAAGTTCGAACATTAATTCGATAATTTGCGTGCCGGTTGCTGAGTCGAGATTACCCGTCGGCTCGTCAGCCAGCAATAACTGTGGATTGGTCGCAAATGCCCGTGCGATCGCTACCCGTTGCTGCTCCCCTCCGGATAATTGCTTGGGATAGTGATCCAAGCGTTGCCCCAGCCCTACCCGCTCCAGCAAGCGCTTGGCCGGTGTTTCGGCATCGCGAATGCGCGCCAATTCCAACGGCAACATGACATTCTCCAGCGCCGTTAAAGCGGGTAACAGTTGAAACGATTGAAACACAAAACCCATTACTTTGCCGCGCAAAGCAGCCCGCTCGTCTTCGTCCAATGCGAAGATGTCGACCGAATCCAGATGAACTTTCCCGGATGTCGGTAAATCCAATCCGGCCAGCAAACCCAACAAAGTCGATTTGCCGGATCCGGATGCGCCTATAATGGCCACGGCTTCACCGGATGCGATTTGCAAATTGATATCGTGCAAAATGGTCAGTTGCTGTTCACCGGTTGTTACTTGCTTGGTAAGCGCATCAGTACGAATAACATATTGTTTATTTTGGTCATCCACTAACATGAAAAAAAACTTCCTGTTGATTCTATTTATCGTTATCGCGTTTGCGGCTCCTGCGTCGGCGGTGAGCAAAACGGTCATGGTTTTTGGCGATAGCCTGTCAACCGGCTATGGTATACCGGTAGAAGCCGGTTGGGTTAATCTATTATCGCAACGGCTGCAATCGCAGCATGCCAGCTATCGGATTATCAATGCCAGCGTCAGCGGCGAAACATCACTGGGCGGCCGCAATCGAATTGCGCAAGCACTTGAGAATCACCGGCCCGGGATCGTGATTCTCGAGTTGGGAGCCAACGACGGGTTGCGCGGCGCGACGATTAAATCCATTTATGAGAATCTGGCAACGATCATCGAGAAATGCTTGCAAGCTAATGCGGCGGTGCTGCTTGTCGGCATGCAATTACCACCCAACTATGGTGCTACTTATACGCAAAAGTTCCAGGCAATCTTCCAGCAACTCGCTGAAAGCTATCAAACTGAATTAATCCCATTCTTACTCGCCGGCTTTGGCGAGAAACACGATTATTTTCAACCGGATGGGATACATCCCAATGAAATGGCGCAAGCAATGATCGCAGAAAATGTTTGGGAGGTACTGCAAACCATGCTCGATACTGGAAAGGTTGCCGCCAAACCGGATCAGTCCGAGTAATCCATCAAATTTTGGGTATCCGGTTGTTTGCCTTCTAACTGATTGTTTCCGATCTATCCAAACACTCGACAAATTTCCGCAAATCCTCAGGCAGCGGCGCCTGTAATGTCATCGTGATCCCTGTAACGGGATGCGCAATTTGCAGTGTATGCGCATGCAAAAACATGCGCGTCAGCCGATATGACGCGGTTGCTTTATCCAGTTGCTTATTGATCTCAAAATCACCGTATTTATCATCGCCCAGAATGGGAAAACCGAGATGTGCCAGATGCACGCGAATTTGATGCGTGCGCCCGGTTTTGATCTCAGCATCCAATAAACTGAACGATTTCCAGGCACTATGCAATGTAAAAATCGTATGCGCCGGTTTACTGTTCGGCTGTTCCTGTGGCGATATGGCCACGCGACGTTCACCGTTCGCGGCGACATATTTGTTGAGCGCCAGCTTGACGTGTTGTCTAGCGTTGCGCCATTGCCCCTTGACCATTGCTAAATAATGTTTCTTCATCGATCCTTCACGGATTTGACGATGAAGCTCGACTAATGCGTTCCTTTTTTTAGCGAGAAGTAACACACCGGATGTTTCCCGGTCCAACCGATGCACGAGTTCCAGAAATTTCCAGGATGGATTCTGCATCCGCAATTGTTCGATTACGCCAAAACTGACTCCACTTCCACCATGAACAGCCATGCCGCTGGGCTTATTGATAACCAGCAAAGCGTCATCTTCATGCAAAATGGAGAAAGCATATATTTTGCGAGGACTGATAGCAGTTTGCGATGCAGGGCTTTGGTTCGACAGGTCGCTAATCGGCGGGATACGCAACAGATCACCAAGCTGCAAGCGGTATTTGGCGTCAATCCGTTTTCCGTTAACGCGGACTTGACCGCTTCTGAGCAGTTGATAGATATGACTCTTCGGGATATTTTTCAGCCGCTTGAACAGGAAATTATCAATCCGCTGATCATTGCCTGATTCTTCAATATGCTCTTTGCAAACTGATGTCAGAAACTTACCGGGATTCGGAGTTGTTGTACGGTGATCGTTCAAGATGGTAAGAAAGTTTTATTAGCGATGGCGAGGTATTTTTTTATTTCTTTTTAGCCCTCTTTCTGTAAAAATTAACACATTGAAAAATTCTTTCCGGAAAATGAGTCCAAATTTTCTCTGGAATATTTTGGTTTTTTACAGACCAGTGAGAAATTCACTAATATTATTACAGAAAAATCAGTTTGTATTTGGAACTTTATGTAAAATCTGTTACCTTAAACGTGACCGTACGGCAGGATAGCAGTAGTTAACCGGGTTCTAATACAATATTGAATTACTTAAAATTAAAATAAATACGTCTCAGAAAGCTCAGAAAGTTTTTTTAACATAACAAATACATTAAGAAAAAGAAATAAATAATTGATAAACATAAGCTATTATAAAAATATAAAACCCAGACCTCGTCATCACAACTACGTATACCAAAAAATCTATCCCACTCGATTGGGATCAGGAAATTAATAAAATGAACACGTAAGGTTTGGAAATGAAAAGAATGTTATTTAATGCGACCCAGCCTGAAGAGTTGCGGGTTGCAATTGTAAATGGTCAGCAACTCGTCGATCTGGATATCGAATCAGTCAGTAAGGAACAACGCAAGAGCAATATTTACAAAGCTGTTATCACGCGGATCGAACCAAGTTTGGAAGCCGTGTTTGTCGATTATGGCTGCGAACGTCATGGTTTCTTGCCTTTCAAGGAAATTGCCTCCTCCTGTTTTGCTGAAAACGTAACCGCAACCGGCCGCGTGCAAGATCTTTTGCAAGAGGGCCAAGAACTAATCGTTCAGGTTGATAAAGATGAGCGCGGCAACAAAGGCGCGGCGCTTACCACCTATATCTCTCTCGCTGGCCGTTATCTGGTGCTGATTCCGAATAATCCGAATAGCGGCGGCGTATCGCGCCGCATCACTGGCGACGAACGGAATGATTTACGTGAAGTGATTGCACAACTTGAAGTCCCGGATGGAATGAGTATTATTGCTCGTACTGCCGGTATTGGCCGGAGTGCGGAAGAGCTTCAATGGGATCTGAATTACTTGACGCAGCTTTGGTATGCGATTGAAGAAGCGGCGAACAGCCAGGATGGCGTATTCCTGATTTACCAGGAAAGCAGCTTGGTGATTCGAGCCATTCGCGATTATTTTCATCAAGAAATCGGCGAGATCCTGATCGATAGCCGCGACATTTTCGAGCAAGCCAGCCAATTCATGGCGCATGTGATGCCGGCGAATGTTGATCGACTGAAGTTTTATCATGATGATGTACCGTTGTTCTCACGTTTTCAGATTGAACATCAGATCGAAACAGCCTATTCCAGGCAGGTTCCATTACCGTCAGGCGGGTCTATCGTGATCGATCATACCGAAGCGTTGGTATCCGTTGACGTCAATTCAGCGCGTGCAATTCGCGGATTAGACATTGAACACACAGCACTTAACACCAATCTTGAAGCAGCCGATGAAATCGCCCGGCAATTACGGTTACGCGATTTAGGCGGATTGATCGTAATCGACTTCATCGATATGGACGTGCAACGAAACCAGCGTGAAGTTGAAGCTCGACTACATGAAGCGCTGCGTCAGGATCGCGCACGCATCCAGGTGGGCAAGATTTCCCGTTTCGGGTTGCTGGAGCTTTCCCGCCAACGGCTTCGTCCATCGCTCGGTGAAAGCAATTATATTCCATGCCCGCGCTGCCAGGGAACCGGCTTTATTCGTGGCACCGATTCATCAGCACTGCATGTACTCAGGATCGTTCAAGAAGAAGCGATGAAAGAGAATACCTATGCGTTGCATGTGCAGCTGCCAGTGGACGTCGCTACCTATTTGCTCAATGAAAAGCGGCCGGAAATATACGATATTGAGGTGCGGCAAAAAATCAATATTGTCCTGATACCTAATATTCATATTGAAACCCCCAATTACACGGTAACCCGTATCCGTCACGAAGATATCAAAGCTACAGAATCCATTGCCAGTTATAAGATGGTAGAGAAAAATGCGGATGATAATCAGGCAATCGCGATTGAACCGAAAAGCAAGCCCGCGCGGCCGCAAGCGGCCGTTCAAGGCATAACACCCGCGCAACCAGCTCCCATCAGAGATGAGAGGTCACGCGACACGTCGCTTTTAGATAAATTTTTTAGCTGGTTCAAACCGGCAAGCGTCGAAGAAACAAGAATTAGTTTAGAAGAAAAACAATCAACCGAAATCGACAAATCGCGATCAACATCAGAACGTGGGCGTTCACGAGGCCGTCGCGGTGGCCGCATGCGAAGTGACCGCAACAAAGACTCATCGGGAGCTAGACAAGCGAAGCCAAATGAATCGCCCGACCCTGAAGTCAATTCAATCAGTCCGGATGTCACAGTCATAGCGCATGATACTACTGACGAAAGCGCGGAATCGCATAAGAACCATCGCAAGCCTGCCCGGCAGCGTAACAACGTGCGCACCGAGGAGACGGCAGCGGATGAACTGATGGCGGAAAAACCAATTGAAACCGCAGACGGCATTAATGCTAAAACCACTGATCGCAAGCGTACACGCCGGCACCGCAGTACAAAACCCCGCGACCAATTAGAGAGCGTCAGCAAGGTTAACGAGGAAAATGATTCAACAACGGATTCAGCGCACAACTTCATTGCCGTTGCCGATTCCGTGATAGATGTTGCGCGCATCGAAAACGAACAAGCACCACAAGTTGAGATAGCCGATGTTCAACCCTCCAAGGCTCTCAAGGAACCCGTTGCTAAAGCGCCTGCCATTGATCCGCCGGTGCCAGTTTCCAAAACAACCGAAGAAAAACCTGCAGCGCCGATCGTCCGCAAAACACTACCGGATTTTTCTGAATCCGGCCTCGTGATGATCGAGACCCCGCCCGAAAAAGTTGAAATGATTGCTGAAGAAATCGTAATACCTAAACGGCCGAGGAAGAAAACCAAACCTACCGCCGAAGCTTCAGCGGAGCCGCTGGTTCAAATAGAGACACGCGAGTAATCTGATAATACCTAGGGAAACGCTGATTAATTCGACGAACGAGATGACGCACGAGGCGCACGGAACGCAGCAACCGGGACATATCAATAAGATAGGCGAGGATGCGAGTACCGCGCAACGAAGTGATTCGCTCGTGCAGTCATTAATCAGCGCTTTCCTAGCGCAGGCACATTCGAATCACACTCAATGTGCTTGCTCCCAATTGTCACCAACCCCGACTTCAATGCGTAATGGTACGCTCAGTGTCAGTACATTGCCCATCAGCTCCGGTAGCATTTTTTGCATTATCTCGACTTCGCCTTCGGGAACCTCAAGAACCAATTCATCATGAACCTGCATGATAAGTTTACTGTGCAGCTCATGTTGATTTAACCAATCGCGTACGGCGATCATTGCGAGCTTGATGATATCAGCCGCCGTTCCCTGCATCGGTGCGTTGATGGCGGCGCGTTCCGCGCTTTGCCGGCGATTACCGTTGGCATGATTAATTTCCGGTAACCATAACCGGCGGCCTAGTACGGTTTCGACATACCCGGATTTTCTCGCTTGCTCCCGGGTTTGCTGCATGTATCGTTCGACTGCGGGATAACGCGCAAAGTAGCGTTCCATATAGGCTCGAGCCACGCCACGTTCAACACCGAGTTGTGCGGCCAATCCAAATTCCGACATGCCGTAAATAAGCCCGAAGTTAATCACTTTCGCGTACCGGCGCTGTTCTTGATCGACCTGATCCGGTGTTATCCCTAATATCTCGGCGGCGGTTGCCTTGTGAATGTCCTCGCCGGCAGCAAAAGCTTTCAATAAGCCTTCGTCCTGCGAAATATGCGCCATGATCCGTAACTCGATTTGCGAATAATCCGCGGATAGGATTCGGTGGCCTGGCGGCGCTATAAACGCTTCACGAATCCTGCGGCCTTCCGCCGTTCTAACCGGAATATTCTGCAAATTCGGATCCGAACTTGCCAAGCGGCCAGTCACCGCGACGGCTTGCGCATAATTGGTATGCACGCGGCCTGTGACCGGATTCTTCATTAGTGGCAGTTTATCGGTATAAGTGGATTTCAACTTGGCAAGACTGCGATAGTTAAGCAGCAATTTTGGTAATGGATAGTCGAGCGCCAATTGCTGCAATACATCTTCATCGGTCGAAGGCACGCCGGTCGGCGTTTTTTTGATGACCGGCAACTTCAGCCGGTTAAATAAAATATCCTGAATTTGCTTCGGGGAATTCAGATTAAATGGTTGTTCGGCCAGTGCATGCGCTTGCACTTCCAGGGCATAAAGCTTTTCGCCCAGTTCGTGGCTTTGTTTTTGTAATAACCGGTAATCCAGCAGTACGCCATTACGCTCAATTTCAAATAATACTTCCAGAATGGGCATTTCGATGTTGTGGTAGATGCCGCTTAATCGGTCATCCTGTGTAATATTGGGATATAACGTTTGGTGCAGCCGCAGCGTAATATCCGCATCTTCGCCGGCATATTGCGTTGCGTTATCGATAGCAACCTGATCGAATCCGATGCGATTGACACCTTTTCCTGTGATCTCGTCATAACTGATTGTTTTAACATTAAGATGCCGCATAGCCAGGCTATCCATATTGTGCGGCTGGTGCGATTCCAAGATATACGATTGCAATAAAGTATCGTGCGCAATTCCTTTCAATTCAATACCATGGTTTGCAAAAATATGCTTATCGTACTTGATATTCTGTCCCAGTTTTGCTCGGGAAACATTTTCCAGCCAAGGCTTCAGTTTCATCAACGCGAAATCCAAGGATAATTGCGACGGCATGCCCGCATAATTGTGCATGAGCGGCAGATACCCTGCATGGCATGCTTCCGTTGCGAACGAAATACCGACAAGCTTTGCCTGCATAGGATCCAAGCTCGTGGTTTCAGTGTCCAAAGCAACCAGCGAAGCGGCTTCCAGCCGTTTAAGCCACGCGTCAAGGTCCGCTTCCGATAAAATTGCTTGATAATCTCCCGGCTTCGTTGACACAGAATCATCATGGATACTGGGCATTATCGCGCCGGAATGATGATTCGAGCCGACTGGATTCGTTTGATAAGTACCGGCTTGTTGCTGCAACTCCCGCAACGAGGCTTTCATATCCAATTTTTCATAAAGTTGGATCAACGCCTCGGTATCTTGGGGTTGTGGCGCAAGTTCGGATATTTTAACCGGCAGATTCACGTCACATTTGATCGTAATCAGCTGGCGCGCCGTGTCGAACCAATCCAGCGTTTTGCGTAAATTTTCACCGATTACACCCTTGATTTCATCCGCATGCGCAATCAAATTGGCTAACGAACCATATTGCACCAGCCACTTAACCGCCGTTCTTGGGCCAACTTTCGGCACCCCAGGGACATTATCCGAGGCATCTCCCACCAACATCAAATAATCCAGAATACGCTCGGGAGGCACGCCGAATTTTGCCAGCACATTGGCTTCATCCAGCACTTCGTTAGTCATGGTGTTCACCAATGTGATCTGCGGATTAACCAGTTGCGCGATATCCTTGTCGCCGGTTGAAATGATGCAACGCATGTTTGTTTCCACCGCCTGCTTTGCCAGGGTGCCGATGACGTCATCGGCCTCCACGCCGTCAACGATCAGCATCGGCCAACCCATTGCGCGTATGCACGCATGCAACGGTTCGATCTGAACCGCCAAATCATGCGGCATGGCAGGTCGATGCGCTTTATACTCCGGATAAAGCTCGTCGCGGAATGTTTTGCCTTTTGCGTCAAAAATACACGCGCTATAATCCGCATGATAGTCTTTGTGTAAGCGCCGCAACATGTTGAGCACACCATGAACGGCTCCGGTCGGCTCATTATGACGGTTACGCAAATCCGGCAGCGCATGAAACGCGCGATACAGGTACGATGAACCATCAACCAACAGCAATGTTTTCATTCTTTTAATTTTCCTATGAGCCTACAAGATAAATTGAATACCCAAATGTCTGTCGAAAAACCCTGGTCAGCCAAAGAATCATGGCGATTGTTCGGAATTATGGCAGAATTTGTCGAAGGAACAGAGCGTCTCGATACCATCCAACCCGCTGTCAGTATTTTCGGCAGCGCCCGGACTCATCCCGACAATCCACACTATCAATTAGCCGAGAAAATTGCAAAACAACTTTCCGACGCGGGATTCGCGGTAATTTCCGGCGGCGGCCCCGGAATCATGGAAGCTGCTAATAAAGGCGCTTATTATGGAAAATCTCCCAGTATCGGCCTCAATATACAGCTACCGCACGAACAACACCGCAATGCCTATCAAGATATCAGTCAAACTTTCCGGCACTTTTTTGCACGCAAGTACATGTTTGTGAAATTTGCAACCGCCTACGTCGTTCTTCCGGGAGGATTCGGCACTCTGGATGAATTGATGGAAGCGCTCACACTGGTGCAAACCGGGAAAACCCGCAAAATGCCGATTATCCTCGTGTATTCAGCGTTCTGGAATGGATTATTGGGTTGGTTCAAAAATGCATTGATTGCTGAAGGTTTCATCTCAGCTGAAGACATGAACTTAATTCAAGTCATTGATGAACCGGATCAGGTGGTCAAGGCAATCTTTCAATATTATGAGACCAGCGGATTCGAACCCACTGCTGCGGAAAAAGAAATTCAGCTCAATTTGTAACTTATACCAACAATTTTAGGTAGAATATCCGCTATATCTGGACTTACCGGCAACTGACATGCACCTGCATCGACTCATTCTAATCCTGCTGCTTAGCATTGCAACGCCCGTCATAGCGCAATCTGAACAGCCCAAGCAAGCGAAAAAACCGTCACACCCGGAAAACTTGATTCCCTTGCCAGAACCTCCGGAATTGCCGGCGGAACTGGCAGACCCGCCGCCACATCTACCGGATATTCAAGCGGATCCTGAACTGGAAACGCAAGTGACCATCATTAAACGCGGGGAGGATATTATTGAAGAGCATCGTGTTAATGGAGAGCTACTGATGATTAAAGTCATACCGCGCATCGGCCCTCCGTATTACTTGAAAAAAAATACCGCGCGTGATTATCACAATCATCCTGGAGAAGCAGGTATTGATGTCAGTCCTCCCATGTGGCAGATATTAAAGTTCTAGTTGAGAAATATTGAACAAACAATTGTATTAAAAACATATTCCCCATATTATCGCTCCGCTTTCTTATTCAACGAATTCATGTCTGTTTTTACCCCTGTCACGGATAGCCAGCTTACAGTTTGGTTAAAAGATTATTCGCTTGGCCAGCTTGTTCATTTGCAAGGTATCTCATCGGGTATCGAAAATACCAACTATTTCGTGACGACGACAGAGGGTAAATACGTATTAACGCTTTTTGAAAAATTAACCCGCGCGGAATTACCCTATTATCTGAATTTAATGGCGCATTTGGCACAGCACGGTATCCCATGCCCTGCCCCGATTCCCAGATTGGATCAGCAATTGCTCGGTGAGTTGAATGATAAACCCGCCACGATTGTTACGTGTTTACCCGGACAATCCGTGCTGTCGCCGACCGATGCGCAATGCGCCGAAGTTGGCGCCATGCTGGCAAACATGCATATCGCTGGACAATCGTATACCGGCCACATGAGCAACCCGCGCGGACCCGCTTGGCGGCAAGCAAGAGCGCCGGAAGTTTCACCGTTCCTATCCGCCGCCGATCAATCATTGTTAGCCAGTGAGTTGGATTTTCACCGCAAAACACCAGCAGGTGTATTACCAAGCGGCGTCATTCATGCGGATCTGTTTCGCGATAATATCCTGTTTACCGATCATCACATTGGCGGAGTGATCGATTTCTACTTTGCCTGTAACGATTTTTTCTTGTATGACTTGGCAATTACCGTCAACGATTGGTGCATGACCGGAGACAAAGTATTGGATGAGCAGCGCACGCCTTTACTGATAGAAGCCTACCACGCCATCCGTCCGCTCACCGCATCTGAACATGCGTCCTGGTCCACGATGCTGCGTGCGGGTGCATTGCGGTTCTGGATTTCCCGGCTTTACGATTATTATTTACCACGTCCGGGTGAATTAACGCACGCCAAAGACCCAACGCATTTCCGCGACATCTTGCAGAACCACATTGCCAATACCAAGAAACTGCAGCAGCTGTGGGTGTAGCTGCTGATATTCATCCCGATCACTGAAATTAACTGGAGACGCATCCATGGAAATTCACCAAGTCAACGCCAAACAAGGACTGCAATGGATCTTAAGCGGTTTTTATCTGTTTGCAAAAGCACCGCTCCCTTGGGTATTCGTATGCTTTACGCTGATGCTCGTTGCCATGACGATTGCATTGATACCCATGCTGGGACAATTCATCTTCACGCTGGTATCTCCGGTTTTCCTTGCCGGGATCATGCTGGGTTGCAAAGATATGGAACAAGGCAAGGCACTTGAAATCGCGCATCTATTTGCGGCATTTAAGCGTAATGTGACGCCATTAATCACCATCGGCGGTATTTATCTGATTGGACAAGTATTGATTATCGGTTTGGTCATGCTGATCGGCGGTTCTCAGATGACCGACATGATGCTATATGGCAAAAGAGTGGACGAAACCCAATTGATGGGTGTCATGAGTAGTTTCCTGACTTCAATACTGCTGGCCTTAGTGCTCTCCATTCCGTTGATGATGGCTTCCTGGTTCTCCCCGTTATTGGTTATTTTTCATAATATTGAACCAATTCCGGCAATGCAAAAAAGTTTTTTTGCCTGTTTGAAAAATATTATTCCATTCCAGATCTATGGCATCGTGCTCATTATCCTGACCATTATCAGCGTTATGCCTTATGGTGTCGGACTGGTGGTATTGATTCCCACGATTTTTGCATCGATTTATGTGAGCTACAAAGATATTTTCCTGAAGGAACCCATTCGCTTCAAAAACACGGATAACCAAGCGGATTTTCAGAAAGCCAACTGGAGTCATGCCGATAGCGAATCAAACTCGAATGACCATAACAAAAAAACGGAAACTCCGGGTGAGAACACGCTAAAAGAACACGATGAACTGGTGGAATGCGCACAATGCCATTTACGCATCCCGCGTCATGAAGCGATTACTGACAAAGAACAATTTTATTGCAGTGACAAACATCGCGAGCAACATCAAGCCGCGCAACAACAATCGAACGAATAATTCATTCATTCGATTGCTGCAACCGCTTATAAAGCCTCAAAAATACCGGCTGCACCCATCCCGCTGCCAATACACATGGTCACCATGCCATATTTCTTATGATGACGCCGGAGACCATGCAATAAGGTTGCAACCCGGATAGAGCCGGTAGCTCCCAATGGGTGGCCTAATGCAATGGCGCCGCCGAGCGGATTGACTTTACTGCGATCCAAATTTAAATCGCGGATGACGGCCAGACTTTGCGCGGCAAAAGCTTCATTCAATTCAATCCAATCCAGATCATCCTGTTTGATGCCGGTTTGCTGCAATACTTTTGGAATGGCTTTAATGGGACCGACACCCATAATTTCCGGCGGCACGCCGGCCACCGAAAATCCTACGAAACGTCCTAGCGGAGTCAAGTTGAAACGTTTCAGCGCGGCCTCGCTCATCAATACCACCGCGCCCGCGCCATCCGACATCTGCGAACTATTTCCCGCAGTTACCGAGCCTTTTGCGGCGAAAACCGGACGCAATTTTGCCAGCGCATCGAGACTGGTATCGGCCCGCGGCCCTTCGTCGGTATCTTTGACAGCGATTGCTTCACGTACGGTATGCGTGATCAAATCGGGGCGTTTTTCGTCGATGGTATACGGCGCGATTTCATCTTTGAATTCCCCGCTGGCGGCTGCCTTTATCGCGCGTTGATGACTGGTTAACGCAAATTCGTCCTGATCTTCGCGCGATACTTTCCATTGCTCAGCCACTTTTTCAGCCGTCATCCCCATGCCATAAGCAATCGCGGCATTTTCCTCGTGCTGAAACATCACCGGATTCATCGCAACTTTATTACCCATCATCGGGACCATACTCATACTTTCGGTTCCGCCGGCGATCATGACATCCGCTTCACCGAGGCGGATACGATCTGCAGCCAATGCGACAGATTGCAAGCCGGAAGCGCAAAAACGATTGACGGTCATGCCGGCCACGCTATTCGGCAAACCTGCCAGCAACAATGCGACACGAGCGACATTGATACCCTGCTCCGCTTCCGGCATGGCGCAGCCGACAATGACATCATCGATCGCAGCGGGATCCAATCCTTCGCATTGCCTCATCACGGTCCGCAACACATGCACCAGCATGTCATCAGGCCGCACGTTTTTAAACATGCCGCGCGGCGCTTTGCCGACCGGTGTGCGTGCGGCAGCCACAATATAAGCTTCTTGAGTTTGCTTTGTCATAGGATCTCCGTCGATCGTGATATCAGTTTCTCAGCGGTTTGCCGGTTTTAAGCGTGTATTCGATTCGCGCCTGGGTTTTCTCGGTGGCCAGCAATTCCATGAAAGCGGTGCGCTCCAGTTCCAAGAACCAGTCTTCATCGACCAGGCTGCCGGGTGTCAGATCGCCACCGCACATCACGTGCGCAACTTTAGTGGCAATCAGATTGTCGTGCTCGGAAATGAATCCGCCTTCACGCATGTTAATCAATTGACTCTGAATGGTCGCAATGCCGGTGTTACCCGCAACCGGAATTTCGCGCATCGGTAACGGCGGCCGGTAGCCGGCTTCCGCCAATGCCGATGCCTGGGCCTTGGCAGCATGCAACAACTCAAACCGGTGCATCACCACAGTGTCGGCGAAACGCAAGTAACCGAGTTCTTTGGCTTGCTCAGCACTTTTGGCCAATTCCGCCATTGCTACCGTTTGAAAATAATATTTCAAATGCGGGAATGGATCGCCATCCCTGGCGCTTTGCGCAGCCCGCATGGCCAATTCTTTGCAACCGCCGCCCGCCGGCAACAGCCCGACCCCGGTTTCCACCAATCCGATATAGCTTTCCATGGTTGCGACCGCGCGATCACAATGCATGACAAATTCGCAACCACCACCGAGCGCCAAGCCATCGACAGCCGCGACAGTCGGAATCATCGAATAGCGCAACCTTTGCGATGTTTGCTGAAATTGCTGGATCATCGCTTCGACTTCCGCCAGTTTCTTGGCCATCAAAACATCGGCAAGATCCAATTCACGCGCAACCTGCAGCACCGCGGTTTGCGTTGTTTTCCTCAACTTTTTCAGCAGCATCTGGAATGCAGTGGGCGGCTGGGGCGGCGGTGGCGCATTGCCCGGTTGTGCTTCAGGTTTGGGTTTTTCCGCGGCTTTTTGTAAATTCGCGCCGGCGGAGAAAGGCGGCTCGGTTTGCCAGATTACCAAAGCCCGCCAGTTTTGCTCGGCTTCTTTAACCGCTTGTTGTATGCCATCCAGCACATCAATGCCGATGGTATGCATCTTACTTTTAAAACTCAGCACGGCTATTTCATCACCGGTGTGCCACAACCTCACTGCGCTGGTTTCAAAAATAGTTTCACCGTAAGAAGTATCCTCACCCAATAACCGGTCAGGAAAAAGCTGGCGCCGGTAAACCGGCAATTGCGACCGCGCATGCAATTGACCCGCAGCGGGCGCAAAGGATCCCGCATTGGAATGAACCACCGGCTGCGCGTTATTGGCAATCGTCATCACCCACGGCGGCAGCGGCACCTGCGCCATGCTTTTGCCCGCATCGATATCTTCTTGAATCCATTCGGCGATTTGTTTCCACCCGGCAGCTTGCCAGATTTCAAAGGGTCCTTGATTCCAGCCAAATCCCCACCGCATCGCTAAATCCAGATCGCGCGCATTATCGGCAATCGATTCCAGCTGTACCGCGCAGTAATGGAACAAATCGCGAAATATCGACCACAGAAATTGCGCCTGCGGCTGTTGGCTGCTGCGCAACGCAGCAAATTTCTCGACCGGATTGCTATATTTCAACAAACGTTTCAGATCCTCGTCGACTTCCGCGCCCGATACGCGATACGCATTGGAATGCCGGTCCAAAACATGAATTTCATTGTTGCGCTTTTGATAGACACCGCATTTAACTTTTTCTCCGAGCGCCCCGGTTTCGATTAATCCCTGCAGCCAATCCGGGGCCTCAAAATACCGGTGCCATGGATCATCCGGCAAAGTATCGCGCATGGTGTTGATGACATGCGCCAAAGTATCCAATCCAACAACATCCGCGGTGCGAAACGTCGCGCTTTTGGGCCGGCCGATCAATACGCCGGTCAAGGCATCGACCAGATCGAAGCCGAAATCGAATGACCGGCCATGATGCATCGTTGCCAGCAACGAAAATACGCCAATGCGGTTGGCGATGAAATTCGGTGTGTCTTTAGCCCGGATAACACCTTTCCCCAAGCCGGTTACAAGAAATTCTTCCAAGTGATCCAGCATGTCCGCATCGCTGGCTTGGCAAGGGATCAATTCAACCAGGTGCATGTAGCGTGGCGGATTGAAGAAATGAATACCGCAAAAACGGTGACGCAAATCTTCCGGAAACGCTTCGGCGAGTTGATTGATCGACAATCCCGAGGTATTGCTAGCGAATACGCAAGACTCCCCCAAATAAGGCGCAATCCTGGCGTACAAGTCGCGTTTCCAGTCCATGCGCTCCGCGATCGCTTCGATCACCAGATCGCAATCCTTCAGCCATTCGAGATGCTGATCATAGTTGGCCGGTTGAATACACGATGCTTTGCTTTTAATCGATAATGGCGCAGGCTCTTGCTTTCTGAGTTTTTCCACGGCTTTGATCACGTTGCTATTGGGATTGTCCGCTTCTCCCGGCAACTCGAACAGCAATGTTTCAATATTCGCGTTCACCAAGTGCGCTGCAATCTGCGCACCCATCACGCCGGCTCCAAGTATCGCTGCTTTACGCACTAAGAAGCGTTGATCTCTCAATTTCTCCTCCTGCCGAATCCGGTTGGTTTATTAATTAGCTTTTCTGATGCTGATTTTGAATAGAAGAGTACAAGCATGAACGCTAAAGCGCAAGTTTGATCCAGCGGCTGCAGCGGAAGCGATGCATTTGCCAGCCAGCGAATCGACGCGAAAGCGGCAATCCTACAACCAGATCGTGGCAAATTGTTCATCATCAAAACCCACGGTGGCGCGATGCCCATCCGTAATCAGCGGCCGCTTGACCAAGCGGCCATTAGCCGCCAGCAACTCGAGTTTTTGTTGCTCGGACAATGCCGGCAATTGTTCTTTAATGTTTAATTCACGATACTGCAAACCGCTGGTATTGAAGAGTTTGTTAACGGATACATTCGCACGCCGGGCAATTGCGGCAAGCTCCACAGCATCCGGCGGATTTTCGGTAATATCGATAAATTGATACGCAACGCCGGCGTGCTGCAAAAATTGCTCGGCTTTCCGGCAAGTGCCGCATTTCTTATAGCCATATAATTTAATCATAAACAATTATTTAGCGGTTATTCAAAGCTATTCGCCGCCTTTAGGCCCCCAAAACACAACCCACGTGACAAAATCCGGTGAGAAGTTCTCGAAGCGATGTTCCACATGCGCCGCTACAAAAAAAACCATACCCGGTTCAAATGCATGACGCTCCCCGGCGACTACGATTTCGCCACGGCCGGAATGAATGAAATACAATTCATCTTGATCATGCGGCGTCTGGATATCGGTCCCTTCCGGAGCGTAAACTTCAACCGACATGGTGCCATGCGCAAAAGCCAGCGTGAAGGGTTCGCCCGAAGGCCACTCCGGACTGGCTTTTCCTGGAATTCGTTGCATTAAATCCGTTAACACCGCTTTAAGCATGCCCCACCTCGTTTATCCGTTTCAATATTTGTTAATAAATTTATTTCACCATTGTTTTACGATCATGGAACCGCCAAATGATGCTGATTGAGTTCCCAATAACTTAGAATCGACTCAATCGCGTATTCATAGCGGTCTGCGCCCATCGGTTTCGTGATAATACTATTGGCGCAATTATCAAGCGCGCGGCGAATGTCTTTCGCTGCTGCCGAAGTGGTAAAAACAACTACAGGAACGACTTTCAGCGATACATCGGTCTTAATTGCAGCCAGTATCTCATGACCATCGTATTTGGGTAACTGCAAGTCCAATATGCAAAGCCACGGTATCGGTTGTTGCCGGTTGCGGACTGATTCAAAATAAGCCATTGCTGCACCGCCATCCGCGACACGAATCACATTGATATCAGGGCGATGCTCCGAAATGTAAAAACTGGTCAGCTCCGCGTGCTCATCGCTGTCTTCAATCAGTAACAGGTTTCGATGGTCAGATTTCATGGTGAATTCTCGTTTTCAGCCTTTTTTACCAATGGAAATTTCAACCAGAATGTCGCGCCGTTTCCGGGAGACGACTCAATCCAAATATCACCGCCGTGAAACTTCATGACTTTTTTAGCAATGGCCAATCCGATTCCGGAACCTCCCTGCTGCGAACTCAATCGATAAAACAAGCCGAAAATTTTTTGATGAAACGCCGGATCGATCCCTTCGCCATTATCCCGGCAAAAAATCAGCCAGTGCTGATCGCTGTGTATCGCGCCAATTTCAAGCCGCGGCCCTTGCTCCGTATTATGCGCATATTTAATCGCATTCGAAAGTATATTTTCAAACAACTGCAGCAAGCGGCTTTCATTGCCATTAATCACCGGCAATCCCGGGTGGATGATTAATTCAAAATTCGCTTTCTTTAATTCCTCGCTCTGATTCTCGGCAAATTGCCTGAGCAAGCGATTCAAATCAATTGGCTTTTTATCGGTTTCAATCCGGCCAACCCGGCTAATATCCAATAAATCATTAATTAATTGTTCCATTCTTGAAATTGAAGCAATGACCTTCTCTAACTTTTCAATCGCTGACTGATAGTCTCCCTGGCCGGCAAGCTTCCGCATCATGCTGATAAAACCCATGCTGGTTACCAGCGGTGATTTCAAATCGTGCGATACGGTATGAACAAATTGTTCAAGCTCGTCATTTGAGCGTTCCAGCTCGCTATTACTTTCTTCCAGGGCACGCGTTAATTCCATGGATTCTTGCAGCAATTGCTCTGTCCGCGCATTCATATCCCGGTAGGCGGTAGCCGCTTCCGTCAGTTCGCCAATCTCGTCGCGCACAGCATAATTTGGAATGGGCGCATTGCTGACGCCTTGCGCCAAACTCCGGAAAGTCATGGTGATGCGCGAGATCGGACGGACAATGCTTTGTCTGATCGCATAAGAGAACAATAATAACAGTAGCAATAAAACGGCTCCCATTATCAGTAACAAATGCAACGCGTCATTTACATTCGCTAGAAACCCATGTTCCTTGATTGCTATTTCATCCGCCAGCAGCGCTGACAGTTTTTTTGATTGATAGAGAATTTCATAGGCTTCCGCAGCCATGACCACATTAATCAAATAGAGATAGCCTCGCGTCAGTTGCACGGATTCATTAAAGCGATGCTGATATCGATCAAGCCTATCAAACACTTGATCGAGCTTGGAATGCGCAACTTCGGTATGGTCGAGGGCATTTAAAAAACTCAACGCATCGATAAAATTTTGTTTTCCCGCCAACACATAACTGGAGTCGAGAGAATCTAGGTAACGAAACAAATTCTTTTCAATCAGCAACACGCGATTGAGCACACTTTTCAGTATCAATTGCAATCCCGGATTTTCTTCCTCCAGGGCGATCAGCTCTTGGATCAGCCGCTCGGCTTTTGTCGCATCATCACGAAAATCCACATTGAGCAGTTGTTGTTGCAAGCTCCGTTGTTGCTTTACTTGTAAAAAAGTCGAATAGTAATTTTCCAAGTGATGTTTGATTTCACTTAAGAGTGGCGTGGTAAGCGGTATTTCAGTTTCTAAATTCTGCTCGATTTGACCAAGCAGATTTTCGTAATGGCGGATGACCTCATCAGCCGCTGACAGATGTCCGTAATGCGCATAAATGAGCGCCTGACGCTGTATTTCAGCAACCTGCGCGGTAAGCAACAAATCAATCCGGGTTTTCGTGCTGAAAGAAACAAAATTACGAAAATCTTCAGTGGTTTTATGAAACGTAAAATTAGTAATACCGATCACAAAAAAAATGAGGATACCCGCAAAAATATAACCGGCATTAATGCGCTGACGAAGCTTAAAATGGTCAATGAGATATTTAATCAAAGTATTATGTCACGCCAAGAGAAATTCGCTCCATTTCATCAAGCTATATTCATAGTTAGCCATTACGGTGTTCCAGATCGCGACATTTTCAAATCGTTTTATGTATGAGCCGCCGGTTCGTACGTCACCCGGACGGACAGCAATCTTGTTATCAGTGCCTAACAACGGTTCCGCCGCAGGCTTGCCGTCATACCAATAATCCCATTCTGCCTGCGACATAAAGGCTTTAGAGCGCTGCGGATTGGAAATGTAATAGCCTTGTCTCGCGATGAAAGCCCCCGGCCACCCTGACAACCACCAATTCATAAATGCGTAGGCAGCTTCTTCACGCTCCCCTTGTGTTTCGCTCGACAGACACATGACGCCATGCCATGCCCGGTAACCTTCCTTTGGCGCCGCATAAATGCAGGGTACGCCTCTACCGTTCAGAGCGCTGACCGCCGGTGAAAACATACTGGATAAAATGACTTCGCCATTCGCCATCCACTCGATGGAATTGGGTACGGACGACCAAACGCCGCGAAAATGTCCAAGCCGTTTCTTTGCGATAACGATTTCAAAGAGCGCATCGATTTCCGCGCGGCTCATATTACCCATATCGTTAAATGTCATCAGCCCTTGCGCCTGAGCTGCAAGCGCAAGATCAAAAATACCGATGGTCGGCGCGTTGACGATGGCTACTTTACCGGCATAACGGTTATCCAATAGCCAGCCCCAGCTCTCGGTTTCATAGGGAATACCTTTGGGAATGACTGCGGCGTTGTAGCCAAAGGAGTCGGTATTATGCACGTAAGGCAAAAAACTAATAACGTCTGCCGGCGTTGATCCCAAGCTGCCATTCGGTTGAAAGTACAATATTCTATGCGGCGCATCGCCAAGTCCGATGGATGCAGCCGCCGTCAACCGCCCGGTTTTACTGAGTTCATTGATTTCACGCCAGTAATGCAGCTTGCTGGTACGAATGGGTTGAATTGCATCCGCCATCCAGAGTACTTTGATGCTGTCGGACCATTGCTCATAGATATCAAAGCTGCGCGGGTCGGTTGCCGCTTTTAGCAACACTTCGGCATCGCCGCCCGGAAAAAACTGAATATTGATGCCCAAATCTTTCTCGGCCTGAACCCGGATGGTTTCCTGCAATGTCACATGGGTGCCGAGTACTTTGATCGTCGGCTTCCGGTTATAGGCTTTGGCAATGCTTGGAAAAGCAAGGGCGGTTACGGCTGCGGAAGCGATTGCGCCGCTTTGTCGTAAAAAAGTCCGGCGATCCATCGATAAATTCTCAGGAAGTTAATCAAATGACGACCGATCAATCAAGTAAGCATACCGCACAGTCTGCCAGAAAATGCTTGATCGTCCAATCAGTTCATAGCGCCGTCAATTTTGCCAGCGACATCAACAGCCATTTTGTTCCTGCCTGTGCAAATTTAACTTGCACGCGGGTATCGCCGCCGCTGCCTTCGTAATCGATAATTACGCCGGTTCCGAATTTGTCGTGCAGCACACTTTGGCCAATTTTCCAAGGCAGGCCGGTCACCCCTTTGGATTGCTGACGCGGGAACCCTGAAAATGAAGATGCACTCGGAGAATGATTCAAGGTATTAGAAGCGAAATTAAAATTGTGTGGTGATGGAGGCTTCAACCATTTCAAGAAATCCTGCGGTATTTCATCCAGAAACCGCGATGCGATGTTGTAGCGCGTTTGTCCGTGCAGCAGACGGCTTTGGGCAAAACTTAAATATAAGCGGCGGCGCGCACGCGTCATGGCAACATACATCAAACGCCTTTCTTCGGAGAGACCATTGATTTCATTGAGGCTATTTTCGTGCGGAAATAAACCTTCTTCCAGTCCGCTCAGAAAAACGCTGTGAAATTCCAGTCCTTTGGCGGCATGAATGGTCATCAGTTGCAAGGCATCCTGGCCGCTGCCTGCTTGATGTTCGCCAGCTTCCAGCGAAGCATGCGCCAGAAATTCCGCGAGGCTGTCATTTTCCGCTTCGTGCACAAAACTGGTGGCGGCATTGATCAATTCGTGCAAGTTTTCCAACCGTTCGACACTTTCCCGCTCTTTTGCATAATGCGACGATAACTCGCTGCGAGTCAGCATGTGTTCGATAATCTGCGGCAGCGGTAATGCCGCGCATTCCCGGCGCATCAACAACATTGTCCGCGCAAAACCCGCAACGCCTTTTAAAGCTTCCGCAGGCTTCTGCAAAATCAACGCTTCGCCGCCGCTTTTTCCGAGAGCCGCCTGCCACAAGCTGATGCCTTGCACTTTGGCGTCATCCAACAATTGCTCCAAACTCCTGGCGCCAATCCCGCGCGCCGGAAAATTAATCACCCGCAATAACGCGCTATCGTCATCCGGATTGGCAATCAGACGCAAATAAGCCAATGCGTGTTTGATTTCCTGGCGATCGAAAAATCGCATTCCGCCATATACCCGGTAAGGTATGCCGGCATTGAACAAGCTATGCTCCAGCACCCGCGATTGCGCATTGGAACGATACAGCAAGGCGATTTCGGACAATGCAACGCCGTCAGCCCGCAGTGCCTTCACTTCATCGGAGATAAAAGCGGCTTCGTCATAATCATTCGGTGCGTTGTATACCCGCAGGGGTTCGCCTTTTCCTTCCGATGTCCAGAGATTTTTACCGAGACGTTCACTATTGTGTTCAATTAAGGCGTTGGCGGCATCGAGAATATAGCCGTGCGAACGGTAGTTTTGTTCGAGCTTGATCACCGTTGAAATACCGAAATCACGCTCAAAGTCTTTCATGTTGCCGCTGTATGCGCCGCGAAAGGCATAGATACTTTGATCGTCGTCGCCGACGGCAAACACTGCAGCCGCATGTCCGGTTTCCGTGCCGGCCAGCAATTTCAGCCATTTGTATTGCAATTGATTGGTATCCTGAAACTCATCGATCAGGATATGCCGGAACCGCGCGCGGTAGTGCTGGCACAGCGGCTCATTGCGAGTCAGCAATTCGTAATTGCGCAGCAGTAATTCCGCAAAATCAACCGCGCCTTCCCGCTGGCATTGCAGTTCGTACGCTTGATAAAATTCCAGCATACGGCGGGAAAAAGCGTCCTCGACCACCACATAAGCCGCGCGCAACCCGGCTTCCTTGGCATTATTGATAAACCATTGCACTTGACGCGGCGGAAATTTTTTATCGTCGGCCTGCAAATCTTTCAGGATTCTTTTGATAAGCCCCAATTGGTCCGCGGAATCGAGGATTTGGAATGTTTGCGGCAGCCCGGCATCCTGAAAATGCGCCCGCAACATACGGTGACAAAGCCCATGAAATGTTCCAATCCACATTCCTCGCGGATTAATGGGCAACATCGCGGAAATGCGCGCCAGCATTTCCTTGGCGGCTTTATTGGTGAAAGTGACTGCGAGAATGCCGTGAGGACTGGCTTGGCCGGATTGAATCAAATACGCGATCCGCGTCGTTAGCACGCGCGTTTTGCCGCTGCCTGCACCGGCCAGAACCAGCACGGACTGGTGTGGCAAGGTGATCGCTTCCAGTTGCTGTGGATTAAGACCCGTGAGTAAGGATGTCATGCAGCTTGTATATTGCGATTAATCTCAGGTTTGGTCTGAAAATACAAATAATCCGTAATGCGCCGCATTGGTTAATTCAGAATCGCGATCCTGTTATCGCCGCAATGCGTCGCGATTCATGAATTAACCGGAATTATCCCGGCGTGATTAAGCTCTGCTTTTGGCGACAATATCCAAAATCAGCGGTGTCAATATCAATTCGATCGCCATGCCCATTTTTCCGCCTGGAACAACAATCGTATTGGGGCGGGACATAAACGAATCGTGAATCATTCTTAACAAGTAAGGAAAATCGGCCATTTCAGGATATCTGAAACGAATGACCACCAAGCTTTCATCCAATGTCGGGATTTCCCTGGCAATAAACGGATTGGATGTGTCGACTGTCGGTACCCGTTGAAAATTGATATGCGTGCGGGAGAACTGCGGGGTAATGTAATGCACATAATCATGCATGCGGCGCAGAATGGTATGCGTCACTGCTTCTGCCGAGTAACCGCGCGCACTGGTATCGCGATAAATTTTTTGAATCCACTCCAAGTTGACAATGGGCACAACACCGACCAGCAAATCGACATATTTTGCAACATCAGCGGTATCGCTCTTGGCGCCGCCATGCAGGCCTTCGTAAAACAGCAAATCGGAACCCGCCGGTATGGATGACCATGGCGTAAACGTTCCCGGTTTTTGCTGCCAAGGCGCGGCTTCTTCTTCGTTATGGAGATACAAGCGCTTTTGACCGGTTCCTTTTTCACCGTATTCTTTAAACAGTGCTTCTAATTTTTCAAATTCGTTAGCTTCTGGTCCAAAGTGACTGATCGGACGCCCGTTATTTTTTTCTGATTCCGCCACGGCATGCTTCATCGCCTCGCGGTCGTATCGGTGGAAACTATCGCCTTCGATTACTACTGCATTGAGTTTTTCTCGGCGAAAAATATGTTCAAAACTGGTCTTTACCGTTGAGGTGCCTGCACCTGAAGATCCGGTAACGGCGATAACCGGGTGTTTTTGCGACATTCTAATTTTCTCCTAAAAATATAATAATAAAATTACCGGACCATATTAGCCTTCGATGGAAATTTTGCATCGCTATGATACTGTTTCTGTTGATAGTCAGCAGCCATGACCTGCTTCGTACGTCATCAGAATCGGGAAATCAAGCCGTCAAAATTGAAAATGTAAGTATGGAAACTTACAAAAATAATACCGGTCAGATACTTTGCCTAAAATTTCGTGACTATTGTATACCAAGACGCTGTATAGGCATAAATTACCTGTAGCATTCGCAACAATTTTGAAAAATTTTTATCTTTGGCCGTCAATTGCATTCACAATGAAAAACACGCAATGATAACCGGTCAGTTATTTGTTCTATTACTGTTTCATTGCAGTCTCATATCATCCGAGATTGGCGGTAGTAACGATTCTTTTTTTTGTCACCCATTTACAGACAGCAACATGAACCGGAGAATTACTATCCTAGATACGCTACCGGCATTTTTATCAGAATCCGCGAGACTATTATCCTGTTATCAAGGAATGTACTCAACCCGCCACACTATGATTATTTGGGAAATGCTGATTAATTCGGCGAGCGGGATAAAGCACGAGGCGCACGGAACGCAGCAACCGAGACATATCAATAAGATAGGCGAGAGAGCGAGTACCGCGCAACGAAGTGATTCGCTCGTGCAGTCAATTAATCAGTATTTCCTTGGAGAGAATCCTCAATGAAAACAGTCAATTCGTTATGTGCAGCTTGTGTCGCGTGTTTTCTGGTTGCATGCGTGCATTTGCCATCGGGACCCAGTGTCATGGCGTTACCGGGTACCGGCAAAAGCTTTGAACAGTTCCGCGTGGATGATTACGAGTGCCGCAGCTATGCTTATGAACAGGTGGGCGGCACGACTCCCCGGCAATCAGCGCAGTCGAGCGGTTTGGAAAGCGCAGCCATTGGCGCCGGTCTAGGAGCGGCTGCGGGAGCGGCGATTGCTGGCGGTGGTGGAGCCGCTGTGGGTGCCGGCGCAGGGTTATTAGCCGGAGGATTGGTTGGTTCCGGTACCGCCAGCACTTCCGCGTATGTCAATCAGCAACGCTATGATATCGGTTATATCCAATGCATGTACGCCAAGGGTCATCGGGTACCCATAGCTGGCAGAATTACTGAAGATCCACCCGTAAGCCGGGCTAGAAACCCGGTATCACCGGCTCCCGAATTTATCCCGCCGCCACCACCGCCAGGAAATCCGCCACCGCCGCCATTACGCTAAGGAAGCTCGGAAAAAGGTAGCAATTCGCATGCTTATCGGACGCATAACTCCCGGTTTATTGAACTTGCAATAACTCAGTATGATAATGCGCTAAAATAATCAAAAAAATAACCCTGTTGAATCAGATATAATTCGCAATTCGTTAATGCATTGCCAATATATTAGAATAAATATATTTTAGAATAATAACTTAGGAGTTAATTGTGCATCCGATTGTACCTATAATCATGGCATTTGGCGCCATCTTGTTTTTCGTTGGAATAATTGCCCAAGTGCGATTTGGCGCGAAGCGAATCAAAATAATAAAACTACGAGGTAAAGAATATAAGCTCTGGCAATTTGTCGTGACAACAATTGGCTCAGGAGTCGCTTTGATCATCGTTTCAGTTTTAGTACCCAAATACCTGCCGTATCAACCGGAATCTACGGCTCAGACTGTTCAACCTGCTATTTCTGGAAATTTGAAATACGAACTGGATTCGATTCTATCCAGTTTGAAAATCAACAACGGCCCGCTGATGGATGCGATCAGCCGTTTCCAATCGGAATATCCGGAAGCGTTAAAGCGCGGTGATAAAAATGTCACCGACCTGCTCGTGCTTGAAATGGCTTTTCGAATCAGAACTGAATTACAAAACCTGGATTACCCGGAAAGCCAAATAGAGCGTGAGGTTGAGCGGATTACTGGAATTCTGAAGCAGCCTGCTCAGCAAGGCAGATAGAATGCAAGAAACGGAATCTATCTATAAAGACAGGCGAGTTTCTGAGTACCACCCAACGCAGCAAATCGCTTGCACAGGCAATTAATCAGTATTTTCCCGCACTATGGACACTAATAAACCGGTCTCAATCGGCTTAAATTGATTATCTCTAACACTATAAGGACTCGTTATGATCAAATTGCTTCAAACTCTTCTGGCAGTATTCATAATTTCTTTAGCACTGCCGCAATTAGCGCTTGCCGAGCAATACCCTGATAAAGTCATGGAAAAGCTTGGTAACGGGCTTGCCAATGCAGTAACCGGTGTCGCTGAAATTCCAAAAACCATCACGATTGTCGGCAATCGTGATGGTGTCGTTCATGGCATGACTGTCGGTTTTTTAACAGGAATCGCAAATGCTGTCGGGCGCTCACTGAGCGGTGCTTTTGATATCGCCACTTTTTTAATTCCCACAACGCCTTTTGTGAAACCCGCTTATATATGGGATGATTTCAACCGCGAAACTGCTTTTGTTGAATCACATATGCGCTAACGCGGTTCGTTCTCGCCATCCGATTGGTAATTTAATAATCTGATGGCGAGCGGTTTCCGGTTATTTTCCCGCCAACCGTTCCGTATATTCATCCAATAGTCAAATGGTATTGCTGATGATTGCCGGTGGCGAATCTGCAATCAGACATTCTTTAAATACATAACTACCCGGCTCTTCAGCCAATCCGTCACTTTCAATCAAGTCAAACCGGACACAATCTTTCTCTTTAAAGGAGTATCGATATTTTTCGGGTAATTTCATGTCCGGCAAGGAAATCTCATGAAACAAACTTTTCTCGACCCACCATCGGCCCGATTCGCTGAAATGCGTGCTTTCACCATTCGCATCGGTAAAACTGAAATCAATGGCATAGGAACCATCGGCATTTCGTGTCTGCGTCCAGCGTTTTAGCAAACCGCCTTCTTCCAAGAACTCACCGGACCAGACACCGATTAACTTGACATCGATAAATGGTTGCTGATGGGTGGTTGCAAGCGAGCCACAGCCATTTAAAAAGAATAGCAATAATGCCCCTGCAAAAAGATTTTCAACTAATTTAACCATGGTTGGCGTACGTGTAGGTGAATCGATAAAAATTTCCTGATTATTTTCCGGTATATCGCAATAGTGATGACATGACGCAGCCGCTTAGTCAGGCTAATTATTTGATGAATCGTTCGCGGCAATCAATCCAACACCACCTCATTCACCCGGTTTCCACTTCCACCGCAACCACACGCGAAGTTGCCTGAATGCTTCGTCATCAATACCATCCGGCAAGATGGTTATGCTATCTGTAAAAAAATTTTCTTCCGGTTGCAAAATTAATACAGACAGATAAGGCGACACAAAACTATTATTAAGGATATTACAGACAATTTTCTTATTTGAACGCATTGTTGCCACGCATTGACTATTCTCTGTAAAAACCAATTCAGTCACCGCATTATTCGCCATCAGCAAAGCATCTTTGCGCACATAATAAACAAAACTGATGATGATCAAAATGATTGTCATGCTTTTCAATATCCAAGATAGCGCCAGCGTCCATAATACGCAGGCAGTTGCCGTGTGCGCAATTATCAAGATCGCTGCCAGCAAATACGAAGGCTTGCGGCGGATGATCAGATTTTCCATGGTCAAGTCGGGAAAGTTTTTTTGTAATTGAGCGAATTCTTTTAAAGCCCGCGCTTGATTATAGTCAAAGCGCTTATCGTATAATCTCGTCAATTTGAATGCTGACAAGATTATGAATACTGAATGGCAGAACTATTTAACTAAACATTCCGCGGTTGTCAAAGATGATTCGGTAATACATTTCGGCGACAGCGCCGCTGAATTGCTTGCAACAGAAACCACGACGGTTATTTCCGATCTTTCTCATCAAGGCTTGATTCAATTCTCCGATGGCGATGCAAAAGCTTTTCTGCAAAGTCAGCTCAGTTGCGATATTTATGAGATTGGTTTGGGCACAGCAAAATATGGCAGTTATTGCACACCCAAAGGTAGAGTATTGGCAAATTTCATCGTGTGGCAACACGGCAATGAACTGTTTATGCAATTACCTGTTAGCATGCTGCATGCGATCCAAAAACGGCTATCGTTGTATGTATTGCGAGCAAAGGTAACCATCACCGATTGCAGTGATCAATGGATACGCTTTGGCATTGCCGGTCCTGATGCGATCGCACTCGTTCAGGAAGCGGATAACTCCCTCAACGATTTTTCCGGCCCGATGTGCATGCAACATACCGAGAAGTTAAGCATTCTTTATCACTCAATCAATCGCGTGGAAATTATCACTACCGTAGAGAATGCTCAAATATTGTGGGATCGGCTCGCCCGGCACGCCAGACCGGTAGGATTTAGTTGTTGGGATTGGCTGGAGATTCAAGCGGGAATTCCTGCGATCTTGCCCGAAACCCAGGAAATGTTTTTGCCGCAAATGATTAATCTCGATGCAATCGGTGGCGTTAGTTTCAAGAAAGGCTGCTATCCGGGACAGGAAATTGTGGCGCGTACGCAGTATCTTGGAAAGCTCAAGCGGCGCATGCAATTGGTTCACGTAGCAGCCAATTCGGCGATCACAGCCGGTGACGCTCTCTATAGTGTCGAAACCGGCGATCAATCCAGTGGAAATATCGTGAATGCCGCGCCGTCTCCACAAGGCGGATTCGATGCCTTAGCCGTCGTGCAGTGCAGTAGTGATGATGCAAGTGAAATCCACTGCCATTCATTACAGGGACCAGCCCTGGAATTCCGGTCACTACCCTACCCGTTGCCAGCCTGAACATTCGTTCCGGTCACACTGTTATCTTTGATCAGTTGGCTCTTGCTGTTTTGTTTTTTGCGAGAAACGCAAACTTTCGGGAGCATTGGTGCCGCCGGTCACAACAAATGTCATTGTTTCTTTGGTAGTCCAATCGGTTAATATCACGTTTTCCGTTGACAGGATTTCGATATAACCGGAGGTCGGGTTCGGCGAGTTCGGTACATAAACCGCAGCCAATTGTTTCCCAGTGTTTTTATCTCGCATGATTTTGGTAATAAAGCCAACGGCTTTCATTTCTGACGACGGGAAGCTGATCAGAACCACACGCTGGCCGGTCACGGGCGGTTGGCTGATCGTGTGCAAAAACCGCTTGGTCGCGCCGTAAATTGTTTGTACTAGCGGTAATCTGGCCAGGATTTTTTCGTAAACATCGATCACTTTTTTGCCAATCACAAAAGAAGCCAGCAGGCCGATTCCATACAAGCTAACGATCGTCAGCAATGCCGCAACAGCGTGCTGAAAATTCGAATCCAGCACCAGCTGGCAGTCGTGTCGGAGAAAGGGTGTATTGCACGGGCCATCGCTTTTAATAGCGGAGCACCGACACTGGCCAATAAATTTAATAAAAAATCGAATACCAGCAACGTAACCCACAAAGGAGCAACCGTCAGAAAACCGATGAGGATATATCGCCCAATGTGCGCGGCACGCGTAGTGTTTTGTTCTAGATTATTATCCGCTGTCATGGCCAGATTTCTTTCTCTAACGATTGATTGAATTGCATACGACCGGTTTTATGCCAATCCGGCAATCTCATTTCGAATGGAGCGATTAACCAAAATTTGGCTCTTCTGAAATTGGCTATGATAATATCACTAAGCATCAAGCTATCATAAGTCTATGCGATGGCATTGACTGGCAACCCAGCTGTGTTCTTGATAAAATCCGGTGAGTTTTTTAGGGAAGCTCTGATTAATTCGGCGAACGAGATGAAGCACGAGGCGCACGGAACGCAGCAATCGAGACATATCAACAAGATAGGCGAGGAAGCGAGTGCCGCGCAACGAAGTGATTCGCTCGTATAGTCAATTAATCAGCATTTCCTTAGTGATTGTTTATCCAATGACTGACCACTATGCGCGCTGTATAAAGTATGAATGTTTTAACAATGAGCGCGCGCCGCATTACTTAACCAATGTTCATGAAATATATTTAGAAAATAAAAGGGATTGATCGTTATGTCACAAAGCTCATCACAAATTAACAAGTACCTCAAAAGCTTACAAAAACATTTGACTGACGAACATCCGGACAATCCGACGCTGGCCAATGCTGTCAAAAGCTTCAGGAAAATGGATTATGTGGGTCATAGCATGGGATTGCTGGGGAAGGACGAATCTTATGCGACTTTTGTGACATGGTGGCCGATGATCGCGGTTCTGGGTACATTTTCCGCCGGCAAATCCACTTTTATCAATTCGTATCTGGAACTACCGCTGCAGCGCACCGGCAATCAAGCAGTCGATGATAAATTCACAGTGATCTGCTACAGCCGTCACAATGAAGCGAAAACCCTTCCCGGAATTGCATTAGACGCTGATCCGCGTTTTCCTTTCTTCCAGATCAGCCGCAGCATCGAAGAAATTTCAGAAGCCGGACAAGAACGGATTGATGCTTACCTGCAGCTTAAGACCTGCCCCTCGGAAACCCTGCGCGGAAAGATTTTGATCGACTCTCCAGGCTTTGACGCAGATAATCAGCGTGCATCGACACTGCGCTTGACGCAACACATTATCAACCTATCCGATCTGGTTCTGGTTTTTTTCGATGCCCGCCATCCGGAACCAAAGGCGATGCAGGACACATTGGCTTATCTGGTTTCTGCCAGCGTAAACCGTGCTGATGCCAATAAATTTTTATACATCCTGAACCAGATTGATGTCACCGCGCAAGAAGACAACCCCGAAGAAGTCGTGTCAGCCTGGCAGCGCTCATTAGCGGAAGTCGGTTTGATTAGCGGCCGTTTTTATCGCATTTATAATCCCAGTGCCGCTGTTCCGATCACCAACCCGCATATCCGGCAACGTTTCGAGAAAAAGCGCGAAGAGGACATGGCCGATATCAACGCGCGCGTTCGTCAAATTGAGGTTGAACGTTCATACCGTATCGTCGGAAAACTCGAGCAAACCGCCAAGAGCATCAAGAATCATTTTGTCGTCAAACTTTCCGACATGCTGAACAAATGGAAAAGCAAAGTGATGCTGTTTGATGGTTTGGCATTCAGCTCATTAGCTGTATTAGCTGGAACCGGTTTGCACTTGACCGATTCGTGGAGCTTATTACCAGCTTTTCAGGAAAAGCTGCAACAACACGATACCACTTCGGTGATTATCGCAGCTTTGATAATACTTTCGATTCTGTATACTCATTTTTCCATCCGCCGCGCGGTTGCCAATGGTTTGCTGAAGAAACTGGCTGCCGAATTAGGTAACGATCAAGACACCTATAAGCAATATATGCAAGCTTTCAACAAAAGCACCGCCGCAATCCGGCCGATGTTCCTGTCAGGCCCGGCAGGTTGGAATGAAACCACGCAACAAACGATTGATGAAGTCATCAATGAGGCCAATGATTACATTCAAGCTTTGAACGATCAATTCACCAATCCTTCCGGTAATGGCGGCGAGAACTCGCAGGTTTGAACAAAAAACGATGAAGAAGGAGTTTTACTGATATCACCGGGGCAGCCGGTTTCTGACTGACCCCGGTTTTTGTTTATACAAAAAAAGCCGTCAACTTTGCGATTAAACCAGTAACGATTGGTTGAAATACCCCCAGGAAATTATCCAGTTGCAACATACCCACGATCAGAATCAACATTCCACCGGCCACAATGCCATATTTAAGACCTAATGCGAAATTTGCGGATGCCGGCGCGCGCGTATACGTTTGATTGGAAAATGCGAGGAAGATCTTAAAAATCCCCAATAAAAAGCCTGCCGCAACACACCCTAAAAAGAGATGCAAGGCGCTGAAAATCCGTTTTGTTAAGCCTTCATCCGCAAACTCAAGGCTTGAAAAGCGTAAACAAATAATAATTACAATGAGCAAAATGAGGGAGTTCCAAAAACCTCCAAATCTCATTCTCATCTCACTTTCCATACTCATAAAACTCTCCCTTTAAAAAAATTAATACATTAAGACAATTATTTGATGCACATCGTCAATTTCTTTGGATTCTGACACTTAATAAAAAAATTAAAACCGGTATGATTGTAATCATTGTATCCAGGCTGATTATTTTACAGAACTTCAATAAAAATACACGGACTATCATAAGCCATTCAGTTAATTCAACCGCCGCAAATCAATACTCGCAATGCATGCGTTGATTTTCTTGAATTCAATCATATTATTTATAGTTATCACGGATAATGATTATTACTGCAATTAACTAATCAATTTCTATTTGATCGAGGGAAAGATGATACGGACGCTACTATTTCGATTCGTCATATTAAGTACGCTATTCTTGAGCGGCTGCGGCTACAATGCGCTGCAATCCACGGATGAGCAAATTAAAGCCAGCTGGGCGGAAGTTTTGAATCAGTATAAGCGCCGCGCCGATCTGATCCCCAATTTGGTGAATACGGTTAAGGGATTTGCAACTCAAGAAAAAGAAGTGCTGCTGAATGTCACCCAGGCGCGTTCTCAAGTAGGAAGTATCCAAGCATCACCGGATCTGATCAATGATACCGACGCTTTTGCCAAGTTTCAGAAAGCGCAAGGAGATTTAACAAGCGCGCTGTCAAAACTGCTGGTAGTCGTCGAGAACTATCCGGAACTCAAATCCGATGCCAACTTCCGTGATTTACAAGCACAATTGGAAGGTACTGAAAACCGTATCGCGGTTGCGCGTAATCGCTATATCAAAGCGGTGCAAGAATATAATACCGTGGTTCGATCGTTTCCCAGCAACCTCACTGCAATGGTATTGGGTTTTCAGACAAAACCCAGTTTTACGGTAGAGAATGAACAAGAAATTTCCGCGCCTCCAGATGTTGACTTTCATGCGCCCGGCATACCGGGAAAATGACATGCAAACCGTTGCATTACATCACTTTCTGCAACTTACCGATTGTTGATTAATGTTCAACATGACATTCAATCACACGATCCGGTATTGGTTATATGCGCTGATAGCCGCAACTTGCCTGTCCGTTTTCGCCGCGCATAGTCATGCGGAAGACGCTGTTCCGGATCTTAAATCACGCGTTACCGATTTGACGGCTACGTTAAGCGCCGGTGAAGTTAATCAATTGGAACAAAAATTAGCAGCGTTTGAGAAAAATAAGGGCAGTCAGATCGCAGTTCTGATCATACCTACTACCAAACCTGAAACCATCGAACAATATGCCATGCGCGTTGCCGAAGCCTGGAAACTCGGGCGCAAAGGCATTGATAACGGCGTATTGCTGCTGATAGCAAAAAATGACCGGTCGCTGCGCTTGGAAGTCGGTTACGGTCTCGAAGGCGCGCTACCGGATGCAAAAGCAAAACGGATCATCGCCGAAATCATCACGCCGCACTTTAAACAAGGTCATTTTGCCGATGGCATCGATGCCGGTGTCGATGCGATTCTTGCGGCCATCAAAGGCGAACCGCTTCCTCCGGCACAAAATAACCGATCGAGTCATCCGGAATCCCTTTCCGATGCCTTTGTCTTTCTGCTGATTTTTCCTTTTGTATTCGGAAGAATTTTACAAGTCATGCTCGGCAGGCTTGCCGGAGCAACCGTGACCGGAATCGGTCTGGGACTCATCGGGTGGTTGCTCTTTTCTTCATTGATCACCGCTATCTTCATTGCCATAGCCGGATTCATCGCAACGCTCTTTTTAAATCCCGGCGGCGGTATCTATCGGGGTAATCGCGGTTATTGGCCGGATCGTGATTTCCGCTCGGGCGGATTCGGTGGAGGTGGTGGCTTTGGCGGCGGCGGAGGCGGTTTTGGCGGTGGCGGCGCATCGGGGAGATGGTAGGTGAATTTATCGCGGATGCTGCAGCATTTTATGACCGGACAATTGACTGTGCGGCGTTTATTCCCGGCCGATACGCTCGCAGCCATCGAACAAGCAATCCGGCAATCGGAAGCGCAACATAGCGGTGAAATTTGTTTTGCCGTCGAAGCATCACTCAACATGGCTTCCTTGCTGAAAAACCAAACCGCCCGCGAACGGGCCATCGAGGTTTTTTCGCAACGCCGTGTCTGGGATACCGAGCAAAACACCGGCGTGCTGATCTATTTACTGCTCGCCGATCGCGACGTTGAAATCATCGCCGACCGCGGCATTCATGCCAAAGTGACCGGCCAAGAATGGGAAACAATATGCCGCGTGATGGAAGCCTCATTCCGGCAGCAGCAATTCAAAACCGGCATCATCGAAGGAATCCAGGCTGTTGGCGCACAGTTGCAAAAACATTTCCCATTGGATCCCAACAAAGAAAAAAATGAGTTGCCGGATAAACCGGTGATACTCTAAGGAAACGCTGATTAATTCAACGAATGAGATGAAGCACGAGATGCACGGAACGCAGCAACCGAGACATATCAACAAGATAGACAAGGATGCGAGTACCACGCATTGATGCGATTCGCTCGCGCAGTCAATTAATCAGCATTTCCCCAAACCTCCGGCATTCTTGCTTTTCTTAAGAAGAGTCATTCATTCATGCACAAACTGCTATTCTTCGGCTACGGTAACCCCAGCCGCGGCGACGATGCGCTGGGGCCATTATTGGTTGAACAGATCAATCAATATAAGCTTCCGTGCTTAACCAGTCTTGTCGATATGCAACTGATGGTCGAACATGCCGCCGATTTGACCGGGTATAACCAAGTGGTATTTGTCGATGCCGATGTGGCTTGCAAAATCCCTTTTGAGTTTTCCGAAGTATTTGCCAGCAAAGACGATAGCTACACCAGTCATGCAGTAACACCGGCAGCTTTACTTTATACTTTCCAGCAAATCTACCGGCGGCCGCCGCCTCCGTCATTGTTACTGCGCATCCGGGGATATTCCTTTGAGTTGGGCGATCGCTTAAGCAAGCAAGCCGATAGCAATCTGCAAGCCGCTTCGACGGCCATCCGGCAATGGCTATTACAATGCAAATGAAAGAATTGACACTAACAATCAAAATCTGGTCGATACCGCTGCTTTTCGTCGCGGTGATGGGACTAGGCGGCTTATTGGAGTTGCAGTAACAACCGATGCACGAACTTTCTCTCGCTGAGAACTTGCTGCAAATCATTGAGGACGCTGCGCACGAACAGCAATTTACACGAGTTAAAACGGTTTTTCTGGAAATCGGGCAACTGGCTTGTGTCGAATTAGAGCCACTGCGTTTTTATTTTGAAATCGTCACGCAAGATAGCGTGGCCCGGCAGGCTAAACTGGAAATAATTGAAATCGCAGGACAAGCGCTGTGCACGCAATGCCAGCAATGTTTCCCCATTGTATCGTATGACCAGGCCTGTTCGCATTGCGGCAGTTACGCACGCACAATCACCCAAGGCGATGGGATGCGTATTTTAGAATTGGAAGTCGAGTAAGGAGGTTATTATGTGTACAACCTGCGGATGCGGTACCGGTCATACCCGCATTAACGGTCAATCGATTGAGCCGCAGCAACATTCCGGTAAACCGCTGCGATTCCGCTCCATAGATCTTGGTGATCAGCATCATCCTACCGCACCGGCAACTGCCGAAAGCCCGAAAAAGATTGATTTTGGCGCCGGTATCGCGGGGATGCATGCACCGGGAATGAGTCAGGCGCGCATGGTTAAAATCGAACGCGATATTCTGGACAAAAATAATGAATACGCCACTGAAAACCGCCAATACTTTGCGAAGCGCGGTATTTTTGCGCTGAATCTGGTTTCCAGCCCCGGTTCCGGAAAAACCAGCCTGCTGGTTAAAACCATCGAGAAACTGCGTAATAAATTTCCGGTTGCCGTGATTGAAGGCGACCAGCAAACCGATCATGATGCCGAGTGCATTCGCGCCACCGGTATTCCTGCCATTCAAATCAATACCGGCAAAGGCTGTCATCTGGATGCGCACATGATCGCGCAAGCTATCCGGCAATTGCCGCTGCAGGATAACAGCTTGCTGCTGATCGAAAATGTCGGCAACTTGGTCTGCCCTTCCAGCTTTGATCTTGGCGAAGCGCATAAAGTCGTCATTTTGTCGGTTACCGAAGGTGAAGATAAGCCGTTGAAATATCCCGATATGTTCCATGCCGCCGACTTGATGTTGTTGAATAAATGCGATCTATTGCCCTATCTGAGTTTCGATACCGAATTGGCTATCGGCCACGCCCATCGCGTTCATCCCGGATTGCCGGTGATACAACTCTCGGCGACGCAAGGAACCGGCATGCACGCATGGTGCGACTGGATCGAAGCCAACTGCCGCCGCGTGGCTATCCCACCCGGAGTCCCTAATAACAACCATTCTACGTCGTTTGAATCAGTCTGAAGACATAACCATCCCGCTCATTAATGCCGGTCGAAGCATACTGGCATGCGGCGCCTGGTTGAAAAATACCGTTTGCCTGACGCAACGCAGCACCGCTTACGTGTCGCCGTTAATCGGCGATCTCGGCGCTGCCGGAACCCGCACACAATTCGATAGCACGGTGCAGCGCATGCTACGCGCTTATCCTGAACCGCCGGATATAGTCACGCACGATTTGCATCCGGATTTTTACAGCACGCAATTTGCGCAAGCATTTAGCGAACAACAGCAGATTCCAATTTTGCCGGTGCAACACCACCATGCCCATATCGCCGCGATTTGTGCCGAGCATGGAATTACGCAGCCAGTGCTGGGGTTAGCGTTGGATGGTGTCGGATTTGGAACGGATGGCCAACCTTGGGGCGGAGAGCTGTTATGGGTCGATGGCGCGGAATTCGAGCGCTTCGGTCATCTCTCGACCTTGGCGCTACCGGGTGGCGATCGCGCAGCGCTGGAGCCGTGGCGCATGGCAGCCGCCGCCCTCGACCGGCTGAACCGGCGCGATGAAATTATGCCGCGTTACGCCGATCAACCTGCAGCTGCAACGGTTGCATCGATACTGATGAAAAACTTCAATTGTCCGCAAACCTCGAGCATGGGCCGGTTATTCGACGCGGCGGCAGGTTTGCTGGGCGTTAATTTGATTCAGATGCAAGAAGCACAAGCCGCAATTCAATTGCAACAACTTGCGGAACGCCATGGATCGGTACCGTCTTTGGCCCGCGGTTATCGAATCACCGCGGAAAATGCGTTGGATTTCTCGCCAACCCTTTCGGCGCTGATCGATTGCCGCGATAACAACCGTGATACGGCCTTTGCAGCCGCCCTGTTCCATGCCACGTTGATTGCTGGATTGGCCGAGTGGGTGAAAACAGCCGCGCAACATTTTCAAATTTCAACGCTCGCGCTTGGCGGCGGCTGCTTTCACAATACCGTGCTGCGGCAAGGCCTGGTGCGGCAATTAGCCGCTGATGGTTTCAAACTCCTAGGGGCGCGGCAATTGCCGCCCGATGATCGCGCGATATCGCTCGGGCAAGCTTGGGTCGCACTGCAAAGCAAGCGGTTATAATAGCAGCCTAATCACATATAATACAAAGGTCATGAAATGAGCAACTACGTGCAGCGCTTTCTGCTGGAAAACCTCGACATACGCGGCGCTATCGTTCATCTGGATTCGGTCTGGCAAGATATATTATCGGGCCGCAACTATCCGGATCCAGTCACTCATTTATTGGGAGAAATGAGCGCCGTAACCCTGCTATTGAGTGAAAATCTCAAACAAACCGGCCGCCTGACCATTCAATTAACCGGCAGTGGTCCGGTTTCGATGCTGGTACTGGATTGCACCGAAAATTTACAACTGCGGGGCATGGCAAAATGCGCTCAGCGAATTGAAACAGATTCAGTACCCGAATTACTAGGACACGGGCAACTGATTCTCACGCTGGACATGCTATCGATGCGGGAAACGTATCAAAGTATCGTGCCGCTCAACGGCGGCACCATCGCTGAAATTTTCGAACACTATTTCAATCAATCCGAGCAATTACAAACGCGCATGTTTCTGATCACCACCGGCAGTGCGATTTTCGGGTTGCTGCTGCAGAAACTTCCTGACGCCGACTTGCTCGACCCAGACGGCTGGACCCGCGCCGAAGCATTGGCTGCAACGATTCATGAACATCCGCTGTTTGAATTACCCGTTGAAGAAATACTGGTTCGCCTGTTTTACCAAGAAACCATTCGTATCTTCGATGCCAGACACGTGCAATATGGCTGCCAGGCCAATCCGGCTAAAATTTACGCAATGCTGCGCTCATTGGGACGCGAGGAAGTCGATGCGATTTTGCAGGAATTCGGCGAAGTCGTGATTCACGACGATATTTGCAATCGCGAATATCGGTTGGATGCGCTGGCAGTCGATGCGGTTTTTAAAGAGGCCGGACCTACGATTCATTAGTCAGCGCGCGTTACGGGATAATTTTCTGTTTCACTAATCAAAGCAATACAAAAACCGGGACAAATGTACTATGCAACGCAGTCAATATTTCATGTTCTTGGAAATAAAACATTGTGTTAGTATCGCGCGTTGAGAAGCGATTAAAAATACCAACGTGGCAGAGCAAGAGAAATATTGGTTTCACTTTTCAAACGATTGGATCACTGCCGGTTAACCAATCGGTGTATCAAAATAAAAAAACGGGGCAGGAGTTATTGAGTTACATCGCTCATGTTTAGTGGATGGGGACTCATTACACCCTGGCAACCCCAAATTTCGTAGCTTAATTTTTTTGATAGTGGAGATTCACATGAAGACAATTAATAAACTGATCGGCATTACCGCTTTGTCGGCATTGCTGCCTGCTACCGCAATGGCTGCTTCGGTGCCGCTCATCGACAACCAGGTTATCATCGATAACAATCCGTTCTACAGTATCGGCGCGGAAGATCATCTTGGCAGCGGCAACTACGCTTTAAATCACCCCGGATTCATCGATATTCCCTACGCGATTTTCGATTTCGGCTCAACCGCGTCGGTGGGAAGCGCGATACTGAGCTGGAATTTCAGTTCATTATACGGTGGCTCCGGTGCGGCGCAAATATCGCTCTACGCGGGTAACGACGCCGATGGCATCATTTCCGTAAACGATCGTTTTAATGGCAGCTTTGTCGCTGTCGATACCTTCTCTGGTGGAGAAACTTGGAATGTGGACGTCACTGCCCTGGTTAATTCATCGCTGGGCAGCGGCCAGTATTTTGCAGCCCGCCTGGAAGCGGTATTACCACCCAGTGTTTTATCCGGATACTACGGCGGACAATTCTTTGCGCCATCATTGGAAATCTCCCCTGTTCCGGAACCTGAAACCTACGCGATGCTGTTGGCCGGACTTGGCATACTCGGCTTCTCGTTACGCCGCAAAAAACAAGCTGTATAAGTTCTTTAATTAAGGAAACGTTGATTAATCCGGCGAACGAGATATATCAACAAGATAGGCGAGGATGCGAATACCGCGCAATAAAATGATTCGTTCGTGCAGTCAATTAATCAATGTTTCCTGAGGGCATCTTTAAAAATTTAGAGTTTTAAACAAAACGAGACGCGAACAAAAAATATTGACGCGACATATGATTGATATGCAAGGAAATATTTTTTGAGCAATAAAGTGTTGTGACAAAATCTGGATTTTTAGAGGTGCCCTTAAGTTTGTTATTCATAAACCCCGTCCTCACCGCCGGGGTTTATTTTTTGACGAGTAGTCTTTATTATCGTCAAAGGTTCGTGCCCTATTTTTTTTCCAGGGCTAATGCAAAAGCCTGCAGCATTTCACAATAACCGGAGTGTCATCGTTCAATGAAAGCCCATCTTGTACCACCCGGCAGTCAACTGAATCTTGCGCAAATCGACCCCGACGGCACCGGCGATTATCAAAAAAACCAGCACGATAAGGAACAAGCCAAATCGCTCACGGCCAAGCTCGTCAACCAGCTCGATATTTTGCAAGAAAGACTCTATGCCAATAATAACCGGGCGCTCTTGATTGTCTTGCAAGGCATGGATACCAGCGGCAAGGACGGTACCATCAAACATGTGATGTCGGGCGTCAACCCGCAAGGTTGTAAGGTTGTCACTTTTAAAACACCCTCGGCGGAAGAACTCGGTCACGATTTTTTGTGGCGCGTGCATCAGAAAGCGCCGGCCAAAGGTCAAATCGGCATTTTCAACCGTTCGCACTACGAAGATGTGCTGATCACCCGGGTGCACGGTTTAATCCCGGATAAGGTAGTCAAGCAGCGATTTAATCAAATCAACGAATTCGAAGAATTATTAACCGAAAACGGCACCACAATCCTGAAATTCTTTTTGCATATCTCCAAAGACGAGCAGAAAAAGCGCCTGGAAGAACGCGTCAACAACCCGGAGAAGCGCTGGAAATTCAATACCGGAGACTTGGAAGAGCGCAAATTCTGGAATCAATATATCCGTGCATTTGAAACCATGCTGGCTGCAACCAGCACTTCCTATGCACCCTGGCATATTGTCCCGGCCAACCGCAAGTGGTACCGCAATCTGGTCATCGCCGATCGCATTATCGATGCGCTCAAATGCATGAAGCTCACCACGCCGCCTCCGGTTAGCGATATTGACTTCGATACGCTGAAGATTGAGTAATGCCCCGATAGCGAACAGCGCGCACAACAGGAGAACAACGATGGAAATCGAACTGAAGCTGGCCATCAATCCCGATCATCACGATCGTTTCCGGCGGCATCCGCTACTGCGCCGCATCAGCCATCAACAACGCACGCTGCATAGCGTCTACTTCGACACTCCCGGATTTGACTTATTCCGCCGCCGCATCGCTTTACGCTTACGCCGCGTTGAAGAACGCTGGATACAAACGCTGAAAGCCGAGACACGTTCTGTCGGTGCTTTGACCAGCCGTCCGGAATGGGAAATGGCGGTGGCGGACGGCAACCAGCCGGATTTCACCGCGTTGCCGGTGGAAGCATTGGAGCTGCTCGCCGGCATTGAACACCACCGGATCGTTCCGGTATTTATCACGGAATTTCAGCGAATCACCTGGCTCGTTGGGAGCGATGACGCGCAAGCCGAGGTAGCGCTCGATACCGGAACAGTACAAGCCGGAGAATCCAACCGGACGATCAGCGAAGTCGAAATTGAGCTTAAGTCAGGCGCAGCGGAATTTTTGTTTGAAACAGCGCAGCGATTACTGCGTCATGTCTCGCTGCAGATTGAACCGCGCAGTAAGGCTGAACGCGGCTATCTCTTATGCGGCGCAATGACTGCGTCGCCCGTCAAATTCAACCGCCCCGCCTTTGAAAAGAATCCGCTTGCCGGTACTGTCTGGCATGCCACCATGCAAGCCGCACTGGTTCATCTGACGGCGAATGTGCCCGGCTTTCTGGAACAGCCACATCACGCTGAATATTTGCACCAGATGCGTGTTGCCGTCCGGCGGTTGCTGACCGCAATCGCGGTGGGGAAGCCATTCCGCAAAACCATCAGCGGATTTAATCAATCGCTGCGTCAACTGATGATTACATCGAATCCGGCGCGTGATTGGGATGTTTTTCAGCACGAAATTCTGCCCATGATTCTAACAACACTCGAAACGCCGGATGGCGATTCCGGAGTGGATGAGATCGTCCTGGACAGACTGTATCATGCGGCTGCGCACGCTCGTCAGCAGGCGCAGGCAATGCTATCGAAACCGGCATTCACACAACTCATACTCGGACTCGGCCGCAACCTGTTATCGCTCCCCACCGATGATCAGCAACGCCAGGCAAAATCCTGGGCGCAGGCGGTTCTCGACGCTCGCTGGCAGAGATTACTCGAGCGCGGACAAAATTTTGCAAAATTGAGTGACGCCGGACGCCACGAAACCCGGATAGCGGCTAAAAAACTCCGTTATGCCATCGACATTTTTGCTCCAATCTATCCTCCCAAGCATACCGATCGTTTCATCAGCACATTATCCGCGCTGCAAGATGAGCTGGGAACGACGAATGATCGCGTGATTGCGCGGCAGCTATTGCAAAAACTACCGAAGCGGACCGCATCGATCAGCTTTGCACTCGGGCAAATGTCCGGGATATTGCAATGCCAAGCCAAGCAGACGGCCCAGGTATCCCATGCGATTTGGGAAGAATTGCTGGCGTCTAAATTATTCTGGCGTTAAATACAACCTTTGCTCAATCCTTGGACGCATGGATTGAGCGATACCGGCGCTATCCATGCGCATGCACCAGCCATATCGCATAACCAACGGCCAAAACCCAGGCGGCTCCGGCAATCGCCGCATGACGGCGATATTTCTTTGCCAGCATTGCTTGAGAATGGACCGAAATAATAAACGGACGATCGGAGCGGTCCGGTTTGGCTATGATGTTCTCATCCGGCTCCAACGCCAATTGATCGTGTCGTTTCTGCGCTTCCAATAAGGCTTCCGCGCGCGCGGCCTCCCATTCGTCTTGGTCGATTTTGCCGTCCTTGTTGGTATCAAAGCGTTCGCGCAATTGTTGTTGATTCTGTTTCCAGTCATTGATCAAATGAATCATCACATCGCGAACGCTTCGCTGCGAAGCAGCAGACCAGGTTTTGTATTGCCCAAGCACATACACCGGTTGTCCAGGCAAAATCAACGATTCCGTGTATCGATATTGATTAGCCATTGCATGGATGATTGATTGACTTTCGAATATCTGCGTTCGAGTGGGCCATTCGGTGTTTCCATACCACACTAATTTCTCGTGACCATTCACTTCCGCATCGTTCGGATCGACTAAGCAAGTTGCTGTTCCGTCAGTTAATTTAAATCGCTGATCGCTAATCGTTTTGTACACCAGATTCCAGCGCGTCTGGGTACGGCCTTTTTCAGTATACGTTTCCTGTTGCTCAATTTGACTTTGATACCAAAGACAAGGGTGGTTCGACAGCGGCGCATAAATCGGTTGATCGTCTATCGATAAGCCTTTTCCGGCGAGTTCGATGTAACCTTGATGCGCGGAACGCAGTTTTGCGGTGGGCGTGTCTTCGATGAGCCGGAACCGCTTCCAGTTGCGCGCAAAGTAATACAAACTCAGCAATGCAGCCATCAGCAATATGCCCAGCGTGAAATGGTATTCTTCCGGGGAAAGTTCCAGCGCCGCCATTATCGCGTGGGAATCGTGGATCAACCGAACAACTTGCTGATATTGACGTCTTGCTTCTCGCTATCCGCGAATACCAGCAAATCCCTCGGTTTAAATTTAAACCAGCTGGCTACGATAACGTCCGGAAACTGCTCAATTCGCACATTATTGATTTTAACCGCTTCGTTATAGTATTCACGCCGGTCGGCAATACTATTTTCCAGTCCGGTGATGCGCGCTTGAAGATGTTGAAATTTTTCACTGGCTTTTAATTCGGGATAATCTTCCGCCACGGCAAATAAATTACCCAATCCTGCGCGCAGCATATTTTCCGCAGAACCCAGCGCGTTGATGTTACCGGTTTCCCGTGCCGCGGCAACTTGTGAACGGGCTGAGATGACCTGTTTCAGGGTCTCTTGCTCAAACCCCATGTATTGTTTGCAGGTCTCGACAAGCTTCGGCAATTCGTCATGGCGCTGCTTTAACAGAATGTCGATATTCGACCAGGCTTGGGATACCGAATGCTTGATATCAACCAGATTGTTATACAACATGACACCGTAAACAATAGCAACGACCAGTGCCGCGAGCGCGGTATAAATGAGCATATCCAATGTCTTGCCTCCTGTTAAATATTTCCAGCCAATATAACTTAACCAGCTGCTGATGACAGGGTTAAAAAGATAGGGCTAGCAGCTTTATTTCTTCAATATGAGGATGCAATAATCGTTTGCGTATTGACGCAAGACATCTTGTTTATCTATGCTACCTTGGCAGTCGTCGTACAATTTCCAGAGGAATCATTTATGCGTGCTTCAATACCATTTTCAAAACTAATCGGTAAGCTTCTATTCATTTCTTCTTTTGTTTGTTTAGCGAATGCCTCCGTTCTAGCGGAGCAAGGCAAGTCCGTCATCATTATGGTCGGCGCTGAAGGCCCAAGCGGCTGCGAATTGCTCGGTAAAGTCATTGGCTCCTCAAAAGAAGGAGAAGTTCAAGCAGACAATGTTCCGTATACTGAACGCTTGATGAAAGCAAGGAACAATTTAGTCGATGCGGCCCAGAAACTGGGCGGGGATACCGTACATATCGTTCGATCGAATAACTCCGGGAAATATGAAGTTCCCGGCGGAGAAAAAGAAATTATCCATATCGGCAATGCCTATCGATGCAAATAATTCAAGAAAATGTTGATAAATCGTCTGCGCAAGCATTCTTTGTGTTAGATAATGGCGGCAGGCAACAAGATCAGATTGATTTATCATGATAATTTCAGTAAGTTAACAGCCTTATTTAAAATACTCGCATGATAAGAATAATTAATCGCCAGTGATGAACACCAATATCCCTATTGCCAGAGATCTATTCCACAATAATTTCACCCCGGCCGATTATTTTGATCTGACGAAAGCCGAGCAGGCAAGCATTCTTCAGTTCCAGCAGGAAATTCTGCAGCTGGTGGTATTAGGCGATGATTGCAAAGAAGTTTGCGAAACCGTTTGTTTGTTGTTGGAGCGATTGCTGGATAATGCGGTTGCGACTGTCATGCTATTGGACAAGGAAAAACAATGTATGAATGTATTCGCGGCGCCGAGCGTTCCTGAAGCGTGCATCATACAACTGAACGGTTTGCGCCCGGGGCCTGAAGCCGGATCGTGCGGCAATGCGGTTTTCCGCCAGGAGCCGGTATATATCGAAAGTACGCTTGATGATCCGCGCTGGCAAAGCATCCGTCAATTAGCCATTGATTTTAACATTCTCTCGTGCTGGTCGATGCCGGTACGAAGCAAAGGCGGCGAATGCATCGGATCTTTCGCGCTTTCCAGTTTCGAACGGCGGTTGCCCAGCCCGTTTCATCGCAGACTGCTGGAAATTGGATCGTTTATCATCGGCATCGCACTTGAACAACAAAAAATCAATGAACAGTTAAATCTCTCCAGCAAAGTTTTCGAGAATAGCCCCGAAGCGATCATGATCGCCGATGCCGATAAGATGATCATCTCCATTAACCGGGCATTGAGTAAAACCACCGGTTACTCTCCGGAGGAAGTAATCGGAAAACCGGTATCGATCGTAACCTCGATCCGTCACGGCACAAAATTTTTCCAGAAAATCTGGTTGAGCGTGAAGCAGTTTAACCATTGGCAAGGCGAAGTATGGGGCAGGAATAAACGCGGTCTCGAATATCCGGCGTGGTTCAGCATTACGCCGGTGCTGGGTAAGGACAACGCCATCAACTATTATCTGATCAATTTCTCCGATATCACCGACAAAAAGAAATCGTATGAAATTATTTGGCGGCAAGCCAATTACGATTCCTTAACCGGGCTGCCCAATCGCAATATGTTTCACGATCGTTTGGATCACGAAATAAAAAATGCAGCGCGCAGCGGTATAAAATTAGCCGTGCTATTCATCGATCTGGATCGTTTCAAAGAAGTCAACGATTCATTCGGCCACAGCATCGGCGATGCCTTATTGGCGGAGGCGGCAAAACGGCTCAATCGTTGTGTGCGCGAAACCGATACGGTGGCGCGCTTGGGCGGCGATGAATTCACCATCATCTTGAACGGTATTAGCGATCAACGTTGTGCGGAAATGATCATTCAGATGATTCTTGTCGAGCTGGCCAAACCCTTTCATCTGAACTCCAAACAAGCCTACGTATCGGCCAGTATCGGCGTTACATTTTTTCCGGATGATGCCAACGATGCCGAGTCATTGATGAAGAATGCCGATCAGGCCATGTATGCCGCTAAAAATAGCGGACGCAATTGCTGGAGCTGTTTCACATCCAATATGCGCACCGCGACTGAAATCCGCTCGCGAACCGCCTACGAACTTCGCCATGCGCTGCGATCCGAGCAGTTCTTCTTGACCTATCAACCGATCGTCGAACTTGCAACCAGCCGGATCTATAAAGCCGAAGCGCTTATCCGCTGGCAGCACCCGGAACACGGCATCATTTACCCCACGGAATTCATTGCCATTGCTGAAGAAATCAATCTGATCACGGATATTGGCGATTGGGTATTTAAACAAGCAGCTACTCAGGTCTCGCACTGGCAAGCAAATTACAGCAAGGAATTTCAGATCAGTATCAATAAATCGCCCAAACAATTCATCAGCAAAATGAGCGATTGGGTCAATCATCTGAATGAGCGCAAAATCGCTGGCAAGAGCATTATTGTCGAAATTACCGAAAATTTATTGCTCGATGTACATGAATTGGTTGTAAAACAATTACTCAACTACCGGGATGCCGGGGTGCAGGTCGCGATTGATGATTTTGGAACCGGTTATTCATCGCTCTCGTATTTAAAGAAATTTGATATCGATTACCTCAAAATCGACCAATCGTTCATCGCAAATCTGGATAGTGAATCGCACGACCGCATTTTATGCGAGGCGGTTATCACCATGGCGCACCGGCTTGGCATGAAAGTCGTTGCCGAAGGTGTGGAAACCGAGTTGCAGAAACAATTGTTACTTGAAATGGGCTGTGATTACGGTCAAGGTTATTTTTTCAGCAAACCTTTGACAGTCGATAAATTTGAAACTTTTTTGCAAAGTAAAAGCTGTCAATAAACTTCGCAATTGCTCCCGGATTAAACAACAGCACTGAATGACTTTATTTACCCGCGGTAATTTCACTTTCTTCGTTATCGTTTTGCTCACCGGCTGTGTCTCACCTATTGCCTTGAACTTGCGATTCTCCGTGGTCTTACCGCGGGGTTGTTTATTAGAAACAAATGATAGCTAAAGAATCCATTACCGCCATAACGCGCGGCGCTAAAAAGAAAAAACATTCCAAGCTACTTTGATCATCATGGCAATCGCAACAACGATCGTTAAAATCGCAAAACCTTGTTGTAATCGCTGACCGGCAAAACGCGCGGCAAACATTCTACCCAGCAGCATGCCGGCGACCGTTCCAATGCAAAACGGGATGGCAACCGGCCAATGCATAGTATGGATCAATATCGACGAAATTACCCCAACGGAAGAAATCAGGGCGATAATCGCCAGCGATGTCGCCATGATGGATGGCATGTCGAGATTCGTGGCTTTCCTGAGCGCGGGCACCACGACAAAGCCGCCCCCCACTCCCAACAAGCCTGATAAAAATCCTGTCATCGTACCTGATAGGGCGAGTGCTCTAAAACACGGAAAATTCCAAGACAAACGCCCGTCGATTTCGTTGATCCGGCAAGGCGGCTCGGCGGAGGTTTTTACATCGCCGTCAGTGTCAACCCGGTTATGCCGGAGCATATGAATCGCAACATAAATCAATACGCCGGCGAATAACAAAGTCAACGGCGTATTGGGCACATGTTGCGCGGCCCATAGTCCTGCCGGGGCAGCCAGCGCGCCCGTTAATGCAATCAAGCTGGCAGCGCGGTACCGTACTTTCTTTTGCCGGAATGCGATCACTGCGCCAATTCCAGCCGATAAACTCACAGCCAGCAATCCGACGGGAGCGGCTTCCGCGACGGTCAAATGTAAACTGAACATGAGCAGCGGCACTGCGATAATGGTACCGCCCGCCCCTGTCAATGCCAGCACGATACCCGTCAATAAGCCCGGCAGTATGCTGATTAAATAGGTTTCCATAAAATTTCTCAGCTGACGCCGGCTGATCGGGTGAGCCATTCACGGCCTTTCAACATGCCGTTCCAGTACAGCCAAGGGAATAGTTTGGTTTTGAGCAACCAGGCGAATCGCCTGGGCACTACCGGATTCAGTGGAAAAGTCGGCATTAATTTACCGCCAAAACCAAATTCGGCCAAGATCACCTTGCCATTCTCCACGGTCAGCGGGCAAGCACCGTAGCCATCATATACATCCGGCAATTCCGCGACCAGCCGGTTGAATGCTTCATTTTTTTCCAGGGAAACCGGTCCCACGGCGACCGGCAGATAGACAAATTTAATGCCGAGCGATTGCGCCGCTTTCTCCAATTCCGCACTGACGGGTTGTCTGATTCCATTCTTGTAATCCGGTCGGTTGCAGATAACCGATTGATAACCGGCCGCAGCAATTTCCGCCAAATCCTCAACCGTGATTTGACCGGTCACCGACAATTTCCCATCCAGTCTTTTAGTGATAATATTCATTTTCTTCCTCCAGAATACGTCGATTCAGATCGTATCAACTCCCGATATTTGCAGTACGGTTGTTTGTACAAAAACTGATTCATTGGCTGATTGTTATACTAAAAATTAGTCACTCATCTTTATTACTTGATGGTAATGCAAGAAACAACAACCAATATCCCGAACCCATAACCCGATAAGCGCAAGCTTAATGATCTTCCCGCGTCAAAATTGCGCGATCCATTCAAATTAGTTTATTGACAAAATAATATTACATTATAAGATATATCATTACAATAGAATATTTAACTTTAAAAAGGAAATCAGCATGCGACCCAATATCGAAGCATTTTTTGATCCAGCCACATGGACCGTCAGTTATGTTGTGTACGATGAACCCAATGGACATTGCGCCATTATCGATCCTGTTCTTGATTATGACCCGAAATCGGGCAGAACCAAAACCGCATCGGCGGATAAATTGATGGCATTCATTAACGAACAGCGTTTGACAGTAAGCTGGATATTCGAAACACACGCACATGCCGACCATCTTACCGCAGCGCACTATTTAAAGGAAAAGCTGGGCGGAAAAACCGCCATTGGCGACCTTATTCCGGCAGTACAGAAGGTTTTCAAGAAGCTATTCAACCTGGAAACCGGATTTGCAACGGACGGTAGTCAATTCGACCATCTTTTCACGGATGGCGAGCCATTCAGTGTCGGTAAGCTCAGTGCTAAAGCTATTGCCGCTCCGGGGCACACACCCGCCGACATGGCGTACCAATTCGACGATGCGATCTTCGTGGGCGATACACTTTTCATGCCGGATGTCGGTACCGCGCGCGCCGATTTCCCGGGGGGCGATGCCCGCCAGCTTTATCGATCCATTCGTAAAATACTTGATTTTCCGGCAGAAACAAGACTCTTCATGTGCCATGACTATCCTCCCAAAGATCGTCCGGCTCAATGGCAGAGCACGGTCGCCGAAGAACGATTGCATAATATTCATGTACATGACGGCGTCACCGAAGATGAATTTCTTGCAATGCGCACCGCGCGAGACGCGACATTGGAAGCGCCGGTGCTGCTGTTGCCTTCGATTCAATTGAATGTCCGGGCGGGTCAGATGCCGCCGCCGGAAGACAATGGAATTGTTTATTTCAAAATACCGGTCAATGTAATCGGGCGGTGAAACGATTTGAGATCCGCGCTAAGCCGGTATCAGAGAGACGGATCACGAGAAATGGACAAAGATCACTAAAAATGTAACTTATAATCTTTAATAAAGATAAACTGGGTATACTAAAAAATGGTCAATCATCTATTGGAAACAGGAAATCGAGTTCTAATCATTCTTTCTCTTGCTGTTAATTCGATCAAGAAATTTCCCATGATGTTGACTAAGGTGTGCTAACGATTAATTCCTGGAGGTCTCTATGAAAGTATTCTTATTTTTAGCATTGATAGTCAGTTCCTACAGTTTTGCCCAAAGCGGGCACAATCATGAAGGTGAAGCGCAGAAAAAAGGCGATCAGCACGGTGATATGCACGGCGGCGATCATCACGGCATGGGCGGCATGATGATGCATGGCGGGCATCATAAACTGGACAAAGCCACGTTGAAACATTTCTTTGAGCCGCTGCCAGCATCGATTATCGATGAAAAGAAACATGCCGCTTTAATCGCGCTCGGCAAAAAGCTGTATCTCGATCCCCGGCTTTCAATCAACGACACGATTTCTTGCAATTCCTGTCATCAATTGACTAACTTCGGCGTCGATAGCCAACCCACCTCGCCCGGGCATGACGGCACGCGCGGCGGCAGAAATTCACCAACCACCTTCAACGCCGCGCTGCATATCGCTCAATTCTGGGATGGCCGCGCCAAGGATGTCGAAGAACAGGCGCTTGGTCCGATTCTGAATCCGATCGAAATGGGTATGCCGAGCGAAGAAGCCGTCGTCAATAAGCTGAAAAAAATCGACGAATACAAAACCCTGTTTGCCGAAGCTTTCAAAGGCGAAAAGGATCCGATTCAATACAAAAATATCGGTAAAGCCATCGGTGCATTTGAGCGCACGCTCTTAACGCCTTCACGTTTCGACGACTATCTTAAAGGCGATGAGAAAGCATTGAACGATGCCGAGAAACGCGGTTTACAAAAATTCATTCACATGGGGTGCGCCAATTGTCATAACGGTGTAGCTATCGGCGGTAATTCGTACAAAAAAATCGGCTTGGTCGAACCGTATGAAACCAAAGATCTCGGCAGATACGAAGTGACCGGCTTGGAAACGGACAAGAAGGTATTTAAAGTGCCGAGTCTGCGAAACATCGCTAAAACCGGTCCTTATTTCCACGACGGCTCCGTCGCCACGCTGGAACAAGCCATTGAGGAAATGGCAGAACATCAACTGGGCCGTGAAGTCGGTCCCGGATTTGTCGAAGATGTCAAAGCTTTCTTGGGTTCTTTAACCAGCAAAGCAAGTAAGTAACACTTAAATACAAACACCCCCGCAAAATTAACTGCGGGGGTGTTTCTTTTTCGGCTTCTCAACTCGCTTCTTGCGCAAAAAAAGTGTAAGAAATCGTTACCGTATCGATTCCGGCAGGCAATTGCGGATCGACAAAGAACTTGACCGGCAATTGTTTCACTTCATTCGGTTTGAGTGTTTGCATGGTAAAGCAGAAACATTCGATTTTTTTCAGATACTGATCCAGATTGCGCGGACTGTAGCTGGGTATCGCCTTCCCGGTAATCTCATGATCCGACTCATTCTTGATTTCATACATCACTTCTACCAGTTCACCGGGATGTGTTTTCACTTTTGTCTGCAGCGGCTTAAATTTCCAAAGCATGTCGCGGACATTAGTATCCAACTCGATCGCAATGATCCGCGCCATATCGACTTCCGATGCATTTCCAGCAACTATCGGTATGCGCTGATTGCTGATTCCGGTTACTTCACAAAACTTTTCATACATCGGAACGAGCGCATAACCGAAGCCGAACATGAAGACTGTGAGAAACAACAGTTTTTTGAGAACTATTCCATTGGCTTGGTTTAAGTTTCCGTCCGCTATTTCATGATCGCTGATATTCATCACATTATTCCTTTCAAAATAATACACGATACATTCAATATCAATGAGTTAACCTCATTCCCTATGCCTGGGAATTCTTTCATCGCTGGCAACATCATTTTCCGGATCCGCCATTCTGAAAAAGTGTAATAGCCGTCGAAGAAACCAAGAATCCGTAAACACGCCCATTTGATAAACCGGTAAGATCAAAGTTTCTCTCAAAAATAATTAAATTTAATTAAAACATTAAATGTTATTAATAATTATATAAAATGATTATTAACCAAGCATATCGGCATTCATTGCCTTGAGGATCTGCCGGTGAGTCAACACTATCTCCATGCGATGTTTCACCCGCAGTCGGTCGCCGTAATCGGCGCCAGCAAACGTAATGAGTCGGTTGGTGGTGTCGTATTCCGGAACATGCGATGTAATGGTTTTCAAGGCAAGCTCTATGCGGTAAATCCCAATCATGCCGAGATTCAAGGATATCAAGCCTTTGCCAGTATCGCGGACATACCCGGACCGGTAGACTTGGCGGTTATCATCACGCGCGCCACCCTCGTGCCCGGTATCATTGAAGAATGCGGCAAGCGCGGCGTGCGCTTTGCTTTAGTATTGTCAGCCGGGTTCCGCGAAACAGGAACGCAAGGCGCGCTGCTGGAACGCGCTGTGATCGATAACGCGCATCGATACGGAATTCGATTGATCGGCCCCAATTGCCTCGGTATTCTGTGTCCGGCATCCGGTTTAAACGCCACATTCAGCAATGGCAGCGTTCCAGCAGGCAATCTTGCGCTTATCTCGCAATCGGGCGCGTTTTGCACGGCGATCATGGATTGGGCAAAACCCAACGAAGTCGGTTTCTCTTGCATTGTCTCAATGGGCACGGCTGCCAGCATGGATTTTGGAGAAATGCTCGATTACCTTGCAACCGACCGGCTAACCGACAGTATTCTGTTGTATATCGAAGGCATCCAAAATGCCCGCCGTTTCATGAGCGCTTTGCGCGCGACAGCCAGAATCAAACCCATATTCATCGTCAAAGCAGGACGGCATGCAGCCGGTTCGGCCGCGGCATTCTCCCATACCGGCGCATTGGTCGGCGCGGATGATGTGTTTGAAGCAGCCTTGCAACGCGCAGGCGTCGTAAGGGTAGAAACCATCGTGCAACTGTTTTCCGCAGCCAAAGCGCTTGCGGCGCATTTCCGTCCCGGCGGCAACCGCCTGGCAATAGTCACCAACGGCGGCGGACCCGGCGTTATGGCGGCAGATCGGGCCGCGGATCTGGGCGTCGCCATTGCAACACTTTCCGATGAAACGCTGCAGCAACTCGACACCCAGTTACCGGATACATGGTCTCGCGGCAATCCGTTGGACATCATCGGCGACGCGACAGCCGAACGCTACCGTCACGCGATTAGTGGCTGCATGCAAGATGCCGGCGTCGATGGCGTGCTGGTGATTCTGACCCCTCAGGCAATGACAAACCCGCTTGAAGTGGCGAACACGGTCGTTGAGACTGCGGCGCAATTTAACAAACCGTTAATCGCTTGCTGGATGGGTGAAGTGCAAGTTACCGAGAGCCGACAAGTATTCGATCGAGCAAAAATCCCTAATTTCCGTACGCCGGAACCCGCAGTGGAAGTGTTCTCATTTATTTCCGCTTACTATCAGAATCAGCAGTTACTTTTGCAAACACCGGGACCACTGGCGCATCACAGCGAACCAGACGAAGAAGGCGCGCGCTTATTGATCGAAAGCGCATTGGCCGAGCATCGCAAAATCCTGAGTGAGGTTGAATCCAAAGCCATTCTGGCAGCTTTTCGGATACCGATCGCCAAAGCGCTGGTAGCCCACTCGCCCAATGAAGCCTTAGTTATTGCCGAAGAACTCGGCTTTCCGGTCGTTATGAAAATCCACTCCCCGGATATTACGCATAAATCCGACACTGGCGGGATTCGCCTTAACGTCGGCAATGCGCAAGCAGTGCGATCGGCTTACCAAGAAATCCTCCAATCCGTGCAAAAGCACAGCCCTAATGCACGCATCGAAGGAATTGTCGTGGAACCGATGATCATTAAACCCAATGGCCGGGAATTGATGGTGGGCGTCACCACTGACGCGGTTTTTGGACCGGTAATCACGTTCGGCGCCGGCGGCGTGCTGGTGGATGTGCTCGGCGACCGGGCAGTCGCCTTGCCGCCGTTGAATCGTTTCTTGACGAAAGACATGATACAGCGCACGCACATCGCCAAATTACTCGGACAGTTCCGTCACATGCCGGCAATCGACATAGCAGCGCTGGAAAATATCCTGCTGCGGGTATCGGAAATGGTATGTGAATTACCTTGGATTAAAGAAATGGATATCAATCCACTGATCGTCGATGAACATGGCGCATGCGCGGTTGATGCCCGTATCATCGTCGATTATCTGCCGCCTTCAGCCGACCGCTATGCGCATATGGCCATTCATCCCTACCCTACTCACCTGATTACACACTGGCAATTAGCAGATGGCACCGATTTGATAATCCGCCCGATACGACCGGAGGATGCTGAGATTGAACAAGATTTCGTGCGCGGGTTATCGGCGGAATCCAAATATTTCCGTTTTATGGATACCCTGCAGGAGCTTTCGCAGACCATGCTGGTGCGCTTTACCCAAATCGATTACGATCGTGAAATGGCGCTGATTGCTGTGCTGCAACAGGATAACCGGGAAAAAGAACTCGGCGTATGCCGTTATATCGCCAGCGCCGATGGTCAATCATGCGAGTTCGCATTAGTGGTTGCTGACGAGTGGCAGAATAAAGGGATCGGCAACAAGCTCATGAGCTGCTTGTTCGATGCCGCTCGTGCTAAAGGAATCCGTATTATGGAAGGCGAAGTGCTGGAAGCGAATCACGCCATGTTAGAACTGGTCCGCCGGTTAGGCTTTGCAAGAACTGTCAGCGCCGAGGATGTATCGATCATGCGCGTTGTCAAGCAACTTTGAAAGGATTGAACTGCCGCACTTTGACTGGGGAAGCGCTGATTAATTAACTGCACGAGCGAATTGTTTCGTTGCGCGGTACTCACTCTCTCGCCTATCAAATTGATATGTCTCGGTTGTTGCGTTCCGTGCGCCTCGCCCTTCATCACGTTCGTTGAATTAATCAGCGCTTCCCTAGCGGTTGTGCATCAATACACGAGATTCTCTTTGATAGATTTTCAAAATTCCGGCTATACTGATTCAGAATAACTGTGCACTCAAGCAAATAGAGGATTGCAACCATGAAAACACTGACAATATCGCTGGTTGGATTAATTTTTCTGAGCCTATCCGCGTGCTCCACGACAGGTCCGGTCATCTATCCCAATTCGCATTTTCTATCAGTCGGCAAACAAGTAGCAGAGCAGGATATTGAAGCATGCAGAGAATTAGCGGAATCATCCGGCGCCAAGGAAGGTACTGGACAACTGGGTAATGTTGCAACCGGCACTGCCATGGGAGCTGGCGTGGGCGCCGCCAGCGGTGCCGTAGGTGGCGCGATTTACGGAGCAGCGGGGCAAGGTTCGCTAATCGGCGCAGCCAGTGGCGCCACGGCCGGATTCCTCCGCAGCTTATTATTTTCTTCAAGATCGTCAAAACCCAATTCCGCATACATCAACTTTGTATCGCGTTGCTTACAGGAAAAGGGATATGAAGTAACCGGCTGGCAGTAACGGAAACCCTGAGAGTTCTTACACCTTAGTACTTAAAAACTTTCGAACCATTCAGCGACAATCCGCTGGGTTGCGGACAAACAAACTCCCGTCCCAGAATCGTCTTGTATGCGAAGGTCGCCCGCCGTTGCCAAAACAGCAATGATAGACGGCCATCATAACCGGATTCCGGTTCATGATCCGCCGCAGTGAATCCGCTCAAAACATTGCGGTAATAGTCCGCCCTTCGTTTAAATCTCACATGAATGCCATCTGCGCCAAACCAGCAGGCTTGCTGTTCAACCAACGTGAATCGATAACGCGCCGCCATCTCAACCAGTCCGGCATGGATCATCCGCGCGCGAGCGATGGCTTCATTTCTGGATAACCGGCAGCACGGATAAAAAAGATTGCGAAAGAAAGTGAAACGTTTCTCCGTCAGGTTCTCGATCGACGCCATCGGCAAGCCGGTCATGACAATCTGCGCGCGAAGGCGCTGCAATTGTTTAACGCACCATTCCAGCGCCAGCAAAATTTTCTCAGGCGGTAATTCGTACATAATATCGTTACCGATATCGGTCAGCAGCGCGTATACCGGTTGTTTTTGTTCATCTGAAGTATCCAGTTGCCGCCACAACCCGCAATCCGCTATACCCGGCAAGCCGCGCAACAGCATTTCGCTGAAGCAACCATACGCCCGGCCATGCCCGATTGCCGCGAAAATTTCACCAGGCTCACCCAGTCGACGCTGCAGAATTTGAATAACCAGACGCAACGACAACGTCAGATTACTGGCGCCGAGCAGAATGATCCGGTTCCTCTGCATGGTCATGGTTATTAGCTCGCTAGAAATTATTGTTCAAATTGGAAAACGACGACATAGGGCAAAGTCAGGACAAAGAGACTACGGAATCAGGCATGATAGGCTATTGTATTAAAAACGATAAATCAGTAATTTACCACTCGCCGGCAAAATAAATGTTTGCACGGCAAGTTCAGAAAATTTTTCTGACCGGTTGCGATGTACTCATCCAATAACAAGTCTGAAATTAGTTATAAAAACAATAATTATTGTCAGTAATTTATCCAACAAACGGCTAATCACTCCTAGTAATGCCGTTTGTTTTTTCTCCGCTCCATGAGCAATGCCGCCCGGCACAAACTTGCGGCACGATACTAACACCAAACAGGATGATACGATTTTTAGATATTGCGTGAAAACTAACCACGCTGATAAGCAGAGAAATCTCTAATTTTCTTGCAAAGAGGAATGATCTAGCGATCATTATTCAGCGGTTTGCTAATCCAAATTGCATGCAAGCAAAACCCATTTTTCGTACTGTTTCATATCGCCTCGAATATTTCCAATACTTATTAACAGACTTGCTTCTGCGCTCGACTTCCTACTACTTCTTATAGCTTTTGATATTCGATCATCGTCAGCGTAAACATTTTCGGAAAAAAACGCACAAAATCAATCGCATGATATAAACGCTCTCTTATTCTTATGTTATAAAAAGAACTGAATGTACCACTAATTAATTCCGTTTTTTTATGCGCTTGATTTTTGTTAAATGAAAAGTACTCTTTAAATATCACTGGATTTTTAGCCTCGAGCATAACCAAGAAAATCAGATAAGCAAAATGTAATTTTTCTCCGAATGAAACAGAAGAAATAATTGCCAGGATTTTTTCGTAACACTGTTTTTGCGTTCGCAAATCAAGCTTGAAGAATGATGAAAAAAGGGAAAATAGCAATACCATTTCAGCCAACTCATTTTTCTCTATCGTCAGTGTGTGCTCATCACTTCCGCGATATTCATTTGAGTCACCGCCAATATTAACCCAATTGCGTTTTTCATCTCCCGATAAAGAGATACCAATTTGAACAAATCTATTGACTAAATCAGGATCCAATCTTTGGAATAATAACTTGGCAAATTCAACATAATCAGGCAAAGAAAGGGTATAACTTTGGTCAAAAAATCTTCTTAAATAGGTAGTTGAATCAAATCCGCTGCCATAGATTGCATTAACGGAGTGCTTCAGCTGCTCGGTATCCGTCGCGATAACGAAAACGATTCCTGGTACGCCAAACAAATGTTTTATTCTTTCTAATAATTCGATTGCATACAGTGGGCGGCATCGATCAAGTTCATCAATAAAAATGAACAGTGGCTTTTTTAAGTACTCTTGATTGCAAGTCAATTTTTCTATTAATTCTTCCAAAGATTTTTCAAAACTTTCTATGGCCTTCTCTACGGTTTTGTTATTTTGAATCAATTTTTCAGTAACTTTTTCTACGACATCAGCAGAATCTTTCTCATTGAGTTGCAGAAGCTCTTCCAAACCATCTTTGCCAATAGCTTTAGAAACTGCTGCTCTTACTAAAATTGGCGCGATGCTTTTAAAATACTCACCAACACTTGAAAATCTGTTCTTAATCTCGTTATTTTCTTTATCAGTAACGGATAACAAAGGCGATAGATCTTTTTCAATGCAAGAAATGACAGATAATAAAGGATCATTCGAGAAGTCATTTTCCCATGCATTAAACAGCACGCATGGATGTTCCTTCTTTAAATCTTCGCACCAATGTTCAATGAAAAAGGTTTTGCCGGATCCCCAGGGTGCATTGATATTGATTACGAACGGGCCTTCTTTAGCGATCAGGTATTGCGTGAGAAAATCCGCATATTTCTTGCGTTGCAATACATCGTCAACCCATTCATTCACTTCCTCATGCATTAATCATAGTCTCCATTTTTTGAGATTCTATTCCTCTAATCAGTAATCTAGCAGCAATTCCCGGCACCAATCGGGTATGACATCATGCCGGAAAGTGATGCACCCGTTACGAATCACAGCCAGTTGCTGAAACGGATTGTCCGCGCGGGAATTGTCGAGGATATACACTTGATCGCAAAGCGGCAGCGTCTTTTTGATCAGCTTCAGCGTTCTGGGTATCCGGCTGATGACTTTGTCATCCGGAACAAAGTGACCGCCTTCGCTGACGCGCTGCGCGATACGCGCTTGGTTGAGCGCCGGATCGCACAGGTGAATGAACACCAGAACGATTTCATAACCAAGTGCTTTGGCTTGTGCAACAAAATCGATTTTCGACGAATGCGAGAACACCGTTTCAAAACAAAAACTGCGACCCTGCCGCAGCAACTCCAGGCGCATGTGTTCAGCCAGTTTGGCAGCGTGATAACTGTGCGCTTCGGGTGTTTGCGGATACAACAGGTTGGCGATAATGTCCGCATTCACAAACGGTAAGCCGCTGGGCGCGAGCCGGGTGCGATAAAAAGTGCTTTTACCTGCGCCGTTGCCTCCGGCCAGCAACCAAAGCTGTTTTTTCTTGCTCAAAACTGTGATGTATCAATTGCGATGAACTCGCCGCCCTGAAATTTCCCCGTTTGAATATGGCCATCCGGGTGAATCTGTTCCAGGCAGCCAGAATGCACTGAAGAGGCCTGGTATTTGAGCACGCTGCCGGTCACTGTTTGCGGCAAAACGCCTGCGGCGCGGTCGGTTTCCAATGACTGAAAGACTGCTGCCGGATCGACCGGCTCGCTGGTGATTGGCTCGACGGTAATTTTTGCCAATCCCGCCGAGATTGCCAGCAAGTCGTCCGGATTCAGCATTTGATCGACATTGCGCCCCATTTCCGCCCAATATTCGATCTGCTCGGCCGTGCTGCGATGAAATCGCTCCGCAGTCAATGCGGCGGCTTGCATTAATTCGTCCTGCAGGCGAATGGGAGAAGCTGCTTTTGCCATGATTAATCTCATTAAAAAATTCAAAAGTTGATTGTAGCAGATTGCTACAATTTTCTCTGTTAACGTAAGTAACCGGCAAAAATCGATCGACCGCAAGAAAAGCAACTGCGGCAAAATTTAACGCCGAGCATTGGAATGTTACACTGCGCCATGTTTTATACGCCTGCCGCATATTTTTGTTTTACGCCTTGCCGCATACGCTGGATGATCCATCCTGCCATGATTCTGGCCGGTTTTATTGCGGGCATAACGCCAACCTGGCCGCAAAAAACGGAAACCCCGCAATCCATCCTCCTGAACCCGGTCACCATCACTGCTACCCGCAGCGAGCGCGCACCGGAACAAATTCCGAACAGCATCACGCAAATCAAGCGCGATACGCAACAAGGCTATCAGCCCGGTGCAACACTGGACGAGTTTGCGCGCGGCACGCCGGGGGTATTTTTCCAGAATCAATTCAATTTCACCCAGGATTTGAAGATCTCGATCCGCGGCTTTGGCGCACGTTCGCCGTTTGGCGTGCGCGGTATCCAGATGCGTGTCGACGGCATTCCGGCAACCTTGCCGGATGGTCAAACACAGTTGGATTCAATCGATCCGTCGCTGATCGAGCGCATGGACATCGTACGCGGCCCGTCGGCAGCGCTCTACGGCAATGCCTCCGGCGGACTGATCGACATCACCACCCGGGAAGCGCCGAATGAGAAATTCGTCATCATGCCGCGCCAGGTTTTCGGGGAATACGGTTATACGAAATCCGAGCTATTCATGGGAGGGCGGCAAGGCGGTTTCGGCTATAGTCTCTACGGTTCGCATCTGCAGCAACATGGCTGGCGCGACCACAGCGCGATGCAGAATACCTTTTCACAAGCCAAATTGAATTTTCAAACCAGTGCGAATTCCGATTTAATGCTGGTATTCCGTGAGTTTTACTCACCGCTGTCGAAAGACCCGGGCGGACTGACTTATGCGGAAATGCAGGCGAATCCGCGACAAGCATCGGCCCGTAACGTGCAATACAACGCCGGCGAGGAAATCCGCCAGGAAGAAATGGGCATCCGCTTCCGCCAGCGGCCTGCCGCCGGCAAGGAATTCACCGTCACCGCGCACATGTTGCATCGCGATTTCCAAAGCCGTCAGCCGTTTTTCGACGGCGGGCAAGTGCAATTCGACCGCCTGGTTGGTGGATTAATGGCGCAATTTGTCAATGATCACCAATTGCTTAACCGCCCCAATCGTTTTTTGATCGGCGCCGATTACGGCATTCAAAATGACGACCGGCAGCGCTTCAATAACAATTTCGGCAAGCGCGATGCGTTAAATCTGAGCCAGACCGAACGCGTGCACAGCATCGGGCCGTTTATCCGCAATGAATGGAACATCGTGGAAAAATTGGATCTGGTGATTGGCGGGCGCTGGGATTGGTTGCATTATCAGGTCAAGGATCAATTCCGGAACGACGGCAATGAATCCGGTTCGCGCACGGTTTCGCAAGGCAGCGGCTCCGCCGGATTGGTGTATCACGTCTCGGACCGGCAGCAACTGTACGCACACACCGCAACCGTATTCGAAGCGCCGACCACCACCGAATTGCTCAATAATCCGGCAGGCCGGGGTGGATTCAATCCCAATCTGAATCCGCAGACTTCGCTCAGCAACGAACTCGGCTTTCGCGGCAACACCGCCGGATTCCAATACGATACCGCAGTATTTTTCATTAAAACCTGGGATGAAATTACACCCTTTGAACTGCCGTCCTCGCCGGGCCGGGCCTTTTTCCGCAACGCCGGCCAATCGCGCCGCGTCGGCGTCGAAACACGGCTGGCGACGCCGGAATGGAAAGGCTTGCGCGGCGAAGTCAGCTATACCTTCTCCGATTTTGAATTCGAAAAATATACCGTCAACAACGCCGATCTGAAAGGCAATATTTTTCCGGGCATTCCCCGGCATCGCTGGGAAGGATTGCTGCGCTACTCGCACCCGCTCGGTTTCTTCGGGCAACTGCACGTGCACCGCGTCGGCCAGTTTTATGTCAACGATCTCAACACCGCTGCCAACCCGGCGTATACCCTCGGGCAACTGCTGGCGGGATGGGAATTGCGGCGCAACAACTTTGAAAGTTCGATATTTTTCGGCGTCAACAATCTGTTCGACGCCGACTACAACGCCAATACCCGCATCAATGCGGCGCTGGGCCGCTATTACGAACCCGGCCCGCCGCTCAATCTATTCGGCGGCGTGCGGGTGAGGATTGTGGTGTTTTGAGTCCGGTATGTATTGAGACCGTCTGCCGGGAATGGTACAGTTGAGAAGTTAACGTCCACCAACCGGTCATCATCATGCGAATTCAACTGAAAATTCTTTTTTTCGTTATCTTTGCCAGCTTTACCATTTCACCCCCGCTGCACGCGCAGCGCATCCAAACCGAATTCGATGTCCGTCTGGTCGCCGAGGGTTTGCAATTTCCGTGGGGTATGGCGTTCATGCCGGATGGCCACGTGCTGGTTACTGAAAAAATTGGCCGCTTGCGCATGATTTCACCGGATGGGCGCGTGTCGGAACCTATCAAGGGTGTACCGGCGGTGTTCGCGCAGCAGCAAGGCGGATTGCTGGATGTTGCGCTGGATCCGGATTTTTCAAAAAATCGTGTGATTTACCTGTCGTACGCCGAGCCGGAAGGGTTTAAAGCCGGTACCGCAGTGGCACGCGCGGAATTGAAGGACGGCAGTTTGGAAAATTTGAAAGTAATCTTCAGGCAACTGCCCAAAACCGAAGGCGGCGTGCATTTCGGTTCGCGCTTAGCGTTTGCGCCGGACGGCAATTTGTTCATTACCTTGGGCGACCGCGGTAATTACCTGGAAGAAGCGCAGCAAACCGACAATTATTTCGGCAAAATCATCCGCATCCGCCCGGATGGATCGGTGCCCGCCGACAATCCGTTTGCAAACGATCCCAAAGCGAAACCCGAAATCTGGTCGTACGGCCACCGCAGCGTGCAAGGCGCGGCAATTCATCCGAAAACCGGCGAGTTGTGGATTCACGAGCATGGCCCGAAAGGCGGCGACGAAATCAACATTCCCAAACCCGGGAAAAATTACGGCTGGCCGAAAGCCAGCTATGGTGTGCATTACGACTTAACACCGATCAAAGACGAACACGCCGAACAAGGTTTCGAGGAACCGATTCATCATTGGACACCATCGATCGCACCGTCCGGCATGGTTTTTTATACCGGCAATCTGTTCCCGGGCTGGCGCGACAGTTTATTTGCCGGCGCGCTGGTTGGACGGCATGTCACAAGACTGACACATGACGGCAATACAATACGCAATGAAGAAAAATTACTGATGAATACCGTACGCTTCCGCGATGTTGAACAAGGCACCGACGGCGCGTTGTACCTGCTAACCGATGAAGAAAACGGCAAACTGCTCAAACTGACCCCCAAGCAATCTCAATGACAATGCGAAACCCGGAATCTCCCGCCACACCCCTATCCGAGCAGTCATCGACATCCATGGAAACCCTCGATTTAAAAAATGCATCGCTTTATATCAACCGTGAACTCAGTCTGCTGGAATTCAACCGCCGGGTGATCGAACAAGCCAAAGACGAGAGCTTGCCGTTACTCGAACGATTGCGTTTCTTATGCATCGCCAGCACCAATCTGGACGAATTCTTTGAAATCCGCGTGGCCGGGTTGAAGCAGCAAGTCAAATACGGTTCAACCCAAACCGGCGCCGACAATCTGTCGCCCTCGGAAGTCTTGGTGCGTGTCAGCGAAACCGCGCATCAATTTGTCGAAGAACAGTACAGCGTTTGGAACAACCTGATCATCCCCGCATTGGCCAAGGACAATATCCGGCTGCTGCGCCGCTCGCAATGGAAGCTTCCAACCAGCCGCTGGATACACCGCTATTTTAAGGATGAGGTGCTACCGGTATTAAGCCCGATCGGTCTCGATCCGGCGCATCCGTTCCCGCGCGTGCTGAACAAGAACCTCTATTTCATCATCTCGCTGGAAGGCAAAGACGCCTTCGGCAGGGATTCCGGCATGGCCATCGTGCAAGCGCCGCGCTCGTTGCCGCGGATTATTCATCTTCCCGCGAAGGTAGGCGGCGGCGGCCATGATTTCGTGATGCTGTCATCGATCATTCATGCGCATGTCGGCGATCTGTTTCCGGGCATGAATGTCACCGGCTGCTATCAGTTCAAAGTCACGCGCGACAGCGATTTGTTTATTGACGATGAAGAAATCGACGATTTGCTGCGCGCACTCGAAGGCGAGCTGCCGTCGCGCCGGTTCAGCGATGCGGTAAGGCTGGAAGTCGCCGACAATTGCCCGGCCAACCTGAGCCAGTTCCTGCTGCAAAAATTCGATTTGCAACCGGGCGATCTCTATCAAGTCACGGGGCCGGTCAACTTGGGGCGATTGCTCGCCATCTGCGATCTGGTCGACCGCCCGGAATTAAAATTTCCCGGCTTCACGCCGGACATACCCAGACGCTTGGTTAAGAACAACAACATCTTCGACGTCCTGCATAACGGCGATATCCTGCTGCATCATCCGTTCCAATCGTTTGCGCCGGTTATTGATTTTCTGCGCCAGGCAGCCGCCGATCCCAATGTGCTGTCGATTAAGCAAACACTCTACCGCACCGGCGCTGATTCGGTGATCGTCGAAATCCTGAAGGGCGCGGCCCGTGCCGGCAAGGAAGTGACCGTCGTGGTGGAGTTACGCGCGCGCTTCGATGAAGAAGCCAATATCGAATTGGCGAGTGAATTGCAGCATGCCGGCGCGCACGTGGTTTACGGGGTGGTCAACTATAAAACCCATGCCAAGATGATTCTGGTGGTCCGGCGCGAAGGCCGGCTGTTGCGCCGCTACGTGCATCTGGGCACCGGCAATTATCATGCGCGCACCGCCCGGATTTATACTGATTACGGTTTGTTAACCTGCGACAAGGCAATCGGCGAAGACGTCAATAAGTTGTTTCATCAATTGACCGGTTTAGGACGCGCCGGCAAGCTGAAGAAATTGCTGCAATCGCCATTCACTTTGCACAAAGGCATCCTCACCTTTATCGAAAAAGAAATCAGCGCAGCCAATGCAGGGAAAAAAGGCTGGATCATCGCCAAAATGAACGCGCTGGTCGACCCGGAAATCATTGCCGCGCTGTATAAGGCATCGCAAGCCAATGTCAAAATCGATTTGATCATTCGCGGCGTTTGCTGCCTGCGCCCCGGCATTAAAGGCGTCTCCGAGAATATTACCGTGCGTTCCATCGTCGGCCGGTTTCTGGAACATACCCGGGTTTATTATTTTCACAACAGCGGCGAGGAATTGGTTTTTTGCTCCAGCGCCGACTGGATGACGCGCAATCTGCATTACCGTGTGGAAGTTTGTTTTCCTATCGAAGAAAAACGCACCAGTGACACGGTGTTGGATTACGGCTTACTGAACTATCTGTCGGACAACACGCAAGCGTGGATGCTGCAAAGCGACGGTTCGTACAAGCGGTTAAAACCCGGTACTTCAAAACCTCGCTCGGCGCAGCAGCTCTTGTTGGAGCATTATTGCGATGTCACGCCTTCCTAACAAGTCAATGGATTGGAGCTACTGCTTCACTTCCAGCAAGCCGCATAATCGCTCAATGGAAACCGGATTGGGTTGATTCGCTTCGTTCAGCAATTGCACCACCGCGTCAAACGGTATCGGGCGGCTGAAGTAATACCCTTGCTGCAAATGACAGTGATTATCCATTAATATCCGCACCTGTTTTTCCGATTCAACGCCTTCCGCGATAATCGCCAACCCAAGATTCCCTCCCAGACCGATAATGGCTTGCACAATGGTTAAGTCATTGAGATTCTGATCCAAAGCCCGGATAAACGACTTATCGATTTTCAGAATATCGATCGGTAATTCCCGCAGCAGCGTCAATGAAGAATACCCGGTGCCAAAATCATCGAGCGCAATCAAAACACCCAGCGCCCGGATCCGCTCCAAAATCTCGGAAGCGCGCCCCAAATCGCAAACGACGGCGGTTTCGGTAACTTCGAGTATCAACGAAGCCGGCGGCAATTGCGTTTCCATTAATACCTGCGACAGGGTATGCACGAAATTACCGTGCAACAATTGATGCGGGTGTACATTGACGGAAATATGAACGGCTCGCCCATCGGAAATTAACTGCCGTGCATCCCGGCATGCCGTGCGCAGCACCTTCTCCCCCAATTGCCCCATCAATCCGACGCTTTCCGCCAATGGAACAAACTCGCTGGGAGACAATTCACCCCGGCTGCGATGCGGCCACCGCACCAGCGCTTCCAAGCGCACAATGCGCCGCTGGTACACATCGACGATCGGCTGATATAACACCAGCAATCCATCATGGCTTAACGCCAGCCGCAACTCCTTCTCCAGCTCCAACCGGTCGCGCGTCCATGCAACCGACGATTCACTTGAATAAAATCCGAAATTGTCGCCACCCTCATTTTTTACGCGGTGAATCGCAGTGCTGGCGCGCTCCAGAACTTCTTCGCAATGACTGCCATTGTCCGGAAAAAAGCTGATACCGATACTCACCGTTACGAATATATCCTGATCGAGCAAATGGAATTGATGGCGGATCGCAGCGAGAATTTTCTGCGCCAACTCAAGCGCGCCTTCTTCTTTACCCAGAGAATTGAATAATAGAACAAATTCGTCGCCACCCCAGCGCGCCACGATCGGATCCGGCCCTACGGTTTCGACGAGCCGTTGTGAAACCATTTTCAATAATTCATCGCCGGCGCGATGACCCAAGGCATCGTTAATTTTTTTAAAACCGTCGAGTGCCACAAAAAAAACGGCAATCGTTTGCGGGATTGAGGCCGCCGCCATTTCTTCGAATCGCGCCATTAGCAAAGCCCGGTTGGGCAATTGGGTCAAACTGTCGTAGCTTGCCTGATAAGCGACCCGCCGGGTCAACTCAACGGTATCGGTAATATCCGCCAATGCCACCACGTAGCCGATCAGGATATCCTGTTCATCGCGCAGCACATGCCGGGTAATGCGCACCGCGCGTTTCTCATTGCCGGCGGTGTTGACATAACACTGCATCGTGGTCGCATCGGAGGCGGAAAGAGGTAATTCAAAATCATCCGGTCCGGTTGAGCTGCCATCGGGCATTTGACTCAGCCTGATCAGCTTGGTCAATAAAACGCCTTGCACCATATTTAAAGGCAATCCAAGAATTCTCTCCGCTCCCTTGTTCATATAGACAATTTGATCCTGCGCATCGGTGGTGATAACGCCGTCTCCTACCGACTCCAACGCTGCGCTCGACTGGACTTTGGTTTGAAACAACGAGTACATGAACTCATTGATCCGCTTCCAATTCAGCAATGGATAAATTGCAATGGTGCCAAGCATGGCTGCCGTTGGCGGAAACCAGATACGGCCATGATTCAATAACAGCCAAACCAACAATAATCCGGATATCAGCGCGGCCGATAACCAAGGAATGGAAATACTGCGTAAATAAATACCGGCCACGAGCAAGATCATCAATACCCATGCGGCTGAGGCGATACATGCCATCACACTGGGAAGCGGCGTAACGGCACGATCATGCAACAACATATTCACCACATTAGCGTGCCATTCAATGCCACTCATGGGTTGCCGGTTCATCGGAGATACCGGCGTTGCAAATCTCGTTCCCATGCCGGCGGCTGTCATACCAACCAATACGATTTTGTCTCGTAAACCGGCAAGCAGGCGATCATCCGACAATACCTGCACATACGAAAATTGCCGGAAACTGCCGGACGGTCCGGCATAAGGTATCAACACCTCCTGGGTCCGTACCCAAATTCCGGCGGCTGCGCTGCCGTGACCGGAAAAAGGTGGATGATCATCGGTTACCGGTCCGGTCTTGGCATAATTTGCGATCGCAAATCCCAGCGCCGGCCAGACGGGTTGATCGATTCCTGCTTTCAGGTAAATGCGGCGGGCAATGCCGTCGCTATCCAATTCGATATCCGCATGACCTAAAATTGCATGTTGCCGGAAGATGCTCAGCGGCTCCACCAGGAAAATTTGTTCAAAACCGTTCTCACCCGGCGCTACCGGTAAAATTACCGCACCATGCTGCGCCATGGCTGATGCAAGCAGTTCATCCGCATAGCGATCATTTTCCTGAGGTTCCGCAAACAATAAATCAAGCGCAATCGCGCGACTCCCGGCTCGCTGGAGCCGTTGAACAAGTTCAGCGTGAACGCTTCTTGACCAAGGCCAGCGGCCTAGCATTTGCAAACTGCTTTCATCAATCGCCACGATGGCGATACGATCGTCGGGCGCGTCGTGCCGCACAGCAATGAGCCGGTCATAAAAAACCGCATCGATCCGTTCCAGCGTATCGAAATAAGACAATGCACCGACGCCCGAGAGCAACAGCAATGCGCGCAGCAGAAACGCGCTGCGATAAATCCTGTGTAACCACCGGATCATAACAACAGATCAATGAGCGGCGCGAACGGCAATATCATCCAATAGGGATTGGCATAAGGTATTTCAACGGCTTGCGGCGGCCCCCAAGGCCCTTCAAATCCATCCGCTTCGATAGTTTTGGTGCGAAGATAGTAAGTGCCGCCGTCGGGGCGTTGAACAGTCAACCGAGTAGCCGAAGTTTGCTCGTCATGCAAAATTTGCTGGAATTCCTGGTCGCGCGCCAGTTGAAAATGAAAACGCTGTCCCTCGCCGCCCGCGCGCCACCCGAATGTCATTTGCGACTTATCGAACTTGGCTTCTTCCATCGCTGGCCCGGGATAAGGCATCCGGAAAGGTATGGCATCGGTAAACGGGCCCATGCCTTCGGTTGCGGAAACCGATGCAATCCGCCAGAAATAATGGCCCGGCGTCAGCGGATCGGGCAGATGGAATTTGTTGTTTTTAACCTGCGTATCTTGCGCGATCAGATCCGTGAAACCCGTGTCCTTGCTCACCATCACAATATAGTGCGAGGCTTCCGGCTGCACCGCCCATTGAAATTCGCGGGACACCGGATCCGCCACGCCGTCCGGCAAAGGCGCCAGGATAAAAGGCGGTTCCGGGCGAGCGTTCAATGTGAAAGCCATCACTGCGTCATAGCCTTCAATGCCGTTCATATCAATGCCACGAACACGCAACCAGTAATCACCGTCGGGAATATCGCCATCACGGAACGGCAGTTTGCCGGTGGTAAATTCGGTCCTCAGGCTCTCAAAATTTTGATCGCTGGCAATCTGCGCACGGTAAGCCACCGCGCCTTCCAGCGGATTTAAGGTAATGACCAGCGGTAATTGTTCATACAACGACGGCGTGCTGCTCAGATCCGGCGGCGGCAGCAACTTGACCGGCGCACCCGGCGGCAATCCCTGCGCAGTGACAGTTCCATAACCGGCCGGAACACCGATTTCTCTGGCTTCAGCGCTCACTTGCACCAATCCGCTTAATACCTCGCTGCTGGTGCTTTCGTTCATACCGGTCATGCCGACACGAAAATCCGTACCACGCACCGAACTCACCGCTGAGGGCGTTTTAATCCGGAACCGCGTACCGGTCTCCGATTTCTCCGGCACGGCGCTTTCTGTCCGCCCCTGCTGCAAATCTATCAAAGTATCCACCAAGCCGAAGTCACCGAAAATTTTCATCGCATTGATGCGAATCAGACTACCGTCCTGTAAGCGCAGAATCGAATGATCGGCAAACTCAACGGTGACAAAACCGTCGTTGTCACTACGGATCTCATCACCGGCGAACAACTGCATCCCTAATTCGATGGGTACATTCTCTCCGGAATCGAAGCGCTTCAACATCGCCGTCCCTTGCACATTGATCACGCGGGCACTTACGCCATCGGTTGTTTGTTTTGACCAGGCTACCGGTATCCTGATTTGGGTTCCCGGCGGAATCGCATAGGGATTAAGGATTTTATTAAGCTGTTGCAACTGGCGAACATAGCGCATGCTGCTGAGATGCCGCTCGGTGACATTCCACAAGTTATCGCCGGGACGTACGGTATAAATCCATTCTTCGGCGGCCGCAGGTGCCGTCATTGCCAGCAAACCGGTAAACATCCATACCCAGCCAATCCAATTCATATTTGATTTGCAAAGTTTCATCAGCTTCTCCGGCTTATGGTTCGTGTCAGATTATTCTGAATTCTAAGGGAAAAACTTAAAATTATCTATGCAATGATTTCGACCGGTGTGCCGGTCTCGACGAGATCGAACATCTCCACCAAGTCGCTATTACGCATGCGAATACAGCCGATCGATCCCGGTTTGCCCATTTCCACGCTGTCCGGCGTGCCGTGGATGTAAATATAGCGGCGCATGGTATCGACCGAACCTAAGCGGTTAAATCCCGGTTCGCAGCCGGATAACCAGAGAATGCGGGTAAGGATCCAGTCGCGCTTGGGAAATTGTTCCGCCAGTTGCGGCGAATAAATTTCACCGGTCGGGCGGCGCCGCACGAATACGGTATTGAGCGGCTGCCCGGCGCCGATCTTGGCGCGGATGATATGTTTACCGAGCGGCGTGCGGAAACTGCCGTTTTCCTGCCCGGTGCCGTTCCTGGCCGATGAAATGCGGTATCGCCTGATAATCCGCTCTTGCGCATCAAATAATTCCAGCTCCTGAGCAGCAATATGGATATTAATGTGCATGATTGCACGGCCCGGTTGATTTGCGGCGTTGCGCAAAAAATTGTTTGAGTAATGACCCGGCTTCCGGCGCAAGCACGCCGGCAGTGACCTGTAAATGATGGTTCAGGCGGTTTTCCATCGGCAGATCGATGACACTGCCGCATGCGCCGGTCTTGGGGTCGTCTGCGGCAAAAACCAGGCGTTGAATGCGCGCGTGAAACATCGCGCCGATGCACATTACGCACGGTTCCAAGGTGACATACAAAGTACAATCCAGCAAGCGGTAATTGCGTAAATGATTGCCGGCATCGCGCAGCGCCATGATTTCAGCATGCGCTGTCGGATCGGCGGCGGAAATCGGGCGGTTATGGCCACGCCCGACGATGATGCCGCGTTGCACCACTACCGCGCCGACCGGCACTTCACCGCATGCCTGCGCCTGTTGCGCGAGCGCCAAGGCCGCCTGCATAAATTGTGTATCCGCTTCCGTCATCGGTTCTCTTAAGTCCGGAATGATAAAGTTTTGGGTAAAGAAATGATTAATTATGATACATTGCAGCGCGTAAAGGCGGAAACCGCCGGTTCAAATTGTTTTTCCACGTTGATTAAACCACCCGATTATTGACATCATGTTTTCCGAAGCGCATACACAACTTCACACGGTCCGCGACTTGTTACGTTTCGCCGTCAGTCAGTTTAACCAAGCCGGATTGCATTCCGGCCACGGCTCCGCCACTGCCTACGATGAAGCCGCCTATCTTATTCTGAAAACGCTCCATTTGCCACTTGACCTGCTCGAACCGTTTCTCGATGCGCGCGTTACCACAGCCGAATGTAAACAAGTTCTCGCCATTCTCGAGCGCCGCGTTCACGAGCGCATCCCCGCAGCCTACCTGACGCATGAAGCCTGGCTCGGCGAGTTCAGTTTTTATGTCGACGAGCGCGTCATCATCCCGCGTTCGTTCATTGCCGAACTGCTGCAAACGCAATTGTCGCCGTGGATCGGCGACCCCGATCAGGTCACGTCGGCACTCGATCTCTGCACCGGCTCCGGTTGTCTTGCCATTTTGATGGCTCACGCTTTTGCAAATGCACAGATCGACGCCGCCGACATTTCCGTGGATGCGCTCGCCGTCGCGCATAAAAATGTGGAGGATTATGGATTGCAAGATCGTATCAGTCTGATCGAGTCCGATTTGTTTTCGGCGCTGCAAGGAAAACGTTATGATCTGATCATCAGCAACCCGCCGTACGTCAATGCCGAATCGATGGCGCAACTGCCGCAGGAATACCGTCATGAACCGGAAAACGCACTGGCAAGCGGCGCAGACGGCCTCGACGCCACCCGGCAAATCCTGCAGCATGCCGCCCGGCACTTAACCGAAGACGGCATCCTTATCGTCGAGATCGGCCACAACCGCGATGTCCTGGAACTGACATTTCCGCAGTTACCGTTTACCTGGCTGGAAACCAGCAGCGGTGATGAATTTGTGTTTATGTTGCAGCGGCAGAATCTGATACAGTAAATGGCATCCGGCCGAGTCAATCGTGCAAACCGTTTGATACGCATTGATTGCACAGTAAAATCGTTGAAAAAGGAGAAGGACATGAACTTGCAACGCTACATTTCTGCAATGCATTCCGGCAATCTGCTGAAATCATGGATATTCGTTTTGCTGGCAGGCATTCTGACCGGTTGTGGCACAACCAATCCGACCCCGGACAATACTGTTCCTTTTCCCAACGCATGTACTTCCGATCCGCAAGGCATCAATTCCGGTCTCAGCCTGAATCAATCCATGCCGGATAGAGCACCCGAACTGCTCACAATCGGCGGACAGCAATTTTGCGCGGGATATCAGTTAAAAGCTCAACGCTTATCCGGCGCTGCAGGCATCACGATTTTCCCTGGAGGAGAAGAAAACGCGATCGCTGCCTGCGTGCCTCGCGATTCGCGCTACAACGCCGATGCTCATGCAGTCGCATTGCAGCCGCTGCCCTCCGCGCAATGCGTTACGTCCGGTCGCATCGAGTTTCCGGTGGAATTACGATTTTCATTGAATTACAAAGCCGTCTGGGCAACCAATCTGAACGAACCCGGCTTATGCATCCTCCGCTCCCGGGTGGATTACGGTCAGTTCGATGTCACCAATTTCGATCGTGTCGATGCAGTATTGCAAAACAGAGTCCGTGAAGACATCCACCGCCAGATCGACTTGAGCGCGGCCAATGAGCTGAATTTACGCACCATTCTTTCCGGCGCGACCGGGCGGCAACTCAGTCAAGGGTCTGACCCGCGTTGTGCCGATTGGCGAGAACTGTAACTCGGCGACAATGCACTTTTATCAAATCATTCCCTAGTGAACAACACCACGCGCATCAACAATTCTCCATCAAGACAACCGAAGCCCAGACTAAAACGCCGGCGTAATGCGGTGATACGCAGCGATCGCATCTTACCGAGAACCCGTAGGCGCCCCTCAAAAAATCTGTTCGATGGATTCCGGCGAAAACTGCTGTTCACCAGTATTGAAATCACCGCGTTGTTCATTGCCGCAGCATGCGCGACTATCCTGCTGCTCGGCCATGCTGCCAACCGGTTTTCAGGCACCGGTTTTTTTGCCAATATGTTGCCGTTTACCGCGGGCATTCTGGTATTGATACTGATAACCAGTATCTTCCTGATCGGGTGGTGGAAGTTGCGGCAATGGCTGCGGTTGCATTCGGAATATTGGATTCCCGCTTTATCGGTAGCGCTCGCATTGCAAACCATGTGGTTTGTCACGCACGACCAATTCACCATGGCATACGGCCATTTCCGCACACTGGTCGGCGGTAAGGAAGAAGCCGGACGGGTTACGATTGCACACCAAGTCTACGCCGCATACCGGCGGCAAGATCCAGCGCAGTTGCAGAAAATGCTCGACCGTTCCCGGGATTATCGTGAAGCGATCGAAGACGCAGCGCGGATATTCAGAATCGATGTTCACTTACTGCACGGTCTCGCAGCCACCGAATCTTCATTCATTCCGCGCACCAGTAACGACGGCGGACATGGCTTGTTTCAAATCACACGCGTGCCGGAAGCAGCGATCAACCAGGCGCGCCGATACCTGGGCGTGGAAAAAATTGCATTGGATAATCACAAGCACAATACTTTCGTTGCTGCAGCAACGTTTAAACACTATTTGGCGGAAATGAACGGGGATCTGTTTCTGGGACTGCTGGCGTATAACATCGGCCCGGCAAACGGCGGCCTGCGCTTCATTATGCAGCAATACGGCGCAACCGACTTCACCACGATACAGCCGTATCTGCAAACATTGCCGCGCGATTATCCGATCCGGGTGTTGAGTTATTCGCTGGCATTCCGGCTATGGCACCAAGAAGGCAAGCTGCTGGCGTATGAAGAAGGCAGTAATGCCATCCGCATCCAGCGCATCGGCATACCGGGATTGCATGGCAGTTTGTAATGACGGTGATGAAGCGCTTTTAGATGCGCGAGCATTGATTCGCTTAACGGCTTTGCGTGTATAGTACGCATCCGGTTTTCATTTTATGAAAGGAGTCACAACGATGTCTAATACTGTTATTGACTGCGAACTGCACGATTTTGTCGAAGTCGCGTGCATGTACCGCTATCAATTGAAGCTCATTTTAAAGGACGGTCAAGTAATCGAAGGCAAAGCCGTCGATATCGCCAGCACGCCCGACAAGCGCGAGTGCCTGATCGTCGAAAACGATACACAGCAGCAAGTCGATTTGATGTCGCTCGCCAAAATGGAAGTTTTAACGCCTAACGCCAAGTTCAGCGAAGTCGTGTTCGATTAATTGTCCGCATATTTGCCGATGCCGTCACTTGCAGAGCATTTGATCCGCTGGCACCCGCTGAACGGCCGCCACGATCTGCCATGGCAACAGCGCCGCGATCCGTATGCGATCTGGATATCCGAAATTATGTTGCAACAAACCCAGGTCAGCACGGTTATTCCTTACTATCAGCGTTTCATGCAGACATTCCCGTCCGTTGATAGCTTGGCAAACGCGCCACTCGATGCAGTGCTCGCTTTATGGAGCGGCTTGGGTTATTACTCGCGCGCGCGTAATTTACATTTAGCCGCCCAACGCATTATGCAAGAACACCAAGGACAATTTCCCGAATCACGCGGGCGCATCCAGCAACTTCCGGGTGTCGGCCGCTCGACTGCCGCTGCGATTGCGGTTTTTGCGTTTGGTCAGCGTGAAGCGATACTCGACGGCAACGTGAAACGGATTCTCGCACGCTTTTTTGGCATCGACGGTTATCCCGGCCAGCCGAAAATTCAGAAGCTGCTATGGCAACAAGCCGAAGCGGCGCTTCCTGCCGATCATCGTGGCGGCCACATCGAAACTTATACGCAAGCTCTGATGGATTTGGGTTCCACCGTTTGCACCCGCGGCAAGCCACAATGCGACCTGTGTCCGTTGCAACCGCAATGCATCGCTTGGCAGCAACAACGTGTCGCGCAACTACCTGCTGCAAAACCACGCAAACCATTACCACGAAAAGAAACCGTATTACTGCTGCTACAACATCAACAGCGGTTATTGCTTGAAAAAAGGCCATCATCCGGCATTTGGGGTGGCTTATGGTGTCCGCCGGAAATGACAATTGGCGCGGATGCCGTGGATTACTGCCGCCAGCAATGGGGGATCGCGGTTCAATCACCGGTTGAATTGCCGGCTTTGGACCACCAGTTCACTCATTTTAAATTGCGCATATACCCGCAATGCTTGGATGTAGCAGCGGATAGCCGGGTGACATCCCCGGATCACATCTGGTTAAAACCAGCGGAAGCACTGGAACTTGGGATACCGGCGCCGATACGATCGATATTGATGCAAAACTTTCCGGCCGGTAAGCTATCCTTAGGAAAATGCTGAATCATTCGAGGAACAAGATGAAATGCAAAGCGGATGGAGCGCAGAAAATGAGACATATCATAGTGATAGGCGAATTTCCGAGCACCACCCAACGCAGCAGATCGCTTGTGTAGCCAAGCATTTCCTTAGCTTTTTGCAGCGATCAACATGGATAATTTGAAAGAATGGAAGAAACAGCAGCGTCAACAATTGATTGCTGCGCGCGAATCGGTTGCGGAGGATTTACACCGGCAGTGGAGCGGCGCGATTTCGGCCTTTCTCAAACAGGGACTGGCGCAACCGCAACACATGACGATCGGAATTTATTGGCCGTTTCGCGGTGAATACGACCCGCGTTCGCTGGCCGCCCATTTTCTGCAGCAGGGCGCAACACTGGCGCTACCGGAAGTTATCGAAAAAAATCAGCCGCTGCGTTTTCGCGAATGGTTGCCGGATATGCCTATGAAAGCCGGCGCTTATGGTATCCCGGTGCCGGACAACAGCCCGATTGTCAGACTCGATGCGGTAATTATTCCGATGGTCGGTTTTGATCCGCAAGGCTACCGTCTTGGCTACGGCAGCGGCTACTATGATCGCACCCTGGCAACCTACGAACACCAGCCTTTAACCATCGGTATCGCTTTTGAACTGCAGCGATTACCCGACATTCACCCGCAAGCACATGATATCTCGATGCATTTTGTGATCACTGAGGCCGGTATTTTTCAAACACGGGAGCATCACTTATTCCCCGCTTTAACGCTGCAAAACTCCAGATCAGGCTCGCACCAGCAGTAGTCTCAGTTTTCCTCGCCCCAGCGCGGCATCAAGTCATGGTTGACATGCAAATGATCGAGCACGCGCGCAACCACGAAATCCACTAAATCCTGCACGGTTTGCGGGTGATGATAAAAACCCGGATTGGCCGGCAAAATGACCGCGCCGCTTCGCGCCAGTTTCAGCATATTTTCCAGATGGATTGGAGAAAATGGTGTTTCCCGCGGTACGATAATGAGCGGACGGTTCTCTTTCAGCATCACATCGGCGGACCGCTCGATCAGATTCTGGCTCAAACCGGCGGCAACCGCCGCCAAAGTACCCATGGTACAGGGACAAATCACCATGGCATCGGCGGGATTGGAGCCGGAAGCCACCGGCGCGAACCATTCCTCGCGCCCAAATACCCGCAATTGCCCGTTTGTAACGCCATAACGGCTTCGCAGAAAAGCTTCGGTTTCCTTGGCGCTGGATGGCAACGCCAGTCCCATTTCCTGTTGCGCGACGATTTGCGCGACTTTGGAATATAACAAATAGACTTGCTTGCCTTGCTGCAACAACACTTCAAGCAAACGAATTCCATACGGCATTCCCGATGCGCCGGTAAACGCCAGGGTGATCGTTGCAGGATGGTCAATGTTCGTTCGCATTATCTTGGGACATCCGGCAGGAAAAGGAAATAAGCGAAACCGGGTGCGTGTCAGTATTGATACTTATCAGCGGATCCGTCAATCATCGCACGCTCATGGCGCTCAATGAATTCTTTGGTGCCATCGATACCGCGCAACTGTAATACATAATTTCTCACTGCCGCTTCCACCAGTACCGCCAGATTGCGGCCCGGCGCCACCGGAATAATCACTTTGCGGATATCGACATTGATAATATTTTCAGTCAGATCGCTGATCGGCAGCCGTTCCAGCACCCCCGTGCCGGTCATCGCGATATTCTGCAAATGCACAATCAGCTTCATGTTCTTGCGCCGGCGCACCGCGGTTTCACCAAAAATGGTGCGAATATTCAGCATGCCGAGGCCGCGCACTTCCAGATAATCCCTTAACATCGGCGGACAACGGCCTTCCAGTGTTTCCGGAGCAATCCGCCGCAATTCCACGACATCGTCCGCAACCAGTCCATGCCCGCGGCTGATTAATTCCAGCGCAAGCTCGCTTTTACCGACACCGCTCTCGCCGGTAATCATCACGCCCATCCCCAGCACATCCAGCAATACGCCGTGCAAGCTGCAGGAAGGCGCCAAGATGCCGCTCAGATAAGTCCGTATCAGCCAAATTACTTCCAGCCCGGGATACGGCGAATGCAACAAAGGAATATTATGCGCATTGGCCATATCGAGAATCGCTTTAGGAACCTCCGCATCATCCGCAACAATGATGCAGGCCAGATTGCTTTGTATTAGCTGATTGATTTTCTTCTCTAAGGAAGCAGCTTCCTGCTTGTTCAGATAGTGAATTTCATCGCTGCTGATGACCTGTATGCGATCCGGATGGATAAAATTCAAATGGCCGATCATGCCTTGGCCCGAATGGGAAATTTCGTCTTCACTCAGCTCAATCGAGCCGCCGCATTGACCGGCAATCCAACTCAGCTTGAGTTTTTCTTTTTTATCTTCAAAAAGTTGCGCAATGCTAATTCGGGACACTGGAAGACTCCCAATCAACTATCAGCTTGTGAATCGCGGCCGCATCCTTGCACTGCAGGATGTGTTCACGAAACTGTCTATCGCTGAACATCTGCGCCAGCTCGCTTAGAATTTGCAAATGCTTGTCAGTGGCTTTTTCCGGAACTAATAAAATGCAGGCAATATTAACCGGTTGTCCATCCGGCGCATCGAATGGAATACCCTCCTTCATTGTCACCAGCGCAGCGACCGCCTCGCGCAAACCTTTGATCCGGCCATGCGGAATCGCGACTCCCTGCCCCAACCCTGTCGAACCCAATTTCTCGCGCGCAAACAAGCTATCAAAAACCTGGCTCCGCGCAATATGATTGGTATTCTCAAATAACAACCCGGCTTGCTCGAAAACACGTTTCTTGCTAGTCACATCGAGATCGACGATGACATTGGAAAGTGGTAACAATTGCGAAATCTGATTCATGGAAAATTGAATTTATAAACGGAGATTAAATTTGCAGTTTCTTGAACACGGCGCGTGTGAATAAAAATGTAACAGTTATCGGGTATTCATCTGAAAACCGAACTGCTTTATATTTTTAATCATTCCAGCTCTTGATCTTTTAACGCGCCGTGATTGCGCCGCTCCAGGTTTTTTTCCTTGTGCTTGAGTATCTGCCGGTCGAGCTTATCAACCAGGCTGTCAATGGATGCATACATGTCTTCACTGTCGGTCTCGACGAAAATATCTTTGCCGCGTATATGAACATTGGCCTCGGCCTTTTGCTTGAGTTTCTCCACCGACAGGATGACGCTGACATCGATAACATGATCAAAATGCCGTGTAATCTTCCCGATTTTTGAAGTGACATAATCGCGCATTGCATCAGTAATTTCTACATGGTTACCGGTAAGTTTTAAGTTCATTATTATTCCCTTATTCTGTTAAATGGATTTACGAAGATTGGCTGCAGGAATCTGTAACGATTCCCGGTATTTTGCAATAGTGCGACGAGCGACAACGATTCCTTGTTGTTCCAGTATGTTTGAGATTTTATTATCGCTGAGCGGTTTCCTTGGATTTTCTTCCTGTACCAGCTGCTTGATTAATGCACGGATAGCCGTCGCAGAACAAGCGCCGCCGGAATCGGTGGCAACATGACTACCAAAAAAATATTTCAGTTCAAAAATGCCACGCGGAGTATACATAAATTTTTGCGTGGTGACCCGGGATACCGTCGATTCGTGAAGATTCAACACCTCCGCGATTTCCCGTAACACCAGCGGCCGCATGGCAACATCGCCATGCTCAAAAAATTGCTGTTGACGCTCCACAATGACACTGGCTACTTTGTGAATGGTACTTGAGCGTTGCTGAATGTTCTTAATCAACCACTTAGCTTCATTCAATTGGTTTATCAAACCACGTTCGGAATGATGCTCCTGCTTTAATATATTAGCATAGAGATGATTGATATTGAGACGCGGAATTGCAGCCTGATTCAGGCTCGCCACCCAGGTTCCGTCTTTCTTGGCAACCGTGATATCCGGAACGATATAGCGTTCACTATGTGAATTAAACTGCGCACCCGGTTTTGGATTCAAGTTCGTGATCAGCTTCTGAATGGCACGCAAGCTTTGATCTTCACACCCCAATAATTTCTTGATTTGCATGAAATCATGGGATGCCAGAATTTCCAGATATTCCCGCACAACTCGAATGGCTTGTTCCCGGTAACAGACTTCGCCGGGCAGCGCTTTTAACTGCAATACCAGACACTCTTTCAAATTCCTCGCGCCTACGCCGGCCGGATCAAAATGTTGCAAGCAGTCGAGCGCCTCTTCCAAGTCATTTTGCGCAATCCCCAATTCTTCGGGCAGCATTTCCTGCAATTCGCTTAGATCCTGCAACAGATAACCATCTTCATCCAGGCTATCGATTAACAAGCGCACTAGATTTTTCCGGGATTCTGAAATATGACTTAAAGCGGTTTGAAAATATAAATGTTCCCGCAAACTTGATGGTTCCGCCAGTAACTGTGATGAATCACGATCACCATCCTCGAAACCACTCGAAGCTGAAGCATTCTCTTGCGGCCATTCCGGATTGGAATCAAAATTATCTTCCGCAGCATCATCGTTTAAAGACACAGTATCTTCCGCGGAGACCTGATTAAAGTCTTCAGCATTGGAAGCTTCGGTGGATTCGATGGCGTTCTCAGCCGTCGATACATCCCACTCTTCATACACTTCCAGTAATGGATTTTCCTGCACAATCCGCTCGATCTCCTGATTAAGCTCGAGCGTCGATAATTGAAGCAACCGGATGGATTGTTGCAACTGAGGCGTCAACCTCAATTGTTGCGATAATTTAAGTTGGAGTGCTGGCTTCATGACACTGAAAAAACAACGATTACTGAAAATAACGATTCAAGCCGCCTCCCGAAACTACATCCGGAAATGTTCACCCAAATAAACTTCTCTAACTTTCTCATTATCAATAATTTCTTCCGATCTGCCTTGAGCCAGCACATGTCCGTCGCTGATGATGTATGCACGATCGCAAATCCCTAATGTTTCACGAACATTATGATCGGTAATCAGAACACCGATATTCCGTTCCTTCAGAAAAGCGATGACTTTCTGAATATCCAACACAGCAATTGGATCAACACCGGCAAAAGGCTCGTCCAATAAAATGAAACGGGGTTGTGACGCCAAAGCGCGCGCTATTTCCACGCGGCGGCGCTCACCTCCGGACAAGCTGATAGCGGGATTATCGCGCAAATGACTGATGTGCAAATCGTGTAATAAATCGTCTAAATACCGCTGTTTCGTCTCTTCATCCAGATTCTGCAGCTCTAACACCGCCAGAATATTTTCTTCAACCGTCAGTCGCCGGAAAATCGATGCCTCTTGCGGCAGGTAACTCAACCCTAATTTAGCTCTTCGATGGATCGGCAACTGGCTTAAGTCCTCGCCGTCCATAAAAACACCACCGCTATCCAGCGGGATCAATCCAACGATCATATAAAAGCAAGTCGTTTTACCGGCGCCATTAGGCCCCAGCAGTCCGATCACTTCCCCGCTCCCAAGCGAAAAAGAAACATCTTGCACGACGGTGCGCGATTTATATCGCTTTTTTAAATTACTCGCTCTTAATTCACTCATCTGCTGACGCAACCTTCAAAAGAATCGGATACCGGTAAAATCTATTCAGATTTGTTTTTAGGTTGGATGGTTATCCGTACCCGTTTGTCGGGACCCGACTCGACCCCTCGTTCCTTACTGCCTTTAACCTGAAAAAATTCGCTATTCATATCGTAGGAAATATAATCGCCTTGAACTTCGTCCGTGCCGCGTTTCAGCCGCGCCTGCCGGAACAGCTCGATTTTATCGGTTTTGCTGTCGTATTCCGCACGCTCGCTCCAGCCTTCTACATATTCATCGAGTCCATCCCGCTTCTGCCGGAAAGTCACAAGCTCGCCGATCGCCGTTGCATGACGGAACCCTTGCACATCTTCTTTCATAATCATTTTATCGGCAGTAATCCGCAAAGTTCCTTGCGTCAGAACCACATTACCGGTAAACACGCTGACCCGGCTTCCTTCTTTGCGGTTGACATCCTCAACAGTAGCGCGGTCCGCTTCCAAATAGATCGGCTTTTTCCGGTCGCCCTTCTCGGCGTTGGCAGAATGAACAAACAATAGACTCAACAGACTTACAACAAAAATTATTTTCATCATATGTTCAAATTACTTCGCATTGACTGCTCTTACATTGGATAGTAGTTGTATCATGCCAATGCGGTTGTCGAATTCCAAACCGATTGCCTTGATGGTGGTATCGAACCTGGCAATAGTGACCGGCTGATCCGTTTTTACCAAATTTTCCTTAGGGATCAAATGCAAGAAGTCCGTCACCATTGTGATATTGCCGTTATCCTCATCAGTGCCTCGCACCGCTTTCACATTCCCGGTCAGATAAACATCTTCTCCTTTGTTGATAATTTCAGCGCGTTCAGCATAAACACGCATCAGCGGATTTTTGGGATCGGCATTTGCGAAGCTCACTTGTTCCAATTGCGTGACTTCCGCATCTAAAAAATGAAAAAGCTTTTGAGCGGCAAATTTGCGTTGGATGCGCTGTTCGTAGTCCATTCGAACACCGGATAGCTCTTCAACAATATAATCCGGATTCAAACTCAAACTTTCGTCGCTAACAGACTCAGGCGGACGAGTCATATGATCAAGCCAGAATGTCAATAATGCCAAAATAATAAGTAGAATTACCGGTGAACTAATAAACGGGCGCTTGATCATTAGGTTATGGCTCGGGGTTTTGTTTTCTCTTTTTGTATTGATGCTTGACTCAAAAAACCTGTTTTACCTATTTATTGAATTATAGCAGAACGCGTATCACCATTTTACCAATCATCCTGATTGCCGGTTTCGTTGCAAGTCTTTAAATATCTAACTTGCAACCCTATCTTGGAATAAAATATACCGGACATTCCGATAAACCATTAGGAACACACCCATTACAATGCTCCAGACAGCAATCGATTTTGAGAAGTATGAGCAGTTACAGGATGAAGCCTGCACACAGCGCATCATCGCGGCTAAAAAAACGTTGGGGAAGCGCGCTGTCATTCTGGCGCATCATTATCAACGCGCGGATGTTTACCGGCACGCGGATTTAACCGGCGATTCTTTAAAGCTCTCTTTCCTGGCTGCGCAGACTGATGCCGATTATCTGGTTTTTTGCGGCGTGCACTTCATGGCGGAAGTTGCAGATATGCTTTCAAGTCCTGAACAAATCGCTATTTTGCCGGACATGGCCGCCGGCTGTTCAATGGCCGATATGGCTAACCTGGCAAATGTTGAACGCGCTTGGCGAGAGCTTGCCGAAGTGCTTGATCCTGATGAAGCGATTACACCGGTTACCTATATCAATTCCTCAGCCGATCTGAAAGCTTTTTGCGGTGAACATGGCGGTATCGTTTGCACCTCCAGCAACGCTGGCAAAGTGCTGCAGTGGTCGTTCAAACAACGGGAAAAAGTATTGTTCTTTCCCGACCAGCATCTGGGCCGCTGGAGCGGCCATCAGTCAGGTATTTCACTGGAACAAATGCCGGTATGGAACTTTGACGAACCGATGGGCGGGTTGACACGGGAACAAATCAAGAACGCCAAGATATTGCTTTGGAAAGGCCACTGTTCGGTGCATCAAATGTTTCAACCGCACCATATTATCCGCTTTCGCAATCAATATCCCGATGGCATCGTCATCTCGCATCCCGAATGCAGTTTTGAAGTATGCAAGGCATCCGATTACGTCGGCTCCACCGAATACATCATTAAAACCATCGCGGCGGCTGAAAGCGGAACTCGCTGGCTGGTCGGCACCGAATTGAATCTCGTCAGCCGGATCACCGAAGAATTCAAATCGCAAGGAAAAATTATTCAGTTCATGTCGCCGATGGTTTGCATGTGCTCCACGATGGCTCGAATCGATCCGCAGCATCTGGCTTGGACACTGGAAAACCTTGTCAGCGGCAATGTCGTGAATCAAATCAAGGTTCCCGAGACTGAAGCCAGACTGGCCAGAATCGCATTAGACCGGATGCTGAAGATTTCATAATCGGATTTTGCCGCGACAACCGGCGAGAACTTTGCGACCACGTACCCGCAACTACTATCAGCCAATGTCAAAGTTTCATTTTGTTGAAGGCAATCAGATCTCGTTACTGCATAACGGCGAAGAATACTTTCCAGTGCTCGAAGCCGCAATCGAAACAGCACGCTTTGAAATACATATTGAGACGTATATTTTTGAATTGGATGCGGTCGGTACCAAAATAGCCGCTGCTTTAACACGCGCGGTGCAGCGCGGTGTCACCGTCTACCTGCTTCTGGATGGATTCGGTTCACAGAATTTGTCCAAAGAAGCCATTAACAGCCTGTTGCAAGCCGGTATTAAGATCCTGATTTTCAGACCTGAACTTATTTTTGCAAGACTTGGCCGTTACCGGTTGCGGCGAATGCATCGCAAACTGGTAATGATCGATGCTCACACCGCGTTCATCGGCGGAATTAATATCATCGATGACGAGGATAATCCGGAGCATCTGACGCCTCGCTTCGATTATGCGGTTGCAGTCACAGGACCCTTACTATTACAGATCCATAAAGCCATAAAGCATCTATGGATGCTGGTCGCCTGGGCTCACTTGAAAAAACGCTGGATAACGCCGGATGTAGTAGCGCCAACCGACGCACGTTGCGGAAATCATAAAGCGGCTTTTGTTATCCGTGATAATTGGCGCCATCGCCATGATATCGAACATGCTTATCTGGAAGCCATCAACCAGGCAAAAACAGAAATTATTATCGCAAATGCTTATTTCCTGCCGGGAAGAAAATTCAGCAACGCTTTGAAGCATGCGGTTAAGCGTGGAGTGAGCGTTGAACTGTTATTGCAAGGAAAAATCGAATACCGTTTGCAGTATCATGCAACCCAAGCGCTATACGAAAATCTGTTGAAGTCGGGAATAAAAATTTATGAATACAACCGCAGCTATCTGCATGCGAAGGTCGCTGTGATTGATCAATATTGGGTCACTGTCGGCTCTTCCAACATTGATCCGTTTAGTTTGCTGCTGGCGCGTGAAGCCAATGTTCTTATTGAAAACCAAGATATCGCGTCGGAATTAAGAATCAGTTTAAGAACCGCAATCACGAAAGAATCTGTCGCAGTAACCCCGGCTGACAATAAATTTTTTTCCTGGCGGAATTTTATAATCAATTGGCTATGCTTTTATTTTGTCCGCACCCTGCAAGGTGTGCTTGGCTATGATTGGTATGACAATCAGCAATAAATGACCGGCGTTATGCATTCACTCAACTTTTACTGATGGCCGGAAATTATCGACATGTATCCGTTTAAAGATCAACAACAATCCAATCGACTTCCCGGTCAATCGGAACAAATTACCGCTGCTGCCCGGATAATACGCGAAGGCGGCACCGTTGCGTTTCCCACCGAAACCGTCTACGGTCTCGGCGCCGACGCCACAAATCCCGCCGCCATTCGCAAGATTTACGAAATCAAGCAACGCCCCTTCGATCACCCGCTGATTGTGCACATCGCGTCAATTTCCGACCTCGCTTATTGGGCTGAGTCGATACCGGCAGCGGCTTATGATCTAGCCGATCGCTTCTGGCCGGGTCCGTTAACGCTTATTTTACAACGTAGCCACCACATTTCTGACTGCATAACAGGCGGACAAGATACGGTGGGCTTACGCATACCCGCGCACCCGACCGCATTGGCTTTGCTAAAAGCGCTGGGACCGGAAAAAGCATTGGCTGCGCCGTCGGCCAATCGATTTGGCCGGATCAGCCCGACTTCCGCCGCGCATGTCCAGCAGGAGTTTGGAAACAGTGTCGATATGATCCTTGATGGCGGTGACTGCGAAGTAGGGTTGGAAAGCACGATTGTAAGCTTTCATGAGCATGAACCGTTGATTTTACGGCCCGGAGGAATTACACCCGCCGAGCTTGCGGAAGCACTGGGAAGACCAATCGCTATCTCAACCCGCTGCACCATCCGCTCGTCCGGGTCATTGCCCGCACACTACGCGCCGTCAACTCCGCTAAGATTATTTTCCGCAACAGAGCTGTGGCACCAAGCAACCGCATTAGCCGCACAAAACTTGCGCATACTGGCAATCACGTGGTCAGACACCGAAAAACCCCAAGCTGCGAATCAATCATTCGAGCAATTCCGCATGCCTGCCGATCCAATTCAATATGGCAAACAACTTTATGCGAATTTACGCCGGTTCGATCAGGCAGAATTTGATTACTTACTGGTTGAGATACCCCCAAATGATGTTCAATGGCTCGCGATCACCGATCGGCTGCAACGGGCAAGCTTTCATTTTTCTGATAACCAAGGAGAACAACTTTAACCGATGAATACCACCAAAAAACTTCAAGCGGTACTTTTTGATGTGGATGGCACACTCGCCGATACCGAACAAGATGGTCATCGCATCGCATTTAATGCTGCATTCAAGCAATATGATCTCGATTGGAACTGGGATGTCGACCTTTACGGGGATCTTTTGCAGGTTACCGGCGGAAAAGAACGAATTCGTCACTATATCGAGAAATATGCTCCCGCACTTCTCGATAAAAATGATTTGGCCGAATGGATTGCAGGTTTGCACAAAACCAAAACCAAGTATTTCGAATCGCTGATGGAAGCTGGAAATATCCCGTTGCGGCCCGGCGTGGCAAGATTAATCCGCGAGTTGCGGCATGAAAAGATAAAACTGGCTATCGCAACGACAACCACGATGGAAAATGTCACCGCCTTACTTAAGTCGACTTTAGGCGAAGAATCCATCGGCTGGTTCGATATTATCGGTGCGGGTGACATTGTTCCTTCAAAAAAACCGGCGCCGGATATTTATCATTGGGTACTCACTCAATTGAGTTTGCCTGCACACCAATGCATCGCGATAGAAGATTCCGAAAATGGATTGAAATCGGCATTGGCGGCAAGCCTTCCCACACTCATTACTGTCAGCGGCTATACCCGTTCGCAAAACTTTAGCGGCGCAACTACAGTCGTATCAGACCTGGGAGAACCAACCCGACCATTCGAACTAATCTCAGGCAGCAATCCAGAAAATGGATGGGTTAACTACCAAGTGCTCAATAAATTGGTCTCTCATGCGGCGTAACGCTTTTAATAGCAAAACTAAGGAAAACAAAATGAAATTAATTGGATTGATATTGGCAATGTTGATTAGCGCACCTATTTCCGCTAATGAATCTGTTGCAGCAACTGGAGAAACCACTGCATTAATAACCGAGGCAATCGACCGCGCCGAAACTGCTCAAATACACGGTAAAGCGGGTCATACCAGCACACTGCTGGAATATGCGCAAGAAAGCCTTACTCATGCACAAGCTGCAGAAAAAAAACTTACCAATACATCGCCACATCTGAATGAATCCATTAAACACCTAAACGAAGCGATTGAAAATGCCAAGCAAAATCATCCGGAGACTGCGACTCGACACATGGAAAAAGCCATCGAACAAATGCGCCTTTCAATCACGAAATAAAAAAGCGGTACTTGCACAGGAAGAAAGTATCCAATGGCATTGGTTGTATAAGGAAGCTCTGATTAATTCGACGAACGAGATGAAGCGAGAGGCGCACGGAACGCAGCAATCGAGACATATCAACAAGATAGGCGAGAAAGCGAGTGCCGCGCAACGAAGTGTTTCGCTCGTATAGTCAATTAATCAGCGTTTCCTTAGGAGGAGCAGCAAGCCGATCGGCTTGCTGCATAATTTAGTTGTGCTTATTACTCGAATCCGTCAACTATTATTGACACAGTTTGTTACAATAAAGCACCGGTTATCAGATCATCCGTAAAGACTTTAAAATGGCAGGTTTGACAAAAAACACTCCGATTCCCATAGAAATAAAGCTGCATCAAAAATCCAGAATATTGGATATCGCTTTCTCCGATGGAAAAATTTTTCATTACTCATGCGAATTTTTGCGGGTCCATTCACCTTCTGCCGAAGTATGCGGCCATAGTCCAGGGCAAGAAGTGCTGCAAACCGGCAAAAAAATGATCAACATCAAAAAAATTGTACCTGTTGGCAATTATGCCATACAGCTCGATTTTACCGATGGTCATAATACCGGACTGTATTCTTGGGATTTACTATATAGCTACGGATTGAATCAAGATAAAATGTGGCAACGTTATCTACAACGTTTAGCGGAAGCTGGTGCCAGCCGGGAATCTGGTAGCGAATAGTCTATGAATCGGCCGTTTCACTAATCAATCACACGCACAATCATACTTTTCACTTCACATCATCTTAAATCAATTAACTATGAGCAAAACAACCCATTTTGGTTTTAACACTGTTGCTGAAGAAGAAAAGGCCGGCAGAGTTGCAGAAGTATTTCATTCCGTAGCCGAGCGCTACAATTTGATGAATGACTTAATGTCGATGGGACTTCATCGCTTATGGAAGCGATTTGCAATTCAAGCGAGCGGCGTCAGAATGGGCGATAAAGTGCTGGATATTGCTGGTGGCACAGGCGACCTCAGCGCATTATTCTTACAAAAAGTAGGCAGTTCCGGAGAAGTCTGGTTAACCGATATTAACAATTCTATGCTTTCCATCGGTCGCGACCGTATGATTGACGACGGCACGCCGACTCCTGTTGCGCAGTGCGATGCCGAGAAATTACCCTTTCCGGATAATTATTTTAATTGCGTCAGTGTCGCTTTCGGTCTCAGAAATATGACGCGTAAGGAAATAGCGCTAAAAGAGATGCTGCGTGTTCTCAAACCTGGGGGAGTTATTATTGTGTTAGAGTTCTCAAAAGTCTGGAAACCTTTGCAATCCGCCTATGATGCATACTCGTTCAAAATACTCCCGGCGATGGGAAAAGTAATCACCAATGACGCAGAAAGTTATCGTTATCTGGCTGAATCGATCCGTATGCATCCTGCACAATTTGAGTTACAGGAACTCATGCAGCAATCCGGTTTTGATCGCGTAGAATTTTTCAACCTGACTGCAGGTATCGTTGCATTACACCGTGGATACAAATTTTGATTACACACTGTTACTGTTTTCTAGATTTGCCATAAAAAAACTGGAATTCTTGCAACCGACTATTTTTTTCCTATCACGCGCCGATATCGATTTTTCACATATTTTTCACACACGCTGCGATATGATTGGGTACAATAACCTCGACTAGCAAGGGGTTTCTAGTGACCGCTCAAATCGGGGTAAACTAAAAACGAAGGAGATTTATTATGGCACCAAAAATTGCACATGTTGATGACGATGCGGATATCCGAGAATCCGTTCAACGGATATTAACTAAAAACGGCTACGATGTTGACAGTTATTTGTCTATGCAAGAGTTCATCGATTCCTTGGAAGACGAGAGTAAGCGACCGGATCTGGCTATTCTTGATGTTATGGTTGAGTCGATGGACTCAGGATTGACAACCTATGCAGTAATTCATAAACGTTTCCCAAAAATACAAGCCATTTTTTTGACGTCTTTAGGCGATATGATTAGACCCTATTTTGAAAATGGATCGCATGAATGGGTCTGCATCATGGAAAAACCCGTTGAGCCGATGAGTTTGCTCGCAACTATTAATGACCGCTTAAAGCAACCTGGAAATGCTGCATAACGGATTAACAGCGCATGGCAATTACCGAGTTTTCTTGGAATAAGCCGAGTAATCAAAATATTCTGCTAGAAATCAAAGGAGACAAGCTCAAGCTTAGTGATGATGTTTTAATCAGCAATATCCGCTGGTTCATCACTTTTCGCTGGATTTTGATAGTCACACTTGTTTTTTTTGAAATCCTGATGCTTTCTGCATCCGATACCTTGGCGCAATTTGGTATCAGTGATCAAAATAAATGGCCCATCGCGATCATTGTTGTATTGATCGTAGCTAATATTGCTTATCTATTCGCTTTAGACCATTGCCGCCCCAGTAAATATAACTCACCTTCTATTAATCTGTGGATCCAGATCATCGTTGATCTGCTCTGTTTATCGGTTGTGGTTCATTATATCGGGAGCACTACCACACCCATTTCGTTTTTCTACGTGCTACACATCGCCCTCGCGTGTATTTTTTTCTCAACAAGAGAAAGTCTGTATGTAACGATACTGGTCTGTTTTATGGACACAATCGTAATCCTCGTCGATAACTTTTTTATTACACAAACACCCCTTTCAACATTGATTAGCAGCCGCCTCTCTTTCGAATCCGAGCGAATAGAGAGCGCGCTGCTATGGATGTTTTTTCTTGATACGCTATTTATTATCGTCTGGTATGTAGTTTCAAGACTTTCATTGATTGTGCGCGCTCACGAACGTCATCTCTTGGATGCTTATAAGCAAATCAATCAAGCGCAAGTCGAAAAGGATCAATATGCATTACTAATCACCCATCAATTGAAATCCCCGCTTGATGCGATTCGCAGCAAAATTAATCTGATCAAGGATGGTTATCTTGGCGAGACATCGACAGAAGTCGCTACTGCACTCGAACAAATGGATGTCCGAGCCAAAAATATGTCAGGCTTAATTCTTGATTTGTTGCGTTTAGAACGATTGAAGGATACTTGTCTTGATACTGCGGTTTTTGAACCCGTTGAAATTCAAACTGTATTGCAAAAATGTATAGAAAAGTTGACCCCTGTTGCCAACTCCAAACAGGTCGCTCTGAATCTTTCCGTAAAAAATTTCATATGCAACGTGATTCCCGATCAACTGGGAATTTTGCTGGAAAATATCATTTCCAATGCAGTCACCTATTCACATGAAAACTCATGCGTCGAAATTACATCAGAAATCGACGAATTAAATCATATCGCTCACATTACGATCACTGATCACGGCATAGGCATCGAAAGCAAAGACTTACCCAATATTTTCAATGAATATTTTTATTCACCACGCGCAGCCATGCACAATAAAGCGACCAGTGGCATAGGCTTATCGATTGTCAAAATCGCTGCTGAAAATAATAAACTAAAAATCAAAGTTGCCAGCGAACCTGGCGCAGGAACGTCTTTTTCAATTATTTTCAATGACATTGAAATTCCCGCGGAACGTATCGCTGCTTTGCCTATCTAGTATTGCATTTTTACCGCATCGACAGGTATTTGATACCTCGGAACCACATGGCCTGCAAAACGCTGATGCCAGTATCGCCGGTTTGACCTTCTCCAGCTATCAACCACTAATTGTTGATCTGCAAAACGTAACATAATCGCTCCATCTTGATCGCTTCTCATTAATTTACTGCCTAACCGGTGATAACGCTGCGTAATCGCATTGTTTGGATGGCCGTAGCGATTCAGATAGCCAACCGTGAATATCGTCACCGCAGGATTTACAGTCTTGACAAATGCATCGGTGGATGACGTTAGGCTGCCGTGATGCGGCGCGATCAATACCGTTGCCGTTAGATCCTCAAAACTTCTCGCAAGAATAGCCTGTTCATCCTTGCTTTCAATATCAGCGGGCAGCAGCACACTCCCGTGCGCGGTGGTAATTTTTAAGACACAATTATTTCTATTATTACCACGCTTTAATTCGAGATAATCCTGTTTCAATGGATGCAATACCTCAAATTGCACGCTATCCCAATTCCATGTTTGAGTGGCATGGCACAGATCGTTGCTGAAAGTGTATTGCCGGACCGGGTGATCAGGATCTAGCGATGAATATACTTTCTTTACCGGTATTCCTGCCAGTACCGATAGCGCGCCTCCGCTATGATCCGAATCGGCGTGAGACACCATCAAAACATCCAACCGCCGTATCCCTTCGCTGTATAAAAAAGGAATAATGATGCGATGCCCACTATCCGTTTCACCTAATCTTGGACCGGTATCGAACAGTAACGCATGTTGTTCGGTACGTGCGACTACTGCGAGTCCCTGTCCAACATCCAATACCGTGAGCCATAACTCACCCGCTTTAGGCTCCGGCAATTGCACCAAGAACATCGGACTCATTGCTATGAATCCTAGCCAGCGGGCCGGAAATCCTCTTAACCATCCCAATCCGAGGCTTCCCGGCAACAGCAGCCAAATAACCCCGATCGCGGCTACTGCTATCGTCCAAAACGGAGGGGAATGCTGCAACCATACCGCCTGAGGAAAGTCACTGATGTAATTGAGTAAAATCATCAAAATCATCAATATGTCATGCGCCAGAAACAGCAAAAATTCGAAGGGCAGGATAATCGCCAGCAAAGTCAGTGGAACGATTACTAGACTGATTACCGGAATGGCAATCGCATTAGCGATCGGTGACACCAATGATATTTGTTGAAACAAAGCTAAAAGGACAGGAATCAATCCTAGTGTAATCGCCCACTGTATCCGCACCCATCCTTTCAACCAATGAAATTTTCCGATACGCCCGACAGTTATCAACATAATGATAGCGACTGCACCAAAAGATAACCAAAATCCTGGAGAAATAGTCGCCCAAGGATCCAATAAAACTACCCAAAACAATGCCCACATCAAGATCCCGGTTGTTGAATTTTGCCGCCCTCTCCAGATCGCTATCGCCATCACCGCTAACATACAAAATGCCCGCTGTGCCGGGATAGCAAAACCGGATATTAGCGCATAACCAAAAGCAGCGATCAATCCCGCTAGAACCGCTGCCCGTCTTGCGGATATTCGCAATGTCAGATACGAACTCCAGCGCCATAACCAATAAACCAATCCAAAAATCAAACTGGAAACCATGGTGATATGTAAGCCGGAAATCGCCATTAAGTGACTCGTGCCGGTCCGTATCAGCACCTGCCATTGCTCACGCGGAATCCTATGTTGATCGCCCGTCGCCAATGTATTCAAGATGCCGGCATAGGCCTGGTCAGCAAGATATCGGCCTTGCTCTTGCTGAATTTTCTCACGGATTCTTTCAACCCAATACCGAGGTTTAGGAACCATATCATCCAAGCGTTTATTCTCATTGGATTTTCGTATGTAACCGGTGGCCCGGATATTTCGTTCCAATGCCCATACTTCATAATCAAAACCATGCGGATTTGCACTGCCATGAGGCTGTTTGAGCCGCACGGTCAATTGCCACCTTTCGCCGGCTTGAAGCACAGGGTTTTGTGATTGCACGTCGTACGATTGCGCCTCCTTGTACCAAGTCAAAGCAACATGTTTAGGCACAACAGCATCTTCGGTAATCGTCTTTTCAATATCAAAATAAAAGCGCGTACCGTACTCATTCTGAGAGGGAACACTGGCAATCACGCCAATTACCTGAATATCGCGTCGTTCCCAGTTTTCTGCCAATCCATCGGATAAGCGCCAGTGCGCAACCCCAGCTGCCCAGGTAAATCCAATCATCCCGGCAAAAATCAAAATCACGGCTCTTTTTATTGCATTACCAATTTTTGACTGCGAACGCCAAAACAATCTAAGTGACAATATGACTGGCAACACCCACCAAATCTGATTTACTCCAGGCAAATCGGCTTGTTGCTGCAGCAGACAAGCGCCAGCTACAAATGCAATAATATTCAATTGCCAAAACAACTTGTCCACCTCTTCATTGTTTGAAACCGATAGGGAGCACCCTCATTGAAAACGAAAAAATATAAGATATACGCATTGGCTTTTACGGCATTATTTTCTTGGATTAATTACTTTGGCTTTAGACTAAAGATTGCCGCTGATAGTCGATAGCCATTCGTAAACTGCTGAAAGGACATGAGATTATTAACAGCATGAGCCGTTTGGGAGATTGTTGGGATACTGCGGTTGCGAAAAGCTTGGCAGCCTTAAACAAGAATGCTATCAGTGGCGGCACTACCAAACCCGCTATGAGTCGCAGCAGGATATTTTGCAGTATATCGCGATGTTTTATAACAGACAAAGACCGCATTCATACCTGAGTTATAAAAGTCCAAACCAAAATGAAGCCGAAGCGATAAAAACGATGAAAATTACTTAACAAAGTGGCCACAAATCCACTTCTTTATCGTGTTCTGCGACAAATTCGTTTTTCGTTGAGTTCCGTTGATCAACAGAGCAAGGTAATACATCCGCCTTATCTTTCCATACATGACCATATCGGTGCTAACAGCCGTCATTTAAGCCGATTATTGCAATGATAAGCGGAGATTATGCCTGTACCAATCTTTCATCTAAAACTCCATCACTAGCGCAGGATTCTCACCAACGAACGGGTCGATCACGCGTAACAATCCAAAATGTAAATTTAATGTGAAATAAGTGTGAACTTTTTGTGAACAAATGTATCAAATTGAGTGTTAAAAAAATTTTTATCAAATTTATTAAACTTTATAAAGGAGCTAATCATGTCCACCAATCATATCTTTATTATTTCTGCTTTAGTGATCAGCGGAGTGTTCTTTGGAATCCTGTCGATGTTTGGGCTACCACAAACAATTATTGAGTGGGTTATTACTGATGGTGCGCTAGCGGTTATTCTTTATATCAGCTATTTAATCATAGCCTTGATGAACGGAACATCCAAACCCAGAATGCGCTGATTTAATTTATAGCGTCAGTAACAAACACAAGAACTAAATTAAGCATAGTACACACCACCCTTCGATCTAGGAGATCTTATGAAAACAAATCAATTGGTTATGTTAACTGTATTCATCATTAGCGGTATATTCTTCGGTATTTTATCGTTGTTTGATTTACCTGCATCGGTAACGGAATGGATCATCTCCGATGTTATTTTGGGAGCGATTCTATATATCAGCTACTTAGTTATCACTTTTACCTACGGTTCATCCCAGCGTTCTGGGTATCGTTCCAATAAAAGGATATATGCTTAATCTCTCCCTTTAACTAGCTCAATAATCAGGGGTGAAGACGAGTCGAATAAGACGTCTTCACCCCTTTTTACGAATACCCCCTTGATTTCGGAGCTATACCGAATTTCAACAATCATGTCACAACTGTTTAAAGCGATCGGTTGGTTGATCAAGCCAGTGAATCAAACCTTGCGTATTTAAGCGAATATCGGATTGCAAAAGTTCTTTGATTTCGACTTGCGCTAAACGGCAGCCATGCTTTGTTAATTGATTCAGCAGCAAATCCGTTAAAGCTCCTGAAATCTCTGCTGCCCGGTCTTGATGATCTCTCGCACGTTGCGCGATCTCAACATGCGCATCAATTAATTCATGCATAGATCCAGCATGACGAGTTAGGTGATTGATCCGGCTATAGTGTGTCAAAAAAGCATGGCGTGGTTGATAACTCATGATGCGATCGATGGAATGATGCGCGGCCGCTGGATCAAATTGCACGGGAGAAGTGGTTGGAAAAACAAATTCCATTCCATCGACATCCAATTCCCGATATGAAACGCCAAAAGTATCGCCGGTAAAAAAAGATTGGCTGCGGGCATCAAAAATACAATTATGATGACGCGCGTGCCCTGGAGTATCAAGGAACAACAAGGGGCGCCCATTCAGTTCGATAGTACTGCCGTCTACAGCCTCAATAACCCTGTTCGCTTCAATCGGATAGATTTCACCATATACCCGTTTAAACTCAGACTCACCATATACGGCTATTGCACCGGCGACGAGTCGTGCCGGATTCACCATATGGCTCGCACCACGGGGGTGAACAATCAGTTTCGCGTTTGGAAAAAGACGCATGCATTCGCTCGCGCCGCCCGCATGATCCAAATGAATATGCGTGAGTATGATATAAGCAACCGCTTCTTTCGCTATGGATTTTTGTTTGAGCGATGCAACTACGCCAGGAATCGAAAAATTTGTTCCGGTGTCAATCAGCGCCGCACTGCCATTCTCGACGATTAAATGGATTGCTGCGCGTCTAGGCCGATGAAATTGCGCATCAATCGCACTGATTCCATCTTCATAATCAATTACAACTGGTAGATTCATGTTTTTCCAATCCTATCCGCGTAACATCCGTTCAATAAGCGGCACATCATTAAAATGATTGCGCAGGTTTCTTTAATTGCTCCAGGATAGCCGGGTTTTCCAATGTCGAAGTATCCTGGGTGATTTCTTCACCTTTGGCCAAGGCGCGCAACAATCGGCGCATAATCTTGCCTGATCGGGTTTTTGGAAGATTCTCGCCGAAGCGGATTTCTTCAGGTTTTGCGATAGGACCGATTTCTTTCGCCACCCACTCCCGTAATGTATGAACAATATCTGCGGTCTCTCCGGCTTGCGGATATCTGCCTTTCAAAACCACAAAAGCAATTACCGCTTCCCCTTTAACTTCATGGGGTTTTCCCACTACTGCCGCTTCCGCCACAAGCGGATGCGCAACCAACGCCGATTCGATTTCCATTGTCCCCAATCGATGCCCCGATACGTTCAGAACATCATCAATGCGTCCCATAATCCAGAAATAATCATCCATATCACGATAAGCGGAATCGCCGGCAAGGTAATACAAACCATGCCCGATATCTTCTGGAAAATACGTTTTTTTAAACCGCTCCGGATCCCCCCATAAGGTTCGTATTTGGGAAGGAAAGGGCTTCTTGATCACCAAAAACCCTCCTTTTCCTTTTTCGACATCATGCCCCGCCTCATCGACTATCGCAGCAAAAATTCCGGGCAAGGGAAATGTACAAGAACCCGGTTTAAGTGCAATCGCGCCAGGAACGGGCGCGATCATGTGGCATCCTGTTTCGGTTTGCCACCAGGTATCAACCACTGGACAGCGTGCTTGTCCGACCTTTTGATAAAACCAAATCCACGCTTCCGGATTAATCGGCTCACCCACCGAACCAAGCAAACGCAGGGAGGAAAGATCATATTGCGTCGGCAAATCACCTCCCAGTTTAATCAAAGAACGTATCGCTGTGGGAGCGGTATAAAAAGTCGTCACCCGGTGTTTCTGAATAATCTCCCAAAAACGTCCGGCATGCGGATAAGTAGGAATGCCTTCGAATATTACCTGCGTAGCCCCCATCGCTAACGGACCATAACACACATAACTATGACCGGTGATCCAGCCAACATCCGCGGTGCACCAGAAAACATCATCCGGTTTATAATCAAAAATCCACTCCATCGATAGTTTTGTACCCAGCAGGTATCCGGCACTGGAATGCTGAACCCCCTTCGGCTTGCCTGTCGATCCGGAAGTATAAAGTGTAAATAATGGATGCTCGGCATTGACCCATTCCGGTTCACAGTCCGTGCTGGCAGCTTCGATAATCTCATGCCACCAAACATCGCGGCTGGTATCGAAAGGCACTGCGGTACCGGTGCGCTGATAAACCACCACGCACTTGACGGATGCTGTATCTTCCGTACGCAGCGCTTCATCGACGGTCTCTTTGAGCGAGTGATACTTACCGCCACGGATTTGCTCATCAGCCGTGATAACAGCTACGGCACCGGCATCAACAATACGCTCATGCAGGCTTTTCGAAGAAAAACCACCGAAAACTACGGAATGAATCGCACCAATCCGTGCGCATGCTTGCATCGCAACGACCGCTTCGATTCCCATCGGCAGATAAATGATTACCCGGTCGCCTTTTTTGATTTTGAGTGATTTCAATGCATTCGCAAACCTGCACACATTTTGATGCAGATCCCGATAAGTCGATCGGATAACGGTACCATCATCGGCTTCAAATATTATCGCCACTTTGTCAGCCTGTGTTGCTAGGTGCCGGTCAAGACAGTTATACGATACGTTTAATTCTCCGTCACCAAACCACCGGTAAAACGGCGGCGTTTGGTCATTAAGAATTTGAGTAAAAGGTTTATGCCATAAAATTTGTTCGGTTGCGCGATTCGCCCAAAACTTCAAATAATCCTTTTCTGCCTCTGCACATAGCGCCTGGTAAGCCTGCATGCCGGAAATGTTGGCTTGCTTGGTAAATTCTTCTGGTGGCGGGAAAACACGGGTTTCGTGTAACACTGTTTCAATAGTCGTCATGCAACAGCTCTCCGAATTTCGAGTAATCTTCAATCGTCAAATTGTATCACCGGCACCCATCGGTATAAGCACTTCTTTTCTTGCGACCGGGAAGGATAACCGCGATTGAAATAACATATTCACATCGCTTCGAAACGGGCAAAGCAGCGCCAAGAAACGCTAGAATATTGGCATGAACGAAAAGTTTATATTCCATAATCGATAAATATTTGTTAAAATGGGCACAATAATTTCGATGGGCTTTGTCAGCCCATTTTTTATTTGTGGCGGAGCTATGGCACTAGAAGAATTGTTGGAATCAACTCTAAACAATATGGGCTATGAGTTGGTCGAAATAGAACGGCTCGCACACAACAAGCTGATCAGGATTTTTGTAGACAAGGTAGGCGGAATCACCATTGATGATTGTGTCGTGATTAGCAATCACTTGAGTCACTTGTTTGCGGTCGAAAATATAGACTATGGCCGGCTCGAAGTCTCCTCGCCGGGACTCGACAGACCGCTGCGGAAAGAAACTGATTTTTCTCGTTTTATTGGAGAAACAATCAAATTAAAACTACATGTCCCCATCCAAGGGCAAAAAAACTTTACTGGGATTCTGCGAGAAGTAAATAATGGCATAATTAAACTTGAAATTGATGGAAAAGTGCTAGACCTTGAATTAAGTAATCTTGGAAAAGCTCGTTTGGTACCAAAATTGTAGGTCATACAGAACATAGGCTGGAGGGTTATGAGCCGCGAAATTTTACTGTTGGTTGATGCGTTGGCACGAGAGAAAGCTGTCGAAAAGGAAATCGTCTTTACGGCGCTTGAGCTCGCCTTGGCATCTGCAACTAAAAAACGGTTTCAAGAAGACATCGATACACGTGTTTCTATTGACAGGGTGACAGGAGATCATCAATCCTTCCGCCGCTGGCTGGTCGTGGAAGACGACACTGTAGATGATCCTGCACGCGAGGTTTCTTTAAGCGATGCACTGAAATCCGATCCAGCTCTCCAGACTGGGGAATATTTGGAAAAACCTTTGGAACCCATTGAGTTTGGGCGCATTGGCGCGCAAGCCGCCAAACAAGTAATTTTCCAGAAAATTCGCGATGCAGAGCGCGAACAAACGCTGAATGACTTTCTCGATAGAGGTGATTATTTAGTGACCGGTACCATTAAAAGAATCGAACGCGGCAATGCGATCATCGAATCAGGAAAAATAGAAGCGGAATTGCCTCGCGATCAAATGATTCCCAAGGAGAATCTGCGTGTTGGCGATCGCGTTCGCGCTTATTTGCATAAAGTCGATCGCTCAGCGAGGGGTCCGCAATTAAAGCTTTCGCGAATTTCGCCCGAGTTTCTGATGAAGCTGTTTGAATTGGAAGTTCCTGAGATTGAAGAGGGTTTGCTAGAGATCAGAGCTGCGGCACGAGATCCAGGATCCCATGCAAAAATTGCTGTCAAATCAAATGATCAAAGAATTGATCCGATCGGCACTTGCGTTGGGATGCGCGGTTCCAGAGTACAGGCTGTTATTAGCGAGCTTGCCGGTGAACGGGTGGATATTGTGCTATGGTCTGAAGATCCCGCGACTTTTATCATTAACGCGCTGGCACCGGCAGAAATCAGCAGTATCATGGTAGACGAAGAAAAACACAGTATGGATATTGTGGTGGATGATGATAATCTAGCGCAAGCAATCGGCCGCGGCGGGCAGAATGTCCGTTTGGCATCAGAATTGACAGGATGGGAACTCAATATTCTGACTGTCGAAGAATCCAAGACTAAGCATGAACAGGAATCAACGCAAATCTGTCAGCTTTTCATGCAGAAACTCGATGTCGATGAAGAAATCGCCAAAATATTATTGCAAGAAGGTTTCGTGACACTGGAAGAAGTGGCTTATGTGCCACTCAATGAAATGCTGGAAATCGAATCGTTGGATGAAGAGACAGTCAATGAAATACGAAATCGTGCTCGTAATGCATTATTAACAGATGCCATCGCCAACGAAGAGAAAGTCGAGCACGTCGCTGAAGATTTACTCTCGATCGAAGGAATGGATATCAATATCGTCAGAGAACTTGCAGCACGCGGCATTAACACCCAAGAGGATTTGGCTGATCTGGCTGCGGATGATCTGGTTGAAATAACCGGCATCGATATTGAACGCGCCAATCGATTGATTATCAAAGCGCGTGAACCATGGTTTACTTGATTTTATGACATACGAAAAATGAATTAACTTAGATTTTTTTAGAATCGCTTGAAGTACGGATTGGTGAAGGGTTATAAATGGCTCAAATGAGTGTAGAACAATTTGCAAATGAATTGGGTTTGTTGCCGACGGTATTGCTCGAGCAACTGAAAGCTGCGGGTGTCAAAAAGATGCTGGTGGAAGACAGCTTAACTGAGCAAGACAAGGCACAACTGTTGGATTATCTCAGAAAAACCCATGGAGCCACTGATACCAAAAGCAAAGTCACTCTAACCCGTCGCCAAACTTCTGAAATCCGCAAGTCCGATAGTACTGGACGGGCGCGGACTATCCAAGTCGAGGTCAGAAAAAGAAGAGTCCTGTCAAAACCGGTTATCCCCGGAGAAAGCGAAACCGTCCCCACAAAACCGGCGGCTCCTGAAGCAGCGAACCAGCCAATTAATCAGCCTGTTATTGATGAAGCGCAATTGGCATTGCGCAATGAAGAGGCAAGAAAGCAAGCTGAATTAATTGCACGCCAAGCCGAAGAAATCCGGCAAAAGAAAGCGCGCAAGAAAACCGAAGAAATTGAAAAATCACAAGCGATCGCCGCTGAAACTAAGGCCGAACAATCAACCCCTTCAACTCAATCGCCACCTCTCGCACCGCCGGAAACCGGTTCTCAATTACCACCAGTTGCCAAAAACAAGATTGAATCTGAACAACCGGATTCCGATTCGCACGTCAGTGCTACCGAAGGCACGCTGCATAAACCAGCCATAAAACCGGAAGAAAAAACCGACAAGAAAAAGAAACAACTAAAGCAGCAAGTAATATGGAAAGATGAAAATACCAAGAAACGTGCTGTAAAAACCCGCGGCGATATTTCAAGCGGCCAAGGGTGGCGCACGCGCAGAGAAAAACACAGTAAGCCTCACCACGTTGAAGAGCAAAATATTCATGCATTTTCCGCGCCCACCGAACCCATCGTGCGAGAGATACTGGTTCCTGAAACCATCTCAGTAGGCGCTTTGGCTCAAAAAATGTCAGTAAAAGCTGCGGATGTGATTAAAGTACTGATGAAAATGGGCAGCATGGTAACAATCAACCAAATGCTCGATCAGGATACTGCCATGATTGTGGTTGAAGAAATGGGACATATTGCAAAATATGCCGAAATGGACAATCCCGAGAGCTTTCTTACCGATCAAGAGTCGTCAATGACTGCGGCCGAAATGATTCCCCGGGCACCGGTCGTTACGGTTATGGGGCATGTCGATCATGGTAAGACCTCTTTGCTTGACTATATCCGCCGCACCCGCGTTGCAGGCGGCGAAGCAGGCGGTATCACTCAGCATATCGGTGCTTACCACGTCGAAACGGACCACGGTATGGTCACATTTCTCGATACTCCCGGTCACGAAGCATTCACCGCCATGCGCGCGCGCGGAACGAAAATCACCGATATCGTCATTCTCGTCGTAGCTGCGGATGATGGCGTCATGCCGCAAACCATCGAAGCGATTCATCATGCCAAGGCCGCCAAAATCCCCATCATTGTTGCCGTCAATAAGATCGATAAACCGGAAGCTAACGCTGAAAGAATCCGGCATGAATTGGTCAATCATGAAGTAGTGCCCGAAGATTGGGGTGGCGACACCATGTTTGTGGAAGTATCGGCCAAAACCGGTCAAGGCATTGATGCACTTTTAGAAAGTATCTTATTGCAAGCGGAAGTGCTTGAACTCAAAGCGCCAATCAACACTCCGGCGAAGGGCGTTGTAATCGAATCACGCTTGGACAAAGGCCGCGGTCCGGTAGCGACCATTTTAGTACAATCAGGCACGCTGAATCGCGGGGATGTGCTGCTGGCAGGCGCCGTTTATGGCAAAGTACGTGCCATGAACGATGAAAACGGTAAGGCCATCAAGCATGCAGGAACATCGATTCCCGTGGAAATACAAGGCTTATCGGAAGTTCCCGAAGCCGGCGAAACGGTGCTGGCGCTGGATGATGAACGAAAAGCCCGGGAAATCGCATTGTTCCGGCAAGGCAAGTATCGCGATGTAAAATTGGCGAAACAACAAGCCGCAAAACTGGAAAATGTTTTCGATCAACAAGCAGATGTCAAAATTTTGTCACTCATCATCAAAGCGGACGTACAAGGCTCGTGCGAAGCACTGGCTTATGCTTTGCAGAAAATCTCAACCGACGAAGTGAAAGTCAATATCATTCATAGCGGTGTCGGAGCCATTATTGAATCGGACGTCAATCTATCGCTGGCATCCAAAGCCGTTATTATTGGCTTTAATGTCCGCGCCGATGCGAGTGCCCGCAAATTGATCGCTTCCACCGGTGTCGATGTACGTTATTACAACATCATCTATGAAGCCGTTGATGAGATTAAGGCGGCTCTTTCCGGAATGATGTCGCCTGAACGCAAAGAAAACATCACCGGTTTGATCGATATCCGCGAAATTTACCGTATTCCTAAAGTGGGTGTAGTGGCTGGATGCTATGTATTGGATGGCATCGTCAAGCGGAATTCACTCGTCCGGGTATTGCGCGATGGTTTAGTGATTCACAGCTGCGAATTGGATTCATTGAAACGTTTCAAGGATGATGTAAAAGAAGTCAGAGAAGGCTTTGAATGTGGTTTATCGCTTAAGAATTTCAATGAAATCCAGGTGGGAGATCAACTGGAAATCTACGAAATTGTAGAAACAGCGCGATCGTTATAATAACAACCCGGCCACCGACAAACTTCCATGCCAAAAGAATATTCCCGCACGCTCCGGGTCGCCGATCAGATACAGCGGGAATTGGCCGACTTACTGCAAAATGAAATCAAAGATCCGCGCGTCAAGCAAATCACGATTACCGCCGTCGAAGTAACGCGTGATTACAGCCATGCCAAAATCTTTTATACCTCGCTTGGCAACCCTGAAGAACACGATCTCGTAGAGAAAGGCTTGGAACACGCCAAAGGTTTTTTGCGCACTCACTTGTCACACCGGATGAAATTAAGAATCATCCCGCATTTGCATTTTATCTATGACGAATCGATTGAACGCGGCATACGTTTGTCAAAATTAATTGACGAAGCGATCGCTCTGGATAAAGCCACTCACCAGCCGGATTGATCGAAAAGTACTATCGGTAGCCCCCTAGCTAACGTGTCTAAGCCGGAAAAACGTAAAATCAACGGTGTATTGCTATTGGATAAGCCGCATGGGATCTCGTCCAATCACGCCCTGCAAAAAGTTAAAAAAATTTTTTCGGCTGCCAAATGCGGCCATACCGGCACGCTGGATCCAATGGCTACCGGGTTACTCCCGATCTGTTTTGGCGAAGCTACCAAGTTCTCAGCCCATTTACTGGGTGCTGAAAAATCCTATATCGCTACGCTGAAACTCGGCTTCCTGAGCACCACCGGCGATGCGGAAGGCGAAATTCATCAGTTGGAAATACCGGAATATCCTACGCAAGCAAAGTGCGAGCGGATACTTTTACAATTTACCGGAACAACTCAGCAAATCCCACCAATGTACAGCGCGCTCAAGTATCAGGGTAAACCGCTGTATCAATATGCCAGAAACGGCGACACCATTGCACGGCCGGCACGCGATATAAACATTGATACGCTGCAAATCCTATCGCTGCACGACGATGAGTTACGCATCAGCGTCCGCTGCAGCTCCGGCACTTATATCAGAGTCTTGGCGGAAGATATTGGCAAGGCGCTAGGCTGTGGAGGCGCCTACCTGACGGATTTACGCCGCACTGCAATCGACCGGTTTAACATTGCGCAAGCTCAGACGCTGCAAGCGATCGAAAACCTGGAATCCGGCGAGCGGCAACGCTTGCTATTATCGATCGACCATTTATTGCAGGATTATCCCATGATCCAATTGAACGATTTAATGGCAAAACACATCCTGCAAGGAAGAATCGTTGCATGCCCATCGGATGCCGGTGTTATACCCGAAGGTGCAATGGCGCGGCTTTATAATGAACAGCAACAATTTTTGGGACTCGGTGTCATAACACCCGAACGCGCGATTATGGCTAAGCGGCTTTTATCCAGTATCCCGTAACCGGTTATTCGCTTACTGTCAATCCGGTAAAACGGATCACCCAATTCGCTGCGGGATCATAATGCGGAAATATCAAGTTAACGCAACCGCAAACAAATCATGCGTATCGGAATCCGTGATCTCCACTTCCAGGAAATCCCCCAGCTGAACATCTCCGGCATTCTCTACAAACACCAATCCATCGATTTCCGGCGCGTCGGCGCTACTGCGGGCAATCACTTGATCTTCGGTCAGTTGATCCACCAGCACGGTGACCCTTTGCCCGATTTTCTCCGCCAGGCGCTGACGGCTGATGTCTTCTTGCAACTGCATGAAGCGTGCCCTGCGCTCTTCCTTGACGTCTTCCGGAACCTGCCCCGGCAACTGATTGGCGGCGGCACCCGCAACCGGTGAATACGCAAAACAACCGACGCGATCCAGCCGCGCTTCTTGCAGAAACAACAAAAGTTCTTCGAATTCTTCCTCGGTTTCCCCGGGAAAACCGACAATGAACGTGCTGCGGAGCGTAATATCAGGACATACTTGCCGCCATTGCCGGATTCTTTCCAGATTATTCTCCGCACTGGCCGGGCGTTTCATCGCTTTTAAGATCCTCGAATTAGCATGCTGGAACGGCACATCCAGATACGGCAGAATTTTACCCTCTGCCATTAAAGGTATGACTTCATCGACATGCGGATAGGGATAGACATAATGCAATCGCACCCACGCGCCCAGTGAACCCAATGCGGTAGCTAATTCTGTCAAACGGGTTTTAACCGGACGCCCTTGCCAGAAACCGGTGCGGTATTTCACATCCACGCCGTAGGCGCTGGTATCCTGGGAGATGATCAATAATTCTTTGACGCCGGCATCGACTAAGTGCTCGGCTTCTTGCATGATCTGATGAATCGGCCGGCTGACCAAATCACCGCGCATGGATGGAATGATACAAAAGGAGCAACGATGGTTACAGCCCTCGGAAATTTTGACATAGGCATAATGTTTAGGCGTTAGCCGGATTCCTTGCGGCGGTATCAAGCTGGTAAACGGATCGTGCGGCTGCGGCAAATGCGCATGAATCGCCGACATCACTTCCGGCAATGCATGCGGCCCGGTCACCGCCAAGACTTGCGGGTGCGCTTTCTTTACCACGTCACCATCTTCTTTTGCGCCCAGACAGCCGGTCACAATGACTTTACCGTTTTCGGCTAGCGCTTCCCCGATGGCGTCCAGCGATTCCTCGACCGCGCTATCAATAAATCCGCAGGTATTGACCACCACCAGATCGGCGTCATCGTAAGATGGCGAGATCTCGTAACCTTCGGCGCGCAGTTGCGTCAGTATTTGCTCCGAATCGACTAATGCTTTCGGGCAACCTAATGAAATAAAGCCAACTTTGTTGGGAATCTGTTTGGATGAAGACATAATCTACCGAACTGGATAAGAAAGAATGATTACTGGCGAAAAGCGAACGCAGGATTTTAGCCGATAATCGATGTTAATTTTTGAATATGTCGCGGTTCCAATTTTGAACCGCAATGCATGCGACTGAAAAAACAACCCGCGCAAAGCGGGATTTATAGAGTATGAAGAATATTTTGTGCTTGTTTTTAAAACCGTGGCGGCAATGTAGAAGTTTCTCAGCGACTTGAATCCGGCCCGTTAAACCGCGCGGCATCAATAATCGACCAAAGATGCAAAATTCCCGCGATGACTGCCGGAATAATCAGTACCCAGAAAAAATAACCCAATCCCGTGATCACAAAAAACAGCAAGGCCGGCAGCAAACGCCCCTGCACCAACTGGCCAAGCCCTGGAATGAAAAAACTACAAACCGCTGCCACTACATTACCCCCGGATCCCTGCCCTGTCACACCACTACCCTCCTCGCGCTGATTTTTTTACAAGTTTATCACGGGAACGATAACCAGCCATATCCGGTACCGAAGCATCATACTCAATACCCATCAAATTCCCTGCCATTCTTTTTTCACGTACTTCTTCCAAATTAGTCAACTTATTGATGCGTTGCGAAGTATCGCGAATGATCGCATCGAGCGTATGCAGCGACTCGGAACTCAAGGCTTTATGGTGATCGATTTCAAGCTTCAGGGCCAGCAAATTATTCAAAGAATTGCCAATGATGTCCTGTACGGTATGCATCGTTGCCTTTAGTACTTTCAATTTTTCTTCCTGAATCTCGGCAGCTTTTTTCGATTGCAAATGCTTCAGCCGTTCTTGGTGCAGTTGATGGAGGCTATCGCGTTGCCGCAAGGTCAATATCGTGGTAACCCAAATCGCCAGCACGCTTAAAAAGCGATTGATATAAACAACTTCCATGCTGATCACGTTTTGCGGCGAACCCAGATAGCCGATCCACACCAATAACGTGCAAACAAAGGCAGTCGCTATGGTGAAGCGATTATTGGATGATTTCAGAGAAATCAGTATGACAATAATATACAAAACTCCGGTGGCGACACCAAGCGGTACTCTTAAGTCAATGAACAAGATGAATAATGCGCATAAGCCGCAAGCCATATATATTCCATAAATTGCCGCATTGCTTGTCGGATTGGAATTTAGGTCAGTATTCACGGAATTATTCATGACAATAAAATATCAATATCAAAGTAAGAATATTCTCACATATAATTTCCAAAAATTAATTGACAAATACCAGCGGAATTTTGCCTCATTATCATTACTTTGAAATTGGTATCAACTTCTCGGCTTCTTTCAGCAGAAATTCCTTGAAAGCATTGGCAACGCTCGATAAGCGCTTGTTCTTGCGATTCACGACATGCCAATAACGAACGATGGGAAAACCTTGCACATCTAGTATCTTCAAACGCTTGGTTTCAAGTTCCAATTCAACCGTATGGCGCGACATGATCCCCAATCCCATCCCAGCTTGCACCGCTTGCTTGATCGCCTCGGTGGTATCGGTTTCCATGCCTTTATTGATTTTGATCTCGTGCGCGGCAAAAAAACGCTCCATCGCGCTCCGTGTCCCCGATCCCGACTCCCGCACGAGAAAAGTTTCAGTGGCTAATCGCTTAACCGGAATATCGCACTCATTGCACAACGGATGGTTCGGCGGCGCAACCACCACCAACGGATTTTCCATGAAGGATTCGCTGTCGATATCGAGATTCTCGGGGGGTTGCCCCATGATCGCAAGGTCAATCAGATTATCCGCCAGTTGTTTTAACACCGTTTCCCGGTTAGATACGTTCAAGCTGACCGTCACACCGCTATAGCGCTGACAAAATTTCGCCAGCAAATGCGGCGCGAAATAATTGGCTGTCGTCACCACCGCAATGCTCAATTTACCGCGTTCCATTCCCTTCAACTCATCCAGCGCCACTTCCATGTCCGCCAGTTGCTGCGCAATGGCGCGGCTGTATTGATAGAGCTCGCGGCCCGCGTCCGTCAAATAAATTCGTTTACCTAATTGCTCGAATAACGGTAAACTTATGTTGTCTTCCAATTGTTTTATTTGCATGGAAACAGCGGGTTGGGTCAGGTGCAGTTCATCGGCGGCACGTGAATAGCTCAAATGTCTGGCGACCGACTCGAATACTTTTAGTTGTCTCAACGTTACATGAAGCATGGTTTAACTCAGCATTTTTTATAAGCATTAACTTATCATAAATATTAGAATTTTTGATTTGTTCTTATAGCTTAATCACGTTATAGTTCGTTTTAACAATCTGAGCTATTTTAAATAGTCGTAAAAAGCGAGCTTAAGCAGTCACTTAAGCAGTCATTTTGTAGCGCAACACCCTGTTATGTTCATTGGCTTCAGCGATTGAATATAGAAAGGGAATTTAACTGGAGAAATCATCATGGCCGTAAAAATATATAATGCTGGTGTAAAAGAATATCGACAAACTTATTGGACCCCGGATTACACGCCCCTGGATACCGACATTCTGGCGTGTTTTAAAATTACACCACAACCTGGCGTACCTCGCGAAGAAGTAGCAGCTGCGGTAGCCGCAGAATCTTCTACAGGTACATGGACTACCGTGTGGACCGATTTGCTGACCGATTTGGATTACTACAAAGGGCGTGCTTATAAGATTGAAGACGTGCCTGGTGATGATTCTTGTTTTTATGCTTTCGTCGCTTACCCAATCGATTTGTTTGAAGAAGGCTCTGTAGTCAATGTATTGACTTCACTCGTAGGTAACGTGTTCGGATTTAAAGCGCTGCGTGCTTTGCGCTTAGAAGACGTACGTTTCCCGATTGCCTACGTCAAAACTTGCGGCGGACCTCCAGCCGGTATTCAAGTGGAACGCGATCGCTTGAACAAATATGGCCGTGCGTTGCTCGGTTGCACCATCAAACCAAAACTCGGTTTATCCGCCAAAAACTATGGCCGCGCGGTTTATGAATGTCTGCGTGGCGGTCTGGATCTGACCAAGGATGATGAGAACGTTAACAGCCAACCGTTCATGCGCTGGCGCGATCGTTTCGAATTCGTAATGGAAGCCGTGCATAAAGCAGAACGTGAAACCGGCGAACGCAAAGGTCACTATTTGAACGTTACCGCGCCAACCCCGGAAGAAATGTACAAACGCGCTGAGTTTGCCAAGGAATTGAATGCGCCGATCATTATGCACGATTACTTGACCGGCGGTCTAACGGCTAACACAGGTCTGGCTAACTGGTGCCGTAACAACGGTATCCTGTTGCACATTCACCGTGCGATGCATGCCGTGCTCGATCGCAACCCGCACCATGGTATTCATTTCCGCGTTTTAACCAAAGTGCTGCGTTTATCGGGTGGCGATCACCTGCATTCCGGTACCGTCGTTGGTAAATTGGAAGGCGATCGTGCCGCAACCCTCGGCTGGATCGACACCATGCGCGATAAATTCATTAAAGAAGACCGCAGCCGCGGCTTGTTCTTCGACCAAGACTGGGGTTCTATGCCGGGCGTATTCCCGGTGGCTTCCGGCGGTATTCACGTATGGCATATGCCAGCGCTGGTCTCGATCTTCGGTGACGATGCCTGCTTGCAATTCGGTGGTGGCACCTTAGGTCACCCATGGGGTAATGCTGCCGGCGCCGCTGCTAACCGTGTGGCATTGGAAGCTTGCGTTGAAGCACGTAACCAAGGTATTGAAATCGAGAAAGAAGGCAAAGCGATCTTGACCAAGGCAGCGAAAAGCAGCCCAGAACTGAAAATCGCCATGGAAACATGGAAAGAGATCAAGTTCGAGTTCGATACGGTTGATAAGCTCGACGTAGCCCACAAGTAAGCAATACATGATCAAAGAAGAAAAGCGAATGGTTAATATCACTTTTCTTCTTCATCCCCCTAAAATTGAGGAATAAATAATGAGCGAAGTAATAGACTACAAATCACGTGTCAGTGATCCAGCAAGCCGTAAGTTTGAAACATTTTCCTACCTGCCTGCAATGGCTGACAAAGATATCAAAAAGCAAGTGCAGTATTTAATCAGTAAAGGCTGGAACCCAGCGATCGAACATACCGAACCTGAGTATGTAATGGATTCCTACTGGTATATGTGGAAACTGCCTATGTTTGGTGAAACTGATGTAGAACGCGTGCTGGCAGAAGCTGCTGCTTGCCATAAAGCCAATCCGAACAACCATGTCCGTTTGATTGGTTACAACAATTTTAACCAATCCCAAGGCACCGCCATGGTGATATACCGCGGCAAGACTGTTTAAGTAACAACGGGGTTCGAACCCTACAGGTTCGTTGAAAACGTTTTCGAGGCAGTCGATGCAAGGCAAAACAAGCGAAAAAGTGCAGTTTATGCATAATAAATGAGCATTTTGAGTTTGTTTCTAACACCGCAGCGACAACGTAGATAGTTTTTCAACAGCTTGCCAAGACCCCCTTCTCCCTTTAACAGGGCAGGGGGTTTTTTTTCACCGGAATTTGGATTGCAATTACTCGAGAGCATCTCGATAAAGACTGTTTCTATAGGAGTCTGTCATGAGCACTATCATTGATCAATATCGCATCAAAAAAGAACCTTATTACCATCCCGTCGCGGATGAAGTGAAACTCTACGAAGCCGCCTATTCAGTGCGCATGCCGATGATGCTGAAAGGCCCGACCGGCTGCGGCAAAACGCGCTTTGTCGAATACATGGCGTGGAAACTGCAAAAACCGCTGATCACCGTTGCTTGTAACGAAGACATGACCGCATCCGATCTGGTCGGCCGTTTTCTGCTGGATGCCAACGGCACGCGCTGGCAAGACGGTCCGCTCGCCGTTGCCGCGCGCTATGGCGCGATCTGCTACCTCGATGAAGTCGTAGAAGCGCGTCAGGACACCACCGTCGTGATTCACCCGTTGACCGATAACCGCCGCGTACTGCCGCTAGAGAAAAAAGGCGAGTTGATTCAAGCGCACGAGGATTTTCAAATCGTGATTTCGTACAACCCCGGCTACCAAAGCCTGATGAAAGATTTGAAACAATCGACCAAGCAACGCTTTGGCGCACTCGATTTCAACTATCCAAGCCATGACATCGAAAGCGAAATCGTCGCGCACGAATCCGGCGTATCGACCGACATCGCGGAAAAACTGGTATCGATCGCTGAGCGCGCGCGTAACCTGAAAGGGCACGGCTTGGACGAAGGGATTTCCACGCGGATGCTGATTTACGCCGGCAGCCTAATCGCCAAGCAAGTCGACGCGCACGCGGCGTGCCGTGTAGCTTTGGTACGTCCGATCACCGACGACCCGGATATGCGCGATGCGCTGGACGCGGCTGTCAGCACTTTCTTCAACTAAGACTTGGATGAATTGCGATAACTATCAAATGTTTTAAAACGTAAACAGGTGTTGCCATGAGTATCAATCTGGACGATTACAAAGAATTGCTCGAGGATCTGGAGCCGGAATCAATCGAGCTACTCAATCATGCTTGGCCGGAAGCAGTGAAGACTTTTTCAGCGCGTGGACTCGATAACTATCTGAAAGGCGCATCGGCGATCCGCGGATTAGGACGCGGGCGCAATTTAGTGGATTGCTGGATCGACGAAATCCCATTAGTCACCAAAGAAATTGGTGAAGATATTATCAGTGACCTGGCGACTACCGTGCTTTCGCTTGCCTCAAGAACTTCGGGCGCCGTGATTGAATTGGTATTAGCCACCTCCCCCACTGCGGCAAAACGTCTCGGTGATGCGCAGCTATTCCAAAATTATCTGCAATTCTTGAATACTTTAATCGCCCAGGCTCCGCGTGGTATGCGTCCCATGCTCAACAAACTGGACATTCTCTTTGGACAGCTAACCCTCGGTGGCCTGCGCCGCTGGGCCATGTGGGGCGCGCATGCGCACCGCACCGATTACGAAGAGCAAATCCGCTATTTCGGCCTGGAATCGAAAGAGTCGCTCGCGGTCTTGCAAAAAGAACGTAAAGGCACCTTGTTTGTCGACGTGCAGCGCCGCATCAACATGTATTTACGCGCGTTGTGGGGGCGCGATTTCTTCATGAGACCGACTTCCGGCGACTTTGAAACCCGTGAAGGCTACAAACCGTTCATCGAGAATTACTTCATTCACCTGCCAGATGCTTACGATGCGTTCGGCGACATTTCAGCGACCGAAGTCTACCGCGCCGCTGCCGCGCATGCCGCCGCGCATTTGGTCGAAACCAAACAACCGATTTCCGCGGAAAGTTTGAACCCGCTGCAAATGGCGGTGATTTCCGTCATTGAGGACGCACGCATCGAAGAATTATCGATTCGCCGCTTTCCCGGATTACGTCACACCTGGTCGGTGCTGCACAGCGCCACGCCGGACATGAATGCGTCAATGGGTGATTACCTCAACCGTCTGGCGCGCGCCCTGCTCGATCCGGATTATAAAGACAAGGACCCGTGGATCGCGGAAGGCCGCAAACTGTTTAAAGCCGCGAAAGACCAGCTTGATAGCCACAAGACGTCTTGGGATATCGGCGTGCAGCTCGCGCACAGTTTCATGGACAAAAAAATTCCGTACAACCCGCGCACCGACGTGCTCACCGCGCCATACCGCGACGACAATCGTTATTTCTGGGAATTCGAGGAATTCGACTTCAACAAATCGTTATCCGCCGGATACGATGCGCCGAAACAAGTGCGCAAGTATGTCAACGTGATGGAATTCGCCAACGAACTCGACGTTGAAACCGCCGGTGATGACGCAGAGGAAATCTGGGTCATGGGCACCGAATTCTTCCCCTACGAAGACATGGGCATATCGTACAACGATATGGAAGGCAAGGAACCGGTATCAGCGCCCTACCACTATTCCGAATGGGATTATCAGATCCAACTGGAGCGCCCGGATTGGGCCACGGTACAGGAAAAACGCGCCAAGCTCGGCGATATGCAATGCATCGACGACATCGCCAATCAGTACAAACGCGAAATCGCGCGTATGAAATTCCTGCTCGACGCGATGCAACCGCAAGGCACGCGTCGCATCCGCAAACTGGAAGACGGCGACGAAATCGACATCAACGCCGCGATCCGCTCGATGATCGACATCCGCATGGGCATGCAACCCGACCCGCGCATCATGATGCGTTCGGTGCGCAAAGTACGCGACATCTCGGTGCTGGTGCTGCTCGACCTCTCCGAATCAACCAACGAAAAAGTCGCTGGTCATGACTACTCCGTGCTCGATCTGACCCGTCAGGCCACGGTGTTGCTCGCCAACGCCATCAATAAAATCGGCGACCCGTTCGCGATCCACGGCTTCTGCTCGGATGGACGGCACGATGTCGAATACTTCCGTTTCAAGGATTTCGATCAACCTTACGATGAAACTCCCAAAGCCCGGCTCGCCGGCATGACCGGACAGTTGTCGACCCGTATGGGTGCGGCCATGCGCCACGCCACGCATTACCTGAAACTACAAAAATCGGCGAAAAAACTATTGCTGGTCATCACCGACGGCGAACCGGCCGACGTCGACGTGCGCGACCCGCAATACCTGCGCCACGACACCAAAAAAGCCGTCGAAGAAGCTGGCCGCTCCGGCATTCTCACCTACTGCATGAGCCTCGATCCGCGCGCGGATCAGTACGTGTCACGCATTTTCGGCGAACGCAATTACCTGGTGGTCGATCATGTGGAACGGCTGCCGGAGAAACTGCCGGTGTTGTATGCGGGGTTGACGAGGTAGAAATAAAGTAGAAGTAAGCTATATCACTGACATCAAAAGAAATCAAATGCAAGATATTGCTTTGTTTCTCTAAGATTATATGGAATCTTTGGCAAAGCTTATTTCTGCTGGATTTATTTCATATTTGTCGAAGCAATTGATGGGTGCTACCATGCCGTGGTGGCACTTTTTTTATTTTGCTTTCTTCAGATGAGGTATCCAAATGAATAAATTCACATTGTTTATATCTTCGGTTTTTTTATCACTGGCTCTTATAGGTTGCTCCGGTAAGCAGGAAGGTCCTGCGGAAAAGGTCGGAAAGGAGATTGATAAATCTATCGACAGCAGTAAAAAAGCGGTTGATAGCGCCATAGAAAAAGCCGCCGAGAAAATTGAAGAGTTCAATGATGCATCGGATGGGCCGGCAGAAAGTGCGGGCAAGGAAATTGATAAAGCGCTTGATGATGCAGCCGAAAAAATTGAAGAAATAAGTAAGGACTTGAAAGATAAGTAAAGATCAGATTGCAAATAATTTTTTCTAAAGGAAATCGAATTTGGGTAGATAAATAGCACCGTAGGATGCGCCGACACCAGAAGGCGCATCAATTACCTGAAACTCCAATATCTCCATCATCAAGCCGCCTGCAACAAAAACTCCACTTTAATCGCCTCATAAGGAAATTCAATTGCGCCGCTTTCGGTGCGATTGAGCAATCCCGCTTCCAGCAACGCCGTCACGTCGCCGTGAACGCCTTTGACATCGCGCGCCACCCGCCGCGCAGCTTCGCGGATGGAAACCGGGCCCGCACCGCAAAGGGTTTTCAGTAATTCCCAACGCGCGGTCAACACCTTCCACAATAACTCGGGGGTCGCGAAGCTGATGCGATCCGCTTCCTGTTGTTGATTCGCATGCCAGACTCGCGCGAAGCCAGTCATTGCTTCCTTCGGCTCCCGCACGTCAAGAATAACCGTTTTCATGATTCCACCTCTCAATATCCTGTTGAAAATCGGCCAGCAATTTCTCCGACAGAAAAGTAAGAAAGCTATGTTATCAATCAAAAACAATGCCCTCTTATGATTCTGCCTACTGCATCAATAATCAAAGCCATCGAAACCGCTCCAGGATCGGGATTGCCGATGCTTTTGTCCGCATGCGGGCGGGCGCGGCCGATTTTGGGGATGAGATTCTTGGTCGCTTCGGCAGATTGCTGGGCTACTTCTGCGGCGGCTGTCCAAGCTTCCGCGATTGATAGTCCTTGAGCGGCGCCTTTTGTCAACGCGGCGGAAAATGGATAGAGCACATCGACCAGCGTTTTGTCGTTCAATTGCGCCTTGCCGACATCAATAACGGCTTGCAGTGCCGCCGTGACCCCTGCCGCAATCATTGAAGCATCCGGCTTGATTTCATCACTAAGAGAATTGCCAAAGTTGCGCAGAATGACACCCCACAGCATACCCGAAGTGCCGCCGGCACGATCCGACCAGGCGTCGCCGGCGGCCGTTAATGCCGTCCCTGCCCCGGCTTGAAACGCCATAACCTTTTTGATGGCATCGACACCGGCTTTCAACCCGCGCTGCATGCCGATGCCGTGATCGCCGTCACCGGCTATTGCGTCCAGCTGACCCAATTCATCTTGTTGCGCTTCGATGGCTCCGAGCGCCGCTTCAAACGCCAACAGCACAATGTTGGCAACTGCTTGCGATTCCGGCGAACCAGACCTGATGGTGAATTTGCCTTGCGAACCCTTCGATTCGACGACATGGTCGATCATTGGTCCGGCGCTCATGACCACACCCCGATGAAATGCCGGTGTATCGGCTGCCGCCAGCCAGCTTTGCTCAAGCGCATCGTCAAGCCAGAACAACGTCAACGATACGCCCGCCATGTCAAAGCTAGTGATCAATTCATCCACGACCGGCGCGACGATGATCAACCCGCGCGCCGTCAGCAATTGCTCGATCTTGCGATAGACCACGAATAATTCTTCGTACTTCACCGCACCGAGACCGTTGAGGATGACGCCGATCCGTGCGCCGGAAATATTGTTCACAGTTTCCGGAATCTCGGCTAGCAGTTTATCCGCCAGCAATTCCGCCAAGCCATCGGCGCTTGGCGCCTTGACCCGGTTCAGGCCGGGTTCGCCGTGGATGCCCATGCCGACTTCCATGATGCCGGGTTCGACTTCGAATAAAGGCTTGGCAGCGCCGGGCAATGTACAACCGGAAAACGCTACACCCAGTGAACGCACCCGGCTGTTGGCTGCAGCCGCAATCCGTACGACTTCATCAATCGTTTTTCCGGCATCGGCGGCAACCGCAGCCGCCTTGAATACCGCCAGCGTACCGGCGATACCGCGGCGTTTGTGCTGCTCATGCACCGGCGCGGAAGCGATATCGTCGGTCACCACCACCGGCCGGACATCGATGCCCTGCGCGCGCAGACGTTCCTGCGCTTGGGTGAAATTGAGCACGTCACCAGCGTAATTGGCAAAGCAAAACACAATACCGCCGCCCGCATCGACGGCATGCGCCACATTACAGATCTGTTGCGCCGACGGCGCGGCGAAGACGTTGCCGAGCGCGGCGCCGTGCGCCAATCCGTGGCCGACAAAACCACCGAACGCCGGATAGTGCCCGGAACCGCCGCCGATCACTACCACGACCTGCCCAGGCTTAGCTTTATGCCGCCGGATCACGCCACCATCGACACGCAGGATTTTGTCACGATGCGCGGCGGCATAACCGTCCGCCAATTCCACCGCAAATTGCGCCGGATCATTGAATAAATAAGTCATTGCTAATAAATCCCGGAGCTGAAAAAGAATCATCATAGCGCTTCACTGTGAGCCGCCTGGAATTGTGCTTGATGCAGGTTACGAACATTATCCCGCTCCCCGGTAGTCTGATAAAATCGGATTAATGAATCATGCAGGCGCGTCAAGTCAGCCTGCCCTCTAATTAAATCACGCCAGTTGCCGGTCACAAAGGAATTATTGCATTGTTTTCAGCGTTTCAACATTTGAATTTTACCCGGATTCTTGTATTTTCAACCTTGTCCGCGGCTTGGCTGGGATTCGCTTATTATTTTGGAAAATTGATTCCGGATAAGCAATTGTGGTTTGCGCTATTGGTTACCTTGCTATTCGGATTGCCCATCTATTGCGCCGCGATTTACGCGGTGACAATCGAGAGAATATACCGCGCCAATCAGTTCCAAAAGCTGGGTATTTTGCATTGGTTGTTCACCCGGCGGATACTGGCTTATCTCGTTTGGTTGTTCTGGGCAGTGGTATTTTCATTCTTGTTATTGTGTTATCTCGGCTCCGCCGACAAGCAGGAATGGGTTGTTTTTTTCACCGCCATTCCGGCATTCGCTATTATTTACACACTTTTTTCATCTGTTGCAGCACGAGAATACAAACCCTATATCGCAGTACATAAATCGCTTAGCTGGTCACGCTGGCTAACAGCCGTAACGATGGCAGCGCTTTTTGTCGTTTTGGTCGATCACACCGATACTACCCGCCAATATGCGTCACTGTCGGAAGCGGTCGCGGCGGAAAGCCAAAAACTCGATGGCACAACCAATAGCATTTTGATTCTTGAAACCAACCGGCTGCTGGGCTTTGTCGAAGGCATGAAGCGCTACGCGCTGGGCAGCCTGCAGTCTTTAAGCGACGTGTTATACCTTGGCTGCGTGTTCGCCGGCAGCCTGGTGTTTTTTTATAACGTCATGCTCGGGATTTCCAGTTTCATGCTGCCTTTTCCAGAATACCGGCGGATCCTTGCCCCCATCCAGGATAGCGATGAACCGCCGGCGGTATCGCCTTGGGCTTGGGCGATTACCTCGGCCTTCACGACTTTTTTTGTTTTCTTTATCTATGTGCCATCCACGGTCTATGTCGATGCCTGGCTGCGCTCCAATCCCGAAACTGTCGAGGAAATCCGCGCTTCGCAGCAAAAGGCCGTACAAACCGTGGAAATGATCGGCGACGATTACTACAAACCGGGCACCGCAGCACAAATTGAGCAGGCTTACCTCGATACGCTCGGCAAAATGGAGTCCTCGCTGGAAAAATTGCGCGAAACTACCGGTACCGGTTTTCAGCAGATGGTCGATAACGTCGATGCGTATCTCGATTGGTATTATAGCCTGCCCGGCGAATACGAACGGATTCTGGCGCTGGCCACTGGCGTTCTGGAAAACTGGATGAGCGAAAAATTGCAAAACTACTTGATGCGAGGCAATGCCTTTGGCCCGGTACAACAATCCATTGAAGAAGTATTGCAAAACAACCAGCAGTTACGTGCCGAACATCTTCAGCAAGTGGAGCGGATTCTGACCGACAATCGCGTTGAACCGGTCAGCGAAGCGCAACTGGAAATTGTCCGGCATGCTTCCTTGAATGCCCTCAAGGAACCGCCGGCGCATAGCGTCATCGTCAACCTGGAAAACCGTGTGCTGATTTCCGGCGGTATCGGCACCGCAGGTGCGATTACCGGCGCGATCGCCGGGAAGATTACCGCCAAAGTGGCTGGCAAAGGCATCATCAAACTCGGCGCGCAAGCATTGATCAAAGTAACCGCCGGCAAAGCGGTCAGCGCCTTGGGTGGTGCCGCCGCCGGCGCCGCAACGGGAGCCGCATTGGGTTCGTTCATTCCCGGTATCGGTACGGCAATCGGCGCGATGATCGGTGGTATCATTGGCGGCATCACGATCGGTTTGACTGTGGAAAAGCTCTTGCTGATGCTGGAAGAAGCATTTTCCCGCGACGAGTTCAAGCGCCAGATTCTGGAAGCCATCGAAGAAGAGCGTCTCGAATTTGAAAGATTCTTAACGACGCCCGTGTTAGCGGACAACCATCCGGCTGAAGTACCCTGAAGTACAAATCAACCATCTACAATCCTGGAATCTTATGGACCATAATATTACATTGATCACGACAATTGCAGCCGGTTTTGGCCTGGCTCTGATTTTCGGTTTTATCGCGGAGCGGCTGAAAACGCCGGCACTGGTCGGGTACCTGCTGGCCGGCATTGCGATCAGCCCGTCCACACCGGGGTTTGTCGCGGATATCGGCATTGCGTCGCAATTGTCGGAAATCGGCGTCATGCTGCTGATGTTCGGCGTCGGCTTGCATTTTTCTCTGGATGATCTGCTGTCGGTCAAGCGCGTTGCAGTGCCCGGCGCAATTGTGCAAATGGCGGTTGCCACCGTTTTAGGCATGGCTCTGGCATCTTCGTGGGAATGGAGCACCGGCGCCGGACTGGTGCTCGGCTTGTCACTATCGTGCGCCAGTACCGTGGTGCTGCTGAAAGCGCTCGAATCGCGCGGCGTGCTGGAATCCATGAACGGCCGCATCGCGGTTGGCTGGCTGATCGTCGAGGATTTAGTGACAGTTCTGATTCTGGTGTTGTTGCCATCGTTCGCAACCATGCTGGGAGGCGCCAATGAAAACGGCAATCCGGCCGATCCGCTATGGTATACCATCGGCATTACATTATTGCTGGTTTCAGCGTTTATCGCACTGATGCTGATCGTTGGCCGCCGGTTTCTGCCATGGTTGCTATGGCAGGTTGCCCGCACCGGCTCGCGCGAAATGTTCACGTTGGCAGTTGTCGCGGTCGCCATTTGCATCGCCTACGGCGCAGCCGCACTGTTCAATGTCTCGTTTGCACTGGGCGCGTTCTTTGCCGGCATGGTAATGCGCGAATCCAAATTCAGTCATCGCGCCGCCGAAGAATCGCTGCCATTGCGCGATGCATTCGCCGTGCTGTTTTTTGTTTCCGTCGGCATGCTGTTCGACCCCACCGTATTAATCGAGGAACCGATGCGGGTTTTAGCCATAGCGGCGATTATTATCGTCGGCAAATCCATGGCCGCTATGTTACTGGTGTTGATCATGCGTTACCCGCTCAATACTTCGCTAACGGTCGCCGCCAGCTTGGGGCAGATTGGAGAGTTCTCTTTTATCCTGGCCGGTTTGGGACTATCCCTTGGTTTGATGCCCGCCGAAGGCATGAGTCTGGTGCTTGCCGGAGCGCTCATTTCCATCGCTTTCAATCCAATCGCATTTGCCGCGGTTACGCCGTTCAGAAATCTGATTCTGAAACATTCCGCATTGGCGCGGAAATACGAAAACCGCGACGATCCCTACGCGGAATTGCCGATGAGCACCGAGCGTAAATTTCTTCAGGGACAAGTAGTATTGGTGGGTTACGGTCACGTCGGAGAACGTATCGCGCATGCGCTGGGTGAAAAAAACATTCCGTATATCGTGGCGGAACAAAATCGTGAATTGGTACAAGACTTGCGCAAACAAGGCGCAAACGCGGTATCCGGAGACGCCACCGAACCCTCAGTGCTGATTCAGGCGCACATTACCGATGCCGCGATGCTGGTGATCGCTACAGCGGATCCACTGAACGTACGGCACATGATCGATACCGCGCGCACCTTAAACCCCGACATCGAAATCGTATTGCGCACCCGCAGCGAAGACGAAACAAAATTATTGCGTAACGACAATCTGGGTACGGTATTCTTCGGTGAAGAAGAACTGGCTAAAAGCATGACGCATCATATTTTGGATCGATTTGATGCTAAAACGGAATCCCAGAAAAAGAATGCTTAGTCTTTAGAGAAGCTCTGATTAATTCGACCAACGAGATGAAGCACGAGGCGCACGGAACGTAGCAACCGAGACATATCAACAAGATAGGCGAGAGAGCGAGTACCACGCAACGAAGTGATGCACTCGTACAGTCAGTTAATCAGCGCTTTCTTAGAAAACCACTAACGAGAGATCAACCATGACAGAACAAAATTATGCCGGCATTCATGACGATATCAACGGCGGACTCACGCACCTCGGGCGGATCGTGCGGGATGCCTGGGTATTCGGGATTCTGCCTGAAACGGAGACTTGCGCGGGCTGGAGCACCTCGCAAATGCAGACTTTATATGAAAAGGTTCATGAAGCTTGGGAGCCTTATGCGCATCTGCCAAGCCGGTTACCGGACGAGCTCCGCGAGCGGCATACCGCGATTTACGAAGAAGCGATCAAATACGCAAAAAGCAACGGCTGGAGCGCCGAATTGGGCGATGATGATTAATGCCGGTCAAGCTTTCGCGGGGAAGTGAATGATCCGCGCAGGTCCGTCCAGTTTCGACTTGCTTTCCAGAAGCTGCAGCGCTAACGGAAATTCGCGCTGTAACCGCAACATGATTTCCGGCATATGATCACGATAATAAATGGCTTCATAGGCAACCGGCTCATCAAGCGTATTACGATCATGGCGTTTAAAATTGCACCAGGCAATGTCGATCCAGCATTTGCGCTCGCCGTCGATAAACACAAACTCATCATGATCGATGATCGCCATGTATTGCATGCTGCGAATCGGCACAAACAAATGTCGGGTTACGCATTTTGACAGCAAGGTGATCGCGAGATTGTATGATTTCGCCGGTAAATAGCGCGTTTCCCTGCCAATTTCGGGATCACGGTAACAGGTAATTTCCATTTCCAACCTCCGCGAAGCGTCGTGATAATGGCATATGATGAATCGTATTTAATCTTCAATCAAGCCGTATTGCAGCGGAGGAAAAATTGTTGCTGGCTATCTTACCGGTGAGCTTGGCTGAGTTCCAAAGTAAAATATCACTACCGACTGACTAAAAAAAGCACAAGAGATCCATGACATTGATTAATCATTTTCTTTCACGCCTCGGACCAGGCTTATTGTATGCGGGTGCGGCTGTCGGTGTTTCCCATTTGGTGCAATCAACGCAAGCCGGCGGCATGTTCGGCTTTGAATTGATTATCGCCATCATCATTATTCATGCCATCAAATATCCTTTTTTTGAATTCGGTCCACGCTATACCGCAGCAACCGGACAGCACATTCTGCATGGTTATCTGAAACTCGGTAAATGGGCGGTATGGCTTTATCTGCTGATGGCAATCGCCACCATGTTTATCGTGCAAGCGGCCATTACGGTTGTGACCGCCGGTCTGATTACCAATATATTCGGACTCGATGGACTGGGTGGGCACGATCCGCAAATGGTTGCATTCATCATCGGCAGCCTGTTGTTGTTGATCTCGTTCACACTGTTAGTCAGCGGTCATTATGTGCTGCTCGATAAGTTGATGAAAATCATCATCTTGATACTGACGGTTACATCGATCGCCGCCGTCATCATGCTGTTGTTCGACAATCCGGGACATCATAAGACCGCCACTGTTTCTTTCACCTTCACGGATACCGCGCATTTGATCTTTCTGGCGACATTTCTGGGCTGGATGCCGGCCCCGCTGGATCTATCCATATGGCACTCAATCTGGGCAAAAAGTAAAAACGACAGCGACGGCAAAATCGCATCGCTGCGGGAAACCTTGTTTGATTTCCGTGTGGGCTTTATCGGAACGGCGTTTCTGGCCATTTGTTTTTTATTGCTCGGCGCGTTGGTCATGTATGGCAGCGGCATTCCTTTTGCCGCCGGGGGCGCGGCATTCGCCGGGCAATTGCTCGATATGTACCAGCAAGCCCTGGGTGATTGGGCGTACCCAATCGTCGCCGTTGCGGCTATTGCCACGATGTTCAGCACGACATTGACCGTGCTCGATGCATTCCCGCGTTCGATTAGCGCTTCGCTTGAATTACTATTCCCTGGCCGCATCCGGCAATCCGATCAAAACAAAACTTATTTGATAGGATTGGCTATCTTGATTGCAGGCACCCTGTTCATCTTGTTTTTTTATCTGACCTCCATGCGCGAAATGGTCAAAATCGCCACCGTCATTTCATTCGTGGCCGCGCCCATCATTGCGATATTAAACATGCAAGCGGTTTTCAGCCGTCACATGCCTGATCAATACCGTCCCGGTAAACTCATGTGGATCTGGTGCTGGTTCGGCGTCGCTGCGCTATCCGCTTGTTCGATTTTTTATCTGCTGTTATAGGGACATTCAAGAAAACCTGTGATGCGTCCCACTCGTCTGGAAAAACCGGCGGCCACGCGTAATAACCTGAAAACAATCGCGTCGCTGCTGCCCTATTTATGGGAATTCAAAGTGAGGGTCATTTTGGCGCTCGCGCTTCTGGTATTGGCAAAGCTAGCGAATGTCTCGGTGCCGTTGGTATTGAAAGAAATCGTCGACGCTTTGGATCAGCCGCGCGCGGAACTGGTGCTGCCTGCATTTCTGTTGATCGGCTATGGTGTGTTGCGGTTATGCAGCACTTTATTCGGTGAGTTACGAGACGCCATTTTCGCCAAAGTCACGCAACGCGCAATCCGGCGGGTTGCGATCAAGGTTTTCATGCATCTGCATTCGCTGTCCTTGCGGTTTCATTTGGAACGCCAAACCGGCGGGGTTTCGCGTGACATCGAGCGCGGCACGCGAGGTATTTCCTTCTTATTGAATTTCATGCTGTTCAATATCCTGCCGACCTTGCTCGAAATCGGCCTGGTTCTGGCCATTTTGATCGGAAAATACGATATTCGGTTTGCCGTCATTATTGCCGCCACTTTACTGGCGTACATTGCGCTCACGTTGATTGTGACCGAGTGGCGCATGATTTTCCGCCGCACCATGAACAACATGGACTCAAAAGCCAATACCCAAGCGATCGACAGTTTGCTGAATTATGAAACTGTCAAATATTTCGCCAATGAAAATTGGGAAGCACAGCGCTACGACGAGCATTTGCAAGCCTGGGAAAAAGCCGCGGTGCGCAACCAAACATCGCTTGCCACCCTGAATGCCGGTCAAAGCGCCATCATCGCCGTCGGTGTTACGTTGCTGATGTTTCTCGCGGCCGATCATGTGATCTCCGGCAGCATGACACTGGGCGACCTGGTGTTGATCAACGCATTCATGCTGCAGCTGTACATGCCGCTCCATTTCCTGGGTTTCGTTTACCGGGAGATCAAGCACTCGCTGGCGGATATGGAACGGATGTTTACCCTGCTCGATGAAAGCCGGGAAATAAAGGATAAGCCGGATGCGCATGTGCTTGAAACGAGTCATGCAACGATCCGCTTTCGCGATGTCCATTTTTATTATGAACCGGATCGCCAAATCTTGTTCGATGTCACCTTCGACATTCCCGCCGGACAGAATATCGCGGTGGTGGGTCACAGCGGTTCGGGCAAGTCGACACTGGCACGTTTGTTGTTCCGTTTCTATGATGTGCAATCGGGCTGTATCCTGATCAACGATCAGGATATCCGCGACATCACCCAGCAAAGTTTGCGCGCAGCCATCGGCATCGTGCCGCAAGATACCGTGTTATTCAATGACAGTATTTATTACAACATTGCGTACGGACGCCCGGACGCAACGGAAAGTGAAGTTTTCGCGGCGGCACGTGCCGCTCATATTCATGATTTCATTGAAAGATTACCGATGAAATACGAAACGGTGGTCGGTGAACGCGGTTTGAAATTATCCGGCGGTGAAAAGCAGCGGGTAGCCATTGCACGCACGATTTTGAAAAACCCGGCAATCCTGATTTTCGACGAGGCCACATCGGCGTTGGATTCGGAATCGGAGAAACGCATTCACGCCGAATTAAAGCGAATCGCGGTCAATCGCACCACGCTAACGATCGCGCACCGGCTATCGACGATCGCCGATGCCGATCAGATCCTGGTGATGGAACAGGGCTGCATCATAGAACGCGGCACGCATCAGCAATTGCTTGCGGCCAACGGCACTTATGCCCGTATGTGGGAATTACAACAGCAAGAAGAAACTACGCAAGCAAAGCAAACAACCGCTACTGTCAGTTAACCGTTTGCAGCAAATTCGCCATACTGCCCGGTTACTCGTTGTCCATTGCACCGTAGCAAAGCTTCTTCTTCAGTGAAAATAAAAAAACCGGAAAATACCGGGAAAAAACCAACCTTATCCCTGCGAATGAATGTTAGGCGGATGTGATAACTTCACACTCCAGAATTTGCCATCAACAATTGCGTAATTACATTCTAGGGAGTCATCGCAATGCTCGTATCTGTTGGTTATCTCATTATTATTGTTTCTGTTTTCGGCGGATTTGCCCTGGCCGGAGGCCATTTGGCTTCGCTATGGCAGCCTGTGGAGCTTCTCATGATCGGCGGAGGTGCTATCGGAGCATTCGTTGTCGGAAACTCGAATAAGGCATTGAAAGCCACCATGAAAGCGTTACCGACCGTCTTCAAAAGCTCGAAGTTTAACAAAGCATTGTATATGGACTTAATGACACTGCTGTATGAAATACTCAGCAAGGTTCGCAAAGAAGGCTTGATGTCAATCGAAGGCGATGTCGATGATCCCTCCAATAGCCCGATTTTCACGAAATATCCGGATATCCTGGCGGATCATCATATCACCGAGTTCATCACGGATTATTTACGTTTGATGGTAGGCGGCAATTTGAATTCGCTGGAGATCGAGAGTTTGATGGACAGCGAACTGGAAACACACCATCAAGAAGGCGAAGTACCGATTCATGTGGTATCGAAACTCGGCGACGGATTGCCCGCATTCGGAATTGTGGCTGCGGTAATGGGCGTAGTGCATACCATGGAATCGGTGCATCTGCCGCCCAGCGAATTGGGAATTTTGATTGCTGCGGCGCTGGTCGGTACTTTCCTCGGAATCTTGCTGGCTTACGGTTTTGTCAGCCCATTGGCGGGAAAGCTCGAACATAATCTGCATGAATCCAGCAAGATGTTCGAATGTATCAAAATTACCCTGCTTGCCAATCTGAACGGCTACTCGCCGGTTTTGGCGGTGGAGTTCGGCAGAAAAGTCCTGTTCACGACCGAAAGACCGTCTTTCTTGGAATTGGAAGAGCATGTCAAACAAAGCAAATCCAAGTAATTATTGAATATTTATTCCATCTGAATTACAGGAACAATTATGGCTGACGATCTCGCACAGCGACCGATAGTTATCAAAAGAATCAAGAAAGTTGCGGGCGGCCATCATGGCGGCGCCTGGAAAATTGCGTATGCCGACTTCGTAACCGCCATGATGGCGTTCTTTTTATTGATGTGGTTACTGGGATCGTCGACCAAAAGCCAATTGGAAGGTATCTCGGAATATTTCAAAACGCCGCTGAAGGTCGCTTTGATGGGCGGATCGTCGATTGGTGAAAGCAATAGCGTACTCAAAGGCGGCGGTACCGATTTGACACGCCAGCATGGCGAAGTCAAGAAAGGCGCGATCAAGGATGACGATGCCCAAACCAAGAAAATCATCCGGGAACGGGCGGAGCGCGTCAAATTGGAAGGATTAAAGCAAAAAATCGAAGAAGCGATTGAAAACAATCCGTCGCTCAAAAAATTCGCTAATCAATTGCTATTGGATATCACTTCGGACGGTTTAAGAATTCAAATCGTCGACGAACAAAACCGCCCGATGTTCGCGTTGGGCAGAGCGGAATTACAGCCCTATACCAAAACCATATTGCGCGAAATCGGTAAAATGCTGAACGATGTCGACAACAAGATCAGTCTTTCCGGTCATACGGATGCCAAGCCATTCCCTTCGGGCGATAAAGGTTACAGCAACTGGGAGCTGTCGGCAGATCGCGCCAATGCCTCAAGACGCGAATTGATCTTTGGCGGCATGGACACCAATAAAGTCCTGCAAGTCATCGGATTGTCTTCGGCAGTTCTTTTTGACAAAGATGATCCGCTCAATCCGATCAACCGCCGCATCAGTATCGTGGTTATGAACGAGCGAGCCGAGAAAGCGGTAACGATGGACAACCCGACCATCGATATCGATATACAGGATCAACCGGGCACCGAATTGCTGCAAAACCCCTAAAAACTCACGCGGACTGCTATTACATGCTAAAACATTTTCATCCAAGCATCGCTGCATTGTTGATCCAAATTACAGCAACCGTTACCTCAGGGGTCTTAATAGCGCTATTCTCTCCCAGCGCCGGCTTATTGGAGTGGATGATTTTACAAGCATTGCTGGCCGGCTTATTGAGTTTTGTTGCGAGATTGCCGGTATGGTGGATACCCATGCATCTCCTGTTTATACCGATGGTCATCGCCGCTTCGACATTGAATATTTCATCAACCTGGTATTTATTGCTGTTCCTGGGTTTGCTGTTAATCTACGGTAAGTCATTCGCAACCCAAGTGCCTTTGTACCTTTCCAGCGAAAGTGTCAATCAAGCGCTTGAGACTTTATTACCCGAGCAGCAACAATTTTCGTTTATTGATCTGGGCAGCGGCTGCGGCGGATTATTAAAAAATCTTGCCAATACTCATGATAACGGCTCTTTTCATGGCATCGAATCCGCGCCGGTGCCTTATGCCATAAGCAAATTACGCAGCTTGCTGGGTTCGGGGTATGATGTGCGCTGGGGAGATTTCTGGAAACACGACTTCTCACGTTATGACGTGGTTTATGCTTATTTATCGCCGGTTCCGATGGATTCGCTGTGGCAAAAAGCAAAAAAAGAAATGCGTCCTGGCAGCCTATTAATTAGCAACACTTTCGTTATTCCTGGTGTTGCGCCTGATCAAAGTATCCGCTTGAACGATTTTTCCAATTCCACGCTGTATCTTTGGCGGTTATAGCAGTCACGTTTGGTCGGTTCAGTCAAGCCGTTAAGAAACGTTTAACAGTGCAACCGCCGATGGTTTTTCTAAGGCCTGCTAGACTCGCCGCCAGGTAGTGCCCTGAGGACCGTCTTCCAAAATAACACCCTGTTGTTGCAGATCCTTCCGGATTTCATCCGCTTCCGCATAACGCCCCGCTTTACGAGCTTCGATACGCTGCTGAATGAAGGATTCGATCTGTTCATGGGTCAGTGAAGCAGCGCCAACGGAGACAGAAGTGCTTTGCAAGTAATCAACCGGATTTTGTTGCAGTAAGCCTAACAATCCACCCAGCGCTTTTAATAAGGCAGCGCCGTCCTTTGCACCGGTTTTATTGAGCTCATTCGCCAGCTCAAACAAGACGGCGATGGCATCCGGTGTATTGAAGTCATCTTCCATGGCCGCTTTGAATTTTTGCGCATGTTGATTATTCCAATCAATGGCTGGCATATCGAACGAGCCGGCATCCTTTAATGCGATATACAACCGGTCGAGCGCCAGTTTGGTATCCTTCAGGTGTTGATCGGAATAATTGAGCGGACTGCGGTAATGCGCCCGCAAAATAAAAAACCGCACAACTTCCGGCTGATATAACTTAAGAATTTCCCGTACAGTAAAGAAATTCCCAAGCGATTTCGACATCTTTTCATTGTCGACGCGCACAAAACCGTTGTGCATCCAGTAATTCACGAACACATGATCATGCGCGCCTTCACTTTGGGCGATTTCGTTTTCGTGATGCGGAAATTGCAAATCCTGGCCGCCGCCATGGATATCAAAATGAATGCCCAGCAACTGCTCGCTCATCGCCGAGCATTCGATATGCCACCCCGGGCGTCCGTTGCCCCATGGGGATTCCCAAAACGGCTCGCCGGCCTTTGCGGATTTCCACAACACAAAATCCAGCGGATCCTTTTTACTGGAATCAATCTCAACCCGCTCGCCGGCACGCAAGTCATTCAAAGACTTACCTGACAGCTTTCCGTAACCCGGAAAATTATGAACCGCGTAATAAACATCGCCATTACCCGCTTGATACGCCAGATTCTTTTTTATCAATGCATCGATCATGTTGATCATGTGATCAACGAAGTTTGTGGCACGCGGTTCATGGCTGGGCGGCAATACTCCCAGCACCGCGGCGTCTTCATCCATTGCTTGAATAAAACGTGCGGTTAATGCCCCGATCGGTTCATTGTTTTGTTGCGCGCGATTAATGATCTTATCGTCGATATCCGTAATGTTGCGTACATAAACAACTTCAAAACCGTTCTCCCTGAACCACCGCACAACCATATCAAAAACCACCAGAACCCGTGCATGCCCCAAATGGCAATAATCATAAACCGTCATGCCGCAAACATAGATCTTGATCTTTCCGGGTAAGATAGGCACGAACTGTTGTTTTTCGCGAGCGATTGAGTTATAAATTTTTAGCATAGGATCAACGATTCAAATTGTAATTCTGTCTATCTTATTGATAGAATCTCGGAAACTGTTATTATCTGCACCCAAAATAAATAGCCGCAGAGTATAACATAGTGTTTATATGAAACTCTTACCATCCATTACCACAGGCTGATTATCGATGCGACGCTGCCAAATTCTTCTGCTCATTATTTTATTTTCAATTCATTTGAATATTTTTGCAGCATCTATCACGGTCGAAATGAGAACGAATCTTGGTAACATCGTTCTGGAACTCTACCCTGATAAAGCCCCCAAAACGGTAGAAAACTTCCTGGAATATGTTGAGAACGGCTTCTACAAAAATACGATATTCCATCGCGTCATTGCCGGGTTTATGATTCAGGGCGGCGGTTTCGACCAAGCGCTCAATCAAAAACCGACCCGTCCGCCGATTCGCAATGAAGCCGCGAATGATCTCAAAAATGAAACTGGAACCATTGCCATGGCGCGTACATCAGACCCGCACTCGGCATCGGCGCAATTTTTTATTAATGTCGCCAATAATCGATTTCTTGATTTTAAAGCACCCAGTCAAAGCGGCTATGGTTATGCGGTATTTGGAAAAGTCGTAAGCGGAATGGAAGTCGTTAACAAAATTGCTGCAACGCCTACCGGCCCAGCCGGTCCGTTTCCCAGCGACGTACCGAAAAATAAAGTGATTATTGAGGATATTGTCAAACTGCCTTCGTCAGAAAACGGCAATACTCAATAGCACATTCATCAATCAATTTAGGACTGATATGGTCAAACTGCAAACTAATTTCGGCGCGATAATTCTCGAACTCGACAGTGAAAAAGCGCCGGAAACCGTACAAAATTTCCTCAATTATGTCTCCAGCGGATTTTACGACAATACATTGTTCCATCGTGTCATTGACGATTTCATGATTCAGGGTGGCGGTTTTGCGCCTGGAATGAAACAAAAACCGACCCAGCCGCCCATCCACAATGAAGCTGCCAATGGTTTGCGCAACGACGCCTATACGATTGCCATGGCAAGAACAGCCGATGTTCATTCTGCAACCGCGCAGTTTTTTATCAATGTAACCAGCAACGGTTTCCTCAACTATAAATCGCCATCACCGCAAGGCTATGGATATTGCGTTTTCGGCAAAGTCGTCGAGGGTCAAGATGTCGTGGATAAAATTAAAAAAGTCAAAACCGGTGATTATGCCGGGCATCAGAATGTCCCGTTGGAAGATGTCATTATTGAGAAAGCGGAAGTGATTTAATCACGGGAAAAGCCGAGCAAGCTTTCTCAAACCCCGGATAGTTAATGGCGTCAGTCGCTGACAACTTGAAATTCAGCCCAATCCCCGCGCCAAATCGGTTTGCAAATCCTGAACGGACTCTAATCCGACCGCAATGCGCAGCAGCCCGTCGGTTATCCCGGCGGCGTCCCGGGCTTCCTGGCTAATCCGTGCATGCGTCGTGGTTGCTGGATGCGTCAACGTACTTTTTGCATCCCCCAGGTTTGCGGTGATAGAAATCAATTGGGTTGAATCAATGACACGCCACGCGGCCTCCCGCCCTCCTTTAACTTCGAACGAAACAATCCCGCCTCCCGATTTTTGTTGGCGTTTTGCCAAATCGTGCTGCGGGTGCGATTCCAAGCCGGGATAAAATATGCGTGTCACATTCGGATGCTTTTCGAGCCATTGCGCCATTTTCAAGGCATTTTCGGAATGTGCTTCTACACGGATTTTAAGCGTTTCCAATCCTTTCAGAATGACCCAAGCGTTGAAGGCGCTCAATGTCGGACCGGCAGTTCGCAAGAAACCGAACACACCACCATCCATCAATAGCTCTCGTTTTCCGAGTACTGCACCACCCAAAACTCTCCCTTGCCCATCCAGATATTTGGTGGCGGAATGAATAACAATATCCGCCCCCAATTCAAGCGGTTTTTGTAAGATCGGCGTACAGAAGCAGTTATCCACGACCAACCAGGCACCAGCCATTCTCGCGATACGAGCCAGTTCCGCGATATCTGAAATTTCCGTTAATGGATTGGAGGGCGTTTCCATGAAAAAAAGCTTGGTATTCGGCCGTATCGCGCTTCGCCAGGCATCAACATCCGTCGCGGACACAAAAGTCGTATCAATATTAAACTTCTTCAGAATGTTGTTAAATAAATTGACGGTTGCGCCAAATAAGCTTTGCGAAGCGACGATATGATCTCCGGCGGATAGTAATCCCATGGTGCAGGCTAAAATCGCCGACATGCCCGATGATGTCGCAATGCAGGCTTCCGCTCCCTCCAATACTGCCAGGCGTTCTTCAAATGCGGTTACGGTTGGATTGGTAAATCGTGAGTAAATATTGCCTGGCTCGCTGCCGGAAAAACGGGCGGCCGCTTGAGCGGCACTATCAAACACAAAACTGGAAGTCAAATACATTGCTTCAGAATGCTCATGGAATTGACTACGATGAATGCCGGTATGTAATGCGAGCGTTTCTGGTTGCAAATTATCTGACATATATATTTGAGGTTTTGAAAATAAAATGGAAATTACATTAGATTGTTACACTCGTTTGGGAAAACACATTTCTTAGATAGTCATTGCATTGATTCTAATCGGAAAAAACCAAACTCAAATCCAATTGTGTTTTCGACTGCGCGAGCGATAACCGTTGATTGGAATTTCTTTGCAATTCCAAAGTTTTGAGATATTCATGCGTCACATCGCCGGTAATATAAACACCATTGAAACATGATGTTTCAAAGTTCTGCACCACAGGCGATACCTTGGATACCGCATGCGTCAGAGCTTCCAGATCCTGGAATATCAAGTAATCCGCACCAATCTCTTCGCATATTTCTTCCGCTGTCCGGTCTGTAGCGATCAATTCTTGCCGAGTCGGCATGTCGATACCGTACACATTGGGATATCGCACCGGTGGAGCGGCGGAAGCAAAAAAGATCTTATTGGCACCCGCATCCCGCGCCATTTGAACGATTTCCCGGCTGGTAGTGCCCCGCACAATCGAATCGTCAATCAGTAAAACATTCTTGCCGCGAAATTCAATATTCATGGCGTTCAATTTCTGCCGCACCGATTTACGCCTTTGTTGCTGCCCTGGCATGATGAAAGTGCGTCCGACATATCGATTCTTGATAAACCCTTCCCGGAATTCGATGCCTAAGTGATTGGCAAGCTGTAGCGCACTGGGGCGGCTGGAGTCCGGGATTGGAATAACAACGTCAATATCCAGATGATGCATGGTTTTCTTGATTTTTTCCGCGAGCTGTTCGCCCATATTCAAGCGGGTTTCGTAGACGGAAATTCCATCCATGACAGAATCGGGGCGTGCTAAATAAACGTATTCGAATATACATGGATTCAGAGAAAACTGGGTTGCGCATTGCTTATTATAAAAATTACCGTCTTCATCGATAAAAATCGCTTCACCCGGCGCAACATCCCGAATCAATTTAAAACCCAAGGTATCCAGTGCAACACTCTCCGATGCGATCAGATATTCATCGCCCAGCTCATTTTCCGCAGTGCCGAAGACCAGCGGCCGGATGCCATAAGGGTCGCGAAAAGCTAATAACCCATAACCGGCGATCATGGCTATGACCGCATAGGCGCCTTTGCATCGTTTATGCACGCCGGCAACCGCTGCGAAAATTGCCGCCGGATCAAGCTGGCAATTTCTGGTACTTTCTTGCAGTTCATGCGCCAGAACATTCAGCAAAACTTCCGAATCCGAGTTCGTATTGACATGCCGCAGATCCGTTTTAAAAAGCTCCTGATTGAGCTGCTCGGCATTGGTTAGATTGCCATTGTGGCTCAATACGATTCCAAAGGGAGAATTGACATAAAACGGCTGTGCTTCGGCGGGCGAATTAGCAGACCCTGCGGTCGGATAACGCACATGACCGATACCGATATTCCCCGATAAGGCACGCATATTTCTGGTACGAAACACGTCTCGGACTAAACCCAGCCCTTTGTGCATATGAAATGTATTACCTTGTGCGGTGACAATGCCGCTTGCATCTTGCCCGCGATGTTGCAGCATTAACAGCCCATCATACAGAAGTTGATTCGCCGGAGATTTTGCAACAATACCGAGAATTCCGCACATAGAGATGCTCCGTTGGTTTTGCTTAAATCAGAATTAAATTTGGAATTAATAAACTTAATTGCCGCGCTACTGTTGCTTTTTTAAAAAACAAAAATGAAATCCGGCCATCACGCACACAGACGCCTAAAAATTTTCTTTTCTCTCAAAACTAATACGTTTTGATAAATCATCGGGCAACCATGGCAGCACTTGGGTCGCGATCGATTCCAAAGGGCCGCTTAATAAGGCTTGATGCCAGAAAACCTGGTTTGGAATTGTCGTCAGGCCTGCCATCAAAACCAGTAAAATTACTATCGCCAATGCCCGGATAAACCCGAAAACCGAACCAAGCAACCGATCAATAAACCCCAATCCGATGCCCTTAATCAAGGCGGACAGCAACATCGTCGCGAGCGCCGTGATCAACAAGACTGCAAGAAACGTTACAACAAAAGCAATGGCATAACGCAAGGTTTCACCGACAATCTCGCCGGGTAAAAACTGCTCCGTTAACGAAGAGTAGGAGCTAGCCGCAATAAAAGCAACAATCCAACCAGCAATGGACAATCCTTCACGGACAAATCCACGCAGAATACTCAATACAATCGATACTAAAAAAATAGCGGAAACAACATAATCAAAAACGGTCATCAGTCGTGATAAATACTATCTTGTTAATTGATTAACATAAATAATTACGATACCGGCTCATCTTGGCACCACGACGCCATCCAGGCCAAGTGCTTTCAATTTTTTTATTTCACCATCCGCAGCGCTTCGAGTGGGAAACGGACCTGTTCGCACACGCGTCACTTGATTGCCATTGATAACCAGTGATTCGGTATATGCTTTGAAACCGTTCGCCAACAGCAGCGCTTGCTGCAATTTGGCTTTTTCCGGATCCGAAAATGCGCCCAGCTGAACCACAAATCCTTTGGCCGCATCAGGAGCTTGAATCGGCGCAATAGTGGCTGCCGGCACACTTGGTGCGCTTGGCGGCGGTGCACTCGGTGTCACTATACTGACATTTGTAGTCGTTGCCGCCGCAGGAGGTGGTGATGTAATTCTGACCGGAACCGCTTGCCGTTCGAATTTTGGTTTGATTCCGGGAATCGGGATACGTTTTTGCAGATTCGCTGATTCAACCTGTTCATCCCTACCCGGTAATGTAATCGTGGATTTTTCTTGCAGTTCCGCTGGATCCACCGCATTCAACGATTCAATGTTGATTGCAGAATCTTCTTTTGGTAACGATACAGCTTTGCTTGTATTTCTGTTCGCTTCCGGCAAATTAATTGCGATTTCGTGCTTTTCCGTTTCCGGCTTGGGCTCGTCGAAGATTGCAGGCAACACGATAATAGAAATCAGAACCAGAACGATAGCGCCGACTAGCCGCCTTCTCGCGCGTTTTCGCAGTAATAATTCTTCTTCGCTGATATTTTTGTTCATTTGAAATATCCGGTTACTACGCTCGGGGTGGCATATGCAGATGATTCAGCACATCACCAACCGTGTAGAAAGATCCAAATATGCAAATTCTATCATTTTTGGACGCTTGTTCACAGGCAAAAGCATAAGCTTCAACGCCATCAGAAAAGCGGTATATTGGCAGATCCTCGCCTGGAAAACCGGCATTGCGGATCTCTTGTTCGATATATTCGACGGACGCAGCACGCGGCGATTGAATAGAAAAGAGCAACCAGACATCGATTTCGTCTTTCAGCTTTTGTACGACACCCTGAATATTTTTATCCTGCAGCATCGAAAACACTGCGTAAGTCCGCCCGGTACACGAGGTCGCAGCCAAATTTTGCGCCAGGACTGCAGCAGCGGCAGGATTGTGCGCGACATCCAGGATGATCATCGGTTGGGTTGAAACAACTTGAAATCTACCCGGCACAGTCGCTTTGATCAATCCTTGGCGGATAGCATTCATATTAACCGGCAGCAACTCATGAATCGTATCCAGAGCCGCTAGGCACGCACTTGCATTTTGGAGCTGCTTACTGCCCCGCAAAGCGGGAACGGGTAATGAATAACGCCATCCCTTGGGTCCCCAAAAATCCCATTGCTTATCCTTGGATTGAAAGCCGAATTCTTTTGAAAATCTACTCAATTGCGCGCCAATTTTTGTGGCATGCTGATGCACAGAGTCCGGCACATCCGTATCCGCACAAATGGCCGGCTTGCCATGCCGGAAAATCGCGGCTTTCTCGAATCCGATCTTTTCCCGCGTATCACCCAGATACTCGATGTGATCCAGATCGATACTGGTTAGAATGGCGCAATCCGGATCAAAAATGCTAACCGCATCGAGGCGTCCGCCTAAGCCAATCTCAAGAACCGCCACATCGACGCGCGCTTGAACAAACAAATACATCGCAGCGAGGGTACCGAACTCAAAGAAAGTTAACGATGTGTGGCAGTTCCGCCGCGCCGCTTCCACTTGCGCAAAAGCCTGACAAAGACTTGCGTTTTCGATATCTTCGCCATCAATTCGAATCCGTTCGTTGAATCGAATCAAATGGGGAGAAGTATAACATCCGGTTTTATAGCCCGCGCTCTGGAGAATCGCTTCAAGCATCGCGCAAACGGAGCCTTTGCCATTGGTGCCACCGACTGTAATGACCGGAAATCGAGGTATTAACCCCAGCTCGTACTGGACATTGGCTACCCGTTCCAATCCCATTTCAATCGCGCTCGGATGCAGCGATTCGAGGTAACGCAGCCAATCCTCGAGTGATTCCGCCGTTACACCCGGAACATCCATATGCATGAATCTATGAGAAAAATTATCTTAACGGAACGGGAATACGCATCAGTTGCGTACAGAGATTGACGAGCTTGTCGCCCATTTGGCGGCGATCGACAATCATGTCGACCGCTCCGTGCTGCAGCAGAAATTCCGCACGTTGAAAACCATCAGGCAGTGTTTGCCGGACAGTCTGCTCAATGACGCGCGGCCCGGCGAATCCGATCAGTGCGCCCGGTTCGGCGATTACGACATCCCCGATAAAGGCAAAACTGGCAGACACGCCGCCCATCGTCGGATCCGTCAATACCGAAATAAAAGGTAATTTGCTGTGGCTCAGCCGCGTCAAAGCCGCCGTTGTTTTCGCCATTTGCATCAGGGAAAACAATCCTTCCTGCATCCGCGCACCGCCGCTGGCACTAAAGCAAATAAAAGGAAGATGGTGATCGATACAGGTTTTAACGCCACGCACAAACCGCTCCCCCACGACCGACCCCATGGAACCGCCCATAAAACCGAATTCGAATACCGCGACAACAACCGGCATGGTTTTGATAGCGCCCTGCATGACCACTAAAGAATCATTTTCATCGGTACTTTCCTGGGCTTGTGTCAGCCGATCGACATAGCGCTTGCTGTCTTTAAACTTCAGAACATCCGTTGCAATCACTTCAGCGCCGATTTCACGCCGGCCTTCCGGATCCAGCAAGAAATCCAGTCTATCCCTAGCGGAAATACGATTATGGTAGTCACATTTTGGACAAACATTCAGATTCTTGGCCAAGTCGGTATAGTACAGAACCGCTTCACAATTGTTGCATTTACTCCACAATCCTTCGGGTACGATTTTCTTCTCACCGGCTTCTTTTCTTTTGATTTTTGGAGGAATGATATTCTGGAACCAGCTCATAACGAATGTATCCTAACGCGCGAGTGTTTGATTACTTCAATTCTCATCAATTGCTTTACGCAGTGTATTTAGAAGATGACCAACTTTATCTAGTATTTCCGCTTCTGTTGACTTCTCAATTTCTTCGATAATCCGGCTACCGACCACGACAGCATCCGCCAACCCCGCAACCGCCTTTGCGGTCGCGCCATCGCGAATACCAAACCCTACCCCGATCGGTAACGAAATATATTGGCGCAGCATTGCCAGCATGTTGCTGACATCTTGCAGATCAAGATGCGATGCGCCGGTAACACCTTTAAGCGACACATAATAAACATAGCCGCGAGCCATTTTTGCCACTTGTTCAATACGCTGTTGCGGTGTCGTGGGCGACAACAAAAAGATCGCGTCGATTCCTTGCTGGTCGAGACATTCCACCCATTTCTCCGATTCTTCCGGCGGATAATCCACGATCAGAATACCATCGACACCGCACTGTTTGGCTCTGGCGGCAAAGAATTCGTAACCCATCGCCTCCACAGGATTTGCATACCCCATCAGGACAACCGGCGTATCCGAATCTGTTTGTCTGAATTCACTGACCATGTTGAGTACGTCGTTTAAACTGACATGGTGTTTCAGCGCACGCTCTGACGATCTCTGAATAGTGGGTCCGTCGGCCATTGGATCCGAAAAAGGAATTCCCAACTCAATGATATCCGCACCCGAGTGAACTAATTGGTGCATGAGCGGCACCGTTACTTGCGGATTAGGATCGCCCGCCGTGACAAATGGGATCAGCGCCTTACGATTTTGCCTTTTTAAGGTATTGAATGTTTGCGCGATACGATTTGACTTCTCAGTATCGCTACTGCCATTGAAATAATTCAGCAAGCTGTTAATAAAACTCATTTAGTTAATCCGATTGGAATTCTTTCCAGAAGATTAAAATTGAAAATAAGAATGGCTTCATCAAAGTGTCAAGCCTGACATTTGCGCAACTGTCGCCATGTCCTTATCGCCCCGTCCCGAGAGATTAACCAGCAATAATTTGTCCTTGGATAATGTCGGCGCGTATTTGGCGGCATAGGCCAGCGCATGACTGGATTCCAGCGCCGGCATAATGCCTTCGTAGCGGCATAAGGTATGAAATGCTTCCAAAGCTTCATCATCGGTAATCGCGACATATTCGGCGCGGCCACAATCCTTGAGCCAGGCATGTTCGGGACCCACGCCCGGATAATCCAGACCGGCCGAGATTGAATGTGTTTCGATAATCTGACCGTTTTCATCTTGAATCAAGTAGGTGCGATTACCATGCAATACACCGGGCTTCCCGGTCGATAACGTCGCTGCATGCAGGTTGGTTTCGATGCCTTTTCCGGCTGCTTCGACACCGATCAGGCGGACACTGGCATCGTCAATATACGGATAAAACAGGCCGATCGCGTTGGAACCACCACCAACACAGGCTATCAACACATCTGGCTGGCGTTGAAAATCTTCCTGCATCTGCGCTTTAGCCTCTGTTCCAATCACAGCCTGGAAATCCCTGACCATCATCGGATAAGGATGAGGTCCGGCGACGGTGCCGATAATATAAAAGGTATCTTCAACATTGGTGACCCAATCCCGCATCGCTTCATTCAGCGCATCTTTCAATGTCCGGGATCCCGACTCGACCGGCACCACGGTCGCACCCAGCAATTTCATGCGGTACACATTAGTCGCTTGCCGTTTGACATCTTCGGAACCCATGTAAACCACGCATTCCATACCATAACGTGCTGCTACAGTGGCACTGGCGACGCCGTGCTGCCCCGCGCCGGTCTCAGCGATCACGCGTTTCTTGCCCATGCGCCGGGCTAATAGCGCCTGCCCGATGGTGTTGTTAATTTTATGCGCCCCGGTGTGATTCAAATCTTCGCGCTTTAACAGGATTTGCGCACCGCCTAAATGTTCGGACCAGCGCTTAGCATGATAGATCGGACTGGGGCGGCCTACGTAATGCTTTAATTCATAAGCGAACTCTGCCTGAAAATCAGGATCGTCACGGTAAAATTCGTACTGTTTCCGCAAATCTTCCAATGCTGAAATGAGCGTTTCAGCAACAAAGATGCCTCCATACGGACCAAAATGACCATCTCTACTAGGAAGATCATAAGCATTCACAGTTCTTTACTCCTTGCATGAAAGCAATAATTTTATTCTTGTCTTTGATACCTTTAGCTGCTTCAACGCCGCTTGAGACATCCACTGCCCAAGGTTTCGTTTGCTTAATCGCCATCGCAACATTATCTGGATTCAAACCACCGGACAGAATGAACGGAACGGGCAGATTCTCTGGAATGAGGTGCCAATCAAACACGTGCCCGGTACCACCCGGCATGCCTTCGGTAAAAGTATCCAGCAATAAACCCTTTGCAGTACGGTAACGCTCTGCGTATTGTAGCAAATCTGTGTCTGATTTGACTCGAATTGCTTTGATATAGGGTTGAGAAAATTGATTGCAAAAATCCGGCGATTCGTTGCCATGAAATTGCAACAGATTGAGTTTAGCTGCCCGGGCAGTTTCTCTGACCCAAGCGGCATCGGGATCGACGTACACGCCGACGGTACATACAAAAGGTGGAATCAACGCGCTAATCCGCCCGGCTGATTCAGGATCAATATTGCGCGCGCTCTTATTCCAAAAAACAAAACCAATTGCATCCACCCCCGATTGAATTGCTGCCTCAGCATCTTCAATCCGGGTTATTCCACATACTTTTACACGCACTGACATGAGAATCGAAGATTGTTTTTTAATTAATGCTACCGGAGTACGCCATTTGAAATAATTGGAAAGTCGGAAAATTCCGGAATCAGCCAACTTGGGTCGTATCTTACACCGGCTAAATACAAGCCAGCGGCGGAAAAAGTTGGCGCCGCAAACGTCCGGTTTCTGTGTTGAAGAAGTTCGTCAATCCAATCGGCAGGATACTTTCCTTTTCCGATATAAACAAGGCAACCGATAATATTTCGTACCATATGATGAAGGAAAGAATTCGCCCGCAAATCAAAAACTACAAGATTTCCTTGGCGAACGATGTTCAAATGGGTAATGGTTCTTACCGGAGATTTCGCTTGGCACTCGGCGGCCCTGAAAGATGAAAAATCATGCTCCCCGACTAGAAGTTTCCCTGCCGCTTGCATTGTCTCCAATTCCAGCGGCACATGAAACCAGCCAACTTTATTGTGATGAATTCCGGGTCTGGCCGATTGGTTCAATAAAAAATATAGATATCGCCTTTCAACCGCACTATAGCGCGCATGAAAATCATCAGGAACTTCGCCGGCCCACAAGATCGAAATATCCTCAGGCAGGAAAGCATTGACACCCCGCACCCAGGCACTCAGGGGGCGGCTGGTCAATGTATCAAAATGCACGACTTGATAAAACGCATGAACACCGGCATCCGTCCTACCTGCCGTAACAATCCGGATATCTTCCTTCGCAATTGCAGACAGTGCCTTTTCAACCGCATCTTGAATTGCGCAAGACTCTGATTGACTCTGCCAGCCACAATAGTTACTACCGTCATATTCCAAGACTAATACGATACGCACAATTGAAAGATTATTTTTACCAATTGATCACGATCCGTGATCAGTCTTCTTGTTTATATCCCTACAAGCTCTTCAACATTTTTTTGGCAATTTTTATCTGTTTCGCATCGCCATCGCGAATGACTTCTTCCAGCATTTCCCGAGCGCCTTCTTTGTCATCCATTTCTTGGTAAGCTTTTGCCAGATCGAGTTTCGTTTCAACTTCTTGCCATTGCTCGCTATTGGTTTCCAAGTCCGCTGCCTGTTCCACTGACTCAGCCTGATTGGGTTCTTCGAGATCCAAGTTGATATCAGCGAGATCAACAGCCGGAATCTCAGGCGCAGATTCACTTGCGGTCTCCGGTTGTTCAAAGTCAATTGCGTCGCTTATCAAATCCGACTCATCACTTTGCAACGAATCTGCTTTACTGATCGGGGAATTTTCGCCGTCCAAATCCAAGCTTGCAGAATCAAACTCCAGAATAATCTCATCCTGGTTCGCATCCGCATCAGTGGTTGCAGCACGTATTGAATCATCATCAGACGCTGCATCGGCAGCAACAACGTCGAGTGAATAGTCCAAGCTCCCGGTATCTTCAGCTAATTGGCTGACTTCATCTTCTTCGGACGATTGGGATAGCGCTCGTTTTGTTTCTTCTTCGGATCCGGTATCGAGATCGAAATCAATTTCATTGGAGAAATCCGTAGCTGAGGCAACTGAAACGGATTCTATCGGCTCACTATCATCTTCGGGAGCTTCCTCGACTAATGCGGAATTCAGAGGCTGTTCCTCCAGCAGCGGGTCTGCGCCGGATTCGTCGTCAGTTACTTCGGCGATCAGATCGGTCGTTCCTTCATCGCTTGCTTCATGTTCCACAAAGCCGGTATCGCCATGATCGAAATCATCCTCCCGGTCAGCCGTTTCCGGGAAAGAATTGATATTTTCGTAAGTCAGTTCTTCATCGCCGGAATCCGAAGCAGCGAGCGGCTCATCATCATCCGCAGCCGCTGACGCTGCAGCGGCGGATGCGCCGGCCATTCCTGCCATTCTTGAGCGCATGGTGGAAGAAAACCCTTCTTTTTTAATACCTTCTTCGTCATCGTCCTCGAATTGTTTTTTGCGTCTTCTAATAATCAGAAGCATCGATAACAGCAACAGAATCGATGCGCCGGCGATATATTCCATATATTCGAACAGCAATTCGATCAAGCCCGGCGATTGTTCTTCCTCAACCGGAAGAGGCACGGGGCTGACAGCCGTCATTGCTTCCTGAGGGGATTGTGCTATCTCGCCATGTTCCGGTTGCGGAGGTAAAGAATGAGTCTCCGGCTCTATTTTTGTTTCTGCAGGTAAATCAATTGCAATAGGCGATTGCGCTTCCGGTTTTAAAGTACCGGCAGGCAATGATTCTGCGTTCACCTGGGCTTGTGCCAGAACCGAATCTTTCAATTCCAGCAAATGTTTGAGGTTCGCAATGCTTTTTTCTAGCATGGCGACGCGTTCGTTAGCTTCTTTTAATGCCAGATTTCTTGCAATCGCATCCTCTTCCATCATGCGCAAACGGTCAACCAGACTCGAATCCGCAGCCTGGTCATCCTTATCCAGCTGCGTACCGCTCGATAACTTCAGTACTTCTTTAGGCGCATCGGCGGCCATTGATTTCTTATCAATAGTAGTCGTGATTTGCCCTTGATCCGATTGGCTAACCGTATGCGTCGTCGATGATTCTCTGCTGGCAGTCGCCAATTTTGCCTGATATTGCCGCCAATCATTAGTCTGCATCTTGATTTCGGCGCTTGCGGTCGCGGTATCGATTGCAGCGATCTCATCTTGATCAGGAATATTCAGGATCGCGCCGGCCTTGAGCAAATTCATATTGTTGGCAATAAATGCGTCGCGATTGGCGCGATGGAGCGCTACTAGCATTTGGTTCAGATTGACTCCTGGCGGTAATACCCGGCGTGCTATCGACGATAGCGTATCCCCTCGGCTAACCGGCCCGTAAGTTCTGGCGTTATCACGTCCCCTAGCTCGCGCGGCGGGTTTGAAATCGCCTTTGGTTTCCGTCGCTTTATCCGCTTCCAGTCTGGATGTAGTAATCTGCGTCGCGGGACTCGCCGATGCAGCGGCAAAATTTTGCGCGGTTGATTCAACCGGATCGAGCAATACAGTGTATTCACGCAGAATCTTGCCGGATGACCAGCTTAATTCAATCAGAACCATTAAAAATGGATCATTCACAGCTTGCGGAGAAGTTAGCTTGACGTAAGGATTGCCATTAATCCTCGATTCCACCGATACCCTGACAGTTGATAGGACCGATTCGTAGCTGATGCCCGCTTGAGCAAACGCTTCCCGGGTTGCGATACTGGCTTTTAGAGTTGGAACCTCATCACTACTGGCCGTGACTATGTCAATTTCGGCATTTAAAGGCTGCCCTAATGCCGAATTAAGCGTCAGCTTGCCAAGTCCTGCGGCATAAATGGCAGCCGGTAACATCAGGATGATTACAAACAAGCTTACTCTAAAAGATGTTTTATACACTGAAGTACCCTCTCAAGTTTTTGAAAATTAATATCGGAAGGCTAGCATTGCGGCGTAATCATACAAGCCGGAATTATGCGTTAAATAATAGGCTAATTTCTTTTATGCAAACTCTGAAAGTTATTCAATATTCAAGGATTATTAACTGATTACAGTAATTTAATGCTCAATCAATATTCGCAACATTCTTCGTAACGGTTCGGCTGCTCCCCACAGCAATTGATCACCGACCGTGAATACCGACAAATATTCATTACCCATCGCCAGCTTGCGCAACCGGCCGACTGGAATGGATAGCGTGCCGGTTACTGCCGCCGGCGTTAAACTCGCAGTCGTTGCTTCTCGTTCATTCGGTACCACATGCACCCAATCGTTGGAGTGTGCGATAACGTCTTCAATCTCGTCCAGCGGCACATCCTGTTTTAATTTGATCGTTAAAGCCTGGCTATGGCAACGCATCGCGCCGACGCGCACACAGATCCCATCGACGGGGATTTGCCGGTTGCTTCTTCCAAGAATCTTGTTGGTTTCGGCCTGACCTTTCCACTCTTCACGGCTTTGGCCGTTGGCGACTTCTTTGTCAATCCAGGGTATCAAGCTGCCGGCCAATGGCACCCCGAAATTTTCTTTGGGAAAGTTTTTATCACGCAAGGTACCGGCAACTTCCCGGTCAATATCCAGAATGCTGGAGGCAGGGTTATCCAGCAAATCCTTTGCGACACGATGCGCTTCACCCATTTGCTGCAGTAACTCACGCATGTTCTTTGCGCCGGCGCCGGAAGCCGCTTGGTAGGTCATCGCGCTCATCCATTCCACCATGCCTTTTTCGAAAAGCCCGCCGACAGCCATCAGCATCAGACTGACCGTGCAATTTCCACCGATGTAATTTTTCACCCCGTCATGCAACGCTTGTTCGATCACCGGCTTGTTGACCGGATCCAAAATAATCACGGCGTCTTTATCCATCCGCAAGGCCGAAGCTGCATCGATCCAGTAGCCTTGCCAGCCGGCTTGGCGCAACTGTTTGAAGACTTGATTGGTATAATCGCCGCCTTGGCAAGAAATGATGATATCCATCGCACTCAGTTGATCGACGTCGAATGCATCTTTAAGCGCGGGTATTTCCTTACCTATGTCGGGACCCGCGCCACCCTTCTGCGAAGTTGTAAAAAAAACGGGATCGATCAGAGAAAAATCCTCTTCCTCCCGCATTCTTTGCATTAATACCGAACCCACCATGCCACGCCAACCGACAAAACCGACTTGTTTCATTGCAAATCTCTTATTCAAAAAATACAACCTATTAAATACGAATTATCATATTAGCTTACTTTGCCAATAGATAACAATTAATTAGCGCATCTATTTCACTTCAATTATTGAATTACCGCGAAAAAACCTCACATCAACTGTAATACCGCATCACCCATCGCTTTTGTGCCAACGGCCTTCATTCCAGGCTCATCGATATCTTTTGTCCGGTAGCCTGATGCCAGCACCTTTTTAACCGCATTCTCAATCCGTTGCGCAGCCTCTTCTTGATTGAAGGTGTAACGCAACATCATCGCCACCGACAAAATAGTCGCCAATGGATTGGCCAGATCTTTACCCGCAATATCCGGCGCCGACCCATGAATCGGCTCATACAGTCCTTTGTTGTTTTCATCCAGTGAAGCCGATGGCAACATGCCGATCGAACCGGTCAGCATCGATGCTTCGTCCGACAAAATATCACCGAACATATTGCCGGTGACGATCACGTCAAATTGCTTGGGATTACGCACCAGTTGCATCGCGGCGTTATCAACCAGCATATGGGACAGGGTTACTTGCGGGTATTGTTGCGCCACTTCCGACACGACATCACGCCATAGCTGTGTGCATTCCAGCACATTCATTTTATCCACCGAGCATAATTTTCCTTGCCGTTTGGCCGCTGCCTGGAAGGCCACATGCGCGATTCTCCTTATTTCCGATTCATTATAAATCATCGTGTTAAAACCGACGCGTTGCCCATCCCGCGTCTCGATACCGCGCGGCTCGCCGAAATAGATATCCCCGGTCAGTTCACGCACAATCATGATATCGAGTCCGGCGACAACGTCATATTTCAGGCTCGAGGCATTGGCAAGTTCCGGATATAAAATAGCAGGGCGCAGATTCGCAAACAGATTGAGCGCCTTGCGGATTGCCAAAAGACCTCTTTCAGGACGCTGATGACGCGGCAACGCATCGTATTGCGGCCCCCCCACAGCGCCCAGAAGCACCGCATCCGCTTCGCTTGCCAGACGGTGCGTCGCTTCAGGGTACGGTTCTCCGGTTGCATCCACCGCACAACCGCCGATCAAACCATGCTCCAACTCAATCTCAAGGCCGTCATTTTTAAGATGACCCAGAACTCGTACCGCTTGCGCGACAATTTCAGGCCCGATCCCATCACCTGCCAAAACTGCAATTTTCATCATTATTCAATAATCTAAGAATATTAAAGCTTACACAAACAGCCAAGGCTGCTGTTCGCGCCGTTTTTGCTCAAATTGCTTTATTTTTTCGGCGTGTTGCAAGGTCAGACCGATCTCATCAAGCCCATTCAGCAAGCAGTGCTTGCGAAACGGATCGATCTCAAACGGATACGCTTCGTGACCGGGAGCCGATACATTTTGATTTTGCAGATCAACCGTCAATTGATAACCAATGGTTGATTTAACTTCATCAAACAACTGATCCATCGCCGTCTCGCTCAAAATGACCGGTAACAGACCTATCTTGAAGCAATTATTAAAAAAAATATCCGCGAAACTGGGCGCAATAATCACCCGGAACCCATAATCCTGCAACGCCCACGGCGCATGCTCGCGGCTCGAACCGCAGCCGAAATTGGCGCGCGCCAGCAAAATCTGCGCACCCTGATAACGCGGCTGATTCAGCACAAAATCCGGATTGGGCTGGCGCTTCGCCGGATCCATGCCAGGTTCACCATGATCAAGAAACCGCCATTCGTCGAATAGATTCTGGCCGAAACCGGAACGCTTGATCGATTTTAAAAATTGTTTCGGGATAATGGCATCGGTATCGACATTGGCGCGATCCATCGGAGCCGCCAAACCGGTCAGCGTATGAAATTTTTCCATTGAACTTTATATGAATAGAACAGGTTATTGTTTTACTGCAGCTTGCGCACGTCGACAAAATGCCCTGCCACCGCCGCTGCCGCCGCCATCGCCGGGCTCACCAGATGCGTCCGCCCGCCCGGACCTTGCCGGCCTTCAAAATTGCGATTGGAAGTCGAAGCGCATCGCTCGCCGGGCAACAGCCGGTCATCATTCATCGCCAGACACATCGAGCAACCGGGTTCGCGCCACTCAAAACCCGCTGACTTGAAAATTTGATCCAGGCCTTCCTGTTCCGCTTGTTGCTTAACCAAACCGGAACCCGGAACCACCAGCGCTTGCTTAATGTTCGCCGCAATATGCTTACCTCTAACGATTTGCGCCGCTGCCCGCAAATCCTCGATACGTGAATTGGTGCATGACCCGATAAATACCTTGTCGATCGTAATTTGCTCAATCGGCGTGTTGGCAATCAACCCCATGTACTTGAGCGCTTGCTGCATATCATGACGTTTCACTTCATCGTTGACTTGCATCGGATCAGGTACGGCACCATCAATCGTAGTGACCATTTCCGGGGATGTGCCCCAAGTCACCTGCGGTTTAATTTGCGCGGCATCCAATCTGACCGTCTTATCAAACGGCGCGCCTTCATCGCTATGAAGCGTGCGCCAATACTTGACGGCATTATCCCATCGCTCGCCTTGCGGCGCGAACGGACGCCCTTTGATGTAATCGATGGTGGTATCATCCACCGCCACCATGCCGGCGCGCGCGCCTGCCTCGATCGCCATATTACATAGCGTCATGCGCCCTTCCATCGACAACGCGCGAATCGCGCTGCCGCTGAACTCGATGGCATACCCGGTGCCGCCGGCGGTGCCAATTTCACCGATAACCGCCAGAGCGATATCTTTCGCGGTCATGCCGAAACCCAGAACACCTTCCACGGAAATACGCATGGTTTTCGATTTTTTCATCAGCAAACACTGCGTCGCCAGCACATGTTCAACCTCCGATGTGCCGATGCCGAACGCCAGGCATCCGAACGCGCCGTGCGTGCTGGTATGCGAATCCCCGCACACGACTGTCATACCGGGTAACGTCGCGCCTTGTTCCGGCCCGATCACATGAACGATGCCCTGACGCAAATCGTTCATTTTGAATTCGGTAATCCCTAATTCATCGCAATTCTGATCGAGCGTATCAACCTGTAAACGGGAAATGGGATCATGGATGCCATGACTTCGATCAGTCGTCGGCACATTGTGATCCGCGACCGCAAGAATCGAATTCAACCGCCAAGGCTTCCGCCCCGCCAATTTCAAACTTTCAAACGCCTGCGGACTCGTCACCTCATGCACGAGATGACGATCAATATAGATCAATGTCATGCTATGCGGATCGGCGGATTCGGTATGAACCACGTGCTGGTTCCAAAGTTTGTCGTATAACGTTTGCATCTGATCTGGTGAAAATAAAAAAACAAAAAAGAAAAAACAATTAATTGATAATTATCCCATAAAGTTTACCGGTTCAACAAATTGAACAATCCGCAGCTAATGATTGAACGAATGCATCTTCCACGCAATGACCAGCAACCCTAACAAAGCCGTGATCGCGCTGATAAAAAAAGTGACCTCCGCTCCCAGCCAATCCCAGGTATAACCGCTCGAAACCGCCCCCAAGGCGCCGCCGAGACCGTAGGCAATGCTGGTATAAAGCGCTTGTCCTTTCGCTTGATTACGCCCTTTGAAAAAATAATGGATCACCATCATTGCCGCGACATGATGCGCCCCGTAAGTCGCCGCATGCAATATTTGCGCCAGAATCAATACGGCCGGCCAATCAACCCAACTGCCTATCAGCGCAAAACGGAGCGTGGCGCAAACGAAGCTGAACATCAAAATCTGCTTGAGGCGGAAATGCCGCATCAGCCAAGGCATGATGAAAAAAATGCCGATTTCACAAATCACGCCGATCGCCCATAGCCATCCGACAAATCCCTTGTCATAGCCATGCTCAACCAAATAAATCGAGAAAAAAGTGTAGTAGGCGCCGTGCGCAAACAGCATCAACAAGCTGGAAAATAGAAAAGCCATGACTTCGGGGCGCCTGCAAATTTGCCGGATCGAATGAAATCCGCTGACATGACTGATGATTTCCTTTTCCGGTATCTGGTACGAAAATAGCGCGATACCCACCTTCAATCCCAGCACAACCCAAAGCAGCCAAATAATTTCAACGATTTCCAGCAAATAACCAATGCCCACAACCGATACCACAAACCCCACCGACCCCCAGGAACGGATCCGGCCGTAACGATCGGTCGAATCGCCCAGATGCGACAATGTAATGGCTTCCATCAAAGGCAGCGACGCGCTCCAAAAGAAACTCATCAACAACGTCACGAAAAAAATCCAGACAAATGATTCACCCCAGAAAAAACCGCAATAACTGATCAAACCGCAGACAGCGGCCAATTGCACCACGCGCACGCGCTTTCCGGTATGATCCGCCAACCATCCCCAGGCTGCGGGAGAAAAGATCCGGGTTACCAGTAATAATGACATCAGTACGCCGATTTGCAGCGCGTTAAAATGCAGCGATTGCAAATACAAGCTCCAGTAAGGCGAAAAAGCGCCAATGAAAGCAAAATAGAAAAAATAAAAACCGGATAAGCGCCAATAGGGAAGTGTCGGCATAAATGTTATGCAAAAGCTGGTAACCACATGATTTAGAAAAATTACCCGGCACGATGCCGGCATTAAACCCGGGAAGCAGCTTGCAATCAATCGAAAAACTTGCCGGATTCCTTGAAAACCGCGATTCTACTAGAATTCCGCTTGCCTTTTAGGGAAGCGCTGATTAATTCAGCGAACGAGATGAAGCACGAGGCGCACGGAACGCAGCAATCGAGACATATCAACACGATAGGCGAGGATGCGAGTGCCGCGCAACGAAGTGATTCGCTCGTATAGTCAATTAATCAGAGCTTCCTGAGGGATATGCCATGATCATGCAACCCTATCGTTGCATCGGCGACAGAATGAATGTTCAACCTGAAAAGATTCATTCCACTTTCCTGAACCCCGCTCCCCGCCGTTAATAGTTGACAATCCCTAAACCCTTCGATAGTCTCGTTGATCTAAATCAACGATAATAACTCGTCAATATATTAAGGAGAGCACGATGGAACTTAAAGGATCAAAAACCGAAGGAAATCTGAAAGCCGCGTTTGCAGGAGAATCTCAAGCCAATCGCCGGTATCTGTATTTCGCTGCAAAAGCCGATGTGGAAGGCCAAAATGACGTAGCGGCCGTATTCCGTTCTACCGCGGAAGGCGAAACCGGTCACGCCCACGGTCATCTGGAATATTTGGAAAAATGCGGCGATCCGGCAACCGGCATGCCTTTTGGCGGCTCCCGCGACAATTTGAAAACCGCGATCGCCGGTGAAACGCACGAATACACCGACATGTATCCCGGCATGGCAAAAACCGCGCGCGATGAAGGTTTCGATGAAATCGCCGATTGGTTCGAAACGCTTGCCAAAGCGGAACGCTCGCACGCCAATCGCTTCCAGCGCGCATTGGACGGCTTAGCCGATTAATCGCGTTCAATCGCACCCTGAAATACCGGGGTTTATTCAATCGCTGGATAAACCCCATCACAATCACCCATCGTCTCAACAAAACACATTGATCTATGGCCACTCGCGAAGGTAGTCTCGAAGCACCTACTCGTCATCCCATCGATTGGAAGAATCCTGATTTTTATGATGAAACCGGTTTAAATCAAGAACTGGAACGCGTGTTCGACATCTGTCACGGCTGCCGGCGCTGCGTCAATTTGTGCACGGCTTTTCCGCGTTTATTCGATTTAATCGATGAAAGCACTACCGGCGAACTGGATGGCGTCGATAAAAAACAATTCTGGGAAGTGGTCGATCGCTGCTATTTATGCGATATGTGTTTCATGACGAAATGCCCTTACGTGCCGCCGCACGAATGGAACATTGATTTTCCGCATTTGATGTTGCGCGCCAAAGCGGTCAAATATAAAAACCAAGGCGCCCGCTTTCGCGATGAGCTGCTCTCCAATACCGATTTAATGGGCAAAATTGCCACCATTCCGGTGGTCGTGCAAACCGTCAACACGCTGACCAACGCGCCAGTAGCGCGTAAATTGCTGGATAGCACGCTGGGAATTCATGCCGAGCGGAAATTGCCCGAATACGCGACCACAAAATTCCGCTCGAACGCCAAGCCCAACGATACGTTTCCGGTCAAAGACGGCGCCCGCACCCCCGGCAAGGTCGCTATTTACGCCACCTGCTATGTTAATTACAACGAACCGGGCATCGGCCACGACTTGTTGCACATTCTGGAACACAATGAAATTCCGGTTCGTCTAGTTGAGAAAGAAGCTTGCTGCGGCATGCCGAAGCTGGAACTGGGTGATCTGGAAACCGTTGAGAAACTTAAAGATAAAAATATCCCGTATTTATTCCAATTGGCGCAGGAGGGTTATGCCATTCTCTCGGCGGTGCCATCCTGCACGCTGATGTACAAACAGGAATTACCGCTGTTATTCCCGCATGACGAAACAATCCAGGCCGTCGCCGCCGCCATGTTCGATCCGTTTGAATATCTGGCGCTGCGAAATCAGGACAATTTGCTCAAAACCGATTTCAAGCAAGCACTCGGTAAAATTTCTTACCATATCCCGTGCCATCAACGCGTGCAGAATTTCGGCAAAAAAACCAAAGACATCCTGGAACTGGTGCCGGACACCACCGTCAATGCCGTGGAGCGCTGTTCCGGTCATGACGGCACCTGGGGCGTTAAAAGCGAACATTATGCCGATTCGATGAAAATCGGCCGCCCGGTTTTCAAACAAATGGCAGCCGCCGAACCGGATTACATCAGCTCGGATTGCGCCATCGCCGCCCGTCATATCGAACAAGGAATCGGCGAAAGCAAAGCGCAGAAACTGCATCCCCTGACGTTGCTGCGAATGGCTTACGGCACCGATACCGGTTTGACGCCGGCACCGGACGCCGATCCGGCGGTGACTCACCCACCCCTTACGGAGAATCGAACAATGCCGGCCATTACCCGCGACAGCTTAATGACGCTCGAAGCCTACTCCAAAGCACGCAACGAATTTCGCGCCAAAGTGATGGCACATAAAAAAACACGCAAAATCCATCTTGGCGATCATGTCACGTTGATATTTGAAGATGAACTGACGATTCGCTATCAAATTCAGGAAATGCTGCGCGTCGAGCGGATTTTTCAGGAAGAGGAAATCGTACACGAACTGGAAACCTACACGCCGCTGGTCCCGGACGGACATAACTGGAAAGCCACGATGATGATCGAATATGCCGACCCGGACGAACGCGCGGCGCGGTTGGCGACGATGATCGGCATCGAAGACAAAGTCTGGGTCAAGGTAGCGGATCATCCGCCAGTTTATGCCATCGCCGATGAAGATCTGGAACGGGAAAACAGCGAAAAAACCGCTTCCGTCCATTTCCTGCGGTTCGAATTATCCATTGACATGATTCGCGCACTGCGGCAAGGCGCGATGTTGAGCATGGGAGTCGATCATCCGGCGTATCAAGCAACCGTTGACATCGTGGCCGCGGATATTCGCGCATCGCTGTTGAATGATTTAACCGCTATATGAAACCGCTTATTCTTAGCGCAATCGTTGGCATCCTCGCGCTGTCGGCTTGCGCCAAACCGCCTTTCAAGGACGAATTCGAAAGCGACAAACCGTGGGTTGAACAAGCAGCGCAGCTACCCCCCTACCCGGCTCCGGAAAATCTGCTGGAATTTAACGCCGGAGAAGCCAGCAGCAACCGCTATTTCGTCGATACCACGTCGATCGGAATCGGCGAAGACGGCGTGGTGCGGTTCGCGCTCGTCATCAAATCATCGGCCGGCGCCAGCAATGTCAGTTATGAAGGAATCCGCTGCGCCACCAACGAACGAAAATTATATGCGCTGGGCAGGGACGATAAAACCTGGGCGCAACCCCGGGTCGCGGAATGGCAGCAAATCGACCTGGTGCGGCAATTCTATGCGCAGCGTGAACTCTCCCGAAACATCTTCTGTCCGTACCGGCAAGCGCCCGGCAGCATCGAAGAAGCGATCCAGGCGCTCAAACGCGGCATCCATCGCGAACTTTCCCGCTGACCAACCGGCCCGGTCTTTGTAACCGGTGCCCGTTAGGAAAATGTTGATTAATTCGGCGAACGAGATGAAACACGAAGCGCACGGAACGCAGCAACCGAGACATATCAACAAGATAGGCGAGGGAGCGAGTACCGTGCAACGAAGTGATTTGCTCGTGCAGTCAATTAATCAGCGTTTCCTTAGCACGCTCCATCAGTTACTCATTCACCAAATTCCGCATCACGCCGCAGCAGCGCGTTGAAAATTTCACCGCACGCCCGTGCACGCAGCCATTCGTTTAAGCATACGGTTATTCATGTTTTCTGGAAAACTTCCCATCACTGCCAATTAACATTTCCCTATTGCGCTCAGGGAGATTAAAGCTCACACTCCCGGTAGGGGTAAGTGCCTTGCCGGATTGCCTCTATCAACAAAACTCGTCATAAATTAACCCGAATCATTAATAACTTAAGGAAAAAAACATGAATAAACGTTTTTGCTTGACACTGCAATGCGCAGTGAGTCTGCTGCTCCTGGGTTTTAGCAGTTGGGTAAGCGCCGAAGCCCCCGCGGCTCTGAGCGAAGCTCGCGTCGTCGCGCAATATAATTTCATCATTCATATTCTCGCCATGCTGCTGATCGGTTTTGGCTTTTTAATGGTATTCGTGCGCCGCTACGGATTCGGCGCCGTCACCGGTACTTACCTGGTGGTCGCTACCGGTCTGCCGCTTTACATCTTGCTTCGCGCCAATGGCATTTTCGGGCACCAATTGTCCCCGCATACCCTCGACGCCCTGCTTTATGCGGAACTGTCCGTTGCCACCGCATTGATTGCGATGGGCGCGGTACTCGGGCGTTTACGCGTTTTTCAATATGCCTTGCTGGCGCTGCTGGTGGTGCCGCTGTATTTATTGAATGAATGGCTGGTGCTCGATGACGCCATCGGATACACCACGGGATTCCAGGATACTGCCGGATCGATTGTCATCCATGCGTTTGGCGCGTATTTCGGACTTAGCATGTCGATAGTATTAACCACCGCGTATCAACGCAGCAAGCCGATTGAATCGGATCATACTTCCGACCGCTTCGCGATGCTCGGTTCCATGGTGCTGTGGCTATTTTGGCCGAGTTTTGCCACCGCCTTGGTGCCCCTGGAAAATATGCCGCAAACCGTTGCCAATACGTTACTGGCGCTTTGCGGCGCGACAATCGCCACCTACTTCTTGAGCTCCAAGCTGCATGGCGGCAAAACCTCCATGGTCGATATGGCGAATGCCGCGTTGGCGGGCGGTGTCGCCATCGGTTCCGTTTGCGATGTGGTCTCTCCCGGCGGCGCCTTCGGCATTGGTTTACTAGCGGGAGTCGTTTCCGTTTTGGGTTATGTTTTCCTGCAGCCGGCGCTGGAATCCCGGTTCAAGCTCGTCGACACCTGCGGCGTGCATAATTTGCACGGTATGCCGGGGCTGTTGGGCGGCATGAGCGCTTTTTTGGTTGTGCCGGATATTGCCATCGCGCAATTCAACGGTATCGTAATCACCTTGTTCATTGCCATTACCGGCGGCCTGCTGGCTGGTTTCATCGTTAAAGCCACGGGCACCACGCGCGAGCCTTATGAAGACAGCGTCGAATTCACGCATCTTGCCGGCCCGGAAGCGGAAGACCTGCCGCAGCAGTTGCAAACTCGTGTGGAAAACCTGGAAACACGTGCATCCGCACCGAAACCGCAAGCCCCGGTTGAATCGCCGGACACAAAAGCGTTGATTGCACGGCTGGAATCCCGCATCATGACTTTGGAAAATAACGCAGCTTCGACGCAACGCCATCGCGTTGAAGACGGACCTTCCGGATCACCGCTTTAATATCATGCAAGCCAGCATCCCGGGAAACCGGGATGCTGATTGCTTATTCATTCGCCAGTCGCGGTTTGACAGCCTCAAAAACCTTGCTGCCCGGATAATAGGCTTTACCCCAAGCCGCTAATGCCTGCAGAACCGGCCCCAGATCCTCTCCCTTCTTGGATAACGCATATTCATAGCGCACCGGATTTTGCTGATAAGCGCGTTGCACCACAAATCCCTTCGCTTCCAGCTTCTTCAACCGGTCAGCCAGAATATTGGTCGCGATCCGCTCGGGTGATGCCAGAAATTCCTGGTAACGTTTCTTTCCCAACAATAAATCGCGGATAATCAACAAGGTCCATTTATCGCCGAGCTGGTCCAGCGCGCAAGCAACCGGGCAACACGATCGTTCAAAATCTGATTTATCCAATTCGCCGGTCATTAGTCTTTGTATAGTTAGAAGTGATACACGCACTGTAAACTATACACTTGCAATTCGCAAGCAAAAAAGGTAAAGTCACTTGCACTGAACAAGTAATGACCAAATAGGATTGCAATTATGCTCAAACTCTATCAATTCAGACGCACCTGGGGCATTCCAAACTTAAGCCCGTTTTGCTGCAAAGTCGAAACTTACTTGCGCATGGCGGATATTCCTTACGAAATCAAAACCGCCTTACCGCTCGGCGCGCCCAAAGGCAAATTGCCGTATATCGAGGACAATGGCGCCGCCATCGGGGATTCGCGCTTTATCGTCGATTATCTGAAAACGCATTACACCGATCTGGACCGGGAGTTAACCGCAGCCGAACTGGCATCATCGACCGCGATGCAGCGGCTATTGGAGGAACATTTGTTTTGGGCGGCGCTGTATTCGCGCTGGCAATACACCGAGGAAAATTGGCAAGTCAACAAGCACGCGATCTTCGGAACGCTGCCACCGGTCATTCGCGATATTGCCGCCAGCCGCACGCGCAAAAAAATCCAGCGGCAAATTCACGGCCACGGCACCGGCCGCCACCAGCCGGAAGAAATTTTTGCGCTGGGTCAGCAAGATATCGACGCGCTGGCAGTAGCGCTGGGCGATCAACCGTACTTCTTCGGCGGCAACCCCACGACCCTCGATGCTTCGGCGTTCGGATTGCTGATCAACATCATCGGCTGCCCGATCGAATCGCCGCTGAAACAACACGGCCTTGCCAAGCAAAATCTCGTTGAATATGTTGAACGGATCCGGCAATGCTATTTTGGCAGCGACTAATGCCAGAAAAACTCCGGAAATAAAAACAGCAAGGAATGACCGGACACAACCGTTTATCCGGGCTTGTCTTCGGAAACACTAAAATTGCCTGCGCAAGCGATTTGCTGCGTTGGGTGGTGTTCAGAAGCTCGTCTATCGCATGGATATGTTTTGTCTCTTGCACTCCATCCGCCTTGCAAATCACATAGCCGGTTATTTGATTCACATTTTGATTGTGTTTATACTATCGTCTATACATTTGAATGAGGGCGTGTAAAAATGACTGAAGTCGTGCTGGATATCAAGCAATGGGGCAACAACCTGGGGGTGCGGCTGCCGGCGGCGATTGCGCGCGAGGCGCAAGTACATGCCGATCAGCGGGTGCGGTTGACGGTTTCGGATGGCCAGATCATTATCACGCCGGTTGTGGATGAATCGCTGACGCTGGAACAACGTTTGGCGCAATTCGATCCCGCGCGTCATGGCGGTGAAGTCATGCCCGCAGTTGCGACCGGTGCGGAAGAAGGGTGATGCTGCCGGAAGTTTATTGATTGCACCATGACAAAACAAACCGATAACACCCAGCCGTGGTCGCCTGATCGCCGCGACATTATCTGGATCGACTGCAATCCGCAGGCCGGATATGAAATGCGCGACTTTCATCCTTTCCTCGTACTCTCACCTAAAATTTTCAACGACAAAACTTCCCTTGTTATCGGGCTACCGATGACCACGGCAGCTTATAACGCCGGCAATCCCTTTGCCTTTGCCGTCGGTAAAACCACGAAAAAGAAACTGGAACAAACCAGTTACGTGCTATGCCATCAACCCAAATCGTTCGATTGGCGAGCGCGCAATGCCAAGCCGCATCCACTCGAATCATTGAACGAAGCACTGTTTGTGCAAGTATGCCAGCGGCTTAATCAAATTATTCAACTGCGAACATAGGGTGGATAAGCGCAGCGTCACCCACTGGTTTTGATTGTATATTGCGCGCCATTTGTGGTGGATGGCGCTGCGCTTATCCACCCTACCCTGCTCTACCCAACCGCAAATATCAAAGATCAAAAATCCCTGGCAATGCGAAAACCCAGGTTGTTGATTGAGTCATCGGAGTTGAGAATGCGAGCGGCTTCCGATGGCGACTCCAGATCGGATAAATCATCTTTCAGAACCACAGTACGGTCGCAATCACCGCGGTCTTTCCCCATCACCTGGGCAAAACTGACACATTCCTGCGTCAATTCCAGCATAGAAGATTTGATAACACCAAAATCTAATGGCATGTCTTCTGAAATTTTCTTGAATTGGTTCTTGACCCCATCGTTCTTAAGTAATGATGGTCTGATTTTTAACAAATTTCTGAATAAAATCACGTAAGTTGATTCCATATAGGTTAGCAAGCGATATTGTTTACCCATTTTATCCGACAGCCATTTAACATATGCTTGCGCATCATTCCACGTAACACACACTACCGGATGATCATCACTTTGTTCGAATCCTGGTTTTTTCCAATTATTATTAGATTCATTTTTCATATTTTTAAAACTAATACATCCTTTGCCGTGTAGCTCGGCGGTCGTGACATAAGACGTATCTTGTACAAACTGGCGGAATTGACTTACGGTGATTTTGTGACGACTCATAACAAAAGGCTGCGGGAAGGAAAAAGAACCGAGAAGATTCGATACCTTCTCTTCTAATTGGATTTCGCCTTTTTCTGGAGGGATGATGCGTACCATCTCAGGTTCGATGACGACAATTGGGTTTTCATTTGGTATCGAAGCACTTCTATCCTCAGTATGGTTAGGCAAAATATTTTTGGGCAATTTCTCAAGCGATTGTTCAGGATTTGCAGACACAATCTTAATAACAGGTTTCTTCAAGGGTTTAGGTACGATAACAGCAGTTGGCTCTATAACTTGTTTCTTCGGCGGCGGTTCAGGATCTACTTTTGCCGCATCACGTAACTCGTCGTTAAACGCCACAGCATACAAATCGGTTAGCAGCACTTGGATCGTTTGTTTACGAAGTTCGGGGGATTGTTCTGTAACTACATCTGCGCCATACGCCAACCAGACCAAGCGGCGCTTGATCCTATCCGCAGCTTTGCTACCCCCTGGAGGGTAGAGAATGCTATGGTTTTTAATCGATGCATCACTCATTTCACCCGGCTGCGCAACTTTAAATTGATCTTGTTGCAAATACTGTTGCAAGGCGATGGCCAGCGGTTGGACATTCGTTTGGTATTGCACGGTGACTTGCCATTGTGCCGGTTCAAAAGGCGGTTCGGCAAAATACCGGTCGATAACGAAGATCGCTGCCATGCCGAGCATAGCCCCGGCAATTGCGCCCAGCACCGGACGCAAATCCAGCGCGCGTTGCGCGAACGGCAGCCGCCTGGCCAATGCGCGCGGCAGGTGAAAATCGAGCCAGCCGAATCGGCCACCCATGAGGATATGCACGAAAATCGGATCGTTGATCGCATCCGATTGCGGCATCAGGCGAAGCTGGTTCCAATACAGCTTGATTTGCCGCTGCGACGGCGTGCTGAAATCCAGTTGCAGCGATTTTCTACCGTGTTCGTTCAATTGACCGAACAGCGATTGCCACACGGCGACAACATGCTGGCGTTCGTCCGCATCGCAATTGATCAGCAAATACTCGCGCAACCAATTGGGCATAAAACCGTGCATCAACCACGGCAAGCGGCTCAGCCGCGACAACCGCTGCTCGCGCCGCGCGGGCGGATCGGCTGTGCCGAGTTTGCCGAACAGCAGATAATCCAGCGCCAGCGTCAATTTCCACTGCGGTTTCGGATACACCGCAATGGCGCGCAGCAAGCGCATGCCATGCGTGCCGAGAAAATATTCCAGCTCCCATTCCAGATCAGCGAGGTCGGTACCGTACGGGGGCTGTTCGCCCAGCCAGCCATCCGGTTCCCGCGCGATGATATCGGGCAATTCGATATAACCGGTTTTGGCCGCTGCCGGTTTGGCGGTTTCAGCAGCCGTCAAATGGCTGACCAACTCCGGCAGACTGTCGCGGGACAACGGCAGCACCACGAAATCGCGTTTGGCGAGCAGATCGGCATGCACTTCTCGGGCATCGTACGGATGCAACCACGCTTTATCCTGCCACGGCGACAATGCCGACAACCAGGCGCGCGGCTCGCCGCTATAAGGGTGAAACACAATATCGCTCTCGCTGATAATCAGCAGCCGCGCATTGCCGTGCTTTGCCTGGATTTGCGTCAAGTCGAAGTAGGTGCTCGCGCCATTGTCATCCCAGTTTGCCAGCCAGCGCGGATCGTCGCGAAAGCGGTAAATGTGCACCTGCAAGCCAAGGCTTTTGAAGCGATCGGCCAATTCCTCCGCTAGCTCCGCTTGCTGATCGTGACGGCTCAGGCTTCGCACCAGCAATACATGCTCCGGCGCAATACGGCGAGTGCGGTACACCGGCTGGAAATAATCACCGTTGCGCGCGGTAGCCTCGATGGTCGCGTCGATATCCAGCCGCCGCGTTGGAATCAACCGCGCCGCACGCAACTCGCGCAAGGATTTTTCCGCATCGACACCGCCCCAAATCGGTGTGAATTGCTGATCGAAAGCAATTTTGTTGATCCGGTCATCGCCCGAATTATTGCCGCGCGACAACTTCAGCTTTTGATGGAATCTCGCGGCAAGCCACCAAGCGGCCATAAGCCAGGGTAAGCCATACCAATACCACGGCAAGTTCTCAGCGGGATCGGGTTCCGGCTCGGGCAGCGGTTGAGGAGCAATGATGCTGATAACCGGCGCCGGGGTGCCGGTTTCGGATGCCGAAGGCGAAGGCGAAGACGAAGGTGTCGTGTCAGTTTTTTTATCGGATTGCGCAATCGTTGCCGGCGATTTGGGAGGTTCTTCGATTTTCTGCGGCTTGGGCATCACAGTAACCAAAGCGATCAACAACAAAATTCCGCTCCATAGCCAATAACGCTTGATCCTGGCCGCTTTCTCTAAGCTATCGTCTATCGCCCGCTGCTGCGGTGAGTCGATGCGATTGACCGACGCCAGGCTTTGCGGTTTTTCGCTTAGACATTGCTCGAACAAAAAAGCAAACCGCGCTTGTTCTTCCGGATTGCGGCAAAATAAAGGCCGCAGCACCGGCAGAAGCTGGCGTAAATCCGCTGGCGGCGCATGATAGTAATTCAACCGTAAAGCAAGTTGATGCACCCGTAGCCAGACATCCGGCCCGTACATCATATCCTCGGCGCGCAGCACCGCATCGAGCTGCGCAAAAAAATCTTTCAGTGAATCGTGACGTTCCACAATCGCGGTGCTTTGACTATTTTTTACCGGCTTGCAGTGCTAACCAATCGTTGAAGAGATCTGCTGCTTCTTTTTGATCGTCCAAATGTTTAAAAAGCGTGACTTTCGCGCTGGTGAGAAACAGATGTTCATTGTTTTCAACCGTGCCGGTTGCCGGACAGCGGTTGTACAGCAATAACATCCAATTGAGCAGTTCCGCCGTGGAGGGCTTTTTGATCAGATGCACATCGTCGCTGCGCAGATATTCAAAGAAGGAAATCCCGCCAGCAAGGACACTCTTCTGAATATTGGGTTTGTGATGTTCCGCTTCAATCCCGTTTTTCAGGTCTAAGCGGCTTTCGACAATACGCTCGACACTGACTTCTTTGCCGTCGCCTGATTTGTTTGTGTCAGTTTTGTTCAGTTCGCTGCGGAACGGTGGCAATTCAACATGAAAATACACGCAGCGGCGTAAAAAAGCTTCCGGCAATTCACGCTCGCGATTGCTGGTAATAATCACAATGGGACGGATGGCTGAGTGCTCCGCGCTTTGGGTTCCATCCGAAGTTCTGGACGATTTATTTTGCAGCGAAAAAGATGATTTGTTTTGATTAGCTTTCGTCACTTCTGGAATATCAAAGGCCATCCGGTCGATTTCATTCAAGATATCGTTCGGCACTTCGCGTGGTGCTTTGTCGATTTCGTCGATCAGCACCACGGAACGTTGCGGCTGCGGAGGAATATCGGCCAAATATCCGGTAAAACCCGGATCGATGTCGATGATCTTGGTACTACCCAAGGCATGAAAAATAGCCCGCCCCAGCGCTTCCATGCGCAAGAATCGGTGCGCATCGTCGTTCTCTTGAACATTATGAATATGCACCGCACGAAAACGCCCCAGGGTATCGAAGTGATAGAACAAATCCCGGCTTTGCGTATCCGATTTGACGGTAAACGTGAAGGGATCGGGCAAACCCAGTTCCCAAGCGAGACTATAGGCCAATTGCGATTTGCCGCAACCCGGTTCGCCGGTCAACAGCAACGGTAAGCCCAGCGCCAATGCCACATTCACCGCTGAAACCAAGTCGGGCGGCGCAAGATAGCCACTGGGATCGGTCAGCTTATCGATCTGGTAATCCGGTAGTTTGACATCGGCCCGAGTGCCGCTGCCGGTATAGTAAGGATCAAAAATCATTGTCATGTCGATTGCTCACTTCAGAGTGTAATCGTTGAATAAAGGGTGAAAATGTTCACGGAAATCTCGCAGTGGAATCTTGAACTGCTTGCTCTCCCCTCTTAACTTCGCTGCTTTTTCTTTGAGGTTGGCGATTAATCTTCCATGCTGATCTTCCTTAAAATGCGAATCGATCCAGGTCGCAAAATGATCGTCCAAATTAGGTGAGTCGGAAACCGGCGGAAGTAAAGCGTTTGCCAGTGACCTGGCTTCCAGTTGCGCGCTGATTCTTTGCCTCCAGTGGTCATCACTTTCCTTAAGACGATCGGTTTCACAAACCAGCAACAAAAAGTGACTCGGCGATGATTTTAGTTTTATCGTTTGCCATGCTGTTAACAAAGCGGCGAGAAAGTCAGTTTGCTCCATTTCTTTTCGCGTCAATTTGCGCACGAAGATATAGCTGATCTGAGCTTGCTGCAATCGAGATTGGATTTCTCTGCGATCTGTTTCAATGATGTTCAATTGGTGGCCTAAAAGCCGCCAAAGAAATGCCTCTGGTGCAGTAAGATTCACTTCTTCTGTTTGGTTCAGCGAATCATCCGGAAATGAGCTTTTTGCGGCTTTAGTGCGCTCCCATATCAAGTGCACTAATTTGTAGCGAAGGCTCTCAGGCCATTCTTGCCCAGGTCCATGCACGATAAACCCCATCGTTTTACCTTTTCGTAAACAATACTCAAGCGGAATATGATTGGCCAAATGCTCAAAATGATCTTCTCGATCGATTTGCCCCAATTTATAACTAGGATTCAGTTGTTTATGGGAATTTTTTGCTTTTGGCTGAATGGATGTTTCGCCAGAATCATCCCAAAATGGCGGCTCTTTATCGGGTTTTGCTCTGACTCCGTTGATGCTCGCGCCAACATGCCTAATTAACCGCTTGCGCGCTTCTTCTACGCCGCAATTAACCAGATCAATGTAGACAATTGGACGTAACAACCCGGTCAAATCAACCTCAGACACTCGAACGGGGATTAACAGTCTTTTCTCACCGGTCGGGTCTTGTGCAAAAGCCGCTGCCCACTCCGGTGCGGTAAATTTTGATTGCAAATAATCGGGCGATAATACTGCAATGGTTCGAACAGCCTCAGTTGCAGCATTTTGCATCTCAATGACAAAATTGTCGCCAGAACCAAAATCCCAAGCTTGGATGATGGTGGTATAACCGGCGGCTTCCAATTGCCATGCTATCCATTCCGCTTTGTTTTTATCGACAGCGGTATAACTAATAAAAAAATCCTTCTTTTTCTGTTGTTCCATCGCTATTGATCCATCGCTCAACCGGATTGAAAAGGCATGCCGCAAACCGGGGCAATATTATCATAGGATGATTTTTCTATAAAAATCGTTATGTTCTGATGCATTGGTACTTTTCGGCATTGCGGTGCACGGGCATCGGTGTCAGCACGCTGCACGATGAGTGATTGATAGCCTGCGCGTTTTGTGGAGAGGTTTAATCGGCGAGACCGCGAACAGGAATACTATCGATTGGAGTAAGCTGGAAGCGTTGCGAAGCAGCGTGATGCTTCGTAATTAAATGCAAACCCCGTCGGACGGCGGGGTTGTCGGAATACGGTATTGATGCCGGTCAGGCGCGTTGCTTTTGATAACGCGTCATGGAAACCAGCAGGATTAAACCGGCCAGCAACATCGCGTAGGTTTGCGGTTCCGGAATGGCGGCAATCGGCGTGTTAAACGCAGCGCCGCCAAAAATCGCAACATCGCCTTTGGTTGAATTGGGGTTGTGTTCGCCGAGTTGCACGATCGTCAATGTGTGCGCTATGAAATCCAGTCCGGTGACTGCCAGAATCCGGTTTCCGGTGCGATACATATCGAAGGTGCCGACATCGATGCCGTCGACCAGAAATTGCGCAAAGCCGTCATTGTGATCGCCTGCCATGACAAAGCCGACCGCGTTGCTGACGACGGAAAATGTGGTGGTCGCCTGGCTGGTTCCCGGAATACCGGCTGCCGAATCGTCAAACAGCCATAATTCACGTATGCCCCGCCCGCCTGTCGGGCCGTCGCCGGTTACTGTCCAGTCGATTCCGCCTTTTCCAGCGTTCCGGTATTCCAGAACCGGGTTGCCGCCAATATTTAAAGGATTACCGCTTTTCTCGGTGGTTACCAGGGGCAGCCATTCGATTGAAAACGCCGATACGTTCGGGCTGATCAATAGTAATGCGATAACCAGTATTCGTGTCATTTTATGCTCCCGTCGCAAATCATTCCGCCAAACCGTTTACATCATTAACGATTAAGCTATTGAAAGAAATTATATTAATTAAAGATACGTTCATTCTAGGCCCGCTCGCCGGCTAATGCCATAGTCAATCATTCCTGCTTTAGGACTAGGACATTTGTGATCGTTTATCAAAACGATAGATGGGATTATTCACGGGATGGTTTAGTTCAATCGTCAGAATAAAGGGTTTTTTTTGCCTTATTTCCGATGATCGCTCCAACATCGGGCCGGAGCGGAAGGTTGCAATATACTCACGGTTCTGGATAAATTGACACTGACGTGGTAAAAACCATCAAACCCTACACAATCGAATCATTCATTCAACCGGAACCTTCTTCAGGGTTGCATACCCTAATAATTCGAGTACTCCAAGTTGAAACTGTTGATTCATTTACTTTTATTCTTTATTGATCAATGAAAATCGTTCTGGAATTAATCATCTTCATCGTTGTTTTGAATATCTTTTTCAAATTATTCATTTGGATTCTAAACGACATCATCAAAGGCGGCGTCTAGGCAAGCGCTGATCGAGCAGCCGGAAAACCAGTGCCGATCGATCGGGTTACCGTCCGCCGGATCAGCAGTCTGGCAACGCTTGCTCAAGACAACTCATCGTTTCTTGCGCCGCTGCGGTTTCCCGGTCATTGCCGCAATCAGGCTGCCTGCAAGCGCACCAGCAATGGCACAGGCAAAACCGACCGGTAACACGACTGCAATTTCAAAAGGCCACAGATTGTGCGAGCTGGGATCCTTGAAACCATCCCAGACCACGCGCGCAAACACGGCTGTCGGTACCGATGCTGTCATCACTTTGATGATTTGCCAGAAGGTTGCTGTTGTTTGCAATCGCAATATCATCGCGGCACCGCCCGCTACTATCAAGCCAAAGACCGGCAAGGCTTCCGGCAAATTGACGGTGTTATAGGGGATTCGCCAGTAAGGAATTCCGACTGTGAAAAAACTCAAAAAGAATGCGATCATCAGATGTTGCTTGGTTGCGCTATCCATCGCCGGACTCCGTATGAAATTATTGATCCGGATTCTACGGATGGTTTCCGGAGCGGCTTTATTGCATTCTGTACCGGAGTCAGCGACAACCCGCTGCTGCATTCGTGGCAAGCTTGCCGGACCACGAACGCAGCTTATCATCCGGGAATGGGCGTTATCGCATCAATAATTCCTAATCCGGCAACTCTACTTTGCGGCAATCCAGCGCAACGCCGGTAATAATTCTGCGACCACCATTCCCTTCCCGATGATTCAGGCGCATCCCGGTTGCAACCATCCGATCGGGACAGTTAACGGCTTCTTCCCAGTCATTGTCTGGGCCGTTGCTGTTACCTTGGCAATTTGTACGTTCATAGTGAACCGACAAAGTCGAGGCGCTGCCGCTGCAAGAAAGTGTTTGGTAATTCGGTTGATCGGTATCGCACAGCCGGTATTCAATTCCCGATGTTTTGAATACTCTTGAGCAGGGCGCGGGAGACACATAAACATTCTCTTCACCAAGCAAACAAGCGCCATAGCGCCCGATGAGCTGAATACCTTTCATTTTATCTTGCTGGCTGTTCATGCAAATCCGAACACCGGTGACAAATCCACCCGATGGCATCATCAAAGTGCGGTGACTATCGCCGGTGCCTTCATTATTGTTATTGTCATCACACTCCGCAAAACGCGCATTGGCACCCTCATTGCCGGTCGCAATATTACGGAACCTTGCCCGCAAAAAGCACGGATCATCGGAACGCTCCGCGATTTCCACACCGGTTAAAGCTTCATTGGATGTTGCGGATGGCGCGAGTGTCCTTTTTGCAGCGGCTTCCTTACCAGAGTAACCGGTGGTTGAAGTGGATCCGCTGATTTGAGTAGATGTCGTAGCGGCAACCGATAAAGCACTTATTCCACCGGTCGATCCTAAAATCAGCATCAAAAAGAATTGCAGTACCGTTTTCATGATATGACTCCTCTTAACGATGTTAATAATCAACAAGATTCCATGAAATTTCATTTGGAATCAATGCTGTTTATCAGAGTAAACCACTGCGTAAAACGCGTCAGTGAGAAAAATCACAAGAAAACGCTTTTGACCTCCATGAAACTTGATAACTGCTGCCGGTTGCGAACTTCTCAGCGAAGCTATTCTTTACCCAATCCGTATTTCTCGGCGGCAAGCTTGGCAACCTGCTTGCCCATGCGCGCACCGGTTTCACCGGAATTGCGGTAATGCACACCGTCGTAGATACGCGCATTGATGACTTCTTGCATAAACGCATCGATGCTGGTCCAGCTCCGGAATACATCGCCCGCCGCTTTGCTCACGGTCGTCAGCACCGGGGTTGGATCGTTGCCGATTTCCGCTTGCAATACCGTACCGACGGCTGCCGACACAATGCAATGCGCACACGGATATTCCGGATGCATCGGCGTATCGATGAACGGCTTCCACGAAGGATCACGCTCGGTGGCGTCGTTGCCGTCGATATCGCCGTTGCGGATCGCAGTCAATGGACGCCAGAAACCATAATGATATTTCGCGTCGAAAACGGCGATTAACGCATCGTCGGACGCTTGCGTGACCGCGGCGAGCAGCCGCGCATTTTGCGTTATCTCCCGGCCAGGCTGCGTGGCCACCGAGCGCACGATACCGTGATAAACCGGCGGCATCACTTCTTCCCAGAACCGGGCAATTTCGGTTTGCTCCGCAGTCCGTATCCGGCTATCGAACCGGCCCAGCGCCTTGACTTCGTTAAAGTCGCGCGCCCAGCGCTCGCCGCTGAGTTCCGGCGGCGGCCCGGGTCTGAATTGCGCCGCGTGAGACATCAACCACGGCTTGCGCGTGATCCATTGCGGCGCTTCCGGAATGACCGTGGGGATATACACACCCGCGCCGGTAACCGGACGGTAAGCTTCCTTGCCGGATGCGCCGTCATTGGCGCGCATCGCCAAAATTCCTTGCGCTGCTTGCTCGCCAACCGCAATACCGGCTTTCTTGGCATCTTCATCGCTGACGGCAGCGATAGCCGCGTGATAGGCTTTGCCGATAGCGGCCGTTTGGCTGGAAACCAGTTGCGTCAAGGCAATCCGGTTAGCTGCTGCGACCGCTGCTTCAACCGATGCGCCCGGCACCGGTTGCAGTTTTAGATCACTCACCGGATACCGTTGCGTAATCGCATTAACCGCTTCGTACACTGCGGCATGCACGATCGCAAGCGCTCGCTCGGCGGGCAGCGGGCCGATACCTGAAGCCACGATGATATCTCCCGCCTGCTTGTTCCAATCGGTAACGGCATCGGCTTTGACCGGCGCGGCATGAGCCGCCAGAAAGACAAACAACGGCAACAATAACTTGTTGATTATCAGTATATTTCTCATCACGATACGTTTCCTTTCACAACGATTTAAGTTTATAAAAATGAATTGTAATAATCTGTGCGTTTTCGCGGATAGCATGTCAACCTACGCTTGATTCACCATTGATTCAAATCAACACAACATCATAATGATCACAATTTTCAGCCGGTCGATGCATGTTTCTTGGCCGGTATCCCCAGCCGGTTATCTTATACTTAACTGCAATCACGATTAATTGCACGCAATCAGAGCCATCAGCACGAGGAAAGAATATCAATGGAAAGTCATGAAATCATTGGGTTTATAGCAGGCTTCGGCACCACTTTTGCCGCCGCACCGGATTTATATGCGATGTTGAAACGCAAAAGCGCCGCAGGCATGAACCCGACCATGGCCGGGATGATGGGTACATTTCAAATCGTCTGGGTGTATTACGGTATTTTGATTGATTCGATGCCGGTGATCGTTTGGAACATCATCGCCGTGGCAATCAATTTCCTGACGGTAGCCGCATTTTGCTATTTTGCGCGCATGGAAAAGTTGCTGAAAAACTATCCAACCATTGACGATCGTTGATTGTTTCTTGATCCAACACGCCGCCTTCTGGCTTCTTTGGGATCAATCACGAGCGGCCGGTAAATCTCAATCCGGTCATGAGGTTGCAACAGCATGTCCAATTGCACAAATTTACCGAAAATCCCGATCCGGTTTTTCGTCAAATCTATTTCCGGGTGGTCGTCCAGCAATTCCGAACTTAGTAACGCCTGTTCGACCGTGCATCCATCCGTTACGGTTAATTGTTTTAACACCTGGATTCGAGGCAGCGCATAAACAACTTCTACTGGGAAAGTATGCTCAACGTTTGCCATAGATCGTTTCGGCTCTTTCAATAAAAGACTCGACGAAACTGTTTGCGATCATATGAAACACCGGTCCCACCAGCTTCTCAAGAATTTTGTGCGAGAACGTGTAATGCAGCCGGAATTTTATTTTGCATGCATGCTCCGACAAGGCAATGAACTGCCAATAACCATCTAAATGTTCAAACGGTCCATCCAGCAAACTCATTTCGATCAAATCCGGCGGAAAGCGCTTATTGATGGTTGTAAAACTATGCTGGATATGATGGTAGTTGATTTTAACCGTCGCATGCGTAGTGACTTCATCCTGCGGATCAACCGAAGTACCGCCGCACCAAGGAAGAAAACTTGGGTATTCTTCAACGTTATCGACCAATGCAAACATCTGACTCGCCGAATACTCGACCAAAACCGATTTTTCTATTTCTGCCATAAGGTAATTCACCCCACATCAATGGAGTAATGCTGAAAAACTGATAAAATACACGAAAATTAGTGATTCCCACCTATTCTATTCCTACATGAGTATAGTACAAAATAAAAAAGCCTTTCACGATTATTTTATCGAAGAGAAGTATGAAACGGGCATTGTGCTAGAAGGTTGGGAAGTCAAAGCTATTCGCGATGGGCGCATTCAGTTAAAAGAAGCCTATGTTATTATCCGCAACGGCGAAATATTCCTCATCGGTTGTCATATCAGCCCGCTCAAAACCGCCTCGACGCACATCAATCCCGATCCCGCGAGAACGCGCAAATTGTTATTGCACGCCGAGGAAATCGAGCGATTGATCGGCAAAGTGGAGCGCGCCGGTTATACGCTGGTTCCGATCGACATGCATTATAAATCCGGCAGAATTAAAGTCGAAATAGGCTTGGCAAAAGGAAAAAAACAATATGACAAACGCGAATCCGAGAAACAAAAGGAATGGGAACGCACCAAGCAACGGCTGATGCGCGCGAAATAGTGCGATAAAATAATCCTTGGTATTTAATTATTATTAACATTCTCAAACAACTATGCAAAAACCTATTGCAATCTGGCTATTAATTTGTTGCGCCCTGGTATTCGCCATGATCGTGGTCGGGGGTGTTACCCGCTTAACCGATTCCGGGCTTTCAATCGTCGAATGGCAACCGATCGTCGGCACCATGCCGCCCATCACCCAACAAGATTGGGACGTGTTATTGGAAAAATACCGCGCAACGCCGCAGTATCAACAAGTCAATAAAGGCATGAGCGTCGACGAATTCAAGAGTATTTTCTGGTGGGAATATTTTCATCGTTTGCTAGGTCGTCTGATCGGTGTGGTATTTTTTGTTCCGTTTGTTTATTTTTGGGTGAGAAAGCAAATCGACCGGCCATTAGGCATCAAACTGGCGGGTATATTCGTGCTCGGCGGTTTACAAGGTTTTATGGGCTGGTACATGGTCATGAGCGGCCTGGTCAACGATCCGCATGTCAGTCAATACCGGCTTACCGCCCATTTGGGATTGGCATTTATCATTTTTGCCGCGATGTTCTGGGTGGCCTTGGGATTATTGTCGCCTCACCCTGCCTCACAACAAAACAATGAAAACATTCAGGGATTAAGAAAATTTTCTTTCGGCCTCAGCTTACTGATTTTTATCATGATCTTATCCGGCGGTTTCGTCGCCGGCATTCGCGCCGGCTTGGCTTACAATACTTTCCCGCTGATGAATGGACACCTGATCCCGCCCGATCTGTTCATTCTCGAACCATGGTACCGGAATTTTTTCGATAACATTACCACGGTGCAATTCGATCACCGCTTGATTGCGTGGACATTGGCATTTTTAGTCCCGCTGTTTTGGTTTAAGTCACGCAAAGTGGAGTTACCGGGCACAACCCGGCTTGCCTGTAATCTGTTTCTACTGATGCTGATCATACAGATTAGTCTGGGGATCGCCACTTTACTGCATGTCGTGCCCATTCCGCTGGCTGCTTCGCATCAGGGCGGCGCGGTATTGCTATTCGCGGCATCGTTATGGGTCAGCCATCGCTTGCGATCGCATTAAGGAAACGCTGATTAATTGCCTGCGCCAGTGATTTACTGGGTTTCCTTAGCACATCTTGGGCGGAATCCGGAAATCATCCGATCGATATTCCGGGTCCGTGTTGGTGCTTGGGTTATGCAGTTTCGTTAAGCCCCAGCCGTTCCATCCGATAGCGTAGCGACCTGACCGTGATCCCCAGGGTTTTGGCTGCTTTTGTGCGATTATAGCGACTAAGATTCAATGCTTTGACAATGGAGTCTTTTTCAAGCTGATCGAGATAATCCTGCAACGGCAATCTTGAATCGGAATCCGGCAGCGGAAAATTCATCGCACCCGGAGATAAAGATTTCGTTTCCCTTGTGGAATTGGGGAGCTGTAGTTCCGTTTCGCCGATTTCCACTTCCGCGCACAGCGCAAGTGTGCGCTCCAGGATATTTTCAAGCTCACGAACATTACCGGGATAGTCATAATCCGTCAGCATCGCCAATGCACCTTTGGTAAAACTGCTGATTGGCCGCGCGGCATCGCGGCATAATTTTTCCAGTATCGCCGTGGCTATCAGTGGAATATCCTCACGCATTTCACGCAAAGCCGGCATATTCAACTCGATGACATTCAAACGATAATATAAATCCTGCCGGAATTGCCCGTTCTCTACACACTGATTGAGTTTCTTATGGGTTGCGCTGATGATGCGCACATCCACATTCTTTTCTTGCGACTCGCCGATTCGTCTGACTTGTTTTTCCTGAATCACTCTGAGCAATTTGACTTGCATCGCCAATGGCAAATCCGCCACCTCGTCAAGAAACAAGGTTCCGCCATGGGCCGCCAGAAAGAAACCGTCATGGTCTTTCTCGGCGCCGGTGAAAGCGCCTTTTTTATAACCGAAAAATTCGCTTTCCATCAGATTCTCAGGAATTGCGCCACAATTCACCGCAACAAACGGTTGTTGATGGCGCGCGCTTCTCTCATGAATCATGCGCGCCGCCAGTTCCTTGCCACTGCCGGATTCACCGCTGATATAGACCGCGGCTTGGCTGCGGGAAAGCTTATCGATGGTGGCGCGAAGCTGGCGCATCGGTTGCGATTCGCCCAGTAACACGCGCCGGTTCGATTGCGCTGGAGCCACCAGCGCGGATTGCGCCGCCATCGGCGGTAAACTGAGCGCGGATTTAACCAGGTCGCGCAATTGCTTCAGCGAGACCGGCTTTGCCAGGTAATCAAAGGCACCCGCTTTGAGCGCCGCAACGGCGTTTTCTGCCGTGCCATGAGCGGTAATGACAGCAACCGGCAGGTCGGCGCAGAATTGCGCGATGTATTTAACCAGATCCAGTCCTTCCCCATCGCTTAGCCGCATGTCGGTCAAGCACAATTGAAATCGCCGGGATTGCAACAACTGCGTGGCTTCAGACAGCGATCTTGCGCTCACCACATCCATCCCCATGCGCGCCAGCGTCAATTCCAGCAATTCAATAATATCGGGTTCGTCATCGACGATCAGAATATTGGGGGGAGTGCTTTTCCGCGACGCAACCGCATCACGTCCACTAACTATTGACATAATTTTTTAATTCTACAAATGATTCTAAAATGCCCCGAGGTTGATTCTTCGACATGATCCAGCGACGCTTGGTTGTTTTCACACAATTCGCGCGCGATAAATAAGCCCAGGCCGGTTCCGTCGGAAGCCGTGGTGAAAAAAGGTTCGAAAAGTTGTTTGGATTGTTGCGGATCAACACCAGGCCCGTCATCCATGATATCGATGCAAAGATCGCCGCCATCGATCGTCTTCTCCAAACGAATACGGACACTGCCAGCTTGCTGACGGCAGTGCCTCCAAGCGTTCCGGCATAAATTCCACAATACCCGGTTAAAGTGATCGCGATCAAAACAAATAAGCGGTTCATCTGAATTACTCAAAATAAATACGCCAGGATCGATCTTTTCAGCTTCGCAAAATTCCTCGAGAAATTTCCGGATATAATCTTGCACGTCAAATATGTCCGGTTTCGCCACATTACTCCGGCTCAATTGCAGCACATCATTCACGATCTTGTTCAATCGTTGGGTATTTTCACAAATAATGCGCACCAGCCGGGAATCCAGATTCGCTTCAAGCTGCTCTTCTCCCAATAACTCAGCCGCATGATTGATTGCCGATAGCGGATTGCGGATCTCATGAGCAATATTGACCGTCAGACGGCCTAACGCAGCCAGCTTGAGTTGCTGCAGCTGCACCTGCACACGCCCCATATCTTCGAGAAAAATCACAACACCGTTGCGAAAATCCGCCTGGATCGGATGAAAGCGCGTACGCACCAACGCGTTGCGATGGGCTAACCGCAATAAATCGAACTGAATGTTGCTGTTGTTCTGCCAGCTCGCCAGCCGATCGGCGATTTCCGGAACCGAATCCGATAACTTAAGTCGTTCCGCGCTGCCAGACACCGGTTTCAGATCGAGCAATTTTTCAGCATAACCATTACGCTGCCGGATAAACCCATGCCTATCGACGACCAGAACCCCTTCTTGCAAATCTTGAATCACCAACTGATTGACTTGCGCCATATTGGCCAGATCGATACCGCGTTCTTGTGCCAATTGTTCGCTAGCGATCGTGCGTTTCGACAGCCGGAAGGCCAGCCAGGCGACAGCGAAATAAGCCATGCTCATGAGTCCGGCTTGAGAGAATTGCGCCTGATGCGACTGAATCGTCAGCCAGGAATAAGTTTCGAGCAAAAGCAAGCTGATGGTTGCAACAGCAGCAAAAAATAACGCCAAACGGCCCCGGCTGATTAATCCCGCTCCTGCCAGCGTCACCAGAAGCACGACCCCCAAGCCGCTTTGCAAACCACCGCTGGCATAGAGCATCAAAGAAAAAAAGGCAATATCGCTGAATACTTGAATGATTAATTGCCAATCAAAAGCGGGAATTCGCCACTTGATCAACACCATGGAGATACCGCTGCTAATAAAATGGCCATAACAGGCATATAAGAACAACGTGTATTGATGTGTCCCGAAGTCGATGAAACCTGCTTTCAATGTAACTATGAGCAGACTAACTCCGATTAACAAACGGTAAATATTGAAATAGGTCAGCGAACGCCAATAATGACTCGCAATTCCGGCATCATTCCTGGCCGGTGCCGGATGACTCGATAACGGTTGCTTAATCGGGGATAAATTGGCGAGAGTTGACACAATGATGGAATTAAGATGATGAATTTATGTACGAATCACGATGTTCCTGACAGCAAAATGACTGATTCAGACCGTTAATTGCCTCTTTTTTCGGCAAATAAACGCCGCAATAAGCGCAGGTCACTGTATCTTCTGCGATATCCGCGGGCGATTCGCTACGCTTTTGTTTAGGCCGTTGATAATTAATGAACCAATAAATTAGTAATGCGATGAATATGTAAAAAATTATTTTTCCCATTGGTATTTTTGCAACTTATATGAATGACACCGATACTATGGTTTCGCTTATTGCCCGAATTTTCAAGCTTTAATTGAAACTTTTGACGAGATGGTTTTGCCATTGCCGTTGCTATAAAAACTTAGCTTAGCAATTTTTTGCACTGGCAAACGCTGGATTAGCCGTATTTTTTTCGCTTATCATTAAAATTCAAAATAATAAGCGAACCAAAATTACGTAACTTCAGGAAGATATCTGAAAAAAATCAGACAATAGATAATGATAGTATTATAACTATAGGATAAAAATCAGATTTCTAAAAATTCCTCATGCCGGAATCTTTAACACTCTGGTACAACTACCGGTTGCGAACCATCGTTGACTTCAATAATGACGCGTGACGGCAAAATGCGCCAATTGCAACAAACATTCTTTATTTTTCGATTCCGGTAAAGCGGCAATCGCAGCGGTTGCCGTCGCAACTTCGGCTTGTGCGCATTGTTTGGCGTAATCCAGAGCCGCCGTTTCACGAATGACATTCAAAACCGGTTGAAACCCGTCCTTACCGCCGTCTTCAATCGCCTTGCGGATAACGGCGGCCTGTTCGGGAGTTCCGACACGCATCGCATAAATAAGCGGCAACGTCGGCTTTCCTTCAGCCAGATCATCACCCAAGTTTTTACCGATGTCGTGATTATTTCCCGTATAGTCGAGCATGTCATCGATCAGCTGAAATGCGGTGCCCAAGTGCATGCCATAAATCGACATTGCATTTTCATCCTCCGGCGATGCCTTACCCAGAATCGCGCCTAACCGGCTGGCAGCTTCAAACAGTTTGGCGGTTTTATAACGAATGACTTGCAGGTAGTTTTCTTCGGTTACTTGCGGGTCCCGGCAATTCAGAAGTTGCAATACTTCGCCTTCGGCTATGGTATTCGTCGCATCGGCCAGCACTTGCATCACGCGCATATTGTCGACTTCCACCATCATCTGAAACGCCCGGGAGTAAAGAAAATCACCGACCAGCACACTGGTGGCGTTGCCGAACAGCGCATTCGCGGTTTCTCTATTTCGACGTAATTCGGATTCATCGACCACATCATCGTGCAGCAACGTCGCGGTATGAATGAACTCCACGATGGCTGCGAGATTATAATGAAATTTACCAGGATAGCCGAAAGCACCGGCTGCTAGAATTACCAATGCCGGACGTAACCGTTTACCCCCGCTATTGATAATATATTCACTGACTTGGCGAATCAATGCAACATGAGAATGCAACTTTTCCCGGATGACATCATCGACGATCTCCATATCCCGGGCGATATAACTTCTTATATTTTCGATTGACACAATTTTACCTTCAAGAAAACGCTATGTTAGGAATGACGATACCCGCGTGTCAAGCACAAACAACGTTATACAAAATTTTCCTCCACAATCAAAGGCTATTTATGTATAATTCGCCGTTCTCGAAAGGAAGCATGGAGTCAAAATATGTATGCGGTCATAAAAACCGGCGGTAAGCAGTATCGAATACAAGTAGGTGAAAAACTGAAAGTAGAACAACTGGATGTAGAAAACGGCAGTGAACTGATGATTGATCAGGTATTGATGGTTGCGGATGGCGACAAGGTCACTGTGGGAACGCCACTAGTCAGCGGCGCGAAAGTTAGCGCAACGGTGCTTGGCCAAGGGCGTCATGACAAAATCCGCATTTTCAAGATGCGCCGCCGTAAACACTACCAAAGACATCAAGGTCACCGGCAGAATTACACTGAAATACAAATAACCGGTATTTCGGCTTAAGGAGTTGATAGATGGCACATAAGAAAGCAGGCGGAAGTTCCAGAAACGGCCGCGATTCACACTCAAAGCGTCTTGGGGTTAAAAGCTATGGCGGCGAACTGATCCCGGCAGGCTCTATTATTATTCGCCAACGGGGCACAAGAGTTCATCCCGGAGAGAATGTCGGCATGGGAAAAGACCATACGCTATTCGCCAAGATAACAGGGAAAGTCAATTTTAGTATCAAAGGCCCGTTTAATCGTAAAATTGTCAGTGTTACTCCAGTGTAATAGCCTAATTACCCTTTTCCTGAAAAAAGCCCCTTCCACCAACGATGGGGCTTTTTTGTTTACGCTGTGTCCAAATAGTCAAAGTTGTTGTATTGATTTATGAAGTTTATTGATGAAGCGATCATCCAGGTGTTTGCCGGCAAGGGCGGCGATGGTGTCGCAAGTTTCCGGCGGGAAAAATACATCCCCAGAGGCGGGCCTAACGGCGGCGATGGCGGACGCGGTGGCAGCATATATGCCATTGCGGACCGCAACATCAATACGTTGATCGACTATCGCTATGCTCGGATGCACCGCGCTAAAAACGGCCAAAATGGCCAAGGCTCCGACCGTTACGGCAAAAGCGCAGACGATATCGTGTTGCGCATGCCGGTCGGCACTTTGATCAAAGATGGCATTACCGGAGAGATCGTCGCCGACTTGGTACATGACCAGCAGAAAGTATTGCTAGCCAAAGGCGGTAACGGCGGACTCGGCAACTTGCACTTCAAATCCAGTACCAACCGCGCCCCCCGACAATTCACTTATGGTGAACCGGGACAGGAACTCGAATTGAAACTGGAACTGAAGGTGCTTGCCGATGTGGGATTATTGGGCATGCCGAATGCCGGTAAATCCACCTTGATCCGCGCCGTATCCGCCGCTCGCCCCAAAGTCGCGGATTATCCGTTCACCACGCTGCAACCGAATCTTGGCGTGGTGCGCGTCGATTATAACCGCAGTTTTGTCATGGCCGATATTCCCGGACTGATCGAAGGCGCCGCCGAAGGTGTCGGACTCGGACATCGCTTCCTCAAGCATTTAACCCGTACCCGGCTATTACTGCATGTTGTCGATATGTCGCCGCTTAACGAAGAAACGGATTTGGTGCATGAAGCCCGTGCACTAGTCGAGGAATTGAGAAAATACGATCAGTCCCTGTATCAGAAACCGCGTTGGCTAGTACTCAACAAAACCGACATGATTCCGGCTGAACGGCGCGACCAGCTCTGCCAGGAATTTCTACAGAAACTGGACTGGCAGGATCAATACTTCATCATTTCGGCACTAACCGGAGAAGGCTGTCAATTGCTCACGTACACCATCATGGACTATCTCGAGCATCATCTGTTGCCGGAACCGGAACCCGAGCCGAAAAACCCCGGAAATTCTGATTCTGACAATGAATTATTGAACTCATGCTGAAGCAAGCACGCCGCGTCATCATCAAAGTAGGCAGCAGCCTGGTCACCAACCAAGGCAAGGGACTCGACCATCACGCCTTGGCAGGCTGGGCCGCCCAAATCGCCACGCTCAAACAAGCCGGCAAGGATATCATCCTGGTTTCTTCCGGTGCGATTGCCGAAGGCATGCAACGATTGAATTGGGACACCCGGCCAACTGCATTATACGAGCTTCAAGCAGCGGCAGCGGTCGGTCAAATGGGACTGGCGCAAGCCTATGCATCAAGCTTCTCGCAATACGGTTTACAAACCGCGCAAGTGCTTTTGACGCACGAAGATCTGTCGAACCGCAAGCGTTACTTAAACGCACGTTCGACACTGACGACGCTGCTCAAACTGAACATCATCCCGATCATCAACGAGAACGATACCGTCGCCACCGATGAAATCCGCTTCGGCGATAACGATACGCTGGCGGCGCTGGTGACTAACCTGGTCGAAGCCGATGCATTGGTAATCCTGACCGATCAGGCCGGTTTGTATACCAGCGATCCGCGCAAGGACCCCACAGCGAAATTATTGAGCGAAGTACACGCCGGCGATCCGGCGCTGGAAAAAATGGCTGGCGGCGTCGGCAGCGGCATTAGCCGCGGCGGCATGCAAACCAAAGTGATCGCCGCCAAACGCGCGGCGCGCAGCGGCGCGGATACCATCGTCGCTTCCGGGCATGAAGCCGACGTGCTGGTGCGCTTGAGCCGGGATGAAGCAATCGGTACCCGTTTCGTCGCCAAATTGCCGGTATTAGCTGCACGCAAGCAATGGCTCGCCGATTATCTGCAAGTGCGCGGCTATGTCACACTCGATCACGGCGCGGTTAAAGCCTTGACCGCTGACGGAAAAAGCCTGTTGCCGATTGGCGTAACCGATGTCAACGGCGAATTCGAGCGCGGCGAAACGGTTGCCTGTCTTGATCCGGACGGGCGCGAAATCGCACGTGGACTGATCAACTACAGCGCAGTCGAAACGCAAAAAATCCTAAAACAACCCAGCAGCGAAATCGAAACAATTCTGGGCTATGTGGATGAACCGGAACTCATTCACAGGAATAATCTGGTTTTACTGTAGTGCTTATCGCATCGGATCGCCATGTCATTCGATAACAACGCACACCGCATCACCGCCATCGATTGGCTGCGCGGCATCGTCATGATGCTGATGGCGCTTGACCACGCTTCGTGGTTTTTCAACGAACAGCGCATTTTCGCCGATTCCGTGTTGCTGTATGAACCGGGCGTTCACTTCGCCGCGGATCAATTTTTCACGCGCTGGATCACGCATATCTGCGCACCCACGTTTATTTTTCTTGCCGGCGCATCGATCGCCATCAGCAATTTCCAGCGCCGCCGGCAAGGCATGAGCGGTACCGTCATCGATCAAGAATTATTAATGCGCGGCGCGTTCATCGCGTTGCTCGACATCGTACTGTTCTCACTGGTCGGCGGCAAACCGGTGCTGCAAGTACTATACGCCATCGGCATCAGCATGATGCTGATGGTCTATCTGCAACGCCTCGGCACCGAAGCCGTTTTCTGGCTGGCAATCCTGATTATCGCAGGCGGCGAATCCCTGCTGACGCTGCTGTGGCAACCGGGCGGCGACGTGCCGCTTTGGCTCTCGCTCACGTTCGCGCCGGATTTCGGCGCAACCTACACCGTACTCTACCCTGCCTTGCCGTGGCTCGGCATGATGATGCTCGGCTGGGTCTTCGGCCAGTGGCTTTTAACCAGAACTTCAGGCGCTACAGCCCCGCACCGGTTATTGTTAACGTGCAGCTGGCTGGCGCTGACGCTGTTTGTCATCGTTCGTGGTTTCGATGGTTACGGCAACCTGTTCATGCACCTCGAAGGCAATACCCTTATCGACTGGCTGTACGTCAGCAAATACCCGCCCAGCCTGGCTTACACCTTGCTCGAATTGGGCTTGATGGCGATCATTTTGTCGCTACTGATGCGCCTGGAATCGTTCAATAAAACCATCAACCGCAACAACCCGGTGCTGGTGTTCGGTCAAACCGCCCTGTTCTTCTACCTCGCGCACTTCGCCGTGCTGGGTTTACTGGAATTGTTTTTCACGCGCGGCAGCCTACTGCAAACCTCCGTAATCACGTTGCTCGCGCTCGTCATCCTCTACCCCGTCTGCCGCGCGTACCGCACGCTGAAATGGCGGCATCCGCAAAGCCTTTTGCGCTTTTTGTAGCGATTGACGACTGCCAGCGCATTCAGTACAGTCACAGGCGGTTTCACCGGATCCAATTTCAAATCAGGCAAGGGAGCAGCGGTCGATGAGGGAGCTATCGGTTGGACGCAGGTTTTTATTCGCGGCGCTGCCGTGGGTTGCAGTCATTTTGCTGAATTGCACGCAAACCGCCGCGGCGCAGACGCACGGCGACATCGTGCGCGTGCTGGCCGAGGAAAAAACGCTCGGCGAAACGATGGTTGCGCTATTGAACCAGTATGCCAAGAATGATCAGACGGTATACGTGCAAGGCATCGTGAAATACGCCGAAGCCAAAGCCAAATTCGACGGCCTGATCGAACAACTGAAAGCCGATTTGCAGGCCGGCCGCAACCCCGGCCAATCGCCCCAGTTTAAACAAGCACTACAGCAGGCCAGCGAAAAACGCCAAGCATTGTCCGCTTTTGTCGCGCAACAGTTGACGCACCCAACCGGCAACACCAAAGGCGCGCCGGTCGTGGCTGCCGTCGCCGAACTGATTCCCGCTGTCAGCGACGCCGCCATCAAACTGTGGTACGAATTCCGCGACGCCAAAACTGCACAACAAGACGCCATCCGCCAGCAGCTCGACGCGCAAAAATGGCTGCCGTTCGAGCGCTTCGCGCAAACCGGAGCAAATCCATGAAAAAACTGACCCGCCGCTTGATTCTCATACTGCTGAGCTTCGCCAGCCTTCTCATGCCGCTGCCGGGTTGGGCCACCCTGGCCACCGAACCGGTGCTGAAACTCGAAACCGGGCAACACACGGCGCCGATTAATCGAATCGATATCGACCACGAAGGGCGTTACGCCGTCACCGGCTCGCACGACAAAACCGCGCGTATCTGGTCGCTGCCGGACGGCAAACTGCTGACCGTGCTGCGCCCGCCGGTTGGCGAAGGCCATCAAGGCAAAGTGTTCGCCGTGGCGATGTCGCCGGATGGCAATACGGTCGCATTGGGCGGTTGGATGTCGGCCTCCGATACCGATGTGATCGTTTATTTGTTCGACCGCCAAACCGGGCGCCTGCGGCATCGTCTGACCGGACTGGAAAACGCCGTTCTTCATCTGACTTTCTCACCCGACGGCCGCTACCTCGCCGCCGGGCTTGGCCGCGACAGCGGCATCCGCGTCTGGCGCATGGATGATCGTGAATTGGTGCTGCGCGATACCGATTATAAAAGTGACGTGTATGGACTGGATTTCGCATCCGACGGCCGCCTCGCCGCAACCAGTTTCGATGGCAGTATCCGGCTGTACAGCGCGCAATTCCAACGTCTCGCTGAGCAACCAGCGCCCGACGGTCAACAACCCTACGGCATCGTTTTCTCGCCCGGCGGCGAGCGGCTGGCGGTGGGCTATCACGACACGACGAATGTCAGTGTGTTCTCGGCCCAAACCCTGCAACTCGAATTTGCCCCGGATACGGCTGGCATCACATCCGGTAACTTAATGACTGTCGCTTGGTCGGCGGACGGGCAAGCGCTTTTTGCGGCTGGAAGATACCAAGATAACGGTAAAATCCCAGTGTTGCGCTGGGCGGCCGCCGGGCGCGGCGCGCGCACGGTATTGCCGGCCGCCGGTAACACGATCATGAGCCTCAAACCGTACGGCCGCTCCGGTGTCATCTTCGCGGCAGCCGATCCCGCTTTCGGTATCCTCGATGATCGCGGGCAGCCGGTTTTGATCCGAGGGCCGGAAATCCCCAATTTGCGTGGCAAGCACGGTTCCGCTCTCACCGTGTCGTCCGACGGCAGCAGCGTGCGTTTCGGTCTTCAACAGGGCGAGCAGCAAGCGGTGCGCTTCGATTTGGTCGATCGCCGGTTGCAAAGCCAGGCGCCGCAAACCGCCAGTTTGCAACCGCCGCGCGTCGAAGCGCCAGGCATCCAGGTGAGCGATTGGCAAGATGCTTTTGCACCAAAATTGAACGGCACAGCGTTAGCACTCGAACCCTACGAAATGTCGCGCAGTCTGGCAATCGCGCCCGATGGGCAACGCTTCGTGCTCGGTGCAGATTGGTCACTGCGGTTGTTCGATAAGAAAGGGACGGAATTATGGCAGAAACCGGTACCGGACGTGTTATGGGGCGTTAATATCTCCGGCGACGGCCGTTTGCTCGTGGCGGCGTACGGCGACGGCACGGTGCGCTGGCACCGCTTGAGCGACGGCGAGGAATTATTGGCGTTGTTCGTGCATCCCGACGGCAAGCGCTGGGTGCTGTGGACGCCGCAAGGCTATTACGACGCCGCGCCGGGTGCGGACCGGCTGATCGGCTGGCATGTCAACCGCGGCCCCGAGCAAGCGGCGGATTTTTATGCCGCCGCGCAATTCCAGGAACGCTTTTACCGCCCGGCGGTGATCGCGCAAGTATTGCAAACGCTCGACGTCAACGAAGCGGTGCGGCTAGCCGCCGCCGCAACATCCGTGGCGCAGTCAGCACCGGCACCGGCGGTGACGGCGCAACAACCACCGGTCATCGATATCGCATCGCCGGCAAACGGCGCCGAAGTCAGCGAAACCCAGCTCACCGTGACGTATCACGTGCGTTCGCCGGGCGGCAGTCCGGTCAAGCACATCACCGCGACCGCTAACGGCCGCCCTATCGCAACCGGCGCGCGCACGCCGCTGATGTCGAATGACCGGGAAGAAACCGGCACGCTGGCGCTGACGCTGCCGGCGGAAGATGCCACGATTGCGTTGCTGGCAACGACGGAGTTCGGCCAAACCAGCCAGCCGGCGACGCTCGACGTGCGCTGGCGCGGCGCGGCGGATGCGCACAAACCGGTGCTGTACCTGTTGGCAATCGGCGTGCGGCAGTATAAAACCTACGATCCGCTGAAATTCGCCGACCGCGACGCGGAAGAATTCATCAAGCGCATCCAGCAGCAAAAAGGCCGGTTGTACAAAGACGTTCAGGTCATGCCGCTACTCAACGAACAAGCCGATGGGCGCGCGATCAAGAAAGGTTTCGACTGGATCCGGCGGCAAACGACGCAACACGATGTCGCCATCGTGTTCATCAGCGGCCACGGCATCAACGATTACCAGGGCGAGTATTACTTGCTGCCGCACGATGTCGAAGCCGGCGATCTTTACGCCACCGGCATCGCCAAATCGGAGATCAACCGCGTGCTGAACCAAACCGCCGGTAAGCTGATCATTTTCCTCGATACTTGTTACGCCGGCGGCGCCAAGCGCCGCAGCATCAAAGGCGGGGCGCAGGCGGACATCAACGGTGTCGTCAACGAATTGGCGAAAGCGGGACAAGGCGCGGTGGTGTTCGCATCGTCGACCGGCAACCAGGTTTCGGTTGAACTCGACGAATTTAAACACGGCGCATTTACCAAAGCGTTGCTGGAAGGCTTGGACGGCAAAGCCGATTTGCTCAAGGACGGTTTCATCAGCACCAGCGAACTGGATGCGTTCGTGTCGCAGCGCGTCAAGGAATTGACCAACGGCGAGCAGATGCCGACCACCGTCAAACCCGACACCACGCCGGATTTGCGGCTGTTTGTCGCGCCACGCATTTAATCAACCGCTCGTTTCTCCATTCAGTTTTCGTTCATTCAGGTCAGCTTAAATTGACGCCATCAGAGATTCCTCTGCGACGAATAACTAAAAGGAGAAACATCATGGACACTCGGACAAGCAAACTGGCCACACTGGCAGCCGTCGTATTATTGGCATTCGCATTAACAACACCATCGCTGGCAGAAGCCGGCAGAGGCCGCCATGGGCATGAGCATCATCACCGGCACCATCATCATGGCCATCACCACGATGGCTACGGCTATGTTTACAGCCAGCCGCGTTATTACCAGCCGTACTATCCGCAGCCCCAGTACCAATATAATTACTACCCGGCGCCGGTTTACGCCCCTCCTCCGCAAATGATGATGGGCATCGGCTCCGGACATATGGATTTTATGATACGCTTCTGACATCGCAGGCCGGCAACAAGTAATGCTCTGCCAGTTGCCGGCTTCATTTCTACCATTAACCTTGGAGTGGCCGGTTATGAACATGCGGTGGAAAATAGCAGTCTTCATGATCATCATGGCAAGCGCGGCCGTACAAGCAACGGCCGGTGCGCACGACACTGCGAGCGGACACTCGGCATACAGGAACTCGACCGCCGGTATTACCGAGCAAAACGCGATCACCATTGCACAACGGCACTTCGAGGGCCGCGTATTGGCAATTAATCAAACCGATCATGCTTACCGCGTTAAAATTCTCAGCAGCCAAGGTAGGATTCACGTGGTGCTAATTGATGTGCAACACGGTACGGTAATATCTTCGCATTAACGTTCAAATCTAATCTCATGCCAGCCAAGCAAAGTAAACCGTTTGCATAAGGCATATCACAGGAGACAAACATGCGCATCCTGGTCATTGAGGATGAATTACGTTTACAGAATCAGATCCGCCAGCAACTGGAAACAGCGGGTTACATGGTCGATACTTGCAGCGATGGCGATGAAGGCCTGTTTCTCGCCACTGAATATCCGATCGATGCCGCCATCGTGGATATCGGCCTGCCCGGCAAATCCGGTCTGGAAATTATCAAGGCATTGCGGGAACGCGGCAGTTTGCTGCCGATCCTGATCCTGACGGCGCGCAGCAGTTGGCAGGACAAAGTGCAAGGTCTGGAAATGGGCGCGGACGACTACCTCACCAAACCGTTTCAAATGGAAGAACTGCAAGCCCGGGTTAAAGCCTTGCTCAGACGCGCCACCGGCATTCCGCAGACGCAATTGAAGTGCGGCCCTATCACGGTTGACGTCACTTCGCAAATCGTGACAGTTCAAGGTAATGTCATCGAATTGACATCGTTCGAATACCGCTTGCTGGAAGAATTAGCGCGCCATCATGGCGAGGTGCTTTCCAAGCATACTTTATCCGATTACCTCTACCCGCACGACGAAGATCGCGATAGTAACGTACTCGAAGTCATGGTCGGACGGTTGCGCCGCAAATTGGATCCGGCCGGCACCTTGAATCCGATTGAAACCATGCGAGGCCGGGGTTACCGGTTCAATCTGGAATGCAATAAATCGTGATGATGTCGCTCAATCAGCGGATTCTATTCAGCGCCACATTGGTGTTGCTGATTTTTATTGTGGGGATTGCATGGATGCTGGACCGGGCTTTCTATGACAGCGCGCGCTTAGGCGTCAAAGACCGGTTGTTTGCGAAAGTACTGATGTTGATGGGCGATGCCGAAGTGGAAGAATCGGGCGAATTGGATGTTCCTACCAACTTGCTCGATGCCGAGCTCGGTCACGTCAATTCGGATACTTATGCCTTTATCATCGGCCCCGGCAACTATATCATCTGGCGTTCCACTTCTTCGTTGAACAAACCGGCTCCAGACATGCCCTTAGCGGAAAAAGGCAATAAGGAATTCACGCAGATTCTGATCAACGATGCGCCTTATTTCGTTTACCGGTACGGCGTTGCTTGGGAGACACCCAACGGCGACTATCCGCTCACTTTTTATGTGATCACCGATGCGGCGTTATTCGAAGCCCAGATTGAGCAGTATCGCGAGGATTTGTGGGGTCTGCTCGGCGTCATGGCGGTATTGTTGCTCGCCACGCAAATGTTAGTGTTACGCTGGGGGCTGCAACCGCTCCGCAAAGTTTCCACCGAACTCTCCGCGATCGAATCCGGGCAACAGGAAAGCGTCAAAGGCGCCTACCCGAGCGAATTGCAACTATTAACCGACAGCATCAACTCGTTAATCGCCCATGAACACAAACAGCAAAAGCGTTACCGCAACGGCCTGGCCGATTTGGCGCATAGCCTCAAAACACCATTGGCCGTGCTCCAGGGCGCGATTCACAGCGATGATGACGAAACCAGCCGACGCAAGGCGATCCAGGAACAGATCGACCGCATCGACAACATTATCCAGTATCAACTCCGCCGCGCCGCCACGGCCGGCAGCTCTCCCGGCATGGGCACGATCGCGCTTCGTCCGCTGGCCGACAGAATCGTCAATACCGTAGCCAAAGCCTATCGCAATAAACAACCTGAAATATCGGTTCAGATTGACGACAGCATCGGACTGCGCATTGACGAAGGCGATTTGATGGAATTACTCGGCAATCTGGTCGACAATGCATTCAAATGGTGCCGGCAACGCATTCAGCTTTCCGCCGCCTATCACGATCATCAAGTCGTCATTCAGGTAATCGACGACGGCCCCGGTATCCAGCCGGATCAAATCGCCAGAATACTGGAGCGCGGCGTGCGCGCCGATCAATCCACCCCCGGGCATGGCATCGGTCTCGCCATCGTGCGTGACATTGTCCAAGTCTACGGCGGGGAATTAGCCATTGAAAATCACCCGGCTGGCGGAGCCTGTATCACGCTGCGCCTGAAAAAAGCCAAATAACGGGTGGTGACCGGTGGCGCTCCTCAAAAAAATAAATTCATCAAGCTTTCAGCAACGTCCAGATGCCGATAACGATAAACCCGGCACCGGCGAGATAATGCAGGTATTTCGTACTGATATGCTCGGAAATGAAGCCGCCCGCCAGCACACCGATCGCCGATGTGGCGATGAGCGCCAATGATGCGCCGGCAAATACCGTCAGCTTACTGACTTCCTTATCGGCAGCAAACAGCAGTGTAGCCAACTGTGTTTTATCGCCAAGTTCCGCGATGAAGACCGTGACGAAAACGGTTAATAAAATTTTGTATTCCATAAAAATACCCAAAGATTGATTGCATTGATTGAAGCGAATCCACATAAAATCATGTCATGCCTTGTGGTCGTCTTGAAGATATCATGCACCCGATCACAAAAACAGTGATAATGAGCAAGTAAGGTGTTCTTCAAGGCTAATCAGTAAGCACGACAGGAGTAATCATGATTAAAGCGTATGCAGCGTTTGAACCAGGTGGAAAACTACAGCCGTTCGAATACGATCCAGGATCGCTCGATGATCACGACGTTGAAATTACCGTGGAGCATTGCGGTATCTGCCACAGCGATCTCAGCATGCTGCATAACGATTGGGGAATCACGCAATACCCCTTTGTGCCAGGACACGAAATCATCGGCACCATTGCGGCCAAAGGCGCTCATGTGCATAACCTGTCAATCGGTCAACGCGTGGGTTTGGGTTGGCATGCCGGTTATTGCATGACCTGCCATAGTTGCCTATCCGGCGATCACAATTTGTGTGCGCAATCGGAATCCACCATCGTCGGACGTCATGGCGGATTCTCCGAAACTGTTCGCGCTAAAGCAGCCAGCGTGGTGGCGCTGCCGGACAATCTTGACGCACAATCGGCAGGCCCCTTGTTTTGCGGCGGCATCACGGTTTTTAATCCGCTGGTGCAATATAACATTCCACCGACCGCAAAAGTAGCCGTCATCGGCATCGGTGGTTTGGGCCACCTCGCTTTGCAGTTCGCCAGGGCATGGGGTTGCCATGTCACCGCTTTCACTTCCAGTGTGGATAAACAGCAAGAAGCCTTATCGCTAGGCGCGCATGCGGTGCTAAATACGAAAAATCCGGAAGAACTGGCTGCTGCCGCCAATCGCTTTGACCTGATCCTGGCAACCGTGAATGTGAAACTCGACTGGAACGCTTATCTCGCCACATTGCGCCCCAAAGGCCGCTTGCATTTTCTCGGTGTGCCGCTGGAACCGCTCGATATCAATGTTTTCCCGATGATCGCCAACCAATGCGACGTTTCCGGCTCCCCCGTCGGCAGCCCCGCCACCATCGCCACCATGCTGCAATTCGCAGAACAACACAAAATAGCCCCCATTGTCGAAAGTTTCCGTATGGATCAGGTCAACGAGGCACTCGCCAGGCTGGCAAGCGGCAAAGCGAAATACCGCATTGTGCTGCATAACCGGTAATTTCTTGGAATGCGAGCTTTCGACAGCTGATTTTACAAGCACGAACTGGAAGCCGTTCCAGTGTTGATAAGCTCCTGGTCTGAACAAAGAACCGAATCCGACGTTACCAACGCATCAATGACTTTTCCGATCGGCAAAAAAGTCTGATCGAAATAATGTGTATGCGCGCCTGCACCGGCACAAAATTCGGATTGCTGCCGCACACCTTCCACACGGAGTTTCTCAACAAAATCTCCCAGATTTGGCGCATACCGTTGGGGATCGCTTTCGGATTTCCACAGGTAGCGCCCGACATAATCACCGCTACAGTAACCGTTAATCCATGCGCTGACTCCAATGTCATGCGCAGACACGTTCTGCACCCAATCGTATAGATCCGGAAAGCGCAGACTATAAAGCTGCCGCAATGGCGAGCCAACTGTTAGCAGATAGCGGGGAACTTGTTGTAATTCTTCAAGCCCTTGTTCCTCCCATCGCTTCTTACATGGCGCATCCAGATAGCGGAGCAAATCGGTGGTAATTACAGTCCCTTGGCTGTGTGCAACAAAAACAATACGCAGATAATTTTGCTGCTGCAATTCTCGCAGTAAAGCCAAATAACGCAACAAGATCAATCCACGTGGATTGCTTTTTAGAGGACGTTCTTTTAGCCAATTATCAATATCGAGTGCGATATCAAGCGCTTTCTGCACACCAATGAAAATATTCTTCCGGAATAACGTAAAAATGGTGATAGAACCGACGAGAATGGCTCCGATCGAATCCGCAAGACCGTCGCCAAGTAAAAAACCTGGAAGATAGTTTTTTAGTAGATTCACGTATTCTGTGGGCAACAGTATTCCAATCGGAAGGAGAAACAAACTGATCAGCATCAGCCACATAGCAAGTTTTGATGCAGAAAATCCTCCATCCAGCCATAACCCTAGCCGAGTACTCTTTTGTTGTTCACTTTTATTAAGCTTTGGAAAAAGCTCATACAGAATGCTTGACAATAAACTTATAACTATCAAGCTGATAGCAACCACAAGAACAATAAAGAAAATGTTGAACATAATGCCGCTATTGGCAGCCGAAAGCGCTATAATTTTTTCACGTGCAAAATCCGCGACATCGCTATCAACCCTAAACCAATCGACAAGAAACTGAGAACGATATTCAATATAATAAAGTATTGGTGAAGCAAGCAGCATTCCAGTGATCATTTTCCAAACTATGATAGTTACGATGAAAAATAAGCTTGCCGACACAATGTAACCGATCAAAGCAGTATGTACGGCCCGGAGCATCGTATCATCCCGATTGAATTTGCAAAGAATATAAATTGTCGAGCATAACGCCACACAAGTAAGTAACAACCAAATCAAGCCAAATAGAAAAACATATCTTTCCGATAACCCGATGATCGTGTAGATCAATAAATAAATTTCGTTCGTTTTGTCGGTTGAATTGGTTAAATAGAATACACTCGCAACCACCGCGCTACAGCAAAAAATAACGATAGCTGTAATAACCGGAGATGTCTTAAACATATGCTTCTCGGTACGTTCACGATGCTGTGCAAGCCGTTTTGCAAGCAGGGACGTCACTGCAATCAGCAATAACAAGGTTATCGAATAAAGCAGTACAAACGTAAGCTCCTGTTGGATCCCCAGAAAATAGATACTGCATAGAGCACCTAGCGCGCTCGCAAACGCAATAACCGCACCCCACGCACCGTAACCCCCCCTTCCCTGGAATGCAAGCCGATAAAATACCGCGCCCCCGATCGTCAGCGCCGACAAAACCATCAAAGCAGGTCGCCAAAACTCTTGCGGACATAAAATCCACAAAGCTGGCAAGACAATGGCGGCAAAGCATAAATTTAAAACCGGCAGAAAGCTGGCGATAATGAATTCAATGACTGCAAAGCTGTATTTTAGGGGCTTCAGCTTCGCACGCTCCTTTGGTTCTGGTTGGGTAAGTAATGCATGCTCGATTGTTTTCTTTCCTAATGAAGTCAAGTGAAACAACAACTGATACAGCTTGCCGAGTATCTGCATGACATTGCCTGATAATCGCGACTGATCCGCCCAGTACATTTCATAAACATCCACCACCCGCTTTTTCCCATTCTCATCCGTATGTTCACCTCGATGGCGGATTGTTGAATAGCGCGCCGCATCGCCTTGCGGCTCGGCATGACGAACCAGATAGTCAGTAAAAGCAATATCGATCGGTAATTTTTCTTCTTTCCGAGCTTCTTTCTCCTTTACATCCTGCATAAATGGAGAACGGCAATCACAAAACCCGGGGTTGGATTTCTCCGTTGAACGCTGATCTTGCGGACTCGAATGATTCTCCACCCTCAGTTCCAGCATTTCTTCTTTAAAGGTTGAGTACTCTGGCGAATTTGCTTGCTGTAATAAGGCCACAATCTCGCGGCCGATTTCATTTTCACGTTGATCACCGACCCCATGAACCGCGATTATCGCGACACTTTCATTGGTGCTATTTGCCGAATTCATTTTTTTCCTCATTTAGAAAACTATCTGCAGTATATTTAACAGGGCTTGCAAGCATTATCTATCAATGTTTACAAAACCTTATGAACAATACTCGCTCATATTTTCAAACAATCCAGCGAAAAACTCATGTACAAGATAATGCTTGCAAAATATCCGGATTGTTCTCGATACTGAAATTTGCGCGGTCTTGCAATTTGGTCATCATGTTGATCACTTTATTGTGATCATTGTTGGTGCATTTCGTAAGTTTGAGCGCCAATAAGTCTTCGAAATGCTCCTTGTCCTGGTCGCTAATAACCACTGCACTGTTGGTCCACTGTTTCAGGAATCTATTCAGCGCAATGGTTCGTTTAGCTGCATCATTTGAGTTATTAAGGATTTTCAGTTGCTTGGTAAAGCCGTCTCTTGCTTGTATTTTGTTGATTCCGGAAGATAAGCCACTTAATACTTCGCCTGGTACCGGGGAAGTCAGTATCGGTGCGGATTGACTGTGCACCGAATCTGAAAGCGCTTGGAAGATCATTTGCGTTCTGTCATTCTGCAAAGCGGATTCCGCCGTATTGATTTCAACTACGACATAGGAATTTTCCCGATAATAGCAATCGGCAGGATAATCCTGATCAGGCGCTTTCATGCAGTGCGATTTACCCATACGATTGCCATTGAAGATCAGTCTGCCGGTTTTTTCATCGTAATCTAGTTCACTCCAGTTGGTCGTAACATTCCGGTCACCTTCGCGAATGAATACATAATCACCAGTCAACAGAAATCCAGAATTCAGATCGGGATCTCCGCCCGCAATCGGCTTAAACTCAGCAGTATAGTGATAAGCACGATCATCCTGATCATCCTTAATCAAAGTTCCGGCGAGCTGCGCCAATGGTCCGGCAATCGGCGAAGCTGGAGGATAAAAGGTCGAACCGATTGCCGCCAGGTTAGAAAGCAATTGCCGCAGCTGAGGTCCCGGGGTATCCATTTCGATGACGTACAAGTCCAGTACGAATGGTCCGCCATCATAAGTCAGCGGACCATAAATAGTACTGAGATTGGATAAATTCAAAAATTGACCTTTCCAGACATCATCGGAATAAAAAACCACGCGCGCGTTCTTTTTACCGTCCGGTCCGAAATTGATGCTTTCGCCCTTGCCAACCTCAAAAGCATTGACAACAATCGCGATCTCGCCATTCGCCTTTTCGCCACGGACTACCCGAAGGGGTGTATTGGTTTCAATAAAATCTTTGATAAAGATTTGCTTCAGCGAAACAACCAATGGATCCTTCGGCTTAATGGCATGCTGTGCCGTCTCGCGTGGCTTGATATATTTGACTTTGCTGATCGTTTGATCGATCGATGTGCAATTTCCCTGGCAATTTGCCAGCTCGGGATGATTACTGCGTTTGATATACCGGTAATCGGTACTGCCTTCATTGGAGATTGCACATCCTCCTGATAGCACGGCAATCAACGCAAACATGGCAATTTTTTGGTAAATGACGTTGTTTTTCATTTTATTATCCTCTGATGTAAATTCTAAGAATGCTTATCGCTATCTCTCAGAAAACCAGAGAAAATTATGAAGAGAACCGCGTCCGGTGAGTAGACAACAACCGTAGCACTACAACTGTAGTAGCCGGGAAGAAAGAGGATCAGCTTTATGAAGCCATCAATTAATCAAGCAAGCAAATCGCATAAAAAACCCCGCTGCAAGCAGCGGGGTTCAATCCAGCCGAGGTAATAGCTGGAAGCAACAACTCGATTCGGCACTTAAGACGAGCACGTGCCGCGGAAAAAATCATGAAATTCTGAAGTATCCCGAACCGGTTTATTTTGAACCGGCAGATAGAAATATCCTCCCGGCTGAACCACACCATATACTTGATTTTCCGTAGATACACCCAAGCCTGGATAATATTTCTTACAGTCCGCTTCCCTAAACTGCTCATTCGCAGTCATTAAATCCCGGAAACTCAAGCTCGGACTACCGGCTTTCCTATCATTCTCAATTTCTTCAAGATTTTTTAAAAGAATTTTTGCTACATCTTCATATCTCAATAACGTTTGTAAAGTATTGAAGGGAATATGTTTCGGAAAAATTTCCGCTCCGACACCGAATTGGCGAACAATTTTTGCAAATGTTCCGAGTAGAAAATATTTCGGGGTGGAATAAAAATTATAGCGATCCTTTTCAGATTCTCTGGTCATCCATTGATAAATACTTTGCAACACCGCGTCTTTCCGTCGAGCCTGCAACAAGCGATTTGCCGATATATCACGAAAATCAAGAACCAGTTCGAAACGCGGGTCTACTTCGATATCCGCCGGTGAGAATAACGATCCTTCGGTTTTGATACCCATATCATCGAAAAAACTCGTCGATGTCCTTAATTTACAAGCAGCAGTCCGATGTTTTGGAAGAACGATGTCGCCGTCAGATGCTAACCAATAGCCATATTGCGCAACTTCAGAGCAGAAAAACATCGCCCGGTCTGATTCGTCCATCGCAAAATCATACGGAGCCGTTTTTCCTTTATCCATTGCGTAGCGATAAATTGCGCGCCCCGCTTTTTGAGCCATGGCTTCATCATTAAACCTGTAAACCGCCACACGCGCATCCCTGGTTTCTCGCAGCCACTGATCAACCGGTGTATAAATTAACCCTTTAGGAATCAAAGCTTCTACGATATATTTCTTGTTATCCTGATCTTCTCCGACAATGGCCGAATGGCTAAAGATGCTTTCCTCGTCACCGAGACGCGCAATCATCGCGGAAACATTGGCGTTTCCCCGGATTACCAGCACATCGCCCGTTTTTAATTCCGGATTATTACCGAATCTTTCTTCATTCACCATCTTGTGCGGCTTCTCTACCGACAAGAAAGATAATGGCGACCCGGCTGCTTTCTCCAGTTGATCCAATTCGCCATCGAATCTTCCCCATTCCATAAGATATTCTTCGGCGAAGCGGATAAATTGATTCGCTTCACGAATCGAATTGACACATGCCGCTCCGATAGTTCCGGCTCCATCAAATTCACGCAGTTTCTCGTGCAACGCTAATCGAATCTTGAATAAATTATTAATAATCTCAAGCGACTGTTCCTGATTACCCTGCGCAGGCAAAATAAATTCCGAGGTTGAGGTCAGGTAGGCTACTGAGGTTCTCTGGTCAATGTATTGATGGCAAGCAGCGACATTGAAAAAATTGGCATCATAGATTTCCGCCAGAATTTCATCAACCTTCTGCTTTAAATCAATTTTCCCGATTGATCCGGGATTTGTTTTTTGCCCGCTTTCACTAGATTGATTTTGACAATTATCTGCAAGTACATTGTGGCTCAGTAGAAACCAAGCCAATACAACTATTAGAATTTTTTTAATGATCATTTTAGCCACCTAATAATTAATAAGCCGTCAAAAAAGACTGAAAACCTTCCCCAGAAAAACTCCACGACAGGAAAATGCCGACTTCAATTCACACAACCATTCGCTATACTACTTAACTTCTCCATGCTGGGTTTCAATGACATAGAGAAATTATGATAATGATAACAATAATTTGATAGGCAACATTGGTAGTACTACAACTGTAGTAATGCGAAAGAATCGGCACACCCCTACAATCCGATTCAGGTTAATCTTTTAAATCATAGACCTAGGAAATACTAATCATAATTTTGGGATTTATGGGAATAAAAATGTATAAATCCGTTCATCCGGACTGGATACCAAAAATTTCTAATGCGATATTGGAGACCCTGGTTCCACCCAAGCCTTTCCCCACCCGGCAAGAAAATGAATTTCGCCTGGAATATTCCAAACGCTTTCTCACGCATCGCCGCGCTACTTTGCTGATCGCATTGATTACTTGGCTAATATTCGGTTATTGGGATTGGGTTAATTATGACTCTCAAGTATGGCCCTATACCACTCAAATGTTTATTACAAATTCGATGCTGCGCTTGGTGGGCGCGATCGTGATTTTTATTTGTCTCGTTCTTTTCTGGAGAAAAGATATACACAATGAAAAATTAGCATCCATTCTTCTTTCAAGCACAGGAACCTTCTGCTGTCTTATGGCCATAATGATGCTATTCATAGTTCCCTCACCGATTAACTACCAATATTACTTTTTTGGCGTGATCTTGATCGTTATCTTCAATTTCAGTCTGCTCTATATCTTTGCAAAAATCTCACTCATGCATGCAATGCTCTTAGCAGCCATTCTGTTTCTAAGTAATCAATTCAATGAGGCTCTTGGAGAGAGCCTGACCACTGCAGCCTTCTATTACTACTTCAGTTTTTGTTTCTTTGGTGTAAGTCACGCTGTGCGTTTCGAAGTTAGTGAGCGCGAACGCTTTAAACGGGAACGCAGCCTGGAAGCACAGCGCCTGATTGCGTTTAGAAAGCAGCAGCAAGCCAACAAAGCTAGCGCCCGCGCCGAGCAAGAGGCAAGAAATGCGCAATTTGAGCGGCAACGCAGCATTGAAACGATGGTTGCCGCCGCGCAAGAACGCGAGCGATTCATCCGCGCCGCCTACCACGACACCATGCAACCCTTGGCGGCTATCAGCTCGCAAGTGATGATGATGAAATTGGATTCCACCTTATCCACCAACGATAAAATTACCGAGGCACTCCATGAAATCGAACGCTCCGGACGTGACATCGGGGAAAGCATGCGGGGTATTTACGATTTGTTCCAATGGGGAGTGCATGACCCCAAGCTGGAGCCTGTTTCAATTAAAAAATTCTTCCGGGAAATCGAAAGGCGCTTCGCCGAAACGACCAAATTGTCCAATCTGCAATTCCGCATCCATCAATCAAAGATTGATAATTTGTATGTCAAAAGCGACTCCGCGATGCTGAAGCGGATTATCGAAAACCTCGTTTCCAACGCCATTAAATATACCAAGACCGGGGGAATTATTTTGGGAGCGGTAAATTTGCAAGATACACTTAGAATCGATATCAGGGATACCGGGATCGGCATTTCCTCAGATCAGCTTCCCAGGATATTTGAAGAATTCTATCAAGTTGAAGATGAATCGCCGGGTATCGGCTTAGGTCTTCCAATCGTCCGGTTACTCATCGAACGCTTACCGGAACATGAACTAAGCTGCGCTTCCCGGCCGGATCGAGGATCCCGGTTTTCTGTCCGCTTACCGAAATGCAATGCACCGGCGAATTACACGGAACTGAATCTGCCGGAAATCTCATTAACCGGCGCTTATATCATCATCGTCGAAAATAACAAAAATGTGCTGGATGGATTGCGTGTATTGTTCGAATCCTTCGATTGCATTGTCCGCACAGCCGTCAACTTAAAAGATTTTACCCAGCTTCTCGACGATTCCCCCGATCGTGCGCCGGATGTGGTTATTTCCGACTACCGGCTGCGTAACAACGAGACCGGTTCGAACGTCGCGAGATTGATCGAGGAGCGCTTCGACTGGACGACCGTACCCATCGTCTTTTATTCTGCGGATTTAAGCATTCCAAGCAGATTACTCAATAAACCGCATCGCTATATCGAGAGAAAAGGCACACCACTGGAATCGTTGATTACAAGGGTTCATGAAGCGGTTCATGCCACTCATGATATTGAAATCATCGATTAAGGAAGCGCTGATTAATTGACTGCACGAGCGAATTGCTTCGTTGCGCGGTACTCACTCCCTCGCCTATCAGATTGATAGGTCTCGGTTGTTGCGTTCCGTGCGCCTCGCCCTTCATCACGTTCGTTGAATTAATCAGCACTTCCTTAAGCAACCCAGCACTTGGGCGGCTTATTTCAATGCTCTGCCATCGGATTCGTAAATGGTTATAAAATGTCGATTGACATAAAAAGAATCGGATAAAAAAGCCACCGGCGACGGAATGTCCAGGCCGATATACTGAAAAATGGGAATCGGTCGACTTAACGGGCGAATATCCAAATAGGGAAAACAAGATGCCATCAGTTCATGGCAATAATATTTGCCATTACCGGACTCGAAATCGAAATCGTACTCAATATTCTGATCGGCGCACTTCCTAGCATGCTCGACCGCCCACTGTTGACCGTAACAAGGGCGGAGTATCAGAATCCGGTCACAGCGGCAAAAATCGATGATGTCGTCCATCAATGTTCCTTCCGCAATTGCGTGCACGATTTTCCCATCGCCGACATAAAGTCCACCATGACTGCAATCGCTATCCCCTTTGGGAATAAAGTAACCATCTAGGTAATTGATATAAGACCGCATGACTAAGTCACCCGGTTGAACGATATCCATTATTTCGCGGGTATGCGAACCTTTTATCCGGAAAGAAGTAGGATGATAGAGCACGTACATCGGCCATTTGAAAATCTTTATGTCGCCGAACTTTGTCAATAAATAACGTTTTATTTGATAAAACATGGCTGGATCCTTTTGTTTCCGGTTGATACACTAATAGACGTCGGCTATTAGCATCTACGGTTAACTCGCAAATTGCATCAATTTAGAATTTAGCACTCGCCGGGAGCATTATCATTCTGTTCGCGAGGTAATGAAGAGATAATTCCCAGTAACTGTCCAGTTTTAGCAAAATGACACTGCAAGCCGTACAAATCGATCACCCCGAAACGGCTATAGAGTTTGGATAAATAACGTCGAGTGTTGGCAGGATTGATATCGAGAATTCGCGCCACTTTCCACGGGGCGTTTCCCTGCATCGCCAATCTCAAAACATCGAATTCCCGTTCCGTAATCCCAAGATCGGATGCGGTAATCGGTTGGGGCGACTCCTGCAATAATGCGTCAATATTCGGCGTAGCAGTATCGATTACCTCAATCGGCCCTTCGGGGGGAAGCCACACGCCACCATTCAGCGCACGCTGAATAGCCTCCAACATCATTTCCGAAGAAGAGGTCTTAGGAACAAACGACACAGCACCGGCTCGCATGATTCGCTCCACCGCCCCCCTGCTCAAAAATTCGCCGGTCATGACAATAACCGGTGCTGATTTTTCCATATCACACAGGGATTTAAGCAAATTCAATCCGACCTCGCCATTGCTGACCGAACCTGTTTCTGGTGGTAACTTCAAATCCAGAAAAATCAAATCCAGCCCCTGCTGCAGGGCAATTTGCAGACCTTGTTTCGCATTCTCCGCTTCGAAAATTTCCGTTTTCTTTTGCATCTTCATGATCAGATGCTTAATACCGGCGCGAATCATGCTGTGGTCATCAATAAGTAATATTCGCATTATTTCTCCTTCAGGAAATAACACCCTGTTTCCCGAAAATGAGTGATGACTGTCGTAACCTGTTTCCAGCCGATCAATCGCGATTTCCAGAGTAGACATTTATAAAAAAACCGTGTGCCAATGTTTTATTAACTTATTAAAGAGTTGCCAGGCAATCATAAGCAGAGCATCCTCTCATGGATAGGCAACACACGTAGTACTACAACTGTAGTAGTTGGAAAAAACAACATTCCGGCTTACTATGCCACACAGCGCCTCAAGTGATACCAAATTATATTAAAATTAACAACATATATAAAATCATGCCAGATACCCGATATTAAAACCATTTTTGTAATGCGCATGCTTACTCAGGGAGAACAAAAATATTATCCATATTTTTGATTTTTAACTGCAAAAAAAGACTTGAGCGTTCCCGCATCGAAGGAATTGCTATCGCATGCTATCGCCAGGCCGTTCTCCTACTAGGCTTTTTTTTGTTGCAATATCCTGCCGCAACAATGAGCGCCGGCATTGCGATCATGGAGCAAAGCGTTAAGGAATTAGGGCAAGCATTCTCCGGCGCGCCCACCAACATCAGTGACGGCAGCATGGTGTTTTTTAACCCGGCGGCGATGAGTCATGTTCAAGGCAGGCTGGCTACTTCCTCCGGTTACATCTTCGTACCGTTCGCGGAATTTCACAACCAATCGTCCACGACTGCGTCTGGTGCGCCGTTACGTGGCGGCGACGGCGGTAATTTTGTCAGCCCCTCGTTTATTCCGAACTTTTATTATGTTCATCCGCTCACGAATCGAATCGCGTTCGGCATGGGCATCAATGTGCCGTTTGCGGCACTCAACAGTTACCACTCCGACTGGAAAGGCCGTTACCAGGCCATCGATTCTGAAGTCACCGCATTCAACTTCAATCCGTCGCTCTCTTTCAAGGCTACCGAAAAACTCTCATTGGGTGCTGGATTCAACATCCAATATCTCAGATCCAAATTCACCAATGCCATCGATCTCGGCACAGCCTGCGTGAGAAGACTGGGCCCTCCGGTCTGCGCCCCCCAAGGTTTGCTGCCGCAACAAGCGGATGGGCATGTTTCGCTCAAAAGCGACAGTGTCGGTTTCGGTTATAACGTTGGCGCTTTTTACACTTTGAATCCCAAGATTCACCTTGGCGCCAGCTACCGCTCCAGAGTGACGCATCACCTCGACGGACATGCGAATTACACCATTCCCGGTAATGCAGGCATTCTTACTCGGACAGGCTCGTTCATTGACAGCGATGCGCAATCGCCGGTTACCTTGCCCGATAGCGTGTTGTTTGGTTTTTCATATCATCTGAATCCCCGCTGGACGTTTTCGGCGGATGCCTTGTGGACGAACTGGAGCCTGATCCGCGAGCTCAGAACCAGTTTCGAATCGGGTCAAGACCCCGACGTGCAACCGATGAATTGGCGGGATACCTGGCGTTACGCCGGTGGCGTGAATTACGCCACTGAAAACGGCAAATGGGTTTTCCGAACCGGTTTCGCCTACGACGAAACACCGATCCCGAATCCGCAAAACCGCTCGGCGCGCCTGCCGGATAGCGATCGTTTCTGGCTGACTGCCGGTACGACATACGCATTCCGGAAAAATATTCATATCCATGCTGCCTATGCGCATCTTTTTTTCGTCGACCCTTCGATTAACCGCCGCGGAACCACAAGGGAAACGCTCAACGGCACCTATACCGAGCAAGCCGACATCATCGGCTTACAATTGGACTGGCGATTCTGATCCCAATCCCCCGTCCGCTTTGCAAAAGCACTCGCGTTCCCGCAAAATATTCCTTCTTCACTCTGATTAAAGTTTTGCAATGCGTATCGGTATTGATTTAGGCGGCACAAAAACTGAAGGCATCGTGATCGATTCTGACGGTATCGAATTGCTGCGAAAACGCGTCGATACGCCACAATCCGAAGGCTATCAAGCGATTCTGAACACCGTCGCTCGGCTGGTGGAGTCGCTCGAAACCGCAGCCGGGAAGCGATGCCCAGTCGGCATCGGCACACCGGGCGCGATTTCGGCAGTCACCGGCAGGATGAAAAATTCCAATACCGTCTGTCTGAATGGACAACCGTTGTTCGAAGACTTGCAAGGGCTGCTGAACCGGCCGCTGCGCATCGCCAACGACGCCAATTGCTTTGCATTGAGCGAAGCGTTCGACGGCGCGGGTAAAGGTTATAGCGTGGTATTCGGCGTGATCATGGGCACCGGCGTCGGCGGCGGCATCGTGTTCAACGGGCAATTGCATCAAGGCCGCCAACACATCGGCGGAGAATGGGGTCACAACATCCTGGAATGGAACGGGCCGGATTGCTACTGCGGGCAGAAGGGCTGCGTCGAAACCCTGATCTCCGGCCCCGGCCTGGCTGCCGATTATCACCGCCACGGCGGCAATCGCACCTTGCAAGCCAATGACATTGTCGCACTGGCAGCGCAAGGCGATGCTTTGGCGGAGGCCACGATGCAACGTTTCTTCGACCGTTTCGGCCGCGCCCTGGCGACCGTCATCAACATCCTCGATCCCGACGCCATCGTGCTCGGCGGCGGATTATCGAATATCGACCGGCTCTATAGCGAGGGCTGCGACAACATAGCTCGTTACGTGTTTAACGATCAACTCACCACCCCCATTTTGAAAAACATCCACGGCGACAGCTCCGGCGTTCGCGGCGCTGCGCAGTTGTGGCGGTGTGATGAGATTTAGAATGGAGGGTGGATAAGTGCAACGTCACCCACCAAAATTGTCCGTAAAAACTGAAGAATACGGTGGATGGCGCTTTGCTTATCCACTCTACAAAACTCATTCTTCTTAGTTTGGTAGGTTTCAATATTCAGTTCAAGTAAACAGTCAAGTACACGAAACTCTCCGTACTTCCCAATGTACTTCATGGAATGAACCTTAGTGATACATAACTAAAATTAGAAAAGTGGCAAGTTACCGGTATTAGTATCGAGCAGCTCAATTCGAGAAAATATTATTTTCGGCTTGCTTTCATTATATCCACCAAACTTGTCCAGTCTGCTGATTGAACCATGTATTCGGCAATTGACAAAGAGCGCATTCTTGTAATTAACGACGCTTCCAGTCTCAGGATAACAGGCCAAAATATGACTTTTATACATAAACCCAAGACTGTTAGTATTTTCGTTCCCTCGTGTGATGTGTCCTTCTAAGGTGATCTCCTGTCCATGCATCAACTCAGGAAAAAGAATTTCTTCTTCTTCGACATCCTGTGAGTGAAAATTCTTCGTTGTTGGTAAGCGACAGATTCACGCACCCAATCACCATTCTTATACACCCCAATTACTAACCTACGTTCTTTTTCGATCAATTCCGCCATCTTTTTGAGAAGCCTTGGACTAGCAGAGACATAGAACTCAAAAAACTTCTTCGGAATGAAAAGATATTTTCCGTCATGATTGGGAATTCCAATTTCTGTATTCTCGTTCCGGAATTGCACTTTCTCAAATTTCTTTTTTGTCAGTTCGCCCAGATGCTTACCAATACGAATAGTCCATTGGACAGCCTCGACTGCATGAACGAAGAGATCTTTTAAGCCTTTCTTTTCGAAATCTTTCTCAGCCATTTTCTTTGCAGCTGTCACAACATAGGTTGTCGCACCAGCACCGACAGCTGTCACTATCCAGTCGATGAGGGTTATGGGAATGAGAGCTTCCCATGAACCCTTGCGTAACCGAACTGGAATCTCGAAATCTAGATCACGGAGTAATGGAGACTGCTGGCCTACAAAGAAACGTATCGCCTCATCGAAGCCTAGGAGGGCTTGGGCCGCTTTTCGCGCATCGAGTAGACCGTTCTCGACAAGCTTCCCTTCATACTTGAGGTATCCGATATATTCTTCGTCCATTCTATTCAAGCCTCATTAGCGCACAACTAAAATTAGCCACATAGCTAAAAAAGTAAAATATCTTCACAAAATTGCTCATTTATTCAGCGAAAACACCACCCCAGCCAGCGGCGGCAACGTGATCGCGATCGAATCGGCGAATCCCATCCAGGGCATTTGCACGCTGGCGATGTTGCCGAGGTTGCCCATGTTGCTGCCGCCGTAGTAGGCCGAATCGCTGTTGAAGATTTCGCGGTAAATGCCGCCGGCGGGTACTCCGATGCGGTAGCCGATGCGCGGCACTGGGGTGAAGTTGAGCGCAACCGCTACAAAGGAGCCGTCCCGCGCGCGGCGGATGTAGCTGATGACCGATTGATCGGCGTCCTGGCAGTCGATCCAGTGAAAACCTTCGGTGGCGAAGTCGAGTTGGTGCAGCGCCGGGATATTCTTATAGCAATGGTTCAAATCGCGCAGCAGCGCTTGCACCCCGGCGTGCGGCGGCTGTTGCAGCAACCCCCAGTCGAGTTCGCCGTTGACGCGCCATTCACGCTGTTGCGCGAATTCGTTGCCCATGAAATTGAGTTTCTTCCCCGGCGAAGTCATTTGATACGTCAGCAGCAAGCGCAGGTTGGCGAACTTCTGCCAATCGTCGCCCGGCATTTTGTTGAGCAGCGAGCCTTTGCCGTGCACCACTTCGTCGTGCGAGAACGGCAGCACGAAGTTTTCGGAATAAGCGTACAACTGGCTGAACGTCAGTTGGTCGTGATGATAGCGGCGGAAAATCGGGTCTTGCTGCAGGTACGACAGGGTGTCGTGCATCCAACCCATGTTCCATTTCATCGAAAAACCCAGCCCGCCGGTATAAGTTGGCCGCGACACACCCGGCCAGGCAGTCGATTCTTCTGCCAGGGTCAATGCACCGGGAAATTCCGCATGTATCATCACATTGAGTTCGCGCAGAAAGTCGATCGCGGCCAGATTCTCCCGCCCGCCGTATTGATTCGGCAGCCATTCGCCTTCTTTACGCGAATAATCGAGATACAGCATCGACGCAACGGCATCGACACGCAAGCCGTCGAGATGAAATTCGGACAGCCAGAAATGCGCGCTCGACAACAGAAATGATTTCACTTCGTTGCGTCCGAAATTAAAAATGTACGTGCCCCAATCCTGATGAAATCCCAGCCGCGGGTCTTCGTGTTCGTACAACGCGGTGCCGTCGAACCGCGCCAGCGCGAAACTGTCTTGCGGAAAATGCGCGGGCACCCAATCCAGAATCACACCGATCCCGGCTTGATGGCAGGCATCGACAAAAAACTTGAAATCATCCGGCGTGCCGTAGCGGCTGGTGACGGCAAAGTACCCGGTGGTTTGATAACCCCACGATTCGTCGAGCGGATGTTCGGATACCGGCAGCAGTTCGACATGGGTATAGCCCATTTCCTGAACATACGGCAACAAGTGTTCAGCCAGTTCGCGATACGTATAAAAACGCCCGTCCGGATGGCGCTTCCACGACCCGGCATGCAATTCGAGTATATTCAGCGGCGCATGCAACCAATCCCAATTATTGCGGTGATTCAGCCACGCCGCATCTTCCCAGGCATAAGTATTTCCGGCGGATGTCAGCGCCGCCGTTTGCGGACGCAATTCGCAGCGGCGGGCGTAAGGATCGGTTTTGATCAGAATTTCGCCGGAATTACGGTTGCGGATTTCAAATTTGTATAGCGATTCCGGCGGCAATTCCGGAATGAACAGCTCCCAAACGCCGCTGGCGTGATGCACTTTCATCGGATGAATCCGGCCGTCCCAGCGGTTAAAATCGCCGATCACGCTGACCCGTTCGGCATTTGGCGCCCACACCGCAAAACGCATCCCGGTAACGCCGGCGTTGCTGACCTGATGCGCGCCGAGCGTGCGGTATGCTTGCCACAGTTTGCCTTCATTGAATAAATACAGGTCATGATCGGAAATTTGCGGCGCAAACGCATACGAATCGTAGGCTTCATAGACAATGGCGGTATTTCCCTTTTGTTCCGCACGCAGTCGATACGGCATCGCTGGCATCGACTCACCCGACCATTCGAAAATTCCTTCGGAATGTATGCGTTGCATCGGCTCGAATCCGATTGCGGTCTTGATCCAGACATTGGCATCATTGGGACGGAATACGCGCACCACCGTTTGCCCATGCTGGCGATGCCATCCTAAATAACTGAAAGGATCATGAAGCCGCGCATGCAGCAAAGCGGTTTGTAACGGATGAGTTTTGGGTTGAGCTTTCACGACGTCATGAGCCTGTAAAAAATGTGATGAATTATAGCCTGTCTGTTCCGGGACAATAGATAATTAAAATGAAACAAATAGCTGAGGAAGCACTAAATGCGATACCATATTACTGTCAATCCGAACGGAAATTATTGCTATGGATAGTCAGCAAAGATCACCCGCCGATGAGTCTCAAGCCGAGTACAAAATCAGCTCCTCTTATAATCATGTCAGACATGATACCTTGGCATTGATATTGGCCGGCGGCCGCGGCAGCCGCTTGCATCAACTGACCGGCTGGCGCGCCAAGCCGGCAGTGCCGTTTGGCGGCAAATTCCGCATCATCGATTTTCCGCTGTCGAATTGCGTCAATTCCGGCGTGCGGCGCATCGGCGTCGTGACGCAGTATAAGGCCCAGAGTCTGATTCGTCATATCCAGCACGGCTGGAGCTTCCTCGATGGACGTTTCAAGGAGTTCGTCGAGCTGCTGCCCGCGCAACAGCGCACCGCTGATGAAACCTGGTACCAAGGCACCGCCGATGCGGTTTTTCAGAACGTCGACATCATGCAGCGTCACGATGCGAAGTACGTGCTGATTCTCGGCGGCGATCACATTTACAAAATGGATTACAGCAAACTGCTGGCGGAGCATATTGAAAAACAGGCGGATATGACTGTTGCCTGTCTCGAAGTTCCGCTGGAGGATGCGAAGGCTTTCGGCGTCATGGGTGTCAACGATGCCTGGCAAGTCACCACTTTCGCCGAAAAACCGGCCAACCCCGCAGCCATTCCCGGTCAACCGGACAAAGCGCTGGCCAGCATGGGCATTTATGTGTTTAACGCCAGATTTCTTTACGAACAATTAATCCGCGATCATCAAACCCAGGATTCTTCACATGATTTCGGCAAAGATATCATCCCTTACCTGGTACCCCGCTATCGCGTGTTTGCGCACCGGTTTCAGAGCAGTTGCGTCAATATGGCTTCGGGGATTCCCTATTGGCGCGATGTCGGTACCATTGATGCTTACTGGGAAGCCAACATCGATCTGGTCGGCGTCACCCCGCAACTCAATCTATACGATGCCGATTGGCCGATCTGGACGCATCAAGAACAATTACCGCCGGCCAAATTCGTGTTCGACGACGATAACCGCCGCGGCCAGGCATTGGACTCATCGGTATCGGGCGGCTGCATCATCAGCGGCGCGACCGTGCGCCGCTCGCTATTGTTCTCCAATGTCAAGGTCAACAGTTTCAGCAGCATCGAAGACTCGGTCATTCTTCCCGATGTCGTCATTGGCAGGCATGCGCAATTGCGGCGGGTAGTGGTTGAGAAAAAATGTAAAATCCCGGAAGGTCTGACCGCCGGCTTTGATCCGGAAGCGGATCGCAAGCAATTCCACGTGACTGCGAGAGGCATTACATTAATCACGCCGGAGATGTTGGGGCAGCAAATCCATAAAGTCTAAGCATCTATGAATAAATACGTCGATTCAGCAAGCGGGATTATTGGCGATCGTCAGCAGCAGAATCCGCCTCAGCAGTCACGCGATACATTCCGATAATAATAATAATTTCCAAGGGACAGCGCCACTTCGTCATGAAAAAATTGAATCTCATCCTGTTATGGCATATGCATCAGCCGGATTACCGGGATTATGTCACCAATGAATTTGTATTGCCGTGGGTATACCTGCACGCCATTAAAGATTATACCGACATGGCTTATCATCTGGAGATGCACCCTCAAACCAAGGCTGTAGTTAATTTTGTACCCGTGCTGCTGGATCAGCTCGAGGATTTCGATGAACAATTCCGCACCGGTGAAATACGTTGCCCGCTGTTACGTCTGCTGGCCATGCCCGATCTCAATCAAGTCACCCTGCAAGATCGTCTCTACGTGTTCGATAGCTGTTTTCTCAGCAATCACGAAACCATGCTGAATCCTTATCCTGCGTATAAGCGCTTGCACGAGCTTTACGAAGTTTTCAGCAAACGCGGTGATCGTGAATTGACCTACTTTTCCGGACAATATCTAGGGGATCTGCTGGTCTGGTATCACCTTGCGTGGATGGGCGAGAGCGTGCGGCGCAATAATGAATTCATGATGCGCTTGATGGCGCAAAGCCAGGAATTCAGCTATGAAGACCGGTTGCAATTATTCAAGCTGATCGGCGATTTAATCAGCGGTTTGATCCCGCGTTACCGCAAGCTCATGGAAACCGGGCAAATCGAATTATCCACCACACCGCATTACCACCCGCTGGCACCGCTACTGATCGACTTTTCTTCGGCGCGCGACAGCCAGCCGGATACCGGGCTACCGGAACATCAATACTATCCCGGCGGCCGCAGCCGCGTGGCATTTCACATGTCGTCGGCAATCACCAGCCACGCCCGGCGCTTCAATGAAAAACCGACCGGTATCTGGCCGGCGGAAGGTGCGATTTCGACGGCATTATTGAAAATTCTGGCTGAACATCAGTGCCAATGGAGCGCCAGCGGCGAAGGCGTATTGGCGAATAGTCTGCGCGCTTCCCATCCGGAAATACCCTTGCCTGACCGCAACCACTATTTATACCGGCCCTACCGGATTGCCGGAGAGACCGAATCCGTGACTTGCTTTTTCCGCGATGACCAGTTGTCCGATTTGATCGGCTTTGAGTATGCCAAATGGTTCGGGCGCGATGCCGCGGAAAACTTCATTCAATCTCTGGAACGGATTTACCATCACACGCCGGCTGATGAAAATCCGGTGGTCAGTGTCATACTGGATGGTGAGAATGCTTGGGAATCCTACCCGTACAACGGCTTCTACTTTCTTGAAGACCTCTACGGCATGCTCGACAATCATTCCTATATCCGCACCACTACTTACCGCGATTATCTTGCCGATCCCGGCAACACCGCCAACATCCAAACTTTACCGGCATTGTCAGCCGGTAGCTGGGTATATGGAACATTTTCCACCTGGGTCGGCGACCAGGAAAAAAATAATGCTTGGGATATGCTCTGCGCGGCTAAGCATAGTTATGATCTGGTCATGCAAAGCGACCGGCTGACCGAAGACAAAAAAATGCAAGCCAGCCGGCAATTGGCATCGTGCGAAAGCTCCGATTGGTTCTGGTGGTTCGGCGATTACAACCCGGCACATTCGGTCGCCAGCTTCGATCAATTATTCAGGAAAAATTTGATGAATCTCTATCACTTGCTAAAATTGCCAATACCCCCGGCGATACTTGCGCCGATCAGTAAAGGCAATGGGCAAACCGACACCAGCGGAGCAATGCGGCGTTCTTCCTGACCGATACGGCTTGAGCTGCGGTTTGCAGCAAGTGTCCGAGTTTTTGGTTGCAGAAACCCTTGGGAAAGCCCTGAAAAGGGTAACGAGCGCAGCAGTTTCTCAGAACTTTCTTAACGATTACCGGAGTTACTGAATGTCACAACCCGTTTCACTGCTCTTTGGCGTGCATGCGCATCAGCCGGTCGGCAATTTTCCCGAAGTCCTGAAGGACGCGCATCTGCGTTGCTATAGACCATTCCTGCAAGTACTTTACCGTTACCCGGAATTCCGCTTTTCCGTGCATTTCTCCGGGTGGCTGCTGGATTATCTGCTGCAAAATTTTCCGGACGACATGGCATTGCTGCATGAAATGGTGTCGCGGCGGCAAGTCGAGCTCTTCGGCGCAGGCGATACCGAGCCGGTGCTGGCAGTGATACCGAACCGCGACCGCATCGGGCAGGTTGAAACATTTTCCGCGAAACTTGCGGAAAAAATGGGGCAACGCCCGCAAGGCGCCTGGCTAACCGAACGTGTATGGGAATCGACGGTTGTTCCGGCGCTGGCGGATTGCGGCATTCGATATGTCATTGTCGACGACTACCACTTTCTGTGCGCGGGAAAAACCGCTGATGAATTGCATGGTTATTTCACCACCGAGGAAGAAGGCCGCAAGCTTGATCTGTTTCCAATTTCAGAAACCTTGCGCTATAAAATTCCGTTCGCTCCGGTTGAAGACACCATCGCCTATCTGGAATCGCTGGCGAATCCGCCGGCATCGGACACCGCCGTTGCCGCGGTCTATTTCGACGATATTGAGAAATTCGGAATTTGGCCGGAAACTTATCAATGGGTCTACGAAAAAGGCTGGCTTGAACGTTTCATTCAAGGCGTGCTGGCGTCACCTAAAATTTCACCGCAGCATTACAGCGAATATCACGCCGCGCAAAAAACGCGCGGTGTGATCTATTTGCCGACGGTATCGTATATCGAAATGAACGAATGGACACTGCCCGCTGATGCTGCCGGTACTTATGCCGAATTGGTTCAGCATGCCAAAACGAGCCACTGGTATGATTCCAAGAAAGCTTTTATACGCGGCGGTATCTGGAAAAATTTCTTTTCCCGCTACCCGGAGTCGAACTGGATGCATAAACGCATGCTGGCGCTTTCCGCCCGATTGGCGGCACTGCCGGAAAAACGCCGCACCGGTGAAATGCAGCAGAAACTCTACGAAGCACAGGCTAACGACGCTTACTGGCACGGTTTATTCGGCGGTCTGTACCTGCCGCATTTGCGCCGCGCGGTCTACAATGCCATAGTAGAACTCGAAGCACTGCTTGATGCGGTTGCGCCACGTCCTTCATGTTTCACCGAGGATACCGATTTTGACGGCATTGATGAGACCTATTTGCGCAACGGCGTATTGCAAGCGGTGCTGAAGCTCGATCGTTTTGCCAGTATTTGCGAATTTGATGCTTATCCGCTATATCATAATTTTGGCGATACGCTTCGCAGCCAGGATGAACACTATTACCGGAAAATTCAAGCGGCCAATCGCAAAACATCCAGCCTCAACGGCAATGGTATTGCTTCAGCGCATGACCGGATCAGTTACAAGCATGAGATCACCGCCGCGGATGTCAATGCCGATGACCATCCGCGCAGCTTGTTTATCGATCGCCTGGACGGTATGTTTATCGCCTATCGTTCAATGGCGTCGGCACTGGAAAATATTCACTTTCAATCGGAAAATACCGCGTATCCGGTTCATAAGTTGATCCTGCTCGACGATAACCGGTTGCAGGTAACTTACCGGTTCACCGCCAAGTTTGCGCACGCATTCAGCACCGAAATCAACCTGGCGATGCCGAGCTGCGACGGCATGGGCGGCCGCTATATCTTTCAAGGCAAAATTCCCGGCGGCTTTGGCCAATTACTGGAACTCTCCGCAGTGACCGAATTGACGCTCGACGACGATACCCTGGGCGGCAGCGTCACGCTGACGGCGTCGCATCCGGTCACTTTGCGCGCGCGCCCGCATTTCTCGGTATCGCAATCGGAAAGCGGTTTTGAAAAAATCATGCAAGCGGTCACGTTACTGCTTGAATGGCCGGTCGCAGCGCCGGAATTGATCGTTACTTTGGAGATCAAGCCGCGCGCGAACCATTAAAATTCCTCGGTCCTATTTTTAACACGCTACGACTCACCAATACGCCAATACTACTTTATGTCCGCACTCACGCATTCACCCGCTTGGCTTGCACTCAAAACACACCATTCCGTCATGACGACGCGGCATTTGCGCCAATTGTTCCATGACGATCCATCCCGTTTCGAGAAATTCTCCTTGTGCTTCAAAGACATTCTGATGGATTTTTCGAAGCAGCCGGTTACGGCGGAAACCGTTGCTTTGCTGCTTGCCTTGGCGCAGCAGCAACAATTGCAAAGCTGGATCGCCCGCATGTTTTCCGGCGACAAAATCAATGCCACCGAACAACGCGCTGCCTTGCATATCGCGTTGCGCAGCGACCAGCCGGTTTATGCCGAAGGCGTGGATGTGCTGCCGGATGTCAAGCGCGTGCTCAAGCAAATCGAACGCTTTTCCATCGCCATCCAGAGCGGCGCACGCCGGGGTTATAGCGGCAAGATCTTTACCGATGTCGTCAATATCGGCATCGGCGGCTCCGATCTCGGCCCGGTGATGGTCACCGAGGCACTGAAGCCTTATTGGGTGAACGGCATCAAGCCGCACTTCATTTCCAATATCGACGGCGCGCAATTAACCGATACGTTGCGGCATCTCAACCCGGAAACGACGTTGATCATCATCGCGTCGAAAACCTTCACCACGCAGGAAACATTGACCAACGCGCACTCCGCACGCCAATGGTTTCTGGCAAACGGCGGCAGCGAAGCAGCCATCGCGCAGCATTTCGTCGCGGTCTCGACCAACCGTGCTGCGGTAACGCAATTCGGTATCGATCCGGATAACATGTTCGAATTTTGGGATTGGGTCGGCGGCCGCTATTCACTATGGTCGGCAATCGGCCTGCCGATCGCGTTGACTACCGGCATGGATCATTTCTATGCGCTGCTCGCCGGCGCGCGCGGCATGGACCGGCACTTCGCCACCGCGCCGCTGCGACAAAACCTGCCGGTGATGCTGGGGCTGCTGGGTATCTGGCAAATTAATTTTTATGGCACCGCCAGCCATGCGGTATTGCCGTACGATCAATCGTTGCACCGTTTCCCCGCGTATTTGCAGCAACTGGAAATGGAAAGCAACGGCAAACGTATCACCCGTGACGGTGAGACCGCCGACTATGCGACCGGCGCAGTGGTCTGGGGCGAGCCGGGAACCAACGGCCAGCACGCCTTTTATCAATTACTGCATCAAGGCACGCAAACCGTCTCCGCCGATTTTCTGGCGCCGTGCCAGAGCCAATACCCGGTGGGCGATCACCACCGCATGCTGCTGGCTAATTTTTTCGCGCAAACCGAAGCGCTCATGACCGGTAAAACCGAGGAGGAGGTCCGCGCCGAATTGCAAAAACAAGGATTGAGCGGCCCAGCCCTCGAACAATTGCTGCCGCACAAGATTTTCCCCGGTAACCACCCGACTACATCGATTCTTTTCAAGAAACTCGATCCTGAGACACTCGGCGCGCTGATCGCGTTGTACGAACATAAAGTGTTCGTGCAAAGCGTGATTTGGAATATCAATCCATTCGATCAATGGGGGGTGGAACTGGGTAAGCAACTCGCCGGAAAAATCCTGTCCGAACTCGACCAGGCAGAGACGATTACGTCCCATGATGCATCCACCAACGGCTTGATCCAGTATTTCAAAGCGCACCGGTAACAGTTTTCATGCCGTCGCCACAATCTCTTCGCGTGCTGTTCATCACCCCGGAAGTGTTTCCGCTGTGCAAAACCGGCGGGCTGGGCGACGTCAGCGCCGCACTGCCGGCCGCATTGCGGCTGCTGCAAACCGATGTCAGGCTGCTGTTGCCGGGTTATCCGCAAGTGCTCGCCGGCGTCAAATACAAATCCAAGATCGCTGAATTTTCAACTTTACCGCACTTTCCTCCGGCTACATTGCTATCCGCGCGATTGTCGCTGAACAAAGCGGAACATATTCCGGTATTTGTGATTGATTGCCCCGGCCTCTACTGCCGCGACGGCGGGCCTTACATGGACGAATACGGCCGCGATTGGCCGGATAATGCGTTGCGCTTCGGCTTGCTGTCGAAAATCGGCGCGATCTTGAGCAGCGATAGCAGCCCGATTGCCTGGCGCCCGCACATCGCGCATTGCAACGATTGGCAAAGCGGACTCACCCCCGCTTACCTGCATTTTCACAACGGTAAAAAAGCGGCCACTGTCATCACCATTCATAACCTCGCGTTTCAAGGCTGTTTTCCACCCGGAACCGTGGTGCAATTGGGATTGCCGCCCGAGAGTTTCGACATTCACGGTGCCGAATATTACGGCAATCTGTCGTTTCTCAAAGCCGGGCTTTATTACGCGGACCGCCTCACCACCGTCAGCCCCAATTACGCCCAAGAGATACAGACGGAACCGCTGGGGTTTGGTCTGCAAGGCCTGCTCGCCACGCGCAGCAATCAACTGAGCGGTATCATCAACGGTATCGATACCCGGGAATGGGATCCCGCCACCGATCCGCACCTGGCGCAAAACTACAGCAGCAAAAAACTGTCCGACAAAGCCGCTAACAAAAGCGCTTTGCAGCAGCGCATGGGATTAACGGCCGATGCGGATATTCCGCTGTTCGGCATGGTAAGCCGTTTGAGTTTCCAGAAAGGCAGCGATTTGCTGATTCAAATAGCGCCGCAACTGATAAAAATACCTGCGCAACTGGTCGTGCTCGGCAGCGACCAAGCGCAACTGGAGCATCTGCTGGTGATGCTCGCGCACAGTCATCCGGATCGCATCGCCGTGCGCATCGGCTATGAGGAATCTTTATCGCATCTGATCGAAGCAGGCGCCGATTGCTTTTTGATGCCGTCGCGTTTTGAGCCATGCGGGCTGAATCAAATGTACAGCCAGCGTTACGGCACTCCACCGGTCGTGCATGCCACCGGCGGCCTGGCCGATACCGTGGTCGATTGCACCCCGGAAACACTCGCCAGCGGCAGCGCCAGCGGCTTCTTGTTCGACACCATGTCCGCGGATAGCTTGCTTCACGCCATTCAACGCGCTGCCGCCACCTATCACGACAAAAAAACCTGGCAGCGGTTACAGAAAAACGGCATGGCGAAGGATTTCAGCTGGCAAGCGAGTGCAATGGCTTATCTGAAAATCTATCGGTCATTACTGTAAATTGGCAAAGACGATCAAACTTAAACCCGATTCGATTATGCGGATACAAAAACAGGAGCCTAAGCTCCTGTTTCTTAGAAAAAGAACCGGAAATATTAAGCGACAACCGCTTTTCTGCGGCGCGCCATAAATCCCACAAGTCCTAAACCGGCCAGCAACATCGCGTATGTTTCAGGTTCCGGAACCGGTGTGACTTCAAATCCAGCGTAACGCACATTGGATTGCGAATTGTTATAAAAGCCGAATTGTCCCGAGGCAAACGTGGTGTCGTTAACGGTCACGTTCCATAGCTCGGTAGCGCCTTGACTGATCACAATATGAATGTCGCCGGGCGTCAGGTTGTATTCCAGATGGAAGGTGTATTCGATATTATCAGCCCAGCCTTTGGTGCTGGAATGATTGGTAGCGAGCACGCTCATGTCGCCGAAATCAACCTGATTTTCCCAAAATTCTTCCAATGATAAATCCACCAAACCATCGCCGGTCGCACCTTCAAATTTCTTGAGGGTCATCCCTTCCGTTGCGGTACGGCCTACATAGCCTTGCGACGCTTGTTTCCAGTCGAACAGATAAAAGTTACTGGAATTTTGATAACCGAAGACAAAACCCATGTAATCGTCGTCGCCGGATGTTTTGACTTTCCAGGTACCGTCGACGGTATAGCTGCTCAGGTTTTGGTTGTTCAAAAAGAACGACGGATCGGCATTGATTACCTGTTCGACAGCGGTATTACCGGGTTCCAGCACCCAGTTGCCAGGACCTTGACCGCCTGGGTAATTCAGTGTCAGTTCCGTCCAGCTGGATAAATCAACCGGTGCCGCATGAACGGCAAGTGGTGTTAGTGAAAACAATCCGGCGATTGCCAGATTGCGTATATTTTTTTTCATCATAATTAATCCCTTTAATAAAATTTTTATTTTGACAAGGCATGCCTCCATTAGCACAAACTTATTATTATCAATAAATTACCTTGCGTTTCTACGGTGAATATTTAACTCTTGACAATTTCACCAGCCTCGATATTAATCTTTTCAGTTAAGAAATTGAATAAGTATTTTGCCGATTTATGAAAATATTGAGAAGAAAACGATGAGGAAATGCTGATTAATTCGCCGAGCTGGATGAGATGGGAAGCGGACGGAGCACAAGAACTAAGACATATTCATAGATAGGCAAGTTTCTGAGCACCGTCCAACGCAGCAAATCGCTTGCGCAGACAATTCATCTGCGTTGCCATAACAAAGCAAAGGAAGGCAATTTTGCCCGGCGGTTGTCTTTCCGGGCGCAACCATCAACGCACACAACCTGCCAAATAATTTCCCGGCCGCGCCCAATAATTACGCGCAGTCACCGTTCATACGCCAGCACCGGCGCCAGCCAGCGCTCGGCTTCTTCGACTGTCCAGCCTTTGCGTTGCGCATAGTCTTCGACCTGATCCTTGCCGATCTTGCCGACCGCAAAAAACGACGATTCCGGGTGCGAGAAGTAAAAACCGGAGACCGCGGCGGTTGGTACCATCGCAAATGATTCGGTAATGATGATGCCGGTATTCTCAGTGGCGTTCAGGGTGGCGAACAACGGTCCCTTTTCGGTGTGATCCGGACAGGCGGGATAACCCGGCGCCGGACGGATACCGAGATATTCCTCGTTGATCAATTGTTCATTGGTCAGTTTTTCATCCTTGACGTACCCCCAGAATTCACGGCGCACGCGCATGTGCATATGTTCCGCGAACGCTTCCGCCAGCCGGTCGGCCAACGCTTTCAACACAATTGCGCTGTAGTCGTCGTTGATCGCTTCGAATGCCTTGATGCGATCATCGATACCGAATCCGGCGCCGACCGCGAACAAACCGATTGTATCCGGGATGCCGGTTGCTTTCGGCGCAATGTAATCCGCCAGACAACGGTTGGGCTTGCCGGAAGGTTTCTGATCCTGCTGCCGCAGGCAGTGATAAGTCATGGCGATTTTGCTGCGCGAAGCGTCGGTATAGATTTCGATATCGTCGCCGACCGCATTCGCCGGAAACAAACCGATCACCGCATTGGCACCGAGCCACTTTTGCTCGACGATTTTCTTCAGCATGGCCTGCGCGTCTCGGAACAATTGGCTGGCGGTTTCGCCGACTACTTCATCGGTCAGAATATCGGGATAACGTCCGGCCAGCTCCCAAGCCTGGAAGAACGGTGTCCAGTCGATGAACGGCACGATTTTTTCCAGCGGATAATTGTTCAACGTGCGCACGCCGATCAGTTCCGGCTGATGCGGTTGATAATTCGCCCAATCGGTCTTGAACGCATTGGCGCGCGCCTCCGCCAGCGTCAACAACTTCGACGGTCCCTTCTTGTTTTTATGCTGCGTGCGGACTTTCTCGTATTCTTCCTTGATTTCACGCACATAATTTGCACGCAGGTCTTCGGACAGCAAATTGCTGCAGACGCCGACCGCGCGGCTCGCATCCGGCACCCATACCGTCGGCCCTTCGTAATGCGGCGCGATTTTGACAGCGGTATGCACGCGTGACGTAGTCGCGCCGCCGATCAGCAATGGAATGGTGAAACCCTCGCGCTGCATTTCCTTGGCGACATGCGCCATTTCTTCCAGCGACGGCGTGATCAAGCCGGATAAGCCGATGATATCGGCGTTCTCGCGCCGCGCCGTTTCCAGAATTTGCGCGCTCGGCACCATCACACCCATGTTGATTACTTCGTAATTGTTGCATTGCAGCACCACGGCGACGATGTTCTTGCCGATATCGTGCACGTCGCCCTTGACGGTGGCGACGACAATCTTGCCTTTCGGTTTGTCATCGCCGAGCAATTTCTTCTCCGCCTCGATGTACGGCAGCAGATGCGCCACTGCTTGCTTCATCACGCGGGCGGATTTAACCACTTGCGGCAAAAACATTTTACCCGCGCCGAACAAATCGCCGACCACGCTCATACCGTCCATCAGCGGCCCTTCGATAACCTGGATCGGCCGCCCGCCTTTGCGTTCGATCTCAACACGCGCTTCCTCGGTATCCACTTCGATATAGGTCGAAATGCCCCTGACCAGCGCATGCGTCAACCGCTGCTGCAGCGGTTCTTCGCGCCACGCCAAATCTTCGACCTGCTCTTTCTTCTGTCCTTTGAACTGCTCGGCAAATTCAACCAGCCGTTCGGTGGCATCCGGCCGGCGGTTCAGCAGCACGTCCTCGACCCTTTCCAGTAATTCCGGCGGAATATCGGAATAAACGCCCAACTGCCCGGCGTTCACGATCCCCATCGTCATCCCTGCCTTGATCGCGTGGTACAAAAACGCCGTATGAATCGCTTCGCGGATCGGTTCGTTACCCCGGAAAGAAAACGACACGTTGGATACCCCGCCGCTCACTTTGGCGTACGGCAAGGTTTGCTTGATGGCACGGGTCGCTTCGATGAAATCGACACCGTAGTTGTTATGTTCCTCGATACCGGTGGCGATCGCAAAGATGTTCGGATCGAAAATAATGTCTTCCGGCGGGAAACCGACTTTATCGACCAGGATCCGGTAGCTGCGCGTGCAAATCTCGACCTTGCGTTGTAACGTATCGGCCTGGCCTTGTTCGTCGAATGCCATGACGATCACCGCGGCGCCGTATCGGCGCGCCAGTTTGGCGTGATGAATGAATTCTTCCTCGCCTTCCTTCATGCTGATCGAATTGATGACCGGCTTGCCCTGAATACATTTTAATCCGGCTTCGATCACTGACCATTTGCTGGAATCGAGCATGATCGGCACGCGGCAAATGTCCGGTTCGGCGGCGATCAGATTCAGGAAAGTCACCATGGCTTTTTGCGAATCCAGCATCGCTTCGTCCATGTTGATGTCGATAATCTGCGCGCCGTTTTCCACCTGGCTGCGCGCCACACTCAGCGCTTCCGCGTAATTATCGTTCAGAATCAAACGGGCGAACGCGCGCGAACCGGTCACGTTGGTACGCTCGCCGACATTGACGAACAACGAATCGTCGCCGATGTTCAGCGGTTCCAGTCCGGACAAGCGTAATTTTTTCGGTATTTCGGGAATCTTGCGCGGCGCGATAGCACTCACCGCGCCGGCGATGGCTTTGATATGCGCCGGCGTGGTGCCGCAGCAGCCGCCGACGATGTTGACAAACCCCGATTCGGCAAACCCTTTAATCTGGTTGGCGGTATATTCCGGCGTTTCATCGTAACCGGTTTCGGACAGCGGATTCGGCAACCCGGCATTCGGATGCACGCTGATATACACATCCGCAACTCCCGACAGCTCTTCGATATACGGCCGCATCAATTCGGCGCCCAACGCGCAATTGATGCCAACCGACAACGGCCGGGTATGACTGATCGAATTCCAGAATGCTTCCGGCGTTTGCCCCGACAAAGTACGTCCGGAGGCATCGGTAATCGTCACCGAAATCATGATCGGCAAGCGGATGCCGTGATCCTCGAAAAATTGATCGATCGCGAACAGCGCCGCCTTGGAATTCAGCGAATCGAAAATGGTTTCCACCAGCAGAATATCGACGCCGCCGTCGACCAATCCGCGGATCGATTCGGTATAGTCAGTCACCAATTGATCGAACGTGATATTACGAAACCCCGGATCGTTGACATCCGGTGAAATCGACGCGGTTTTGGTGGTCGGGCCGATCACGCCGGCGACAAAGCGCGGTTTATCCGGCGTTTTCGCCTCATAAGCCTGCGCCGCCTCACGCGCCAGCTTGGCCGAAGCAGCGTTCAATTCATACACCAGATCCTGCATGTAGTAATCCGCCATCGACGCGGCATTGGAATTGAACGTATTGGTTTCGAGAATATCCGCGCCCGCTTCCAGATAGCCGTTATGAATCGAGCGGATAATGTCCGGCTGCGTCAACGTCAGTAAATCGTTATTGCCTTTCAAATCGTGCGGAAAATCGGCGAAGCGCTGTCCGCGAAAATCCGCTTCGGATAATTTGAATGTCTGAATCATCGTACCCATCGCGCCATCCAGAATCAGGATGCGCTGGGGAAATAGGCTTTCCAATAAGGCAGTGCGGGATTCTCTAGTCATAGATCGGATCATAATTTTAAAAGAAAGATTTTGGCATTATACCTGAGCCGATTCGTTCTATTCGCCGGGTAAACGCCGGGAATGGCAGTTTTTTCGCAACTGTAGGAGAAAAGCATTGGAAGGACTTACACCAAATGCTACAAAACAACTTCAGATCGGTAAGCATGGCAAAAAATAGGACAAATGTACTAGTCAATAAGGACAGACCAGTAATAGGAATAAAGTTCCGCTTGGAATAAAATCCCAAACGGAACAATCGCATTCCAAATTAATATTTTCTCTTGGGTTCAGACTAACAGTTGGAGACAGTAATGAAAAAAATCTATAAATATATTGCAGGTGCATTGCTTGCAGCCCCTATGCTTGCATCCGCTGCTGCAAACTACAATCTGTCGAATGATTTCAGTTACAGCAATAATCCCAATGGCGCATGGTCGTTTTTATATGGCTCGGCTTTATTAACACCGCAAGTTCCTTTGAATAACGGCAATCCACTCTATCCGGCGGTGCTCCCCGGTTATTGGAGCACGGGCCCGGATTTAAACACAAACACGCCTGATGTAATTAAAACCGCAGTTAATGGCAGTAGCGCCGGAGAAACCGATTCGGATTTCCTGGCTGGCGACGTGATTGTCCACAGCCCTAATGCCGGTGATCCATTATTCATCGTATGGACTGCACCGGGAGCAGGAACCATTGACTTCAGCAGCGATGTTTGGTACGCGCATTCCGTCGTTAATCGCTCAAATGATGTTTTAGTTTCTTTGGATGGATCCGCCCTCGGATCGGCCGCTATTTCGAATGCCTTTTATGGCGGCAGGTCAAATGCTTGGCACTTGAGCGGTGATGATTTATCCGTAATTGCCGGAGATACCCTGGTTTTCGCGTTTACCAAAAGCGCTGGACAGTCATTCGGTTCACTGGATGGAATCAATGTCGACATTACATTTGTCAGCGCGGTCCCTGAACCGGAAACTTACGCAATGATGCTGGCTGGAATTGGACTGCTAGGATTCTTCGCACGTAATAGAAAACAAGCTGCATAAAATAACTCAACCTGAAAACTGCCCGATTCCTCGGGCAGTTTTATACCGAATCGCTACTCGCTTCGCATCCGCACCAGGTTTCTAAAGATTCTGCTAATCTACCCAGCAGTTCTGATTTTCTCAGTTCTATGTAAATAACTCTGAGAGTTCTTACAGCTTAACGAATACCTCACCCAAAAAATTCTCAATCGAGCGGTACGCACGGTTTGCCGCGATTTCATTATAAACCGTGCCGAAAGCCGGATTATTGGCTTTCGGGTTGGTGAAGGCGTGCATGGTGCCGCCGTAAACGTGAATTTGCCAATCCACGTTGGCGCGAGTCATTTCGGTTTCGAACGCGAGCACTTGCTCGGGCGGCACCATCGGGTCATCGTGGCCGTGCAGGCACAACACCTTGGCCGTGATAACTTCATTGGGCACATCGCCCGGCGCGAAAATGCCGTGGATGCTGACCACGCCTTTGACATCCGCTCCGGAACGCGCCAGTTCCAGCACGCATAGGCCGCCGAAGCAATAACCCATCGCCGCTATTTTGGTCGCGTCGACTTGCGGCAATTGCCGCACGGCATGCAAAGCAGCGTTGATGCGGCGGCGCAGCAGCGCGCGGTCTTGCGCGAACGGCGCCATCAATGCGCCATTTCTATCCGCATCACCGTCGGCGCCGAATATGCCTTTGCCGTACATATCCAAGGCAAAACCCACATACCCCATGTCCGCGACGCGCTCCGCGCCTTTGCACGCCAGCTCGCGCCGCCCGCTCCAGTCGTGCGACACCAGCACCGCCGGTTTGGGCGCTCCGGTATCGTGGTATGCCAGGTAGCCTTCCAATACGGTACTGCCGTCGTGATAATCGATTGTCTGAGTAATCATGTTGTCACCTTTTGTTGTAAGTCGTGATAATCTCACAGTGTCAAGGAAATACTGATTAATTGCCTATGCAAGCGATTTGCTGCGTTGGGTGGTGCTCAGAAACTTGCCTATCCTTACGATATGTCTCATTTCTTGCGCTCCATCCGCCTTGCATCTCATCTTGCTCGGCTAATTAATCAACATTTCCTTTATGCTTATTCGATCCAATGAACCCAAAGGAGCTCACTATGAACAACACACGCAAATCTGTTACCGGCGCGGTTGCGGCGCTATCGTTATGGGCATTGTCCGGTCACGTTTCCGCGCAGGATTTCCCCACACAAAAAGTGCTGCCGCTGGAATTATCAACCCAGGCGGCGATGGCGGCAATCAAAAAATGCCACGACGACGGTTTCAAAGTCAGCGTGGCGATTGTCGACCAAGCAGGTTTGCTCAAGGTGCAATTGAAAGCCGACGGTGCCGGACCGCACACGTTGGACAGCAGCCGCCGCAAAGCCTATACCGCCAACAGCTTGCGCGATTCGACGCATAAATACGCGGTATTGGTCACACAAAAGCCGGAATTGCAAAGCCTGACGCGCTTGAATGAAAACATCTTGCTGCTGGGCGGCGGTTTTCCGGTCAAGATCGGCGGTGAAGTGGTCGGTGGTATCGGCGTCGGCGGCGCGCCCGGCATCGAGTTTGACGAAGTCTGCGCCAGCGCGGCGTTGAAGGTTCTGAAAGCCGACGATACCTTCGAGCGCAAGTGATTACGGCTGCTGCATCATCGCAGCGTAGGCGATAAACAAATCTTCCAGAAACAGGCGCGGATTCAATGGATGATGCGCCAGCTTCTGCTTACTGTTCAATTCCCGGGCAAATGCCGCACACACGAGCGGGTCCAGTTGATTGCTGAGCGCTTGGATCGCCGGCAGTTGCTTCAAAAAATAGCGCACCTTGCCGGTGGTGCGGTAACTGATCAAGTCATAACACCATTTTTGCAGCCAATTGACGACCACCGGCAAGCTGCTTTGCTGTAACGCTTCGGCCAATTGTAGCGGATCGAGCCGCTTGGGATCGGCAACCTGGCGGATGAACTGCTCGAGCGATTGCGCATCGCCGCCTTTCGCAAGCTGCAGCGCGGATAACGGCGCGTAACCGGCGGCAGCGAGGCACTCCTCGGGATCGTTAATACCCTGCTGCCGCAACCAGGCGACCGATGCCGCCACATCCGGCTGCGGCATTGCCAACTGCTGGCAGCGGCTGCGGATAGTCGGCAGCAAATGCTGCGGCTGGTGCGTCACCAGTAGGAACAACACGCCCGGCGGCGGTTCCTCGAGTTTTTTCAGCAATGCATTGGCAGCAGCGGTATTCATCGCTTCCGCCGGATAAATCAGGACGATCTTGAAACCGCTTTGATGCCCGGTCAGATAGACGAAATCGTTGAGTTTACGGATTTGTTCGATACCGATTTGCTGACTGGCGCTTTTCTTAGCGGTTGCTCCGGATTTTTCATCGCTTTCTTCTTTCTCCGCAGGTTCATTCGCGGCGGCGGCGAATGCTTCCGGCACCACCTGATAAAAATTCGGATGACTTTCCTGCTCGAACCAACCGCAACTTGGGCACTGGCCGCATGCCTGCTGACCGGTTGCCGGTGTGCTGCACAATAACGATTTGGCCAGTTGACGGGCAAAATCGTATTTGCCGGTGCCTTTTTTGCCCTTAAATAGCAGCGCATGCCCCCAGAAACGGCGGCTGTGCAGTAATTGCTGCCAAAATGCCTGCTGCCAGGGATAAAGTTCACGCATCGTGTAACAACCGCTGAACGGTTTGCTCGACCGCCGCTTTGACTTCCGCCAGATCGCGGCTGCTGTCGATGATCTCAATGCGATTGGGAAATTGCCGCGCGCGATCGAGATAAGCGTTGCGCACGCGTTGAAAGAAACCCGCTTGTTCCTGCTCGAAACGGTCGGCATCCTTGATTTGACGGACACGCTGCTGCCCGATTTCGACCGGCACATCGAAATACAACGTCAAATCCGGCTGCAATTCGCCCTGCACCCAGTGCTCCAGAATGCCGAGCTTGGCTTGATCCAATCCCCGCCCGCCGCCTTGATACGCAAAACTGGCGTCGGTGAAGCGGTCGGAGATCACCCATTGGCCTTGTTGCAGTGCGGGCAGAATCACTTTATCCAAATGCTCGCGCCGCGCGGCGAACATCAGCAACGCTTCGGTTTCCGCATGCATGACCATCGATTTATCCAGCAGCAACGCTCGCACCCGCTCGCCCAACGGCGTACCGCCCGGTTCGCGCGTCACCACCGGCTGCAATCCGGCTTGCTGCAACAGTTCGACGATCCACGCCAGTTGCGTCGATTTGCCCGCGCCGTCGATGCCTTCGAGCGTGATGAATTTGCCTGATTTCATGTTTTTCCGGTTTTCAAGTGCAGTTGCAGTCAGTTACCATGTGCGACCGTTTATTTTACTGATTTTAACATGCGCCTGGACGTCACCGGTTTGCTCGATACTGCCGAATTTATCGCTTCGCCCAACTGCGACGAACGTCCGCCGGGCGTGGACATCAACTTATTGGTAATCCACAACATCAGCCTGCCGCCGGATGAATTCGGCGGCGACGGTGTAATCGAACTGTTCACCAACCGTATCGACCCGGCCACGCATCCTTATTATCAATCGCTACAGGGTTTGAAAGTATCCACGCATTTTTTCATCCGCCGCGACGGCACCCTGATTCAATTCGTACCGTGCAACCAACGCGCCTGGCACGCTGGTGTTTCGAGCTGGCAAGGCCGCGAACGCTGCAACGATTTCTCGATCGGCATCGAACTCGAAGGCAGCGACACCACGCCGTTTACCGATGCGCAATATGAAGTCTTGACCGCTTTGACTCAGTGTTTGTGCGAGCAGTATCCGATTCAGGATATTGCCGGACACTCGGATATTGCCCCCGGACGCAAAACCGACCCGGGGCCTTGGTTTGATTGGGGGAAGTTAAGCCTTTGTGTTACTAAACATCTGGATTCTACTGAGTGAGAGTAGATTTTATTTTCTTACGGTACAACTTAGCGTAATATCATCTCACTTCAGGTTATTAAGCCTTTATCGCAACGAAGGAGCAGAAATGACAAACATTACAGATGCCCTTGGCAAAGAAAGTGACTTACTGCTGAATCATATTTGCCACACCATTCCCAAGAATAATTTGGAACTACCCGGCGCCGATTTCATTGACCGGGTAATGAGTCTCAGCAACCGGAAATCCGGGGTATTGCGTAATCTTCAGGCGCTCTATGATCATGGCCGGCTGACCGGCACCGGGTACTTATCCTTGCTTCCGGTCGATCAAGGTGTTGAACATTCGGCGGGCGCCTCCTTTGCGCCGAACCCCATGTTTTTTGATCCCAAAAATATTGTGGAACTCGCGATCGAAGGCGGTTGCAATGGCGTTGCATCGACATTAGGTGTATTGGGGATCATATCGCGCCAATACGCCCATAAAATTCCGATGATCTTGAAAATCAACCATAACGAGCTGCTCACTTACCCGAATAAATTCGACCAAACGCTTTTTGCCAGTATCGAGCAAGCTTTTGATATGGGTGCTTGCGCCGTAGGTGCTACGGTCTTTTTCGGATCTGATGAATCCCGCCGCCAAATTCTGGAAGTCTCAGAAGCTTTCGAGCACGCACACAACTTAGGAATGGTCACCATTTTATGGGCTTATACTCGTAACCCTGCATTTAAAACCGCTGAAAAAGACTTTCATGTCAGTGCTGACCTGACGGGGCAAGCGAATCATCTGGCGGTCACTATCGGCGCCGATATCGTGAAACAAAAAATGGCAACGAACAACGGCGGCTATACCGCGCTCAAATTCGGGAAAACCAGCCCTAAAGTCTATAGCGAGCTTACAACGGAACACCCTATTGATTTAGTCCGTTACCAAGTTGCTAATTGCTTCATGGGGCGAATCGGCATGATCAATTCCGGCGGCGAGTCGGGCAGCGATGACTTACATCAGGCAATCAGAACCGCGGTGATCAACAAACGCGCTGGCGGCATGGGGTTAATTTCCGGGCGGAAAGCCTTTCAGAAACCATTCACGGAGGGTGTCAAACTGCTCCATGCCATTCAGGATGTATACTTATCCGATGAAGTGACAATCGCCTGAAGTTGCTGCGCCGGCAACCGAAGCGGTTCTAGGGAAGCGCTGATTAATTCAGCGAACGAAATGAAGCACGAGACGCACGGAACGCGGCAATCGAGATATATCAACACTAAATCAGCGTTTCCCTAGTTAATTCCTTAATTCTTATCAAATAAATAAATTACTTTCCAGCCGCTTTAATTGCTTCCAAATTAGCCCGGGCTTCTTCATTGCCCTGGGCTGCAGCTTTCTCAAACCATTCAATGGCTTTATCGACATTCCGTTCTACACCTTCCCCGATGAAATACATCGCTCCCAAATTATTTTGGGCATCGACATGACCCTGCGCAGCGGCTTTCCGGAATAGTTCGACCGCTTGTTCAAGATCTTGCGGCACACCTTCACCATTGACGTACATCAACCCTAAATTGAATTGCGCATCGGCATAACCCTGTTCAGCAGCCCGGTAAAACCATCCCGCCGCCAGTTCCGGATCATTATTCATAATCTGACCACTTGCAGTTTTAGATACCGCCTCACCCGTGTAATACATGACGCCTAGATTCGTTTGCGCAACCGGATCGCCGGCTTTTGCATTTTCCGTCAGCGTCTTAAACTTTTCTTCAGCCACACTGACATCGTCGATACCGTGCGGCATGATTTGCTGTTTCAATTCCGATTTTTCTTCCTCGGATAATCCTTCACTCATAAAAGACGGAATTTCACCCAGTTTGGTAACTTCACTCTGCGGCATCGATTGCTCACCGGCTTCCTGCTTATCATTCTTCGATGATTCACCGCAACCCGCAATTACCGTAATTACTGCTACCAGCCATATAACAAACAAAAATCTCATGTGCATTCTTTCCTTTATGATTTCAGACATATACTGTGCCACTTGCCAATTTCCAAAATTTTATTAATAACTAATCCATTATTATCTTGCGCCCGCTTTTTTCAGTAGTTCCGAAATTTCCCGATGGCCATAGCGGCTGGCAAGTGACAGCGCCGTTACGCCGTTGTTAGCTTTCAGATTAAGATCCGCTTTCGCTGCCACGAGTGCGTAAGTTGCGCCAAGACTGCCATGTTGCGCAGCCATCATTAACGCCGTCGCACCGTTTTCCAGTTGATAATTGACATTCGCGTTTGCATCAACCAATGTTTGTATGGTTTGTTTGTGCCCTTCTTGCGCAGCCAGCAGCAGCGCCGTCATCCCGTCGTTTCTTCTGGCATTGACATCAACTTTTGCTTCCAGCAATAAACCGATCACTTTTCTCCGGTCTTTCTCCGCAGCCAGTATCATTGCCGTGCTGCCATCATCGGATACGGCATGGGCGTCGGCCCCGGCTGTTAATAACTGCTGCACGATTTGCTCACGGCCATCTCGCGCCGCTTGCAGAAGCGGCGTGTAACCTTCATCGGCCCGGCTGTCGATATCAACACCCAGCTGTAAGAAATGCCCGACGATCTCAGCATTTCCTCTTTTAACCGCGAGATGAAGCGCTTGATTGAGTTGTTCCTTATCAAAATTCTTGGATTCTAATATTGTTTTTACTCGAGAAAAATTGGATTTATCAACCGCTTGGATCAACTCGGTTTCCGCATTTTGCGACCAGGCGTTCCCCGCTGCAATCAAAACCATTAATACCGACCAGCGCAACAATTTGTAATTTAACAACTTCAACATGCAATACCCTTTCAGCTTTTGAAACAATAAATGTCTTGCAAACAATACCTCAATGAATTTATGCAACAATATTACGAAAGTTAGCAATCCGGATTCATGATTGAGTCGCAGAATTATACAATCTTAATGACATTACCGTCTCATGAATCGTCCGGCAATACGATAGGTCTCGATTCCAACAATAATAGCTCTATGTTATCCTTGCAACTTATCGATAAGCTTGTTTGCAGAGATTATTCACACGATGTTGATAAGCAGTTTCCTTGATTTCTTCGAATGGCACCTTCTGACGTTTGTATGTCGTTTATACGTTGTTAATTTTTTCAAAAGCGCAAACTCATGATCGCTGATCATTACGATGTCGTTATTATTGGCGGTGGTCCGGTGGGCATGGCTTTGTCGTTGGCGCTTCGGCAGACAAATGTCTCAAGTATCCTACTCGAAGCGCGCGGTATCCCTGAGAACGATGAAGATCCCAGGCCTTTGGCATTATCATACGGAAGTCAATTGATACTGGAAAAACTCGGTGTGTGGCGCAACCTGTCACGAATCACAGCGATTAAAACAATTCATATATCCAATCGCGGTGTTTTCGGCGAAACGGTATTAACATCTGACGACGCCGATGTTCCTGCGCTTGGCTTCGTCGTAAATTATCATGATCTCTTTTGCGCGATGCATCAGCACTTGATAGAAAACGATTCCGATTATATTGCAGGAGCAGCGGTTACCCGGCTTGAAACCACTAAAAGCCAAGGCAAAGTTTTTTTTACCTATCAAGATCAGGAAAGGACCATTCACGCAAAACTTGTTGTCCTCGCAGATGGCGGTCAATTGGCAAAACAAATTCCTGATTTTACCTACACAGTCCATGATTATCAGCAATGGGCCATTGTAGCGAATATTCAGGCTGCTCAAAAGCAAGCGGGAATCGCTTACGAACGTTTCACATCCGATGGGCCGGTTGCCATGCTCCCCAATGCCGATAATTTCGCTTTAGTATGGACGGTCTCACCGTCAGCGGTCAAAGAAATCATTGCCCAGGACGAGCAAACTTTTTTAACCAATTTACATCAGCATTTTGGTGACAGACTCGGAAAATTAGTTCATGCAGGAAAACGCTCGGCGTTTCCTCTATCGCTAAAATACGCGACCACAACAACTGCGCAAAGGGCCGTTTTGATCGGTAATGCGGCACAAACCCTTCACCCTGTGGCAGGACAAGGATTTAACCTAGGCTTGCGCGATGCTTATGAATTAGCCAGAGAAATCATTAACGCGCCGAGCCATTCGCTGGATATCGGCTCATCCGCTATGTTAAGTAAATATCGTCAGAACAGAAAAATGGATAGCAGCGCCAGCCGCATCTTCACGGATTCTCTAATCAAGATTTTCTCAAATAATAACAAACTATTACAGCAGGCATGCGGCCTAGGACTCAGCACCCTGGACTGTATCCCTTCGCTTAAACATTTCGTGGCTCGTCGAATGATATTTGGAGTGCGTGGCTAACTTGATATCCAGCATCCGCCTGCCGTTTTGGCACAAACTGTAATTGAAGCGGCAATGAAATACAGTCTTCAACAATTCAAACTGTTTTCAGAGATAATTAAATACTAATCAAAATGTTACATTCTTTTGCGATATAACTTCGTTATGCAGATTGGTCCTCATTTATTGAAAAATAAACTGATTGTCGCTCCCATGGCGGGTGTGACCGATCGCCCTTTCAGGCAGCTATGCAAGAAAATGGGAGCGGGTATGGCCGTATCGGAAATGGTTTCCAGCAACTCGTTACTCTGGGGCTCGGCAAAAACACAACGGCGCGCCAATCACGATGGTGAAGTATCCCCTATTTCAGTTCAGATTGCGGGCGCTGACCCGCAGATGCTGGCAACCGCAGCTCGATATAATGTCGACAACGGTGCGCAAATTATTGATATCAATATGGGTTGCCCCGCCAAAAAAATATGCAATGTAATGGCGGGATCCGCACTATTGCAAGATGAAAAATTGGTGGGACGCATTCTTGATTCCGTCGTGAACGCTGTTGACGTGCCGGTAACACTTAAAATACGCACCGGCTGGGATAAACAGCACAAAAATGCATTATCCGTTGCGCGCATTGCCGAAAGCTCCGGTGTGCAAGCACTGGCAATTCATGGCCGTACCCGTGCTTGCGCTTATACCGGCACTGCCGAGTACGACACTATCGCAGCGGTTAAAGCAGCCATTAGTATCCCGGTTATCGCAAACGGCGACATTACCACCCCCGAAAAGGCCGAAGAAATACTGGCTTATACAAAGGCGGATGCAATCATGATCGGCCGCGCCGCACAGGGCAAGCCTTGGATATTTCGTGAAATTGATCATTACCTCGCAACCGGGCAAAAGCTGCCAGCACCCGAAGTAACCGAAATACATCAAGTGTTGATCAAGCACTTATATGATCTTTACGAATTCTACGGTGAGTATTCGGGGGTTCGCATCGCCCGGAAACATATATCGTGGTATACCAAAGGATTGATGGGTTCCGCACATTTCCGTCAATCGATGAATCAATTGCAAACGAGTAATCAGCAAATCTCTGAAACCAATGGATTTTTCTCGAAATTGGCTGAGATCGGGCACAGATTGAGATACATCAGAGAGGAGGAGTGACCAGTTAATGAATGCAATCAAAGAAAACGAAATTGCATCTTGTATACGTAAGGCCATTGCTAGTTATCTCAGAGATCTCGATGGTGAAAAACCTGGACATCTCTATAACATGGTCATTCACAGTGTTGAAAAACCGTTGATTGAAATCGCGATGCAACATACTGAGGGAAACCAAACACGGGCCGCTGAATTACTAGGAATCAATCGTAATACGCTACGTCAAAAAATGAAACAATATCAAATTAAATGACTATAAAATATGCACTTATCAGCGTCTCAGACAAAACCGGACTGATCCCGCTCGCGCAACAACTAATTAAATATGAGATTACGCTGCTATCAACCGGCGGCACGGCAAAAATGTTGCTCGAAGCCGGATTGCCCGTGGTTGAAGTCGGTCAATATACTGAGTTTCCGGAAATGCTGGATGGCCGGGTTAAAACACTGCACCCTAAGATTCATGCCGGGATTTTAGCGCGGAATGATATTCCGGAGCATCAGGAGACACTTACAGCAAGATCAATCCCGAATATTGATCTGGTTATTGTAAATCTTTACCCCTTCCGGCAAGCAATTTCAAAACCCGATTGCACCCTGGAAGAAGCTATCGAAAATATCGATATTGGCGGCCCTACCATGGTCCGTGCTGCGGCTAAAAATTATCAAAAAGTGACCATCGTAACCGACCCGCAAGACTATTCCTTGTTATGCCGGGAATTGGAAGCCAACCAAGGTTCGACCAGTCTCGCAACACGTTTTATGCTGGCACAGAAAGCCTTCACTCACACAGCCTCTTACGATAGCGCCATCAGTAACTATCTAACCGCTTTGGATAGTGACCACCACCGCAAAGACTTTCCTGATTCTCTGAATTTAAACTTCAGGGTCGCTCAGCATCTGCGTTATGGTGAGAATCCTCACCAAAAAGCAGCATTTTACCGCGACGAAGCAATGACCCCGGGCAGTCTGGCCAATTACCGTCAATTGCAAGGAAAAGAATTATCCTATAACAATATCGCTGATACCGACGCGGCATGGGAATGTGTGAAGACTTTTGATAAAACGGCATGTGTGATTGTAAAACACGCCAATCCGTGCGGAATAGCAATTGCCGAAACTGCATTGCGCGCCTATCAGCTTGCTTTCGCCACAGACCCGGTATCCGCCTTTGGGGGCATTATCGCGTTTAACAGAATGATCGATGCCGTCACCGCTGAAGCCATTTTAAAACAATTTGTCGAAGTGATTATCGCGCCCGAGATATCACCGGAGGCGCAACAAATCCTGGCGCAAAAGAACAACATCCGATTGCTGATAGTACCGCTCCATGCTGGACATCATAATTACGATTTAAAGAAGGTCGGCGGCGGCTTGCTGGTTCAAACGCCGGATACCCACAACATCGCTGCATCCGATCTGCGTATCGTTACCAAAATTAAACCTTCTCAACAACAATTGGACGATCTATTGTTTGCGTGGCGTGCCGCGAAGTTTGTCAAATCAAATGCCATTGTTTTTTGCCGCGATGGCCAAACCGTGGGCATCGGCGCAGGCCAAATGAGCCGCGTTGATAGTGCTCGCATCGCAGCAATCAAAGCACAACAGGCCGGACTCTCACTTTCAGGATCCGTCGTTGCATCGGATGCGTTTTTCCCGTTTCGGGATGGTCTCGATGTTGTGATTAACTCCGGCGCCACAGCAATCATTCAACCAGGCGGCAGTATCCGCGACGATGAGGTCATCGCCGCTGCCGATGAACACGGCGTCGCGATGGTTCTCACCGGTATTCGGCATTTTAGACATTAGTTAACATTAAGCTCATGAAATTATTAGTTATTGGTAATGGTGGCAGAGAACACGCGTTAGCGTGGAAGCTTAGCTTATCTCCGCGGGTTCACAAGGTTTTTGTTGCTCCGGGAAATGCCGGCACCGGATTGGAGCAAGGACTCGAAAATCTCCCAATAACTTCGTTTCCCGAGTTAATCGAATTCGCGAAAAAAGAACAAATTGCGTTAACAATAGTGGGGCCGGAAATCCCGCTAGCCGCTGGTATCGTTGATGAATTCCGGGCCGCCGGTTTAAAAATTTTTGGTCCGACACAACAAGCCGCGCAGCTTGAAACATCAAAGACCTTTGCAAAAGACTTCATGATGCGGCATCACATTCCAACGGCTGCCTACTGTCGTTTTAATCAATCAGATCTTGCACATGCTTACATTGATCAGCATGGCGCGCCGTTGGTTATAAAGGCTGACGGCTTGGCGGCGGGAAAAGGCGTGATCATAGCCGCTACCAACGAACAAGCCCATGCTGCGGTTAATGCACTCCTCGTTGAGAATAATCTTGGCGCTGCCGGTAACGAGATTATTATTGAGGAATATATTGAAGGAACGGAAGTCAGCTTTATCGTCATCACCGACGGCACTCATATTCTACCTTTAGCAACCAGCCAGGATCATAAACGTCTTTTAGACGGAAACCTTGGACCCAATACCGGTGGCATGGGCGCCTATTCACCCACGCCTTTTGTAACACCGAGCTTACATGCCCAGATCATGCGCAATATTATCGATCCGGTAATCAATGGAATGAGTAAGGAGGGCGCTGCCTATACCGGCTTTCTATATGCGGGACTAATGATTACCCCGGAAAATCAAGTTAAAGTATTAGAGTTTAATTGCCGCCTGGGTGATCCCGAGACTCAACCAATCCTGCTACGTCTAAGAAGCGATCTGGTAACGCTAATTGAGCATGCTGTTAATGGCACATTGGACAAAGCGGCTATCGAATGGGATCGCCGCACCGCGCTTGGAATTGTCATGGCTGCCGCAGGTTATCCCGAGAACCCAAGAAAGAATGATGTCATCACCGGTCTAAGAGAATTAATTACAGCGCAAGAACAGACTGATGATTTTCATATCTTTCAGGCCGGAACTGCCTTGGGAGGCCAAAGCGGTGATGAAATTGTTACGGCCGGCGGCCGCGTATTATGTGTGACGGCGTTAGGGGAAAATATTAAACTTGCCCAACAATCCGCTTATAAACTTATTGAAAAGATTTACTTTGACGGCTCCCAAGCCCGCCATGATATCGGATACCAAGGAATTAACTATCAACGGAAATGCATTTAAATAAAATGCTGCATTGTTAAATGTAGTTAAACAGCGATAATCCCGATACCTTAACATAGGATTGTTGCGCCGCTTCCAAATAAAGTTGCTGTCTTTTCAGGTCCGATATAGCCTTTGCAAAATCCACATCCTGCAGACTCGATAGTAATTGCTCAAACTGAATATTCTGATCATCGCCAACACTCTCAAGTGTTTCAATTTCTTGCAATCGGGCACCAATTGATGCTTGCTTGGCAAGTACATGCTCCAAACTATTATTAACATTCTGCAGTACTGAGTTCAGACTATTTGACAGCCGTGTTCCTCCGGGCTGACCGCTTGCCGGTGTTTCAAGCGCTGTAATCAAATCGCTCACCGTATTAAAAATACTGTGATTCTGACTTGGCGATACTGTAAATTTATCGCCATTAGCCGGATCACCCTTGATACTCAATTGCATGCCATCAAAGCTAATAACGCCGTTACTTGAATAAGGATTTCCTGATGAAACAGTCGCGGGAGTTGTGGTATTCACAATATCATAAGTCGTCACACCGGCAGATACATTGAAAGTTATTTCGTAATCATCGCCAGTCAGGCTTGCTGGAGTTATTACCGAACCCACATCAATAACGCCAGTACCGGTATTTAAAGAATCGGCGGCGGTTGAAAAAACACCATTACCATTCTTAATACGCTCAAAAATATCCGTCCCGGAATCACTAACAGCAAGCTGGCGTGCAGAGCCGACTTGATTCAATCGCTGCCCTTGGTCTCCTGCGTATGTAACAGTGAGCCCGGTCTGGACAAAGGGTTTCGTATGTGCTTGATATCCTGAAAATAGATACTGCCCCTTTTCATCCGTTGTGTTTGACAAACCAACGAGAGATTCAAGATGACTGCGTAATTCCGTCGCTAGAATTTTGCGCTCATTATCGGTTAACGATGAATTCCCGGCATAGACCGCTGTACTGTGAAGGTCCTGCAACAATGTCGTGACTTTTCTCAATACATTTTCTTCTAATGACAATGACGAATTAGCGCTGGTGCGATTAACGGAATATTGCTCATTAAGTGATGCCGATTGCGCGATATTTAATACTTGAGCGGCTGAAATAGGATCATCAGAGGGTGTCAGAATTCTTCTGCCAGTGGAAAGCTGTTGTTGTGTTTTAATCAGCTTCTCCTGCTGCTGAAGCATCATGTTAGTACCGCTTTCATACATCGTATTAGTACTGATACGCATTTTTCCGCCTTCCACTTAAAAATTTAACCAAATCGAAGGATCGAATCGAACAAAGTTTTACTCAATTCAATGACTTTGCTCGAAGCTTGGTAAACTTGCTGAAATCGCAGCAGGTTTGCGGCTTCTTCATCCAAATTAACACCTGATATCGACTGAATGGAATTTTGTGTCTGTATCAATAAATTGGCCTGTGCTTTACTCGTAACTTCCAATTCACGCGTTTTATTACCTATCTCGCTGACTAATTGCCCATAGGCAGATTGGTAAGTTGCTGTACCATTCTGAATAGTATTAGTGGATTGCAATGCCCCCAGTTGCAGGATATTGCGATTATCTGAAACGCCACTGTTATTTGGTGTTATTGTAAAAACATCCCCCGCCGATGGGCTTCCGCTAATTTGGAAAGTAAAACCATTAAAACTGATGTCAGCACCAGAAGAATACGCTTGACCAGTCACCGGTAGTCCAGTACCAATACCTGCCACATCAAAGGTACCCGGTGCAGTAAATGTTATTGTGAGCGGTTGTTGGAGATTAGTATCCAGCGGTAATGGATTGACCGATCCAGCGCTAATTGTTCCAGTACCAGTATTCGTCAAAGCGGCACTGGTACGATTAGGGGCAGCCGCTGCAATTTTAGTGGTGTCGGTAATATTGACCGCAATATCTTTGGCGCCATTGACGGTGGGTTGTATCTGAAATCTTTCATTTGCTTGCATCGAAGCAAAGGATACAGTTATCCCATCAAGCGTTATTGGGAACACATTCGAAGGAGTCGTAGAAGTATTATCCGACAATCTCGTCAATGTGTAATTTGTACCATCATAAGAAAATTGGTAATTGCTGGTCGTTAAAGCGCTATAGTCGGTTATCTGCGAGGTGATATTCGAAGCAATATTATTGGTTGATGCAGAAATTACTTTGGGAGATGGTAAATTAAAAAACGCTTCTCCCATATCGCCATTGAGATCCATCCCTAACTGATGCTGTGCATTGAATGTTTGTGCCAGATTGATTGCAATTCTCCCCAGCGCATTATGCGCATTATCAAGGGATTCGTTACGAAAAGCCAAAAGTCCGCCCAAAGTTCCGCCAGAAATCTGTTTCTCCGGTAGCTGAATGACGCTTGAGCCATTCATCAGCCCGATTGTTAATTTCTCAGGAGCATCGGGAGATTTCATTGCTTGGAGCGATAATGTTTGAGCACCCACGACCAGCGCCTGACCTGATCCGACATAAACATTTACTGTGCCGTCGGTTTGCCGGACTGTATCGGTATTAATTATTTTATTTAATTGATTGATAAGATCATCCCGCTGGTCCAGCATATCATTAGCTGGGTGTCCGCCAGCGGCACCCTCCGCCCAAATTATTTGTTGATTAATCTGGGAAATCTGCCCGGCTAGGGAATTGATCTCTGCAACCGCACTGGTTATCTGCGTATTGACGCCATCTTTGATTTGCGTGATGCGTTGATCCATGCTGTGAAAACGCGAGACAAGCGCTTCAGCATTGCTTAGCATTGATTGCCGTGAAGGTATGACCGATGAATTGGTAGCAACATCCTGTATGGCAGTGAAAAATTTTTGCAGCGTTGGAGAAAGCCCGGATGTGGATTCAGCTAACATATTATCCAATTGCTTTATTTCATTATAATTGCTATCCAGCGCTTGACTCTGCGATTGGATTTGCAATGACTGACTAACCAGAAACTGATTAAAAATGCGATGAACAGTGGCTGCGCTGACACCACGTCCGACAAAACCAGCACCAGTAGATTGAGAAGTATTCGTAGTTAATATCAGTTTCTGCCGATTAAAACCGGGCGTATTAGCATTGCTGATATTATGACTCGTCGTCAATAACTGATTTTGTGACGTCAATAGTCCAGAATATCCAACATCAAGAATACTGTTTCCCATAATTTATAACTAGTTCTTTAAATTAATTAATATGGAACTGATATCGGCAAAATCATAAAAGAATTAAAAATTTCGTCTGTTAAATGAATTCCCGATTTTGTAATCTTTCGCTATTAAGTATCCGAAGCAATTTCTCGGCATATTGAGGATCTGTCGCATAACCTGCACGTTGCAGGCCGTTTGCAAATGACGCTGGATCTGTTGATTGCAAGACTTTTGCGTAACGTGGGTTATCGGCTAGTAATCTCGCATAGTCATGAAACCCTTCGGCATATGAGTTATAAGCGCGAAACTTTTCGACAGTCTTTTGTGGCACGCCATTGATATATTCAGTGGTCATTGTCTCCACTACGTCCCCCTTCCAATTAGCCCCGGCTTTGATTCCGAATAAATTATAGCTAGGACTGTTATCAGCATGTCGTATCTCATGCTTACCCCAGCCGCTCTCAAGCGCGGCTTGTGCTAACATGAAGTGAGGAGGAATTCCTGTCGATTGGGCGGCAGTTCTTGCATGGGGAAGAAGCATTTCAATAAAATTAGCAGAGGAATTTGGTAAACCACCCGATTGTCGATCTCTTTTGACAGGATTAACAAAAATTTCATTTGTATGATTTATGTTATCTACCGGTGTCATTGATTTCATCGAACTTGGGGCGCCCGGCCATAACTCTTCTGATTTGTCATTCGAATGCCCGCTCTTTGTCAGTGGCGATTGATGAATGGTTTGAAGGGATGACAAAATCGCATCCGTTTGGCTTATCGACTGAACTGGAACCGATTCTGCACTCCTGCCCAATTGCTTGACCATGATATTGGCAATACCGATTCCTCGCGTCGACAATTGCTGTGCAAGTTGTTGGTCATACATCTGCGTAAAGAATTGCGTCTGCCGGCTCTCAAACAATCCATCTTTTGGAGTAGCTTCACGCATACTTTTAAGAAGCATATTCATAAATAAAGCTTCAAATTGTTGCGCAGCCTTGTGTAAAGCCTGGTCCGGGTCCCGCTTGACCAAGCCATGCAAATCAGCAAGGCCTTTGGTGTCGATCGCAAGTTTACTTGAGAGATCCGGTGAAATAATCATAAGAAGAAACCAATCGGTAGGTTAAATAATTTCCAAATCGGCACGGAGGGAACCCGCGGCTTTTAATGCTTGCAAGATAGACAAAAGATCTTGCGTGGTTGCGCCGATTGCCGTTAAAGCTTTCACAACTTCACCCAAATCCGCGCCATTTGGAAGCAACATTAAATTTCCCTCATCCGTGCGAATCTCAACCTGAGAGCGCTGAGTGACAACTGTTTCTCCCCGTTGCGCAAACGGCCCGGGCTGGCTGATAACTGGTTCTGTATTAATAATAATCGATAAATTTCCATGTGCGATTGCACTCGTTTCAAGGGTTACGGACTGATTCATCACCACCGAACCGGTTCGGGAATTAACAATGACCTTTGCTGTTGCCTTCGCCGGAATCACATCGATACTTTCAATCTGAGAAATAAAATTGATTCGCTGACTATTGTCAGCCGGGGCCTTTACTTGTATCACACGTCCATCGACTGCAGCTGCCGCTGTTGGATATAATTTGTTGATAGCTTCAACAATACGATTTACTGTAGAAAAATCCGTTGCATTCAATTCCAGATTGATAAAATCTCCTTGTCCAACCGATGTTTGTATTTCTCGCTCAACGATTCCACCACCTGAAATCCTACCCACACTGAGATGATTGACCTGGACACTGCTTCCTCCAGCCGCGGCTCCGATACCCCCTACTAAAACACTTCCTTGCGCCATCGCGTATACCTGATTATCTGCCCCCTTCAATGGCGTCATCAGCAATGTTCCTCCGCGCAGGCTTTTCGCATTGCCCATCGAAGATACCGTCACATCGATCTGCTGCCCAGGTTTTGCAAAAGCCGGTAATGTCGCTGTCACCATAACTGCTGCCACATTGCGTAACTGCAAATTTGTTCCGGGAGGTAAATTAATACCAAGCTGACCCAGCATGCTAATCACACTTTGAACGGTAAAGGGCGTTTGAGTAGTCATATCACCGCTGCCATCCAAACCGACAACCAGACCGTATCCAATTAACTGGTTGTTACGAACCCCTTGGATGGACGCCAGATCCTTAATGCGATCAGCGCTACTGATACTTGGCAGCAATAAACCGATCGTCAAGATCCAAACGAAGACTTTGTTAACTCTTCTCATAATCAAATTTCGCTCAAGTCGATAAGCATTCGTACGAGGTTAGAATGGCGATACATTTAGAAAGAAACGCGACAACCAGCCCATCGTTTGAGCCTCATCGATATACCCATTACCGCGATACTCAATGCGTGCATCCGCAATCTGGGTTGAAGAAATGGTATTCGCCATGATATGAATCGGATTGACTACTCCGGAGAGTCTTATAAATTCTTGTCCTTGGTTAATACCGATTTGCTTTTCTCCACTTACTACGAGATTTCCGTTCGGCAATGCTTCGATGACTGTGACCGTAATCGTGCCTTTGAAATCATTTTTACTCGAACTTTCACCACCACCATCAAATTTATTGTTATTTTTTGCTTCCATCGTTGCATGTTTCGTCAATAGCTTCAACGGAACCCCTAGCAAACTCGGAACTGAAAAATCGATACTGCCCGAACGATCGACATTGCTTCCGGAACTTTTGCTGGCATTGGTTCTTTCATTCAACGTAACAATGATCGTATCGCCAACACCGCGCGCTCTCCTGTCTTCAAATAACGGTGTATAGCGAACCCCACCTGTGGTGCTATTGATCGCTTGAAGAATTGATCCGTTCGGTTGGGTAACTGCCAAACTTTGATGAAATGGACGCAATGTATTGGGTTGATGAGTAGAAGTTGCCGGCGTCATAGCGCAACCTGATAGCAATATAATGGCTATTAGCAATACAAAAGAACCATTACGAGCTACCACTTGAATACACTTATCCATCATGATCGTTAACCCCATCATAACTGAGCTAGTCTTTGCAGCATCTGATCCGATGTTTCTACCGACTTGGAATTCAATTCGTAGGCACGCTGTGTTTGGATCATATTTACCAGTTCTTCTACAACATTGACATTTGATGTTTCGACATAATTCTGATCCAATACGCCTAACCCATTGGTTCCAGGTGCATTCTGGTTCGGTGTGCCGCTAGATGCGGTTTCCAAATACAAATTTTCCCCGACCCTTTGTAAACCGGATGGGTTAATGAAACTCGCTAACTGGAAATTTCCCAATTGAATCTGTTGTGTCCCAGTACCGCCAGGAACCGTGGCTGATACCGTCCCGTCTCGCGCGATTGTGATACCCAAAGCATTAGGAGGAACAACGATGGCCGGTTGAACCGGATACCCGCTGGAAGTAACAAGCTGCCCATTGAGATCAAGTTGAAAGGCTCCATCCCGGGTATAAGCCGTTGTACCGTCAGGCATCAGAACTTGAAAAAAACCAACGCCTCGGATTGCAGCATCTCTTTGATTATCTGTATGTTGCGGCACACCCTGGGTAAAAATGGTTTCTGTCGCTACCGGCTTGACGCCAGTACCAATCTGCAAACCTGATGGCAATTGTGTTTGCTGCGACGATTGCGCGCCAGGTTGCCGTATCGTCTGATACAGCAAATCTTCAAATACTGCGCGAGATCGCTTAAAACCGTTAGTACTGACGTTGGCCAAATTATTGGCAATTACATCCAGCTTGGTTTGTTGCGCTTCCAACCCGGTTTTAGAAATCCATAACGAACGTATCATTGATGATAAACCTCAATTTTATTGACTTAAACTCTTACCAACATAATCTGGCTTGCCTGCTGCGCATTCTTCTCTGCGTTATCAAGCATCTTCATCTGCATATCGAACTGCCGCGCTAAAGCGATCATACTCACCATCTCGTTGACAACATTCACGTTACTCCCCTCCAGTGTACCGTCGATTAAGCGGACTCTCGCTTCAGTTGGGGCTTCTTTGCCATCTTTAAGGCGAAATAATCCATCGTTCCCTTTAACAAGATCACCTTCTGCCGGGTCAACCAACTTAATGCGTCCAACCGTCGCAACGGTATTCGGTAGTGCATTCAATGGTACTGTTGATACTGTCCCATCTACGCCTATCGTGATGCGTGAGTCCGGTGGAACTGTAATAAAGCCACCGGTCGCTCCTTTTACTTTTAAGCCATTGTGTGTCAATAACAAACCATTGGGACTCACCTGCAAACTGCCATTCCTGGTATAGGCTTCCTCACCATTATCGAGCTGCACGGTAATCCAGCCGGAGCCACGAACCGCAACATCGAGATCACGACCGGTCGTCTCCAGCGGTCCCGATGCGAAATCGGCACCCGTCGTCGTATCCACAACAAAAGCGCGTGTTGGCAAACCGTCACCAAATATGGGTACCGCGCGGAATGCGTTTGTTTCAGACCGAAATCCGGTGGTTGAGGCATTCGCGAGATTATGAGCCACTGTTGCTTGTTGATTCAGCGTATGGTTAGCGCCGGTCATCGAGGTATAAATTAGCCGATCCATTTTTTATGCCACTCCAAGTGATCCAGATATTGCCATCTCAAAATCAACACTAAATCTGAGTAATGGTCTGAATAATCTGATCTTGTGTTTCAATTTGCTTAGCACTGGCCTGATACATGCGTTGCGCTGAAATCATTTTCACTAACTCGGCTGTAATATCAACGTTAGATTCTTCGATGGCGTTGGATTGCAAGGATCCCAAATTTCCGGTTTTTGGCACGCCAATCAGAGGCTCACCGGATGCCGGTGACTCAGCCCAATGTCCGTCACCAATCGGTACTAATCCTTGAGGATTGACGAAGTTCGCAAGAACGATTTGACCTAATGTTTTAGTTTGACCGCTACTGTAATTGCCGAGAATGATACCGTCCGCACCAATGGTAAAGCCTGACATACGACCTGATGTATAGCCATTTTGTGTCAGTGCATTAACGCCAAAAGCAGAACCGAACTGCGTTGCGGTAGTAAGATCCAGCCTGACGGTCTGTGGCGATAGGCCACCGAAGAGCGGATCGATCGCACTGAAATCAATTGCAACATCCAATTTATCAGTAATATTCTGAAGAACGCCTTCCCCGTCAAACACCATTGACTGAGAAGGATTTCCTGCGATAGTGACCCCTATCGGTAAGCCGCCTGGGGCTGTTACTTTCCCATCGACTGTTGCATAAGCGGTCCAGGTATTCGCCAGGGAATCCGATTTCTTGAAGAATAATGATAAAACATGTGAATTTCCGAGACTATCAATGACGGTGCCGGAAGTGGTGCTTTCGTACGTTTTAGGATCGGTTGCATTAAAGACGGCTGCATCTCCCTTTTTACGGGCATCCAGATTGAATCCGACATCGAACGTCGTGGTTGCTCGCGGCGCCAAATCGGCAGTGCTGAATTTTAAGTTTGTCGGAATACTCCCAGCTTGAATATCGCCGTTCTCATCTGCCATATAACCGGTTAGATTGGCGCCGGAGGCATCTACAATAAAGCCCGAATCATCGATATGGAATTGTCCGTTTCTGCTGTAGCTGACCGCTCCATTATCGCTCATCCGGAAAAACCCCTGATTTTGAATCGCAATATCCAACGGGTTACTGGTTGGTGTAATATTTCCTTGACCAAATTGCTGTGCTATCGAAGATACTTTTGCGCCAATCCCGATTTGCGCATTGTCGGTTCCCTCCATCGAATTCGCAAAAATGTCGGAAAATTGTGCAATGGATTGCTTAAATCCTGCGGTGTTCGCATTGGCAATATTATTGCCGATCACATCCAAATTCGTCGATGCCGCATTCAGTCCGCTTAAACCGTGTTGAAAGCCCATTGTATTCTCCTATCAAAATACCTGTTTAATGTTTGCCAAGCTAACCATTCCCAATTCATCACCCATATCCAGAAGGGTGTCATCTTTGCCAGGCGTCACACTTTGCACGCGTCCAAATGCGAGCGTATCCACTTTAACGTCCTTACCACCCTGCTTTGCAGTGACCGCAAAGGTATAATCGCCATCCGCTGCCTTCGAACCGCTATCGGTCATACCATCCCATGCGATCGTACTGATTCCTGATGGCTGTACACCTAGCTCCATTTTGCGAACCGCGATTCCTGAGCTATCGAGAATCGTTACATTGAGTTGATCAACCGCTTGTTCCAAATTGACGCCAGCAATCGCGCCATCTTTGTCCAACGTGATTAATTTGCCGGGAACAAATGCATGACGGCCAATCATCCCCAATGCTTCGACAGATCGATTCTCTTCCGAACTTGAAACCAATTTCTGCAAGGTGGAATTCAATTTATCAATACCCGAGACTGTGCTGATTTGTGCTATTTGACTGGTTACTTCGGCATTATCAAGCGGCTTCAAGGGATCTTGATTCTTCATCTGGGTAACTAAAAGCTTTAAAAACCGATCTTGCGGATTCTCGGCATCTTTTTTATTCGTAATTCCTGTCGTTACACCCGATGCAATTGTTTGCAAGTTAACTGGCTGAGCTGATTCCATTACCTTCTCCTTTATTGACCAATCGTCAAGGTTTTCTGCAGCAATGATTTAGTTGTATTCATCATGTCGACACTATTCTGATATGAACGCGATGCCGACATCATATTCACCATTTCATCGACAACATTGACATTCGGCATTGTTACATAGCCACTTTTATCGGCCATCGGATGTTTTGGGTCGAAAATTTGGCGCATTGGTGATGCGTCATGAACAATCCCTGCCACTTTAACGCCGCTGGCACCGTTTCCGTCCGACGGTAATGTACTGAATACCACCTGACGTCCGCGATATGGCTCTCCAGTGGAACTGGTCACACTGTCGGCATTGGAAAGATTACTGGCAACGACATTTAACCGTTGTGATTGTGCCGACATGGCCGAACTTGCAATACCGAATACATTAAATAAAGACATTTTCTATCTCTCCTGCATTGCTGAAACCAAGTTTCTAAATTCGTTGTTTAGAAATGTAATACTCGCATCATATTTGATCGCGTTATCTGCAAATCTAGTCCGTTCCATATCCATATCGACGGTATTTCCGTCCGCACTCGGTTGCAATGGAACCCGGTACAAGATGTTGTCACCCAAGATTCCAGATGTACCTGAATTTATGTGCATTGAAGATGTCGTATTTAGAGCTAACTTACCTTGCAAATTAGAAGTTGCCGCCAATTTCTGGTTAAGTAAATTGGCAAAATCAATATCTTTTGCTTTAAAATTTGGGGTATCGGCATTTGCTACATTGCTTGAAAGCAATTCTTGCCGTGCGACTCGCAAGCTCAAGGCTTGATGATGGTAATTTAACTCTTTGTCAAGTTTGTTGATCATGTTCTGATTAACCTAGCAGTTTATTTTTTCCATTCTTCTGTTAGCATTTAATATGCCAACTATCATAAATGCTGTAATTGATGAATCATTCTCTGATTAAAACAAGAAATGGATGTTATCCTTTGAATATGCTTTCTCGACCGGCAACGAAAAACAGTTCCAGGTTGCTGGCAAAAACGGCAATATTTTCCGATTGCGGCAAAAAAGAACAGATCATCAAAACAATCAAACCACGCTTGGTATTAGTGCAATGCTTTCTACTGCTAACCGTTTTCTCAGTTCAGATCTTTGCAGCCCCTCACAACAAGCGAGGCCAGCACCAAGATATTTCTCTTATCAGAAATACAGTTGAACATTTCTTATATAGCAACACTGCGAACTTACCCGGGCAGGTAATCGTGAATGTCAGCCAAATCGACCGGCAACTTGTTTTACCGCAGTGCTCGAACCTAGAACCTTTTATTCCTGCGGGTGGTCGCTTATGGGGAAAAACTTCGATTGGTATCCGTTGTGATAATCAGCCGGATTCCTGGACTATTTATGTTCAAGCGGAAGTAAATGTTATGACAGATGTTCTTCATATCGCCCGCCCTGTTTCGAATGGGCAAACACTTTCTTATGAAGATATTGCCCTGCAGAATGTTAATCTCGTTCAAATGCCTGAAGGGATTCTTACCGATGCCGCTCAAGTAGTTGGTAAAGTAGCAACCAGCAATCTCTCTGCAGGACAACCGATTCGTCCGCAGATGCTTCGCGCACCTTTTGTCATATTGCGTGGACAAACCGTCAATCTTGTTGTTCAAGGCCGCGGCTTCAGCATTCGTTCGGAAGGTCAAGCATTAACCGATGCCGCCGAAGGGCAAGTGGTTCAGGTCCGGAATAAATCAGGAAAAATTATTCGCGGCCTGGCACGCATCAATTCAATTGTTGAAATACAACCATAGAAATATCGAGACCGGTTTTTCGGGGCATCTGAAATTTGCAACACAAGTCGGTATTTACAAAGTTTAAACGATTTATAATAAACCTCAGCTTCAACTTATTTAATATTTTCTTCTACAGTGGCTAATTCTGATCAAATTACAATTGAGACAAAAAAAATTCTCGCAGAGGTACTAGGTTTGAATGAACGAGTAAACTCGATAGAACAAGACACTATTTTGCTCGGCAATATTCCTGAACTAGATTCTGTTGCTGTCGTAGCAATTTTACTCGAGATAGAAAAAAGATTTTCAATGACGATAAAAGATGATGAAATCAGTGCAAGAACATTCGAAACATTCGGAAATTTGGTTGATTTCATTTCAAAAAAACTATCAAAACAGAGCATTGCCATCAAAACAACTTAGTTTCGTGATTTTCCACTTCCATGATTCTGATCTTTTCCTGAAAATTCAACAAACATGTACTATTAAAACTCAATAAGGTGCAATACAGTGAAACTTCATCCAGCCAATTTTGCTCATCAATATATCTTTACCGGATATGGCGAAGGATATGTTTTAATAAACCAGATTCGATACGAGCAGAGTTTGATCGTTTTACCCAATCAATTAATTGAAAATTGGACGGCTTTATCGATAGCAGAATTGCAATTTCATCATTTTGATGCGTTAATAACTCTATCGCCGGAAATAATTCTTCTTGGTACCGGTCCCAAACACATTTTTCCAAACCAGTCTTTACTCTCTCAAGTAACTAAAACTGGAATTGGAATCGAAATAATGGATACCGGAGCCGCTTGCCGCACTTTTAACATTCTTGCTGAAGAAGGGCGCCATATCGCTGCCGCTGTATTAGTGTAGTTATGATCGTGATGTTAATTGGTTCAGATTTTATGGTAAGGCATTGAATAAAATGGAATGAAAATGTTGCAATATCTATATTCCATGGCACATTAGATCAAAAAGAAATGGCCATAACTACCAGGATTGTGATAAATTCATGACTCGGCAAGTCAAGTAAAAAATATGGCTTCCTTAATAACGTTAATTATAGGAGTTAAGTATGAATAAATTTATTATTGCTGCAATTAGCTTAGTCTTTTTGTTTGGATCGTCAGTAACCATGGCTAGTGGAAATAAAGAATCTAAAATGCCACCAATGTCTGCACAAGACATTCTGAACAAATGGTCTTGTGAAGGCAAAAAAGATGGCGAGAAAATTAGAGATCGTACCGACGGTGAAATGATTACCTGTCCGGCCAAAGTAAAACAACCCAATTTTGGTAAGTAATAATCCAGTTACTTGCGAGTAACTAACCATTCAATAGGCCAAGCTGAATTCTCAAGATTTTCTGTCACAGGATCCTTAGTCTTCTAAGCAGATCAAAAGTAAATTGTTAACTGCTTGGCCTATCTCTAAAATTCCACACAAAATTACCTTCACATCTCAGTCTCCTTGTTTCGATTTTTTCTGTGGTTTCTGAAACAGATATTGCCAATTGATTTTTGCAATAATATTTTTATAGTAAGGCTTTTGTCAGGCTTTAATAGGCTTTTATATCAATAAAAATCAGCGCGATTTACTATAGGAAAGAAAAAGCGTGAAGCGGAAAATCGTTTTATTTTGTTTTTTATTTCTTTTAACAAGTTATGTCTCAGCGCAACAAAGTGATCCAGGCATCAAATCGCACGCGGCTTTAGTGGTAAATATGCAAACGGGCCAAATTGTTTATGATAAAAATGCTGATAAAGTAATGCCGATAGCTTCAATCACCAAGTTAATGACTGCGATGGTCATACTGGATGCGCGCTTACCAGCTGATGAAGTTATCACCATAGAAAAAGCAGACATCGATAAACTTAAAAACACTTCCTCACGATTACCCGTTGGCAGTAGCTATGCACGTCACGAACTCCTCAGATTAGCTTTGATGTCATCAGAAAACCGAGCCGCTGCAGCGCTGGCCAGAACTTATCCAGGCGGTGCTCAAGCTTTCATCAACGCTATGAATAGCAAGGCAAAAAAAATCGGAATGTTGAATAGCCACTTTGTTGACCCTACCGGATTGAGTAGCGACAATGCGGCAACGGCTCGTGATCTGTCCAAGCTTGTTGCTGCATCCCACAACTATCTGACGATCCGGAAATTCTCCACCACTCCGCAACACGTCGTAACCCCCTTAGAAAGGCACAAACAGTTACAATTTGTCAATTCCAATAGCTTGGTACACGGCCAGAATTGGGAAATCGATGTTTCGAAAACCGGTTATTTAAGCGAAGCCGGCCGTTGCTTAGTCATGCAAGCAAAGATTGCTGATCAGCCGGTCGTTATTGTATTGCTCAATTCATGGGGAAAGAATACGCGTATCGGTGATGCCAATCGCGTTAAAAAATGGCTCGAGAATCATCAACGACGCAAACAAGCCTAAGTCTTTCCGATTTAAGACAATTGATAAATCTCACTGTATTTTGTCTTGAGATAGGTAATAAAATAATCAGGATTTAAGTGCGCACCCGTCACATTCTTTATTAACTCCTGTGGAGAATAGAGCTTGCCATGGCAATGGATTTTCTCATTCAGCCACTGCTTGATCGGCTTAAAATTACCCAATGCAATATTTTGTTCCGTATCGGATTGTTCTTGGACTAATTTTTGATAAAACTGACAGGCATACAATGCTCCCAATGTATAGGAAGGAAAATAACCGAATGCACCCCCGCTCCAATGAGAATCTTGCAACACCCCTAATGTATCAGTCGGCGGTGTAATCCCAAGGTATTTTTGCATGGATTCATTCCATATTCCCGGCAAATCATCAACCGATAGAGTGTCATCGAATAGACCTCGCTCAATTTCATACCGTAAAATAACATGCAACGGGTATGTAACCTCATCCGCTTCCACCCTGATAAAACCGGGCGTGCAATTGTTAATTGCACGATAAAATTCCTCCAAGCTGACCGCTCGCAGATTATCAGGGAAAGTTTCACGAAAATCTTTGAAGTAATGACTACAAAAAGATTTACTCTGTGCGATCATGCGTTCCCAGAATAACGATTGCGATTCATGAATGCCCATCGTAGATGATTCTGTAACCGGCAGATCCCCCAATTGATGCGGGCGGCCTTGCTCATACAAAGCATGACCTGTCTCATGGATGATGGAATATAACGATTCAATGAAATTGCTCTCACTGTAGCGCGTTGTAATCCGCACATCCGTGGGGTGGCTGCCGCCACAAAAAGGATGAACTGAAACATCCATACGGCCCCGGTCAAAATCAAAACCGATATCCCGGCTCAACTTACGTGCAAGAAATTCCTGCTTTTCCGTGGCGAATGTACCTCGCAAAAAGGTTGTATCAGGATGATACGAATGGCTCTGAATGGCGTTTATCAGCGGTATCAGCTCCTGCTTTAAGCGCTCAAAAACCGGTGTGATCATAGCCATCGTTGTTCCGCGTTCGAATAAATCAATATTCGCATCGTATGGCTGCAAATTTGGCAAAACACACTGCGCCCACTCGATTTTGAGTTTTAAAAAACGCTTAAGCACTGGAGCAAAATCAGAAAATTTATTATGTTGCCGCGCCGCTACCCAGATAACTTGGCCGCGCGAGCTCAATTCGGCGATTTCCTGTACCAAGCGCTTCGGTATCCGGATTTCCATTTCATAATTGCGCAACGCTTCTTGTATATTACATTGTTCTATTGCTCCCCAAGCGCCCGCTTTACTGGTTTCCTGCAGTTCCTTCAAGCAATCTCCTAATGCCGGATCAGTCGCACGCTCGTGAATAACCCCGGCCAGTGCCGCTATTTGTTTAGCGCGCGACTCGCTGGCGCCGGCCGGCATCATGACTTCCTGATCCCAGCCAAGGTTGCTCATCACGCCATTTAGATGCGCAATTTCTTCCAGTCTTTGAACTAAATTTATATAGTGCTGATTCATAATCATTGATCGCTCTTTTCTTGACGAATTCAATGCCATCCCTGTCTTCAAAAGATAGCGCTAAAATTACAAGACCGGTATTATTACAGTTTAATCGTAAACTTTCTTGCCGCTATGCTCTGGATAAAATCATTTCATATTATTTTCATGGTAACTTGGTTTGCTGGGCTATTTTATTTACCTCGCCTGTTTGTGTATCACGCGATGTGCGACGATCAGGCTGGCAAAGAGCGTTTCAAGATAATGGAGAGAAAATTATTTTATGGCATCATGACGCCGGGTGCGGTTCTCACAGTCGTTTTTGGCGTATGGCTGTGGCTAGGCTACGGTTTCTCCGGCAGTTGGTTCTACGCTAAGCTGGCATTAGTTATCGTGCTGCTGGTTTATCACTATTACTGTGGAAAATTCGTCTCAGCCTTTAAAAATGATAAGAACAGCCACGGCCATATTTTTTATCGCTGGTTTAATGAATTTCCTGTGCTGATTTTATTCGCCGTTGTAATTTTAGTCGTGGTCAAACCCGACTTAGTCCCCCTAATCTCTGGTTATTTCCAATGAAATTGGATAGCACGGACATTAAGTATTACTTATATGCATATAAATTTTGCAAAATGCATGTGAATTCCTTCAATCTTTATAACGATTGATGTCACCACTATTTGTTCTGTTTTGGACAAGCACATCATAAAAGAGTAAAATCCCGGGCTTTTGCATTGGGTAATTTTATTGTCTGGAGAAACTTATGTCTGTCACAATCGAACAAAAAGCAAAGATAGTGCAAGACTATCAAAGAGCCGAAGGGGACACAGGTTCGCCTGAAGTTCAAATTGCGCTTTTAACAACACGAATCAATGATTTGATCGGTCACTTCAAAACTCATGTGAAAGATCATCACTCCCGTCGCGGTCTTCTTCGAATGGTGAGTCGTCGTCGCAAGCTCCTTGATTATTTGAAACACCGAAATAATGATGCGTATCAAAAATTGATCGAACGTCTTGGTTTACGTAAATAAAAATTACGCGATGACATTGACATCAATGCGAAGTTTTTATTTTTCATAGAAATTTCGCACATCACATTTTCAATGTGTTATTCGAGACTGAAAATATTGATCAAAAGGAAAAAGGGATTGTTAATTGAAGCCTATTAAGAAGAGCATTACCTACGGACGACATCAACTAACACTAGAAACTGGAGAAATTGCAAGACAAGCGCATGGTGCCGTAATGGTCACAATGGACGATACAGTAGTTCTTGTTACCGTTGTTGGCGCCAAGAGCACCAAACCAGGGCAGGATTTTTTTCCGCTTACTGTTGATTATCAAGAAAAATCATACGCTGCAGGTAGAATACCCGGTAGTTTCTTCAAGCGGGAAGGCCGCCCTTCAGAAAAGGAAACGCTAACTTCCCGCCTCATTGATCGCCCTATCCGCCCACTTTTCCCGGAAGGCTTTTATAACGAGGTACAAATTGTCGCAACGGTAATGTCTGCGGACAATGAAATTGATCCGGACATCCCCTCGATTATCGGTACTTCTGCAGCGCTGATATTATCGGGCATACCTTTTGATGGACCGCTGGGTGCAGCCAGGGTCGGTTATATCAATAATGAATATGTTTTAAACCCAACCACTTCCGAGCTAAAAGACACGCAATTAAATTTGGTGGTAGCTGGAACTCAACAGGCTGTTCTAATGGTTGAATCCGAGGCCATGGAATTATCGGAAGAAGTGATGCTTGGCGCAGTGACTTTCGGTCATGAACAAATGCAAACTGTAATCACTGCAATCAATGAATTTGCCGATGAAGCCGGGGTAACTGCATGGGATTGGTCACCCCCTGAAAAAGATGTCGCATTTGAAGAAAAAATTGCCGGCTTGGCGGAAGCCGAGTTACGGCAGGCCTACAAAATTAAGCAAAAACAAGCACGGACTGAAGCCATCGCAGCCATTAGTCAACGTGTGTCCGCAGAGCTTGGCATCAATTCTGAAGAAGACATCGATTTACAAAAATTCTCAGAAGCGTTTTTTTCATTAGAATCCAAAATAGTACGGAATCAAATTTTGGATGGCGAACCACGGATCGATGGCCGCGGCACCAGAACCGTCAGACCGATAACGATCCGTAATGGTGTACTGCCGCGCACCCACGGCTCCGCATTATTCACCCGGGGTGAAACTCAAGCGTTGGCTGTTGCAACATTGGGCACGGCAAGAGATGAGCAAAAAATTGACTCGCTGCAAGGAGATTATAATGAGCGATTTATGCTGCATTATAATATGCCGCCTTATGCAACCGGCGAAATCGGCCGTGTCGGCACGCCTAAGCGCCGTGAAATTGGACATGGCCGCCTTGCAAAACGCGCCCTTGCCGCTGTTTTACCTTCACCCGAAGAATTCGGTTATTCCTTGCGTGTAGTATCTGAAATAACTGAATCCAATGGTTCCAGCTCCATGGCGTCGGTTTGTGGCGGCTGTCTTGCATTGATGGACGCCGGTGTGCCATTGAAAGCACATGTTGCCGGTATTGCCATGGGTCTGATCAAAGATGGAAACCGCTTCGCGGTACTTACCGATATCCTGGGTGACGAAGATCATTTGGGCGACATGGACTTTAAAGTCGCCGGTACCGAAAAAGGTATTACCGCATTGCAAATGGATATCAAAATTCAAGGCATTACCAAGGAAATCATGCATGCCGCGCTGATACAAGCGCACGAAGGCCGGATGCACATCCTTCAAATCATGAAACAAGCCATGCCATCGACGCGTGAAGACATCTCTGTTCACGCACCACGGATTATCAAACTCAAAATTAATCCGGAAAAAATTCGTGATGTAATCGGAAAAGGTGGCGCAGTCATACGCACACTCACAGAAGAAACAGGCACAACAATTGACATCACCGATGATGGTCAAGTGACCATTGCTTGCGTCAGTGCTGAAGGCGGGGAGCTTGCCAAGAAACGCATTGAAGACATTACTGCAGAAGTCGAAGTGGGTAAAATTTACGATGGTGTAGTTCTCAAATTGCTCGATTTTGGGGCAATTGTCAGTGTTCTTCCCGGAAAAGACGGCTTATTGCATATCTCGCAAATTGCAAACGAACGCGTCAATAACGTGAATGATCATCTGGCGGAAGGCCAGCAGGTACGCGTCAAGGTACTTGAGGCTGACGATAAAGGAAGGTTGCGCCTGAGCATGAAAGCTGTACTGCCAGATGGGGGCAGTACAAATACTGATAATTCTAACCCTTCAACAGAAGAAGAATCTTAAATCTCGAAGATCCCCTGGAAGTCCAATACATACAGGGGATAATCTACACAACTAATAAATAAGCAGTCAGACTGAATCTCTGCGATTTCAAATTTCTAGTTGCTAAATTGTCACTTGATCTATTTTGCAATTTGCCTTTCACGCATCTCGTCCAGCGTTTTGCAATCAATACATAAAGTTGCTGTTGGTCTCGCTTCAAGCCGTTTCAATCCGATCTCAACACCGCAACTTTCACAATAGCCATAATCGCCAGAATCAATTTTGGCGATAATTTCATCAATCTTCTTAATAAGTTTCCGTTCGCGATCGCGGTTTCGCAATTCAAGTGTCATATCAGATTCCTGGCTGGCGCGATCGTTAGGATCAGCAAAAACCGTTGCCTCATCTTGCATCGTGTGAACTGCGCGATCGATATCCTGGCTTAACTCAGTTTTCATACCTTCCAGTATCTTGCGAAAATGCATCAATTGGCCAGGACTCATGTAATCCTCGCCTGCTTTTGGTTCATAGGGAGTTACATCTTTGCTATGTAGCTCTTGTGGCATCTATAAGGCTCCTAATTAATTCCGAATCCCGCTCGTTCGTGTATAAATTTGTACTATTACCAGAAAATGCATTTTACAACAAGATATTTTACCAGCTTATTACCGATTCGAATTCACAATAGCATGAGACTCTACAAATCTTTCTCGTTTGTTAACAACATCTATTGAGAGCAATGGAACACGAGTTTAATGAAAAATAAAAACTGCGCTGTGATATGCCACGAAGAAATTGACGTTTCAAAGCTAAGAAGGTATAGTGTCGCCTTTTCCGGGGTGTAGCGTAGCCTGGTAGCGCGCCTGGTTTGGGACCAGGATGTCGGGAGTTCAAATCTCTCCACCCCGACCAATTTCAGCTCTAATATTTAACGGTAAACGGTAAGCCCGACTTGGTGCCCGTAGCTCAATCGGATAGAGCACCAGCCTTCTAAGCTGGGGGTTACAGGTTCGATTCCTGTCGGGCACGCCATGAATATTTCTTTAGCGGAACAATAGAACGCATCGCTTTGGTCTCATTGGTCTTATGGTGGCTGTAGCTCAGTTGGTAGAGTCCCGGATTGTGATTCCGGTTGTCGTGGGTTCGAGTCCCATCAGCCACCCCATCTGCTGACAGCGGTTTCGAGCCATACATCAGCAAATCAATTCAAATTCCTCAAGCTTCTCAATCGCATTCAGCCTAGACGTGACTTTGTTTGCTCAAAAATATATAGTATTCGCAAACGCATATTCACACGTTGATTCGCATCACAGCATTTCTCTCTGGAATTAGGAAATTTTATCGATGAATCACAATTTATTCGGCAGTTTGCAAGAATTATCTATTGCACCTGGCAACACAGCAACTTATTACTCGCTTCCAATGTTGGAACAAAATGGCGTTGGCGTCATATCCCGCTTACCGGTATCGATCCGCATCATACTCGAATCGGTATTACGCAATTACGACAACAAGAAAATTACCGAAACCCATATTCGTCAATTAGCCAATTGGAAACCGAATGCTGCGAGAACCGATGAAATACCGTTTGTCGTATCGCGCATCGTTTTGCAAGATTTTACCGGCGTACCTTTATTGGTCGATCTGGCGGCCATGCGCAGCGCTGCCGTCAAACTAGGAAAAAATCCTAAGCTGATCGAACCATTGGTCCCCGTTGATCTGGTAGTCGATCATTCCATTCAAGTTGACCACTACGGCACGAGCGATGCGATTCAGCGCAATATGGAAATAGAATTTTCCCGGAATAACGAACGCTATCAATTTATCAAATGGGGTATGCAAGCCTTCGATACGTTTAAAGTCATCCCTCCCGGGATCGGTATCGTGCATCAAGTCAATCTCGAATATCTTGCCCGCGGCGTGCACCGTAAAGATGGATTGGTATATCCTGATACACTGGTTGGCACCGACTCTCATACCACCATGATTAACGGCATCGGCGTCGTCGGCTGGGGTGTCGGAGGCATCGAAGCGGAGGCCGGCATGTTGGGGCAGCCGGTTTACTTCCTCACGCCGGATGTCGTGGGTGTAAATCTCACCGGCCAGTTGCGTGAAGGTGTCACTGCAACTGACTTGGTGCTGACTATCACGGAAATGCTGCGCCAAGCGAATGTTGTTGGCAAATTCGTCGAATTTTTTGGCGACGGAACAGCTTCGCTCTCCCTGCCGGATCGCGCAACAATCGCCAATATGGCACCGGAATATGGTGCCACGATGGGTTTTTTCCCGGTTGATGATGTAACCATAGATTATTTCAGAGGCACCGGACGCAGCACTGACGAAATCGCCGCATTCCAGGCTTATTTTAACGCACAGGGATTATTTGGAATTCCGCGCAAAGGCGACATCGACTATAGCAGCGAATTGACACTGGATCTGGGATCGATCGTCCCCTCCCTGGCCGGCCCTAAACGACCGCAGGATCGGATTGAACTCGCAGCCATTAAAGCCAAATTCACAGAACTCTTCACCAAGCCGGTTAAAGAAAGCGGCTATGGCAAACAGCAAGATGAAATCAATCAACGCTATCCAGTGCGCAATCGCCACACCCAGGATTCCGGTGAATCCATCCAGCTCAATTCCAGCAACCCTGACGAAAAGCGGTCGGGAGCCTCGGAAGCCGCCAGTGTACCGGGTGTTGGAAGCGTCGAGCGGCGCATGGTCTCCCGCCATATTGCGGAAATGAGCAGCAACCGGCCTAGCATAAATTCCACCGACCACTGCGATACTGAAATCTACAATTCTTCGATCGAACTGGGCCATGGCGATGTGCTGATTGCGGCAATCACTTCCTGCACCAACACCTCCAATCCCAGCGTATTGCTGGCTGCCGGCCTGCTCGCTAAAAAAGCGGTTGATAAAGGCTTGTCGGTCAAACAACATATCAAGACATCATTAGCGCCCGGTTCGCGCGTGGTTACCGATTATTTAACCGTCACGGGATTGTTGCCTTATCTGGAACAGCTGGGTTTTAATCTGGTCGGTTACGGATGCACCACCTGCATCGGTAATGCCGGACCGCTGGCCGAACCGATCGAAGAAGCCGTCGTTAAGAACGATTTGGTTTGCGCTGCAGTGTTATCCGGCAACCGCAATTTCGAAGCCCGCATCCATTCAAATATCCGGGCCAACTTCCTGGCGTCGCCACCGCTGGTTGTCGCTTATGCCATTGCCGGCACCATTCTGAAAGATCTGACCGCCGAACCGCTGGGCATCGGCAAAAACAATCAACCTGTCTGGCTAAAAGACATTTGGCCGAGTAGCGCGGAAATTCACGCCTTGATGAAATATGCCACCAACGCCGATACATTCCGCAGCTTGTACAGCCACCTCACCAAGGACCATGAACTGTGGAATCGCGTCACATCGGTAACCGGACAAACTTACAACTGGCCGCCTTCGACTTATATTGCCGAGCCGCCCTTTTTCCAGGGCTTCTCGCTGCAACCGGCCGCATCCAACGGCAGTAACGACATTCGCGGCGCTCATGCCTTAGGCGTTTTCGGTGACTCCGTAACGACCGATCACATCAGTCCGGCCGGTTCGATCAAGGAAACCTCCCCGGCTGGCCGCTATCTGCTGGAACACCATGTCGCCAAAGCGGACTTCAATAGCTACGGCGCTCGCCGCGGCCACCATGAAGTGATGATGCGCGGCACCTTCGCCAACGTTCGCATCAAAAATTTGATGATTCCCGGCAGCGAAGGCGGCATCACGCTCTATCAAGGCACAACCGGCACTCCACCGGAACAAATGAGTATTTACGACGCTGCAATGAAATACCAGGCAAACGGTATTCCGACCGTAGTTTTCGGCGGTAAGGAGTACGGCACCGGTTCCAGCCGCGATTGGGCTGCAAAAGGCACGCAATTATTAGGCGTCAAAGCCGTCATCGCCACCAGCTTCGAACGCATTCACCGCAGCAATTTGATTGGCATGGGTGTCCTGCCGCTGCAATTCAAGGAAAACGACAGCATTGAGACACTCGGCATCAAAGGTCATGAGCAATTTGACATACTGGAACTCAACAACATCCAGCCGCAACAGGATGTCACGCTGGTTATCCGCCGGAAAGACGGCAGCACGCAACCGGTTCAGTTATTGTGCCGCATCGATACCGCTATTGAAGTCGATTACTTTAAACACGGCGGCATTCTGCCTTATGTGTTAAGGGAATTGATGGCGTAAGCTTTTGCCCGCAATTGAATTCTCAGGGTCTCGGCAAGCTGACGGTGCTGAGACCCTTTTTATTGCGCTATTCCCACTCAATTGTCGCTGGCGGCTTACCGGAGATATCGTAAACCACGCGATTGATTCCGCGGATTTCGTTGATAATGCGGTTGGAAACTTTGCTTAACAGTGAATAGGGCAATTCCGCCCAATTGGCAGTCATGAAATCCTGGGTTTGCACCGCCCTCAAAGCGATGACATATTCATATGTGCGCCCATCCCCCATCACACCGACCGATTTCACCGGCAAAAACACCGCGAATGCTTGCGAGGTTTTTTCGTACCAGCCGGAACGCTGCAGTTCCTCAATAAAAATCTGATCGGCATGACGCAACAGCTCGGCATATTCGAATTTCACTTCACCCAGGATACGTACCCCCAACCCTGGCCCCGGGAACGGGTGGCGGAAAACCATTTCGCGCGGCAAGCCAAGCACCAATCCCAATTCGCGCACTTCATCCTTGAATAATTCACGCAACGGCTCGAGTAATTTCAAGTGCAATGTTTCCGGCAGACCGCCGACGTTATGGTGCGATTTGATCGTGTGCGCTTTTTTGGTCTTGCCGCCTGCGGATTCGATCACGTCGGGATATATCGTGCCTTGCGCAAGCCATTTCGCATCGCTGATTTTTGCCGACTCGCGCTGAAAGACTTCGACAAATTCCCGCCCGATAATCTTGCGCTTCATCTCCGGATCGCTAATGCCTTTGAGATTCAAGAAGAAATCATAACTGGCATCAACATGAATGACCTTAACCGCGAGATTGCTGGCGAAGGTTTCCATCACCTGCTTCGCTTCGTTGGCGCGCAACAAACCGTTGTCGACGAATACGCACGTCAATTGATCGCCGATGGCGCGATGAATCAACGCCGCCGCGACCGATGAATCCACACCGCCGGATAAACCCAGAATTACTTGATCGCTCCCAACCATCGCGCGAATTTTTCCGATCGCTTCCACAACATAATCCGGCATGTTCCAATCGCGCCCCAAGCCGCAAATGTCGTGCACAAAACGCTCGATTATCACCTTGCCTTGCAACGTATGCGTCACTTCGGGATGGAATTGAATGCCGTAAAACCGGCGCCGGTCGTCGGCCATTGCCGCAATCGGGGTAGCGGCGTTAAACGCCATGACTTCAAATCCGGCCGGCAAAGAAACCACCGAATCGCCGTGACTCATCCACACTTCCAAAATGCCTTCGCCGTCCTGATTGATACGGTCTCGAATGTCCCGGAAGAGCGCGCCGGATGCCTTCGTTTGCAATTCGGCATAACCAAATTCGCGCACCCGGGCGCTTTCAACTGCGCCGCCCAATTGCGCGGCCATTGTTTGCATGCCGTAACAAATGCCCAGCACCGGCACCCCGAGTTCAAAGACAATTTGCGGCGCTCGCGGTGTTTCCTCCTCGAAGACTGATGCAGGACCGCCGGATAGGATAATGCCTTGCGGCGCGAAAGCTTTAATCCACTCGGGATCGGTATCATACGGATGCAGTTCGCAATACACATTGGTTTCGCGTACCCGGCGGGCAATCAGCTGCGTGTACTGGGAGCCGAAATCCAGAATCAGGATTTTCTGATGCATAATGGTCAGTGACTATTTGACGTGATAATTCGGTGCTTCTTTGGTGATCTGCACGTCGTGCACGTGCGATTCGCGGATACCGGCGGAAGTGATTTCCACAAATTCGGCGCGCTCGTGCATGGCGGCAATCGATTCACAACCGAGATACCCCATGCTGGAACGCACGCCCCCCATCAATTGATGGATTACAGCCGACATATTGCCTTTGAACGGCACCCGGCCTTCCACACCTTCGGGAACCAACTTGTCGTTGTTTTTTTGCTCCTTGTCCTGGAAATAACGATCGCTGGAACCTTGTTGCATCGCAGACAACGACCCCATGCCACGATAGCTTTTGTACGAACGTCCTTGAAACAATTCGATCTCGCCCGGCGCCTCGGTGGTACCGGCAAACAAACCGCCGAGCATCACGGAATTAGCGCCAGCCGCCAGCGCTTTGGCGATATCTCCGGAATAGCGGATTCCGCCGTCGGCGATCATCGGCACGCCGGATCCTTTTAATGCTTCGGAAACGTCATGAATAGCGGTGATTTGCGGAATACCGACTCCGGCGACAATACGAGTGGTGCAAATCGAACCGGGGCCGATGCCGACTTTCACCGCATCCGCGCCATGATCGACCAGCGCTCTGGCGGCGGCTGCTGTGGCCACATTCCCGCCGATCACTTGCACCGACGGCAGATTTTTTTTGACCCAAGCCACCCGGTCGAGCACGCTTTGCGAATGACCATGCGCGGTATCGACTACAATCACATCGACTCCTGCTTCCGCCAGCGCCAGCGCACGTTCTTCACTGCCTTCACCGACGCCGACCGCGGCACCGACACGCAGTTGCCCCTGTTCATCCTTACACGCCAGTGGATATTCCGAGGTTTTAATGATGTCTTTAACCGTTATCAATCCGCATAACTCGAACTGATCGTTGACCACCAGCACCCGCTCCAGGCGGTGCCGATGCAGCAACGCCAATACCGCATCGCGCGGCGTGTCTTCATTGACCGTAACCAGCCGTTTCTTGGGTGTCATGATGTGCTTGATCGCTTGATCCAAATTGGTTTCAAAGCGCAAGTCACGGTTAGTCACGATGCCGACAACCTTATTTCCATTGACAACTGGCAATCCGGAGATTTTGTGCCGCCGGATCAGTTCCAGCACTTCCCGCACAGTCATATTCGGATGAATCGTAACCGGATCTTTCACGACACCGCTCTCGAACCGCTTGACTTGCGCCACATGCGCCGCTTGGGCCTCGATCGACATATTTTTATGGATAATGCCGATACCGCCTTCCTGCGCCAAAGCGATCGCCAGCGGCGCCTCGGTAACGGTATCCATGGCAGCGGATACTACCGGAATATTCAGCGTGATAGTGCGGGTCAATTGCGTCGCCAGACTGACATCACGAGGTAAAACCGTCGAATGGGCTGGAATCAACAGAACATCATCAAAGGTGAGCGCTTTTTGAATCAATTGCATGACAACAATCCTTGGCAAAGTGACATTATAGCCAAATTCGACGGCGAATTTAGCGTCAAATCGGCTAAGAATACAGCATATTTCCGCAGACTATGATTAAATGTGCAAATTCTTTAAGTTGCATAAATGCAATACCGATGTACCCGGATTATTCATTTTTGGAGCGTGCAATGAAAGTTTTCGTGTGGTTAGGATTTATAATATTGTTAAATACCTCGACCGCCAGCGCCCAAATTTATAAATGGATCGATGAACACGGCAAAACGCAATATACCGACCGGCCGCCGCCGCCCGACGTGAAAGCTGAAGGTAAGCGGTTGAATATCAAATCTTCACCGGTTGCCGGCGGGCATGGCCCAACCAAGGATGTATCCGATCAAAGAGAAGAATTTGACAAGCGCCGGCAAGAGCGGCGGGAAGAAGACGCCAAGCTGCAAGCCAAGTCTGAAGAAAACAAAAAGAAGTGCATTGAAGCCCAAACGCAGCTCAGAATGTACGCGGATTCCCCCCGTTTGACGATCCCCGATGGCGCCGGCGGCGTTGTTTATGTCGATGATGATCTGCGGCAAAGAAAAATTGACGATGCCAACAAAGCAATCAAAAAGTATTGTAAATAAACCGGTAACAACTGACTAGATGACCGCTCCCACCGGCAAATTGCTATTGGCCGCAATCCTTTTACTCACGGGCCTCGGCGCCGGAACAGCGCTTTCCGATTCTGACAATACCCGCATCGCATCCGATACACGAAGCGCTTCCGCGCAAAATCCCGCCAGACCGGGAATGATGTGGCAGATATTACCCGGTGAAGATATTCGAGAAACCGCCCGGCTGGTTTATCCGCAAAACCCCGCGGCGCGAGATAGTCTGATCCGCGCCATCATCCGGACCAATCCGCAGCATTTTCCCGGCGGCGGTTATCAACCTCTGGCTGCCGGCACCATCATTCACTTTCCGGATTTAAGAACCATTGGTGCTTATGCGAAAACCGCAAAGCAATCGCACAAAGCGCCCGCCGTGAAAAAAACACCGCAAAACCAGCCGCAAACCGTGCCGCCAGTAAAGCTTGCCAGATCAGTCAATGACCCGCAGGTCACGCGATTGATTGCGCAACTCGATCATGAAGCCGGAACGGAATCGCTCGAACTGAACACGCTAATTCAGCAGATAGGATTACTGGAAACTCGATTAAACGAATTCCAAACCCTGCTGGAAGCAAAAAACCAGCACACCGGCAAACCACCGGCAGTCACAACACCCGTGACAATGCACGATGAAAGCCCCGAACCCGTTCAGGAAACCGCAGTAACACCCCACGAAAATGCGCCGCCGCTCGAACAATCCAGCCCTCCGCCGGAAAATGTAGCACCTCAAACTGAAAGTGAATTGCTAGCGGAAACGATACCGCCCGCAGCGGAACCGGCCATTGCGACGGAAGCCGACCAACAGCAAAGCATCGCGCACGAAGCCATCGCACCATTTCAACAAGCCGGCAGCGCGCAGACCGTACCGGATATCAGCGCAGATGAAGCTCCCGGCACTTCTTTGGAAGATCTGATTTCCGCGGATAACATCTTACTCATTGGAATCCTGCTGACCATGCTGATTGTTCTCATCATGTTACGAAGTTACCGCAAAATCAAGGAAAGACACGCGCATGCTTCGGACATTGTTACCATCCTCGATACCGATGAACGCCGGCGTTATGAAGCGCTTTTTCTGCGTCAGGACGAAAATGCCGGACAAGTACCGGAAAACCCGCCCGCTCCGGATGATCAGATCATAGCGGAAGCACGCGCCTTAATCGCGCAGGATAAAACCGACGAAGCCGTTCAAGCCTTGCAAAAACTATTGGCAACCAATCAACAGAATATTCCGGGGTGGTTGCTATTATTCGAAATACTTTACAAAGCCAACAATAAGCGGGATTTCAAGAAGAACGCGCGCCGCTTCAAGCGGCTCAACCAATTCCCGGACATCTGGATGCAAATCCAGAACCTGGGCAACAAACTGGAACCCGGCGAACCGCTTTATTTTGACGAGCAAAAACGCAAGGAGAAGTTTTTCTCGGACGCATCGGCGGCAGAATAGAACATCCAGCCAATCAATGCGCCGAAGCTTGCGCTATTGCAGCGAAAGACTCTCCAATGCTTTTTGGTGATTCCACTTCCCGTGAAATAACAACCCTTTCTTGCCCGGCGTGCGATCGCTGGTCCAGGTGATGTAGTTACCGTCCGGCGTGAAAACCGGCAAACCGTCGAAGCCGTCCTTGTCGGTCACGCGCACCGGTTCTTTGGTGCCGTCAACGTCGACGATATACAATTCAAAGTTACGATGACCGTGCAAGTTGGTGGCGAAGATGATGTATTTGCCGGACGGATGGTAAAAAGGCGCCCACGACATCACATTCAAACGGGTAATCTGTTTCTGATCGGTGCCGTCGATGTTCATCGTGAAAATTTCCGCTTCCCGCCCGCTGTCGGAGAATCGCCGCCACACGATGCGTTTACCGTCGGGGCTGAAGAACGGGCCGCCGTCGTAGCTCTTGGTGTGCGTCAAGCGCTTCACGTTGGAACCGTCCGCGTCCATGATGTAAATATCGATCATAGAAGCCGGATTCGCTTTGAACAGCGCTTGTTCTTCTTCGGACAATTCACCGCTGTACGCGCGGCGGTTGGAGGCAAACGCGATCAGCTTGCCGTCCGGCGACCATGAGGCTTCTGCATCGTAACCCAGTGTATTGGTTAGATTCCGTATGTTTTTGCCATCGAAACCGGTTTCGTAAATATCGTAATATTCATCGTAATCCCACGCATACGACTTCTGCTCCCCCGCTTTGCGCCGCTCGATTTCCTCGATCATCTTGGCTTTGGCTTGCGCATCGTCGTGCGTCGAGGAAAACAGCACTTTTTCCTGCGCCGGATGCACCCATGCGCACGTAGTCTTGCCGCTGCCCGGCGAAACCTGCGTCACCGCGCCGGATTCGATATTCTTCAGGAAAATCTGGTAAAACGGATTATCGTCCGCCACTTCCGCCTGATAAATCATCCACTTCGAATCGGCGCGGTAATATGCTTCCCCGGCGCGTTTTTCCTTGACGGAGAGCTGGTGTTCGCCGGTGATGAAATCACTGGCATTCACCGAAGAAGCGGTTAAAAAAAGACACGGCAGTAAAAGGCCGTTCAGTGCAAAAATTGAGAAATTCTGTTTGATGTGTTTCATAGAGATTCAGGAGATGATTATTCGAATGACACAAAACATTAAAACACACCCGCAAAAGGAAAGTAAACATGCGCTATCATAGAACAATGACAGCGATAAGCTTGATATCGCCGTAATCTCCAATCAACAACTTATCTTCCAGATTGCCAAAAGTATGCAGATATCGTTAAAACTCCTCACCGCTTTTTTTCTGTTTTTTGTCGTGTTACTCAGCTCCCCAACCGCTTCCGCCACCTCCACCTTCCACCACACCATGCAGATCCAGTTGTCGCCGGATACATCAGAAATCCGCGTCAAGGACCGGATTCAGATTCCCGGGCAACTGCGAAATGCCGGTGAACCGGTGGTGCTTGAATTTTATTTGCACGCTGGGCTGGCGGTTACGGACGTGAAGGATGCGGCAATCCAGGCGGATGAAAACGAGGTTGCGTTGAAATCGCGGCCGATTTCGATCCGGCATTACACGGTGACAGTGCCACCCGGCCAACAGGCGTTCACGCTGCAATACGTCGGGAAGATCCACCATGCGGTGCAAGGACCGGGGCAGGAATATTCGCGCAGTTTCGGTTCGACGCCGGGCGTGATTTCACCGGAAGGCGTGTTTCTGGCAAGCGCCAGCGCGTGGTATCCGCATTTCGGCGATGCGCTGGTGTCTTTTCAGTTGGACATTCAAGTGCCGTCCGGCTGGGATGTTGTGAGTCAAGGATCGCTCGTGCGCGAGAATGCCACCAGTGAAGCACAGCATATCGTTTGGGAGGAAAAACAGCCGCAGGACGATATCTACTTGATCGCCGCGAAATTCCAGCGCTATACGCAATCCGCCGGTGCGGTCAACGCGATGGTGTATTTGCGCAGCGCCGATCAACCGCTGGCACAGAAATATCTCGACGCCACCGCGCAGTACATCGCGATGTACAATAAGCTGATCGGCCCCTACCCCTACAGCAAGTTCGCGCTGGTCGAGAATTTCTGGGAAACCGGCTACGGCATGCCGTCGTTCACGCTGCTCGGCTCCAAGGTGATCCGCCTGCCGTTCATTCTGCATTCGTCGTATCCGCACGAAATTCTGCATAACTACTGGGGCAACGGCGTGTTCGTCGATTACGCCAAAGGTAATTGGGCGGAAGGTTTGACCGCCTACCTCGCCGATCATCTGGTGAACGAGCAACGTGGCAAAGGCGAGGAATACCGCCGCGACGTGCTGCAGAAATACGCCGATTTCGTCGGCAAGGAAAAAGATTTCCCGGTGATCCGCTTCGTGTCGCGCCATAGCGCCAGCTCGGAAGCGGTCGGCTACGGCAAAACCATGCTATTTTTCCACATGCTGCGGCTGGAATTGGGCGACGATGCCTTCACCAAAGTATTGCGGCGGTTCTATCAGCAATTCAAATTCCAGCAAGCGACGTTCGCCGATTTGCTCTCGACGTTCAATACCGTCACCGGCAAGGATCTGACACAACGATTCGAGCAATGGGTACATCGTACCGGCGCGCCGGATCTAGTGCTGCGCAGCGCGGAGGCGGAACCGCACGGCGCCGGTTATAAACTCACGCTCACCGTCGAACAAACCCAAGCGGGCGAACCGTACCGTTTACACGTGCCGGTCGCCGTCACGCTGGAAGGCGAGGACATGGCGGCTGAATCACACATCATCGTCGAGCAGCAAAAACAGACATTCGAACTGGAGTTCGCCAACCGCCCGGTGCGCATCGACCTCGATCCGCATTTCGACGTGTTCCGCCGTCTCGATAGCCGCGAGATTCCCTCGGCGCTGTCGCAAGGTTTCGGCGCGGAAAAACCGCTGCTGATCCTGCCCGCGCGCGAACAAAAAGCCGTGCTGGAAGCCTACCGCGCATTGGCGGTCAACTGGCAAAGAACCCAAGCCAGTCCGCTGGAAATCGTCACCGACGAGCAACTGAAAACATTGCCCGAAGACCGCACCGTGTGGATTCTGGGATGGCAAAACCGGTTTGCGAACAACGTTTTGCAAAATCTTGCCGGTCGCGATGTCTCGTATCGATCCGGCCAATTGCAACTCAATCATAAACGCTATCCGCAGAGCGGCCACGCCGTGGTATTGAGCGCGCGGCAATCCGCCAATCCCGATAAAACGCTGCTGTGGGCCGCCGCCGATACCGTTCAAGCTGTGGCCGAACTCGCCAACAAACTGCCGCATTACCGCAAATACAGCTACCTGGTATTCAAAGGCGATGAATTGATCAATATCGACAAAGGCCAATGGCCGGTTCTGCAATCACCACTGTCGCAACCGGTGCGGCAAAAAGACGGCTACGCGCTTAATGCCGCGCTCACGGCGCATGCCGGCATCACCAAACCGCGCCGCGCCCTGGCGGAACTGCCGCCGGTGTTTTCCGAAAGCCGCATGATGGCGGACATTCATCACCTGGCGCACGAATCGTTCAAAGGCCGCGAGCTCGGCACGCCGGAACTGGACGAAGCGGCCACCTACATCGCCAAGCAATTCCAGCAAATCGGCCTGCTGCCCGGCGGCGACAGCGGCAGCTTTTTCCAGACCTGGCAACAGGATGTCGGGCTGCCGAAAGGCAATATCACGCTGCGCAATGTCGTCGGCATTCTGTCCGGCACCAATCCGCAACTCGCCGGGCAAAGCCTGGTGATCGGCGCACATTACGACCACCTCGGCACCGGCTGGCCCGACGTGCGCGCCGCGCATCAAGGCAAAATCCATCACGGCGCGGACGACAACGCCAGCGGCATCGCGGTGATGCTCGAACTCGCGCGTCAGATCGTGCCGAAATGGCAACCGGAACGCACCGTCATTTTCGTCGCCTTCACCGGTGAAGAAGCGAGTCTGCTTGGCTCCAAGCACTATATCCGCGACAGCGACAAATTCCCGGTTGAAAAAATCATCGCGATGCTCAATCTGGATACCGTCGGACGGCTGGAAAACAACCCGGTCACAGTATTCGGCACCGGCACCGCGCGCGAACTGGTGCACATCTTCCGCGGCGCGAGCTTCGTCACCGGCATCCCGGTCAACGCCGTGCAAGACGACTTCGGCTCCAGCGACCAAGCCGCGTTCATCCAGGCCGGCGTGCCCGCCGCGCAACTGTTCGCCAGCGCGCACGAGGACTACCATGCCCCCGGCGACACCGCCGACAAAATCGACACCACTGGGTTGGTCAAAATCGCCGCGATCCTGAAAGAAGCCACCGAATACCTCGCCAACCGCATCGAACCGCTGACGGTCACGCTATCGTCGTCAGCCTCCGCTCCTGCTGAATCCACCGAACCGAGGGAAAAACGAACCGCCAGCCTCGGTACAGTACCAGATTTTGCTTTTCAGGGCGAAGGCGTGCGCATCGACAACACCCTCCCCGGCTCCCCGGCACAACAAGCCGGACTGCAGCAAGGCGACATTCTGATTCAACTGGCCGGGCAACCGGTTAGCGATTTGGCGTCGTATGCAGCGATTTTGCGCACACTGAAGGCGGGGGATAAAGTGGAGTTGCAGTATCGGAGGGATGATGCTGTGACAGTGGCTGAAGTGGTGTTGGTGGAACGTTAGCAGCTTTATAGCTGATTTCGGATCGTCTCGATTGTTGAAGTTGCAATCGAGTTGTCGGATAAAACTTGGCGCTTGGCATCAAAAACAATAGAGTGTTACCCTATGAAATATTAAATTGTTATGCTTAACTGATCGCATGGGTCGCATTTGCTTTGATGAGCTGTCTTACTCAATTTATCAATTAATATGAAAACAGGATGATAGATAATATTCCCTGTGATTACACGACATTCTCAACGGGATTATTGGATAAAATGTCTTATATATTACGTTAGACATCATCAGCACAAATAGGGGAATCTATGGATATTAAATTTGAATGGGAAAGCGAATTACCAATTGAACCATCTGCTGATCGAGTGCAGGAAAATATTAAGTATGTGCTGGATCGCCTTCCTGACCCACGCGGACTGTGCCCGTCGATTGTTTCGATATATCTCAAACAAGACGCCCTTAAGTTGAAGGTTGTCGGAGTTGGATACTCGAAAGATGAAAAACCAATCGTTACTTTTCATCACACTCTTGTTCAGCCGGTGACGTATTCTTGGGATTACTACGAAAACCCTCAACGTAGATAACCTTAACGTGACTATCCAAATATCCAGAATAAGAGCAAACGGAGTTATGCCTAACCCTGCGCTCGAGTTCGCCCCCTTCGGGGGCTGGGACGCCCCTACGGCGCGCCCCTCAGCTCCACGTTATACGTCACCACACCGATGAGCTACCCATACGCCCGCCAGAATCCGTATCTCGGAGCCTGCATCTTCTTTGTGTCTAAGCGCAAGTTCATAGACATGGCCGTAGCTCATGGCATGGCTTGTAACCTCGAAGCCGATGACCAGCGCCAGAGGGCCGACGAGGGAGGCTCCGCCATACTGAAGAGATGGGAAGAAACCTATCGGTCCGACTACTCGAAAATGACAACGGAGATCAACGGTGCGCTTTGGTCCGCGTTTTGGACCATAGTCGTCATCGCGGCGTTTTCCATTGGTGTAGCCGCAAACCTGAATCGCCTCGCGTTGTCGCTGCCCCTTGATCCCGTCAGAGCTGTGACCTTCATCGGCTCGGCGCTTGTTGCTTGGGCGACCCTAATGGAATTGGCTGGTGACTTCCCCGTTTGGGATGGCAAAGCGTTTCCACAGTTGGCGCATACCGTAATTTTCAAAGCCATATTCTTGCCGGGCATCTTGCTGGTTCTGACCAGCATACTGCTATGACGTATAACCTTTCAGTCGAGCGGACCTGCGCGAAAAGCCTCGCAGGCCGCTCACTTCCACGTTAGAGCGCAAACCATGGTCACCGAAGGTCCCACTCAAGCAGCGTCCGGTCAGGTCGAACAATTAGTCGACCGCCTGAAACGTTGCTTCGTCAATGAGCTCGAAATGGTAGGCCCGGATGCTGGCGCGCGGTCGTTGCGGCTCTTCGACGTATGGCGGCAAGTCTCGTTGCGCCGGATCGTTGATCTCGCGGAGAGTGCCGAGGCATCCTTCCTCCAGGGACGCCTGTTGCCCGGGTGTATGCTTACGCGCTCTGCGGTAGAAACGGTTGCCATCCAATACGCGGTCTGGAAGAAGCTTGACGCTCTCACAGACTCGTCGGACCATCGAGGCATTCACACTCTACTGATGTCCGTCGTTTTTGGGCGCAGGGACAAAGGTGGCGACTGGCCCAACAAGTCAATGAACGTACTGACGGCGATTGACCACCTAGACAAGCAGTTCCCCGGATTTCGGAGTGAGTACGACCGGTTGTCTGAGTACGCGCATCCCGGATTGGCCGGTGGCTATGGGATGTACGTCCGCACGGAAGGTGAGGGGCTGCGGTCGTACTTCGGCCAAAATCCGCTCCGCCTTGAGATGGGCCCATGGGGCCGGTCAGAGCTTGAGCGCGCGCTGCTGGTGGCGGTAACGTTCAACAACCTTCTGAACGACGTGCGTCCCCGTGTTCAAGCTCTGGTGGGACACCATGGCTAACACAGCCCTCTTCGGCGAAGAGCGCTCTAACCCGGCGTTGCAGGGGACGCTATGCCCAGACATGTGCGAATGGTACTGAAGTGCCTTTCATCTTCGACTGCCAAGATTTGATCGCCTGCATATCATTTGCACCCATGCGAACACAGGACAGCCGCTGCTTACACACAATCTACGTTCGAAAAATTGATCCGTAAACACTGCGAAGACAGAAGCAAAAAACTTGTATTCAAGTCACAGATTGGCAAAATGATGCCCACCATTCAAGATTCATTCTCACAAACCGCATAACCGCCACGATCATTCAACTCAAACGGACACAAAAAATCACAGGGAGATTGCGTAATGCCCACTTGCTGGATCATTGCCGGCCCTAACGGCGCGGGCAAAACCACATTTGCACTGGAATATCTGCCTAAGGTGGCGGACTGTACTCATTTTGTTAATGCCGATCTGATCGCAGCGGGCCTTTGCCCGCTGGCGCCGGAGCGCGAACTTATTGCCGCAAGCCGTATCTTTTTGAGCGAGATCGAAGAAAACATCAACTGCCGCGAGAATTTTGCATTCGAAACCACGCTTTCAGGTCGTAGCTATTTACGCCTGATTCATCGGCTGCAACGTGATGGCTGGCAGGTGGAATTGATCTACCTTGCTTTGCCAAATGTGGGGATGTCGAAAATGCGCGTTGCAGAACGAGTAATACATGGTGGTCACAATATCCCACTGCACGACATTGAGCGGCGTTTCCCACGCAGTCTGGCTAATTTTCTCAATGTATTCAGTTACAAAGTTGATCGTTGCACTTGTTTCATGAATGATGGTGAAAGTCCCATCTTAGTGTTTGAACAAAAAGGCGGCAGTCGTGATATTCTTCATGAAGGTTATTATCAACAGTTATTAGCAAGCATCGCCAAATGAAAATTACACTGAAAACAACGCCTTCCAAAGAAGGTCAAGAAATCCTGGATGCGCTGCAAAAAGCCGTAACGCAAGCACTTGAAAGGAAACGCCGCTTGGGTCAGTACGCTGTCGTCTGGCGGGACGGTGGGCCAGTGATGATTGGCGAGGATGCGCCGAAGGTATCGAAAAACCCTGCCGGTTACGAGACTGACAAAAGCTATTAAATTAAAACGCCCTGCCGCAAGTTTCCATTAAAAATGGTGGAACTATTTTTCCATCAGCTACCGCAGCCACTAACACCAAAATATTGCGCTGCATCAGAATTTTGCCAAGTCAATCCCCGTCTTCTCGGAAGCTTCGGATTATGCGCGCTTGGTAAAAAATTCGATGCAGGTGTATCAAGAAGATCATGAACAGTGGTGGTAAACCTCCAACCCCACCACCCGCTCACACTGTTTCATTAATATTTCAGTAACTTAGATTTCCCGAAAAATCTATTCATCACATTTCACAAAGACTTTACATTGTCTCAACAATTGCGGGTGATTGTTATTTTATAGTTTCACCATCGAAGCTCTACTCGACGATCCAGTGAAACTTAAACAAATTTGAATGAAATATTAAGGAGACCATCATGACGACCATCACTTTTATCGTTAAAGGCAACACCGCAGCAGATAAACAATCCAGAGTACGCGTCGATGTGACCGAGCGGCAGGACGGCGCACTGTCCTTTGAAGTCAAGCAGCATGGTTTTTCAATCAACCAACTATACGGTGTTTATTTCGATGTGGCTGATAAATCCCTCCTCAATACCCTCAGAGTCAACGAAGACTCCAATGTCCAGTACATCAGCAGCGAATCGGCTGCTGCGACAGGCACGCACGGCACCGGTCATGCAGTCGCACGTTGCGGCATCGGCCACAGTTTCATCCGCACTTACAATTTTATTCTGACAAGTGTTCAGCGCAGACTTACTTTAGCTGATTTCGCCAACATCAAACTCGACTGCGCCAACGACGATACCGCATCCCAAAACGACGAAGACAGCCATCGCTGGTTGTACATGAGCTTGGCTTAACAGGCCCGTTGAAAAACGTTTTCGAGGCAGCCGATGCAAGGCAAAAACAGGTGAAAAAGCGCAGTTTATGCCTAATAAATAAGCACTTTAGCCTGTTTTTAACACCGCAGCGGCAACGTAGATAGTTTTTCAACAGCCTGTCATGGCAGCGGATTATCTGAACTGAATCTTTATTGGATTTAACAAGGAAGCCATCATCATGAGAATCAACGAACCCGTAACCCAGCGTGACATGGGCATGAACAATGAAACCGAAATCATTTCAACTACCAACCTGAAGGGCATTCTGACATCCGCCAACGACGACTTCATCCGCATGAGCGGCTTTACCTGGGATGAACTGAACGGCAAGAATCATAACATCATCCGTCATCCCGACATGCCGCCCGAAGCATATGCCAACCTGTGGGAAACTTTGAAGGGCGGCAAGCCGTGGATGGGTATCGTAAAAAACCGCAACAAATGCGGCGACCATTACTGGGTGGATGCTTTTGCCAGCGCGCAATACGAAGACGGACAAGTGATCGGCTACCAATCGGTCCGGGTCAAACCGAAACAGGAATGGGTCGACCGTGCTGAGGCGCTGTATGCCAAAATCATGTCGAAAAAAACGGATTCCGACAAACGCCGTTCGACGCTGAGCAACGTTAAATTGACACGTTTTCCGCTGTCATTTACCACCCGGGTCGGTCTGAGCGTATCGAGCCTTTTCATCATACTGTTCACGATTCTGGCCGCTGCCGGGCAAATCGCGTGGATACCGGCATTGGCGGGCGCCATCACGGGAGCGGGAGTCAGTTATGCCACCGTATACACCCTATTGTCCGGACTGCGCAAAATGGCCGCACGTTCTGAAAAAATCGCTAACGATGCGTTGACACGCTATATCTATACCGGCAGAACCGACGAAATCGGCCAAATCGAATATGCGCTGATCTTTATGAACGCTAAACTGCGCACCGCCATCGGACGCGTCAAAGAGTCATCATCCGTACTTGATCATTCAGCATCCGAAATCGCAACCGGCAACCTGTACTTATCCGAACGCACCGAGAATCAGGCATCGAGTCTGGAAGAAACAGCATCCAGCATGGAAGAAATCACCTCCACCGTACAGCAGAATGCCGACAATGCGCGCCAAGCCAATCAACTCGTACATGATTCGCAACGTTATGCAGAAAAAAGCGGCGCGGTGGTTACCAGCGCCATGCATGCAATGGCTGAAATCCACGACAGCAGCAAAGAAATTGCAGAGATCATCAATGTCATCGACAGCATTGCGTTCCAGACCAATCTGCTGGCGCTCAATGCAGCCGTTGAAGCGGCCCGGGCAGGTGAACAAGGGCGCGGATTCGCGGTAGTCGCGAATGAAGTGCGTAACCTAGCTGGCCGCAGTGCGGATTCTGCCAAACAGATCAAGACATTGATTAATGACAGCGTGGCCAAAGTGGAAAAGGGTACCAGCCTGGTCAACGAATCCGGTGAAGCGCTCAGAAAGATCACCGAGAGCGTCAAGAAAATTTCCAGTATCGTGGCCGAAATCTCCGAATCCTGCCAGGAACAAGCCAACGGCATCGAGCAAATCAACCAGGCGGTATCGCAGATCGACGAAACCACGCAGCAAAATGCCGCGCTGGTCGAAGAATCAGCCGCCGCAAGTGAAGCAATGTCACAAAAAGTCAAACTGCTTGCTGGTTTGGCGTACCAGTTCAAACAGGAAAATGCCCATTAAATTAGAAAAGATTCAACCGGACTGACACAGCAGGCTTTTGACAGGACAACAGCTCTTGTCAAAAGCCTGCTCATGTTGATAGAAATATCCATGCATCCGTTTGCCATGCTTTGCTTCGATCTACTTGACGGCCGGGGAAAATTTTCCACCACCCGCTGCATCCTCTAACACCAAAATATTGCGCTGCATCAAAGTCCTATCAGATTAGTTTGATAGAATTCTTTAACCGTAGTGCGAAATGTCACATTCGCGCGCGGTTAATTCTGTTAGGCTATTTTTGCTGCAATCGGCGAAACCGGCCAGCAGCGTTTAAATCTGTCATTTGCTCCAAATTCTGTTTCTCTACAGGCTGTTAACCGATAGCCTGCTCATATTATTCCGATAAGGAGAACATCATGGCCATAAAAGACAACCCCCGGTTCTACGAGCTTATCGTCGTCACTGAGCTGGTTGACGTTAAAAGCGACACCAAACCTCCTGAAGTTTTTGCGTATGCATTCTCAGCCGATGGGCGCATGCTGACATCCGCGCCGGCTAAGGATGGCGGCAAAGCGGCGTTGCGCGTGCCCGTAACGGCCAGCAAAGAGCGGCTGCGTATTCTGGTCGGTCCGGCATCCGAGGAGAAAGACGCCGGGTATGACGATCTAATCCGCCGCGGCGCGCAGCAGCAGTTTTTGCTGGTCGATCCCAGAGCTCCAGTCAAGGAATTGCAGTTCCGCGTGTTCCCGGATATTTGGCATTGCTGGTTCTTCCGCGCGTGTTTCGTGCGCGGGAAGTTGATGAAACGAATTACCGTCGGCGGCACGGCGGTCGAGTATCCGGTGTGCAATGCGACGGTCGAGGTCTTCGAGGTCGATCCGTTACACATCCTGATTCCGAAGCTGCCGGATGCCATCATCGACCGTCTGCGCGATGTGATCGTGCATCCGCGCCCCTGGCCCTCGGTCGTCGATCTCCCGCGAATCCCCGAACCGTTTCCGTGGCCCGGCCCGGGACCCGATCCGGCGCCATTTGAGCGGCGCATGATGATGGCGGCTTCCGGCGCCGCGCAAGAAAACGTTGCGCCGGAAGATGCCGCGGATGCGTTCGACGAAATCGCGAACGCGACGGAATTGAAATACATCGCCAAAGCCGGCAGCCGGTTGCAATTCCAGCAGGCGTTGATCGGCCACGCGTTCATTATCCGTCCGTTGCTCTGCCGTTTCTTCCCGCTGCTGGTGACCAAGCAAAAAGTCGCGACCACAACCACCGATGCTTGCGGAAAATTTCAAACGGTGTTTTTCCGCAGCTGCAACGATACCGATATTCCCGATCTTTATTTCAAAGCACGCCAGCGTTTGTTCGGTTTCCTGGATGTGACGATTTACGAACCCAAGCCGGTTTCGTGCCACACGCATTGGGATTACGTCTGTGGCACCGAAGTCACGTTGTACACCAAGCATCCGCTGGCGCAAATCTGTTCGCCTTGCCCGCCGGTGATCGGCCCTGCTAATTGGGTCGCGTTTCTTGCCATCGGTACGCATGCGTTAAGCCACATCTACGGAACCGCGCCGTCGCTGCAAGGCAGCACCGACGACGACAACCGCGGCTTAACCGATAGCGGCGCGCCGTGGGGCGGTTTGCTACGGCCGCGCCTGGAGTTTTCCAATGCATTGGAAGCGCTCGGCGTGAAGTATTACCGGATTTCCTGGCGCAAAGGCGACAGCGGCGATTTCGCGCCGCTGAGTAGCGCGGTTTATCACTATTACCGCCACGATGTGAATACGCCAACCGGACCGATGCCGGCATGGACACCGTATTTACTCGGTCCTAAGAACGCCGACGACGGCACCGGCCACATGGTGCCCGATCTGTTCGAGATTCCCTACCCGTCGGTCGCACCCGAAGGGGTTTGGGATGCGCCGCCGCATATCAGTGAGATCGTTGAGCATTTCAGCAATGCGAAGTTCCCGACGCAGGAATTGGCAGCAGGCATGACGTATGATGCCAATGGCAATACCATCGGAACGGATAACAGCGGTAAGTATCAACTCAAGCTGGATTTGTTCAATGCTACCGGCCAGCCGGTCAACATCGCGGCATCAGGCATCCAGTATGTGGTGCCGGATGTTCCCGACCTGACCGGCACAATTTATACCACCGCTGCCGCGCCGCTCGGCTTGGTTTCCGGCAACAGCATGATTGTGACGCTGCACGTCGACAATAATCACTGCTTTGCCGGTATCGATGCGCCAACCATCGGAGCCTTGGCAGCGGATCCTTGCTGCGGCGTGCTGAATTATGCCGCCAAGGATTCCGTGACGATGACATGGCAAGCCAAGCATCCGCACGGATTTGCGAAATATCACTTCGGTGTGGTTCGTGGCGCTAATTCCGTGCTGCAATTGCCTTCTCCCGGCGGCTGGGATCCGGTCGGTACCGGCTCGTTCTCAACCAACCGCGCGGTATCGAATTTGCTGAACGACAACTTGCCTCCGGGTTGCGCATTAGATGGCTGCCCGGTCGCCGGATTCAGCGAAAATCTGTACGTGGATGCGATGGCAACGGACGGCTGGACCAGCGAACTCGGATACGATGCCAGCGCGGTTCGCGCGTTTGTACTGTCGAGAGCGGCGGTTTAGGGCGAATTGAAATGCAGGAGCTGTCGCGGGTTTGCTGAGTTTCCAGGCAAGCCGCGCCAGCTTCAAAATTTTTTAACCTGAACAACCCTGGAAAAATGGAAAAGCAACGTGCGGTGAGTTCACAGATGAGTAGCAGGAACCAACGATTTGAATTTTATTGCCTCGCTTGGCGCGAGGCGGTTCTGAAATACTAGGGAAACGCTGATTAATTGACTGCACGAGCGAATCACTTCGTTACGCGGTACTCGCATCCTCGCTTATCTTGTTGATATGCTTCGGTTGCTGCGTTCCGTGCGCCTCGTGCTTCATCTCATTCGTTGAATTAATCCGCGTTTCCCCGGGGCTAAAAAGAAATGAAGCGATCGCTTCAATTGCCTAGGAAAAGTACATCGACACAAAAATCAAAGCAGCGGCTACGCCACCGATGATTGCTAAATTGACACCCAGATTTTTAAAGGTAACAACATCAACTTCGTCTAACATGTTCATGATTTCCTCCAATAATGAGTTTTAGTGGAGGTTGTATTTTGAATATAATTCGGATTGAATTTATTGACATAGATCAATAAATATCAAATTGATTCCGATGCTTATCTACGATGCGCCATTTCGATGATCACGATTAATCAAACCGCCAATTACTTTAAATTCCGGCTTTTCTTGATTAAATCGTAGGCGATCTGGACTTCCTTGGCTTGTTCGGTGGCTACCGCGATCATGTCTTCCGGCACGCCCTGCCCCATTAATTTATCGGGATGATATTGGCTCATCAATTTGCGGTAGGCGCGTTTGATTTCTGCGTCGCTGCTGTCTTTGTCAACGCCCAGCGCCCGGTAGGCATCGTCCAGCGTGTTCGCGGAACTGGCGCTGCCAGCGGAAAAGTGCATTTGATTCATCACCATGTCGAGCAATTGCTCGAATGCCGCCGGGTGATAGCCCAAGCGCCCGGCGATGGCTTGAAGCAGCTCTTCTTCCGCGGCATTCAAGTGACCGTCGGATAACCCCATGATAATCAGATACACCAGCAGCATCTGTTTCAGATCCGGCGAGTAACCGCAAGCCGTCAGAAATACGTTGAGTTGCGGATGAATATCGTAATCCTTGACTGCGCCCTGCTTGAACAAAGCAATCGCTTTGAACCGGTGCTCCTGGGTCATGCGCAGCTTTTGCATGAATTGTTCGACGTGGGCAATCTCGCTTTCGGAAACACGCCCGTCGGCCTTGGCCAATTTTCCCATCAGGATAAATACGGTTTCCAGAAAAACCGATTGGCGGCGCGTAGCGCTGAACGGATTGACGCCGCCGGGGCCATAAGCCAGCAGCCTGTCAATGAAACTGCCGCCGATCAGACCGAGAATCAATCCGATAAAACCCAGCACCAGAAAACCGGAAATGGCGCCCAATATCTTGAACATGACTATTTCAGACTAACGGTAAAACGATGATAGCGAACCGGTTGCAAAACCAACGCCTGGCTTGCGCGTTTGATAACTGCAGATCCGGTTTACGATTGTTTCGCCCATTGTTCCGGGGTCAGCGTTTTCATCGACAGCGCGTGAATTTCCTGCTTCATCCGGTCTCCCAATGACTTGTAAACCAATTGATGCTGCTGAACTATACTTTTCCCTTGAAATTGCGCGCTGACGATCAGCGCCTGGAAATGACGGCCGTCGTCGCCTTCGACCTGTACATGTTCACACGGTAATGCAGATTCGATATAGGTTTTCAGATTCTCTGCGGTCAGCATGGTTGTTCTCCTTATATGTGGTTTGAGACAAAATTGTACCGTCCGGTTAATGCCGTAATTTGTAGCCGGTTCTAAGCATCCTTATCGCCAGCAGGGAAATGACGATCAAACATGATGCCACAATCACCAGGCTAATATATGGCGAAATATCCGAAATGCCCAGAAAGCCGTAACGGAAGCCGTCTATCATGTAAAAGAACGGATTGAGATGCGACAGCACCTGCCAGCCGCCCGGCAGCGAATGGATGGTATAAAACACGCCCGACAGAAACGTCAGCGGCATGATGATGAAGTTTTGGAAAGCGGCCAATTGGTCGAATTTGTCCGCCCAGATTCCCGCGATCAGCCCTAAAACGCTCAGAATCCCGCTGCCGAGCAACATGAAAACGATCGACCAGACCGGCAGTTGCAACGGAATATCAAAAAATACCCAGGTAACGGCGTATACACCCAACCCGACCAGAATGCCCCTGACCACCGAAGCGAGGACATACGCCAGGAAAATCGTGTGGTACGGCAACGGCGACAGCAGGATAAACACAATATTGCCGCTGATTTTCGATTGAATCATGCTGGACGACGAATTGGCGAAAGCATTTTGGATGATCGCCATCATCACCAGCCCGGGAATCAGAAAATCCGTGTAGGCAATGCCCGGATAAATTTCCACATGCGTTTCCAGCACGTGAAAGAACACTAATAAATACAACAGCGTCGATACCATCGGCGCACCGATGGTCTGGAAACCGACTTTCCAGAAACGCAGCAACTCCTTGTAAAACAGCGTAAAAAATCCCGTCATTGGGTTAAATCCCTGCTACCTCGCATGATGTTGATAAACACATCCTCGAGATCCGGTTGTTGCAAATGCATTTCGATGATTTCAATATTCGCGGTCCGTAACGCCGCCAATACGGCTTCGATATGCGCATACTGGTCGATGCGCAATTCATGCACGCCATCTTCATGCTTAAGTAAGCGATCGCGCAACCCTTCCGGCAGGGTATCCGGCGACAATCGCAGCCGCAGCGAGTTGCCGGATGTCATTTTGCCAATCAGATTGTGCGTGTTATCGAGCGCCACGATACGACCTTGCTTCAGCATCGCCACGCGGTTGCACAACATTTCCGCTTCTTCCAAATAATGTGTGGTCAATACGATGGTGTGCCCGTCGCGGTTGAGCTGCTTGATGAATTCCCATAGTGTTTGGCGCAATTCCACGTCGACTCCGGCGGTCGGTTCGTCCAGGATGATCACCGGCGGTTTATGCACCAACGCTTGCGCCACCAGCACGCGGCGTTTCATACCACCGGACAAGGCACGCATGTTAGCATGCGCTTTATCGCTCAGATCAAGGCGTTCGATAATTTCATCGACCCAGCGGCCGTTATCGCGGAGACCATAATAACCAGACTGGATCAGCAAGATTTCGCGCACCGTAAAAAATGGATCGAACACCAATTCCTGCGGCACGATCCCTAGATTCAAGCGCGCTTGCTGATAATCGCCTAACACATCGTGCCCCATGACTTGTACGGTACCGCTATCCGCCAGCGACAAACCGGCAATGATACTGATCAGCGTCGTCTTTCCCGCGCCATTAGGGCCCAGCAATGCAAAAAATTCTCCGGGATTAATACACAGATTAACGTCGGCTAACGCTTCGACTTGCCCGAAACGTTTGCTGACGTGCTGAACTTCAAGTGCGGGTAACATCAGAATCAGTCAAAAGGCTTTTTAATAAGAACGGTAACCGGCAGTTACGTAATCAGGCGATACAGGATTCCGGAGTATGATCCCGTGAAAACGGAATCAACTCCGCGACCCCGTATAATTGAATGAGACTTTTAAGATTCTCGGGCAAATGAATAAACTGCAAAGATCGCTTGGTTTTCTGGGCGGCTCGCTGCCATTCCAGCAACATGCTGATGATTGTGGAATCGACGTCGGTCACCCCTTCTAAATCAACTGTGACCGACGGATTCTCAAATAGCGCGATCCCTTGACGGGTCAGCTTCACGACAAAATCAATCGTAACCGGCCCCTGTAAAACAATGCGATCACCTTCGCGCATGATGGTGGGGGCCGGTATTTTCGAGTCGTTCATCGGTATTGACTTACCTTTTGCCTTCCAGCGATTTGTTCTTATCAGACAGCACCTTTAGCAATCCTTCAACGCCGCCTTTACGAACCTGGCTATTAAATGTGCCGCGATAATTGGTTACCAGGCTCACACCAGCAACCGTAACATCGTACACTTTCCAGCCATCTGATTTTTTTTCCATGCTGTAATCGATCGGTACTGGTTCTTTACCGTTGCCCTGAAAAACCATTGTGCGCACTGTCGTTTCGGTTTTATCACCTAAAGCGGGCAGTGGTTTGACTTTAATGGTTTCATCCTGATAGCTTGTTAACGCATTGGAATACGTACGTACCAGCAGTGTGCGGAATTCATCCACCAGTTTGTTTTGTTGTTCCGGTGCAGCTTTTGACCAATGCTGTCCCATTGCCAGTTGGGTCATGCGCGTAAAATTGAAATGCGGCAGAATCTTGGTCTCGATCAGATCGAGCATTTTTTCTTTGTTGCCGTTTTTCAACTCCGCATCTTTATTGATGATATCGATGACTTCTTTCACAGTCTGATCGACCAGTCTATCCGGCGCCATTTCCATCGCCCATGCCGGAGAAATCAGCAGGCAGGAAAAAATCAATCCAATCGCTCCAATTATTCTTTTCATTGTCCCCTCACCAAGTTAAAAGTTGTTTGCTGCAATACTAAACCAATCAGAAAGAAAATAACAAATATCCGTTCGTTTGCCGGGCGGTCAGAAAGAATCGTCTTCCGCTGCTTTGTTAAACAGAAAACGTCCGATCAATTCCTCTAGTACCATAGCCGAATTGGTTTTCATGATTTTATCACCTTCTTTAAGCATCACTTCGTCACCGCCTGCCGCCAGACCGATATACTGTTCACCAAGCAAACCCGAGGTCAAAATGCTGGCAAATGTGTCCTTAGGAAATTGGAAGCGGCTATCCATACTCATAGTTACAACCGCATCGTACGTTTGCGTGCTGAATTGAATATCGGTGACACGCCCAACCACAACGCCCGCACTTTTGACCGCCGCACGCACTTTTAGACCGCCGATGTTTTCGAAATTTCCCGAAATGGTGTAGCTATGCGATGGGTTATAAACATTCAGGTTGCCGACTTTGAGACTCAAGATCATGAGCGCAACAATCCCCATAATGACAAACAATCCCACCCACAAATCCATTGTTGTCCGCTGCATTAACTAACTCCTCTAAACATGAAAGCGGTCAATATAAAATCAAGTCCTAAAATGACTAATGACGATGTCACGACCGTGCGTGTCGTGGCTCCGGATACGCCTTCCGCCGTAGGCGGCGCATCGTAACCCTCGAATACCGCGATAGCCGTAACCGCAACACCGAAAAAACAGCTTTTAATAAACCCGTTTAAAATATCGATGCGAAAATCAACCGCGCTTTGCATCTGCGACCAATAGGAACCTTCATCCACACCGATAAATACGACGGTTACCAAATAACCGCCGTAAACACCCATTACTGAAAAAATAGCCGCCAGGAACGGCATCGAAATCACGCCCGCCCAGAACCGCGGCGCCACCACCCGTGCAACCGGATCGACCGCCATCATCCCCATCGCCGCCAATTGCTCGGTGGCTTTCATCAGACCGATCTCGGCAGTAATCGCAGAGCCCGCGCGGCTGGCAAATAACAATGCGGCCACCACCGGCCCCAGTTCACGTACTAATGACAACGCCACCAAGGTGCCAACCGCGGATTCCGAGCCGTACTTTTGCAATGTTTCATAGCCCTGCAACCCCAGTACCATACCGACAAACAAACCGGATACGACGATAATGATGAGCGATAACACTCCGGTAAAATACAATTCCCGGATCACTAAATTGAAACGGCGAAAACTGGTCCCGGATTTTAGCAGCACCAGCAAGAAAAAACGGCTGGCAACCCCAAGTCGCCAGACACTCTCGATCGTTCGATGGCCAATATTGCGGATACTGGAAACAATCCGTTTAGGCAAGATTACTCTCCAGATTCAAATCCTTCCGGTACGACTGCGCCGGATAATGAAACGGCACCGGCCCGTCTTCCTCGCCGTGCACAAACTGATGCACAAACGGCGCAACCGATTCGCGTACTTCTTTCGGCGTACCTTCCGCTGCGATCACGCCGTTTGCAATAAAATAAACATAATCAACGATTTTTAGCGATTCCTGCACATCGTGCGTCACCACGATCGAGGTCATCCCAAGCGCATCGGTCAAACGGCGGATCAAATTACCGATCACGCTCAACGAAATCGGATCGAGTCCGGTAAACGGTTCATCGTACATAATCAGCATGGGATCCAGCGCGATCGAACGCGCCAATGCCACCCGCCGCGCCATGCCACCCGACAATTCGTTCGGCATTAAATGGTGCGCGCCGCGCAAGCCGACTGCGTTCAATTTCATCAATACCAAGTCGCGAATCATCGATTCCGGTAAATCAGTATGCTCACGCATCTGGAAAGCAACATTATCGAACACCGATAAGTCGGTGAACAATGCGCCAAACTGAAATAACATGCCCATCTTGCGGCGCAGTTTAAACAGCGCGTCACGATCCAGTTCATGCACCACCTGATCGGCAAATTTGACATATCCCGACGATGGTTGCATCACGCCGCCGATCAACCGTAACAAAGTCGTTTTGCCCGATCCGCTACCGCCCATGATAGCAACCACCTGTCCGCGCCTCATGGTCATATTGATGCCTTTTAGAATCGCACGGGCATCGTAGGAAAAATTCAACCCGTTGATCTCGATTAAGTTTTCAGATGACATGATGCTGCGTAGTAAAATGGGTTTTCCGGGAGATGCAGGTGGTGAATACGATTACTTGAAGTTTAATATCAGTGTTGAAATCAATCGATAGATTTGGCATAAATTACGCTAAATGATGTTAATGCCAATTTTAATCCAGTTTCGGTGAGAATATCGCGCTATATTCATTCTTCGGACGATTTTTGTGTTTTTTGCTTCAATTGTTGCAAATATAGTCTTAAATCTTTTTTGATTTCCGGCGCAAGCATGTATAAACCAATAATATTCGGAACTGCCATTGCAAATACCATGGCATCGGTAAACAGAATAATATTCGATAATTGTGCCGACGCACCAATAATAATAAACATACAGAACAGTAACTTGTAAACCCATTCAACGGTCGGCCGCTCACCAAACAAATAGGTCGTGCACACCAAGCCGTAGTAAGACCACGAAATCATGGTCGAATAGGCGAAGAGAAAAACGGTTAGCGATAGCACGTAGGGAAACCACGATATGCCGGATGCAAAAGCGCGCGAAGTCAGTTCCACCCCTTCGATGCCACTTCCTTCGACATACGATCCGGATATAACGATTACCAGCGCAGTGACCATGCAAATGATCACGGTGTCGATAAACGGTCCTAGCATACCCACCATCCCCTGACTGACCGGTTCGTGCGTTTTTACCGCGCAATGCGCAATGGCTGAGGATCCAAGTCCCGCTTCATTGGAAAACGTAGCGCGCTGCACCCCCATTAACAACGCCCCCATTAATGCGCCCAATCCAGCTTCAGGGTATAGCGCCATTTCAATCACAGTGGCAAGTGCACCGGGTATCGCCTGGTGATGTATCCCGATTACAATAACGCCGGCCACAATATAAATAATGGCCATCAACGGAACAACCCGCCCCGCTACCGCGGCTATCCAGCGAATGCCGCCGATAATCACCATTCCCACCAGAACTGCCATGAACAAACCGAACAGCCAACCTCTGTCGGCTAGCAACCCGGCATCGCCGCCGGTCACAATCAACGCTTGCTGATACGCTTGATTGGCCTGGAACAAGCCACCGGCTCCGATGGTGCCGCCGATGCAACACAATGCAAACAAGCCAGCCATGAATTTGCCCATTTGCGGTTTATTCAAGCGCTCAAAAGCACTGAACAAATAGTGCATCGGGCCGCCGGAAATCTTGTTTTTGTTGTCGCACTGACGATATTTGATGCCGAGCGTGACTTCGACAAATTTGGTCGACATGCTGAAAATACCCATGACTGCCATCCAAAACGCTGCGCCCGGCCCGCCGACGGAGATAGCCACTGCCACGCCGGCGATATTGCCCAGGCCCACTGTCGCCGACAAAGAGGTCATCAAAGCTTGGAACCGGCTGATCTGACCGATTAAATCGCCGTTATCGTGTTTTCCCCGCAATACTTCAATGGCATGACCGAAGCAGCGGATGTTAATAAACCCCAAGTAAAAGGTAAAAAACACCGCGGCGATCACCAGCCAGATCAAGATCAATTTGATTTCAAGATCCAATAACTGAACGCTGTAAAAAATTACGGAAGCGACCGCATTCGAAACAGGTTCAAACGCAGCATCAATTAACTTATCAATTTCCATGGGTTAAAGCATTCTCCTATTACAAAAACTGCCAATGCCCCGGCATGGTTCGTGCAATAATTTATGCAACCGGATTAAGTTCAAATACGATTAAGGTTGTGAAATAGGAATCATAATACCGTTTAATCCTATTTATTCAGGCATTCCTTTAGCTGATAGTATTTCATTTTCCGCTGACGTCTAATTTCTTACCATGCCGCAACCGCCCAACAACAAATTTTTTCATTTTGCCATAATTCCCGGCAATGCGCATATCCTGCAGACGGCTATTAAGCTACGTCATTCATCCCGGCTTGCGATTACAAAGGCGCCTACATGATCTTTTGTAACAAACTTGCCTGGCTGCCGTGCATCATTCTCGCGTTGATGCCGGTATCACTCAGTGCAAGCGAGATTTACCGCAGTGTTGACAGTCACGGCCGCGTCACCTACTCGGACCAGCCTTCAGACGGTGCACAACAACTTGAGATCACCAGCCAGCCGAGCCGGCATTTATATAACGTCGCCAGGGTTTACGACGGCGACACCATCATCCTGGAAGATCGCAAGCAAGTCCGTTTACTGGGTATCAACACCCCGGAAATTCAAAGCCGTATGCGCGATCAGGAGCCTGGCGGCGTTGAAGCTAAGCAGTGGCTGCAAAAACAATTACAGGATAAAAAAGTCTATTTGGAATTTGATCAAGTACGGCGCGATAAATATAAGCGTTTGCTCGCGCATGTGTTCACCCCAGACGGCAAACACCTGAATTTGATGTTACTGGAAAACGGCTTGGCGGTGGTCAGCATCATCCCACCCAACGGCCGCTACTCCGAGAAACTGATCCGCGCGCAGCAGAAAGCCGAAAAACAAAAATTGGGCATTTGGTCGATGTCGGAATATCAGCCTCGTCCGATTACGCAAATCGCCAACCATAACAAGGGCTGGCAGCGATTTACCGGAATCCCTGCGCGTATCAAGAAAAACCGCAAATACACGCGATTGATCTTCGACGACAAGACCGATATCCGTGTTTCCAATGCCAATCTCGATCAATTTCCGCCTCTCGAAACCTACGTCGGAAAGTTGCTGGAGATCCGCGGCTGGGTATCGCGTAAGAAAGACAATTACACAATGTTGATACAACACCCGAGTGCATTAGTACCACAATAAGCCTGTAGTATACCGCTGTTACCTCGCCTCTCTTGTTTGCAGGTTGATTGTTTACGAAACTTTAATCATTACTTTCGGATCAACCCTAGACCCTCACAAAAATCCTACGCCTATGCAGAATGAGAATATAACCGCGGCCGCTGAAAATAACCCACCCGCATGGCACCATACCGCGATCGGCCAGGTACTGGAATTCCTCAACACCACGCCGTCGGGCGTAAGCGATCAAGAAGCCGGAGCGCGCAATGGCCTACGCCGCAGTATCGCCGGAGAAAAACTGGTGCTCGGCGATATCGTAATACTGGAAGCCGACGACAAAGTGCCTGCCGATATGCGCTTACTGAAAGCACATGGACTCGCACCGACGCAATCCCGTTCGACGCAAAAGCGGTAAAGCCGGAACACACCATTCTTGAATTTTCCGATACTGAAAGCGATTTCGTGTTGCTCGGAATGACCGGCATGATCGATCCGCCTCGCGCCGAAGCCACCGCTGCTGTCGCGGATTGCCATACCGCAGGCATTCGCGTCAAGATGATAACCGGCGACCACGCCAAAACAGCAACAGCCATTGGCCAGCAGATCGGATTGCAAAATCCGGTGACGGTTCTGACCGGCGCTGACCTGGATAAACTGGGCGATGACGCGTTAGAAGCAGCGGTAATGACTTGCGATATTTTTGCCCGCACCAGCCCGGAACACAAGCTGCGCCTGGTGATGGCGTTACAATCTCACGGCTTGTCTGTCGCCATGACCGGCGACGGCGTTAACGATGCGCCAGCACTTAAACGCGCCGATGCGGCCAATCACCTCAGTAGGTTCTGGCCTTCGGCGGAAACGATTCCACCGTAATCGGTTTCAAGCGCACCGGCTTGTAGTCCAGCCGGTTGCCTTCGCTGAAAAACAACGTGTGTTTTAACCATTTGACGTCGTCGCGCTCGGGAAAATCGTTGCGGGCGTGGGCGCCGCGGCTTTCGCGGCGGGCTTCGGCAGAAATCATGGTAGCAATGGCAACTTCTTTCAAGTTATCCAATTCCAGCGCTTCGATGCGGGCGGTATTGAAAACTTTGCTTTTATCCTTGATTTCCGTTTGTCCGATGCGCTGACCGGCTTCGAGGATCTTCTCGACACCTTGCATCAGCATATCTTCGAAGCGGAATACGCCGCAGTAAGTTTGCATGGTTTTGGCCAGCGCTGCATGCACTTGCGCGACGTTTTCGCCGTCTTTCTGAGTTTCCAGACGCGCCAGGCGCGCCAAGGTTCGATCGGCGGCGTTTTCCGGCAGCGGTTTATGGTGCGGCTGAACTTTCAGATCCTCGAGAATCTGGTTGGCGGCAGCACGTCCGAATACCACCAGATCGAGCAGCGAATTGGTTCCGAGCCGGTTGGCGCCGTGCACCGAGACGCACGCACATTCGCCGACAGCGTAAAAGCCGGATACGATTTCTTCCGGGCCGGTTTTATAGGGCGCCACCACTTGCCCGAAGTAATTGGTCGGAATCCCGCCCATCATGTAATGCGCGGTCGGCACCACCGGGATCGGTTCGTTGATCGGATCGACATGCGCAAATTTGATTGCCAATTCGCGGATCCCCGGCAGGCGGGTTTTGATGATTTCCGCGCCGAGATGATCCAGCTTCAACAGCAGGTGGTCGCTTTCTTCGCCGCAACCGCGGCCGTCTTTCATTTCCGTCGTCATCGCCCGGGATACCACGTCGCGGCTCGCCAGATCCTTGGCGTTCGGCGCATAACGCTCCATGAAGCGTTCGCCGTTGCGGTTCAGCAAATACCCGCCTTCGCCGCGCACCGCTTCGCTGATCAATACGCCGACACCGTATACGCCGGTCGGATGGAATTGCCAGAATTCCATGTCTTCCAGCGGAATCCCGGCGCGCGCCGCCATGCCCAACCCATCGCCGGTATTGATTAAGGCGTTGGTGCTGGCTTGAAAAATCCGTCCGCCGCCGCCGGTGGCAAATAATGTCGCTCGCGCTTGCAGGATCGACACTTCGCCGGTTTCCATCTCCAACGCGGTCACACCCAGCACGTCACCTTGCGCGTCACGCAGCAAATCCAGCGCCATCCATTCGATAAAAAATTGCGTATTAGCGCTGACATTGCGTTGATACAGCGTGTGCAATAACGCATGACCGGTGCGATCCGCCGCCGCGCACGAACGCGTGGCTTGCGCCCCGCCGAAATTTTGCGATTGCCCGCCGAACGGGCGCTGATAAATCTTGCCGTTTTCCAGCCGGTCGAACGGCATGCCGAAATGCTCCAGCTCGTACACCACTTCGTTGGCGTGACGGCACATGAACTCGATGGCATCCTGATCGCCGAGATAGTCCGAGCCTTTGACGGTGTCGTACATGTGCCAGTGCCAATTGTCTTCGGTCACATTGCCCAGCGCCGCGGCTATGCCGCCTTGCGCCGACACCGTGTGCGATCGCGTGGGAAAAACTTTGGACAGCACGGCCACTTTCAACCCCGCTTCGGACAATTGCAACGCCGCGCGCATGCCGGCGCCACCCGCGCCGACAATGACCACATCAAATTTTCTTTTGGTTATCGCCACATCAACCCCATAAAATATCCACTGCCCATATCAGATAGAACAGCAATGCAGTAATCACCGCAATTTGCACGGGCAAACGGATTGCCACCGGGTGCACATAATCCATCAGAATATTGCGCATCCCGATCCAGGCGTGCCAAAACAGACAAATGAAAAACACCAAGGTCGCAATGCGCAACCAATGCTGCCCGAATAAGGTTTTCCACGCAGCGTAATCCTGCGGCGCCGCGACGCATAAAACACACGCCATGACGATGAGATAAACCGTCATCAACACTGCCGTGATGCGTTGCGCCAGCCAATCTTTCAAGCCGTAATGCGCACCGGTTACCGCCAATTTTGCAGGTCTTACCATAGCAACACCCCCGCCAAAACGGTCAAGAGAAATCCGGCTGCCAGCACCAGTTTGCTGCTGGCACGCGCTTGCGGCAATGCCACACCGATATGCAAATCCAGCAGCAAATGGCGAACTCCGGCGCACACATGGTGCAACAAAAACCACAAAGACAATAACAGCAAGCCTTTGATAACCGGTAATTGCCAATAACCGGTTAATACCTCGAAGCTCTCCTGGGATTGCAACAGCAATTGCAAGCCGCACAACATGAGGGGTATCCCTGGGAAAAACAGCAAGGCACCGCTGATCCGGTGCAGAATGGAAACCACCGCGGGTAACGGTTGCTTGATCTTGAAAAGATTCAGATGCTTGGGACGTTTAGGATGTATTTTCGCTGCCATGCGGGAAATTCTAATGTAGAAAATTTTGTCACCAACCTTGCAGCCAAGTTTAGTCGGTTATGCTGCGTGATACAAGCGTTAACTGGCTATCGTGCGAAAACCCGGTCTGCTTCAACCGGGCTTTCAAGGCCTGCGGTTTCCGGTTACGCCGCACGGCGGCCATCGACGCTCAATGAACCTGCACCGTGTATCGCCAGCAGCAGTAATCCGCCCGTAATCGCAATGTTTTTCATGAACATGATCTGCTGCATCTGATCCGCCAGATTATTGTGGAAAATCACCGCAGCTGCCAAAGTAAACCCAGCCAATGCCAGCGATATCCATTTGGTCTGCCAACCGGCGATCAGCGCCAAGCCGCCGCCGATTTCCAATGCGATCACCAGCGGCAATAGCATTCCCGGCACGCCCATCGCTTCCATATAACCTTGCGTGCCTGCATAACCGCTGATTTTAAATATTCCCGACAACAAGAATATCTGCGCCAGAAATATGCGCGCAATCAATTGACCGGTTTTTTCCATTTTGAGTCTCCTTCGAATGTAATGAGTAAAGCAATTATTTACGTTTAATCCATGCGCGGTTGCGCACAAAACTGTTAGTCTGAAAATCCTGCAACGCCTGGTCGATCTCTTCCCGGGTATTCATCACAAACGGCCCGTACTGCACCACCGGTTCGCCGACCGGTTTACCGCTGACCACCAGCAGGCGCGCTCCCTTGCTTCCTGCGGTAAAATCAAAAGTCTCATCAGCACTACTCAACGCCGCCAGGGAGTGCAACGTCACGGCTTGATCACGCAATTGCCCATCACCTTCAAATACATACAAAAAACTATGGCGCTGCGCTGAAAAGCGGTGTTGAAAACGCTTGCCGGGTTGTATCCGGACATCAAAATATGAAACATCGGTAACAGGGTCGGCGATAGGCGACTGCGCATCGGCAAAGCGGCCGATCAATACTTTGACCCGGCAATCGGGCGTATTGATGACCGGAAAGGCTTCTGCGGCATATTCCTGGTATTCCGGATGATCCATCTTATGCGCCGCCGGCAGGTTGATCCACAGTTGAAAACCGCGCATCAAACCGTTTTGCTGTTGCGGCATTTCCGAATGTATCACCCCGCTCGCGGCTTTCATCCATTGCGCCGAACCCGGCCCTAAATCGCCGCGGTTGCCCATGCTGTCCTGATGTTGCATATGACCGTCGATCATATAAGTGAATGTGACGAAGCCACGATGCGGGTGTGACGGGAAGCCGGCCAGATAATCCTCCGGTTTGTCGCTGCTGATATGATCCAGCAACAAAAACGGATCGAAATTGCGTATCACCGGTGTGCCAATGGTACGGTACACTGTCACGCCTGCGCCTTCCGGCACGGCTACTGCCGGGATGATCCGTGCTGCATTGATTGTCATTGTATCCATGATTCCCTCCTTTTAATCATCGTATTCATTTAACCGTCGGGAAGCATTATCATCGTTGTTATAATAAGAATAAACAGCCGTTAATAGAAATAACTGTTCTTATATTAGCAACAATAGGATATTTTTATGGATCGATATGAAAATATGAACACGTTTGTGCGCGTGGTCGAGACCGGCAGCATCAGCGCCGCTGCGGATCGCATGGATGTCGCCAAATCCGTCGTAAGCCGTCGCTTGAAGGAACTCGAAACGCACCTGGGCGTGGAATTGTTTCACCGCACCACGCGGCAAATGAATCTGACCGACAGCGGCCGGGGATTTTATCAGCAAGCAGTGCGCATTCTCGCCGACATTCTCGAAGCCGAACTGGCCACGTCGCAATCGCATGGCGCATTAAAAGGCGCCCTGAAAGTGACGATACCGCTGAGTTTCGGCTTGATGCACCTGGGGTCGGCCATCAATGAATTTTTACAGCAACACCCGGACATTGAATTCGATCTGGATTTCAACGACCGTCAAGTCGATTTGCTGGCGGAAGGTTTCGATCTCGCCATCCGCATTGCCAGCCTGGCTGATTCAAGCTTAATCGCGCGCCGCCTCGCGCCTATCCAAACGATCCTGTGCGCCAGCCCGGATTATCTGGAACGGAATGGCATTCCACACGAGCTGGAAGCGCTGCGCCAACATCGTTGCCTGGCGTATAACCTAACCAACCCGATTGAACAGTGGCAAGTTTACGATGCCAGCGGGCAATTGATCAAAATTAGTACCAGGCCCTACCTGAAAGCCGGAAACGGCGAATTCCTGCGCGATGCCGCCGTTGCGGGATTGGGTATCGTGCTGATACCAACGTTTATTGTCTACAAAGAAATCGAACGCGGCACGCTGGTGCCGCTATTAACCGATTACCACTGCCCGCCGCTCTCCGCCTATGCCATCTACCCGCAAACCCGCCATTTGTCACAGCGCGTCCGGGCATTCGTGGATTTTATGGTTAAACGGTTCGAAGGTTTGCCTTATTGGGATAAATGCCTCAATAAAAGCTAGAATATTTCAAAATTACTCTAAATCAACCAAAATGGCTAAAACCATCCATGCGAATCTTCACAGCATGTCGGGATACATGACGGTATGCAGTACCGGTTCGATCCCATTGTCCTTTTCCTGGCAACGAATCCACCAAACCGATCCTTTTCTCACACTCAATCCCGTTGGCACTACCGGGATCAAGTGACGCACAATCTCGCCGATCGTTGGCTGATGTCCGACAACCACGACTGCGCCGGATGCAGCCGGCCAGCCGGCCGCATTAAGCACCGCTTGCACGTTTGCACCCGGCCCGATGCTATCAACGGTTGTGAAATGTTCAGTCAAGGCGGCCGCTGTTTGCTGTGTCCGCACGGCCGGACTGACAATCACCCGGGTGTGCTCCGGAAGCTTCGCTCGCAGCCAATCGGCCATGCGTTGCGCTTGATCCAACCCTTTGCTTGTCAATTTGCGCGGCGCATCCGGGTAACTATTTTCAGCATCGGCATGCCGCCATAAAATTAATTCCATGGTATTTTGATCTTCCTGACGTTTTACAAGAAATGTTGTAGTTCGTTCAATCGTTGTTCCGGGTTCTGTATTGGCTGCTGAATCACCACCACCTTGCGGCGTGATTTTTCACCTTGTTTCAGAATTACTTGGCTCAACGGCACATTAAACCGATCCGCCAGATAGTTCAGCAACACAGCATTGGCTTTACCGTCGACCGGCGGGGCTGCAAGCCTGATTTTCAATGCATCGCCGTATAGTCCGGTTATTCCGGTCATTTTCGCACCCGGTTGAATATGCAATGTCAGCACCAGATTATTCACTTTATCATAGTGATACCAGGGAGCCATTCGATCAAGCGTTTAATGCAGCAGTGCCGAAATCTCCATGTGAAAACCCGCCACAATCATGAGCAGTACTTGAATCACAATGAGTACAAAGAGCGGTGATAAATCCACATTCGCGATCGGCGCAATGCGTTTGCGGAAAATCATCAGAAATGGACGGGTAAAACTGTCGAGTAACGGCGCCAGCGGGCTATTCGGATTAACCCAAGACAATACCGCTTGCATGATGATCATGACCAAAATGATATAGAGCGTCGTTTTGACAATGGAAACAATCCCCAGGAGCCCCATCACGCCCAGCGAAAAAATAATATTGGCATCGAAGTCATAACCTTGCATGACATAGACACTGGTCAAAATGATGCTTTCCAGCAACCAGGCAAGCACCAGAGTTGACATGTCCATGCCGCCCCATCCTGGGATGAATCGGCGCGCCGGTCTGACCATAAAATCGGTAACTGCAATTAGAAACTGCGAAACTGAGTTGTAATAAGGCACTCGCAACAGCTGAAAATAAAACCGCAATAACAATGCTAAAGAAAGCAAACCCAGCAGGGTATCAATAAGAAAAATCAGGATCTGATTAGACATAGTAATTTTCCAGAAAACGAATTGTTAGTTAATGCAATGATTCACTGACAACATCACGCTTCATATCTTGCCGTATTCATCGCTCATTTCGCGAGAACGATCACTCGCCGCATGAATAGCGGCTATGATCTTACACTTAATCTCATTTTTTTCCATCGTTTGAATTGCCTGTTCGGTGGTGCCGCCCTTGGAGGTCACGCGCGCTCGCAAAAGAGTCACATCATCATCGCTCGAACTCGCTAACTTGCTGGCGCCTGTAAAAGTCAGCAAACTCAAACGCCTGGCTTGCTCGGCTGTTAAACCCAACTCAACACCCGCTTGCTGCATGGCTTCGATGAAATAAAAAACATAAGCCGGACCGCTACCCGAAATAGCGGTAACGGCATGCAATAATTCTTCTTCATCCACCCAAAGCGTCGAACCAACCGCTGCCAGAATCGATTCGGCATTTTTCTTGTCTTGCTCACCGATTCCCGGCGCCGCGTATAAACCGGCCACGCCGCTTCCCACCAGTGAAGGCGTATTCGGCATGGCGCGAATGATCCTATTATGGCCGTTTAACCAGCGCACGATATCCGTGGCGCATATGCCGGCGGCGATCGATATGACTAATTGATTATTCAACAACGGAGCAAGATCTTTTATGAGATCAGGAAATTGCTGCGGTTTCACGGATAATACGATGACATCGCTGCCGGTAACGCCATCCGCAAGATTCTCATAAACGGCAATGCCGAAATCCAGTTTTAATTTTTCACGGCTTCCGGGATTGATTTCAACCACCTGCAACTGCCGGGCGGAGAAACCCTGTTTCAACAACCCGCTGATTAATGCGGACGCCATATTCCCGCCGCCAACAAACGTAATTTTCATAGTAACCCTTTTATCATGTCATCAACTTAAGGGCGCCTCTAAAAATCCAAATTTGTCACAACACTTTGTTGCTCGCAAAAAATGTTTCCTTACATATCAATCATATGCCGCGTCAACATGTTTTGCTCGCGCCTCGTTTTGTTTAAAACTTTGAATTTCTAGAGATGCCCTTAACCAAATCATCAGCGCTGGCAGGCAGCGCAATAAAAGCTGGAACGTTGATTCTGCCTGATTTGTTTAATAATACTTCCGCATTTTTTACAATGCTGCCCTTCCCGTCCATAAACCCAATAGTGCTGTTGAAAATACCCCGGCGTTCCGTCGCTATGGACAAAATCCCGCAAACTGCTCCCTCCCGCCTCAATCGCTTGCTGCAACGTCTGTTTAACCGCATGAACCAGTTTTTCATAACGGATTTTGCTGATTCTGCCGCTTGCGGTTTTAGGGTGTATTCCAGCGGTAAACAAAGCTTCATTGGCATAAATGTTCCCGACACCCACGACGATTTGTTGATTCATCAGCGTCTGCTTGATGCTGGCAACGCGGCTGCGGGTTTGATCAAACAATCCGCTGGCATTGAATTCCGGCGTCAACGGTTCCGGCCCCAGATTGACCAGCAAGGGATGAAGCAATGCATCGCCCTCATGCCATAATACCGCGCCGAAACGGCGCGGATCCCGCAGTCTCAATACCGTTTCATTTTGCAGCACCAAGTCAAAGTGATCATGCCGATGGGGTAATCCGGCTTTTCCGGCGTCCGTCAGCGGATAAACCCGCAAACTGCCGGACATGCCCAGATGAATGATGAGTGTGCCGCTCCCGCAATCCAGCAGCAAATATTTTGCCCGTCTGCGAATTTCTTGAATGGTCAATCCGCTAACCAGCGACGGCAGATTTTCCGGTACCGGCCAACGCAGTTTTGCATTGCGGACAATGACCTTTGCGATGGTTTGCCCCTGCAAGTAAGGCGCAATGCCCCGCCGTGTGGTTTCGACTTCCGGCAGTTCCGGCATCAGTGACCGGGTGTTGATAATTGCGGCTGGATGGCATGCGGATCGAGCAATTGCCGGCCAGCTTCAATTGGAAAATGATAACCGATGCCATTGTCCGGTCTCAGCAAAATGATGGATGATTCATTTCGCAATACTTCAAAATCAATGGTTCGCCCATCTTGCAATTCAATTCCGATTTTACTTTTTTCAGCCGAGCCGGCTTCAGCGGAACCGCCGATTGTCAATTCGGCAGCCGGTAACGATTGCCAGCGTTCTATCCATTGCACAATCGTTTCATGCTCGATTGACTCATTTTGATTTTGCGAAGCGACCTGCCATTGACCATCTTGCATCGCAATTTCGAATTGCGGCAAAACAAACTTGCTCGGATTTTCACCCGGTTGCAACACCACCGGATTGATCAATTCTGCCGCGCTGCGCGGCAATAACAAGCCATAGCGCGGTGAAATCAAATAAACATGTTGCTCCGTCTGAACATATTGCTGATGCTTGACCGGGGCGAAACCGCCAAACCCGATCGATTGATCATCTATAAAAAGCCGGATGCTGGGTTGCAGCAGACCAAAACGACCCAAGTCGGCCGCGGGAAGCTGATGTTCGCTGCGCGCATTCAAAATCTCCAATATTGCTTCAACCTTTTGCTGATCCACCGCAGCGTCCACCGGCTTGATCATGCGCCACTGAGCGCCGGAACGTTCAAGCGCGATTTCTTCCTGATGACGCCGGATGATGCGCAAGCTGTGCATAAGCGCCATGGGTTTATTGAAAACCGGATATTCCAATAGTTCTGGTGACGGCGGTCTGAAATATAAAAACACCAGCAAACCCGCGAGGGTAGCAAACATGATCCAATTGAGACGCGCATGATGTGTCATGGTGTTGCTTTTCTCCTACGATACCACCAGATACTGATCCCGGTTGCCAGAAACAGCAGCGGCAATACCACCATCTGCCCCACTGCCATCAGTGTCAGTTGCGATTGATTCAACATCAGATTGTTATCGATCGTTGCACGAGGTTGAATGACCATCATCTCTTCATCACCAGTCAGCCAATTGACCAGATTAATGCCGAAATCCAGATTATTACCATTGCCCAGATAAGTATTGGCCAGAAAATGGCCGCTGCCGACTATCACGACACGCTGTTCGCGGTCGTTGATATTACGGGAAAGTGCCGCGACGACACTGATGGGACCGGGGACATCGGCCGCTTCATCAAACGCGATCCCGGCATTCAAATCGCCGGTTTCGACCCACCCATCCGGCGCCACTTCAACCAGCGAAACGCTATTCCAATCGGCGTTGTCATCAATGGTAATCTGGCGCGCATAAGGGAACACCGTAATATATTGGAAACCGCTGGTTATCGGGTGCTGACCATAGACCGCGCCCAGCGAAAAAGTCACCGGCGCTTTGAGCTGCTCGGCATGCGGATCCACAACAATACCCGGCGTTAGCGTCAGACGTAATTTTTCCGTCAGCGGCAATAAGCCGCGTAGCGATTCCTGATCGACCAGCCATAACAAATTGCCGCCCCGGTCGATATACTCCAGCAGCTTATCCACTTCACCCGGTAACAAGTCCACTTGCGGCGAAGCGATGATCAACAGATCCGCATTCAATGGAATATCCCGTTCGATCGCCAGATTCAGCGATTGATTGCTAAACCCGGATCTTTGCAAAGATTTTCCAAATTCTCCCAAGTCAAAATTCGCATGGCCATCCAGCTTACGTTCGCCATGTCCGCTTAATTCGATGATTAATTTATCTTCCAGTCGCGCCAATCGCATCAGCGCATTCGAAAAAGTCTGCTCATTGATTACCGCAAGATGCTCGGTTTTATGACGATAGGAAATCACTATCTCACCATTGATCTGTACATTTGCTTGTTGTGCGAGCAACGGTTGTTCCACCGGATCAATGAATTGCAGTACAAGATCCGGCTTAATCCGTTGATATAGCGATACAAAGTCGGCAATGACTTTACGGATGTCTCCAATTTCCGCTTGATATTCGGTCGCATAGGCAGTTACCTGCACCGGCCCGGGCAGCTTTTGCAATATGTCGATACTGGCTTCATTGAGGCTGTTCCGTTGATTTTGGCTGATATCCCATTGCATTCGATATTGCGTTGCAAGATACCCCAGCACAACCATCAGCACTAATAACAGAATAACGAAAACGCCGTGACGAATCCGGTGTTGCTGGCGCAGTTTATGGTTAATTCCGGTCATGGCTCACGATCAAACAAGATTAGTCATGTAATCGTTCCCCTTCGAGACGGCGGATTGTCAGCACCAGAAATGCAACCATGAACAATAGGAAATAGCTGATCGCCAATGTATCGATCAAACCTTGATTGAAGTACCGGAAATACTTCAACAATGAAAAATAATGCAACCATCCTTCAGTTTCACTGGCGGCCAGATCGATCATCCAAAGCCCGAGTAACGCCGCTAATGAAGTAACTGCGGCAATGGCCGGCTGGGCTGTCAAGCTTGAGAAATACAACCCAAGCGCGGAAAAACAAGCAGTCAAAAAAAACAAACCCAGCAAATTACTCGCGATCAACCCCATGTCCAGTACTCCACCCAGTAATAAGGACAAGGATAATAACGCGATCAAGATGACAATGATGGCAAAAAAAATCATGAGCGCGAGAAATTTTCCGAGAACGATAGCAGTAATGGAAACCGGTGCGGCGAGCAGAAAACCAAGCGTGTGATTGCGCCGTTCCTCCGCGAATAAACGCATGGATAGTACAGGGGCAATCATCATCAAGACGATGGCTGCTAAGGCGAAAACAGGCGACACGATCATTTCGGTTACGCCGGGAGGATTCGCGATTTGCAGCATCTGCGGTTGAATTTCAAGAAACGCATCGAGCCGGATCAGAAAGAACCAAGTCAGAATCAATTGAATCGCCGCTAGCAATACCCATGCGAGCGGAGAAATAAACAGCATCATTAATTCTTTCCGGATGATGGTTGCAATCATGAGGCAATTCCTAATTTCATTGGGTAAGCTGTGTGAATACCGATTCCAGATGCACATCGCGCTGTTGTATTTCCGGCATGCTTTGATTGAAGACTACTTGACCTTTATGCAAGATTTGCACCCGATCACAGATACTTTCAACTTCCGGTAACAGATGGGTCGACAAAATAACGCTGCTGGTTTTGCCCAAATCACGAATTAATTGACGGATTTCGCGCATCTGATTCGGATCCAGCCCCACGCTGGGTTCATCCAGAATAATGACAGCCGGATTATGGATGATGGCCTGCGCAAGACCTACACGTTGCTGGAATCCTTTCGACAAGGTACCAATTAGCCGATCACCGCAATCATTCAATCCGCAGCGCTGTTTAACATTTTTCACCGCGGCGGGCACCGCTTGTTTAAGTACGCGATGCAACCTGGCCGCCAATCGTAAATATTCATCAACTGTCAAATCCGGATAGAGCGGCGGTATTTCCGGCAAAAAGCCCACATGTGCCTTAGCCGCTATCGGATCTTCCGATAAGTCGACACCGCAAATCTGTATGCTGCCGCTCCCGGGCGCCAAAATGCCGGTCAGCATGCGCATGGTCGTACTTTTTCCGGCGCCATTCGGTCCAAGCAATCCTAACACTTCACCTCTGCGCAGCTCCAGATTCACATGATCGACCGCCACAAAGCGGCCATATTCACGGCATAAATTTCGAGCCGACAAGGTAATTTCGGTTACTGTTTCAGTCATGCGGCATTCCGGCAATTAAATAATTTCATGATAGCAATGAACCAGGCTTACCAAAGTTAACAATACCCGGCTTGATCCAAGTATACGTCCGATCACTCGACAATTCACCGGTTTCGACCCAACTACCCCGGAGCCGGGTTTCTACGATGAACGTTAATTGTCATGATCGCGATTCTTTTATGCAAATCGATCGCAGCCCACTCGATCTCATTGGAATATTATCGGCAATTTTAAACACCCGGCTGTTGCATTAACACAACACATTGATTCGGTTATCCGAACAATCAAATCGAGATATTACACACGAATTTACTTGAAGTAGTAGAATTGAAAAGGCTTTTAGAATATGATTGCAAAACATTTTTGTATAATCAATAGAACTCTATGAATCAGAGTTTTCATTAAAAGGACAACAGCATGAAGAAAATATCAGCTAAAAATACCCTAATCGGAATGATTCTCTCATCAGCAATGTTTTCTGGTGCTGTTTTGGCACAAGGAACAGAAGCTGATAGCACGGTCAAAAAAGCGGAAGCGTATGGTATCGATGATCGCGGCATCGTTGCCAGAAACACAACCGGCCTGTGCTGGCGGACGGGTTACTGGACTCCGGCCATGGCTATCCATGAATGTGATCCGGATCTGGTTAAAAAACCGGATGAAGTTGCAGCTGCTCCTGCCGCCGCTGCCGCTGCGGATGCTGCCACCACGGCTCCGGATAAAATAACTTTCTCTGCCGATGCATTATTTGATTTTGATAGCGCAAAACTCAAACCAGCCGGCGTCCAATCTTTAAACGAATTCGTCGGTGGCATCAGCGATCTCAAATATGATCTGATTATCGCAGTGGGTTACGCTGACCGCATTGGTTCGGAAGAATACAACAGAAACCTGTCGTTGCGCCGCGCAGAAGCAGTTAAAGCTCACCTTGTTTCAAGAGGCATCAGCCCGGATCGCGTGTTTGTCGACGGTAAAGGCGAAGCAAATCCAGTCACCGGCAATAGTTGCATCGGCGACAGAAAAACCAAAGCGTTGATCGATTGCCTGGCGCCTGATCGCCGTGTTGAAATTGAGGTTGCCGGAACAAGAAGAACGATCAAGGACAGTAATTAATCAAGCCGATTCAATCACATTCGTGTGATTGAATGGCTATTACACTAAATATCCTTTTATATTTTTACTTTAAAGCCCTGTTGAAATACAGGGCTTTTTGTTTTCGCTAGCAATGTTTGCATGAATGATCGGATAGAAATCGACACCCTCATCTCTGCCCGATGGATTATCCCGGTTGAACCGGCAGACACAATCTTCAATCGTCACGCCATCGCGGTGCATCAAGGAATTATCCGGGATATTCTGCCGCTTACCGAAGCCAAGCAACGTTACCAGCCGCAGCAAACGATAACACTCGACGATCATGTGCTTATTCCGGGATTAATCAATTTGCACACACACGCCGCCATGACGTTGATGCGCGGGCTTGCCGACGATTTGCCGCTGATGGAATGGCTGCACCGGCACATATGGCCAACAGAAAATCAGCATGTCAATGCGCAGTTTGTTCTGGACGGCACGCAGCTCGCCTGCGCTGAAATGATCAAGGGCGGCATTACCTGCTTCAACGATATGTACATTTTTCCGCAATCCAGCGCGGAAGCCGCCATTAATGCCGGCATGCGCGCGGCTGTCGGCATGGTGGTCATCGATTTTCCGACCGCCTATGCCAGCGATGCCGACGACTATCTCGCAAAAGGCCTTGAGCTGCGTGATCATTATCAAAATCACCCGCTGCTGTCTTTCTGCTTTGCGCCCCATGCCCCCTATACCGTCAGCGATAAAACATTCAATCACATCCTGACCTACGCCGAGCAATTGAATGTACCAATTCACACGCATTTGCACGAAACCGAGGATGAGATCCGCATGAGTCTGGAATCAACCGGCATGCGGCCGATTGAACGCCTGCGCCATCTCGGACTGCTCGGCCCGAATTTGATTGCCGTCCACATGACGCATCTGAACGATTATGAAATTAAGCTGATGCATCAACATGACTGTAATATCGTTCATTGCCCGTCATCGAATATGAAGCTTGCCAGCGGCTTTTCCCCGGTTGCCGCGTTATTGAATCAGAACATCAATGTCGGCCTCGGCACCGATGGGGCGGCCAGCAACAATCGCTTGGATATGTTTGAAGAAATGCGGCTAGCGGCATTGCTGGCAAAAATCACCAATCGCCGGGCCGATACCCTGCCCGCTCACCAAGTTCTGCGTATGGCCACTTTGAATGGCGCAAGATCGCTCGGGCTGGAAGGCATCACCGGATCGCTGGTTAGCGGCAAAGCCGCCGATATCACAGCCGTCAATTTTTCCGATCTCAACCTTACCCCTTGTTACGATCCAGTTTCCCATTTAATCTACACCGCAGGACGCGAGCACGTGAGTCACGTCTGGGTAAATGGTAAAATGCTGCTGGACGATGGCGAATTGACGACACTCAGCCCCTCGGAACTCAAATACCGCGCAACTTTCTGGCAAGAGCGTATCGCAAATTCAGAAAAACAATAAAGGAAACTATTTATGGAAAATGACGGCATCAATGCAGATCCGCTCGAACTGGAAAAATTCAGCCAACTCGCGCACCGCTGGTGGGATCCCAACAGCGAATTCAAACCGCTGCATGAAATCAATCCGTTGCGTCTCAACTACATCAATGACCTGGCTGGCGGATTGACTGGCAAAACCGTATTGGATGTCGGCTGCGGCGGCGGCATTTTATCCGAAGGCATGGCCTCGATGGGCGCGCATGTCACCGGTATCGACCTCAGCGACAAGGCGCTGAAAGTGGCCAAATTGCATCTGCTCGAAAGCGGGCATCGCGTCGATTACCGCAAGATCACCGTGGAATCGCTGGCAAAAGAACAACCGCAACATTACGATGTGGTCACTTGCATGGAGATGCTCGAACATGTGCCGGACCCGATGAGCGTGATCCGCTCTTGCGCGCAGTTGGCGAAGCCTGGCGGCTGGATTTTCTTTTCGACCATCAACCGCAATCCGAAAGCCTATTTGTTCGCAATCATCGGCGCTGAATACGTTCTTAAACTGTTGCCACGCGGCACGCACGAATACGCTAAATTCATCAAACCGTCCGAACTCGCCCGCATGGCCCGCAACGCCGGTCTAACCGATGAACAACTGATCGGCATGACGTACAACCCGATCACCAAAGTCTATGCATTGGAACACGATACCGACGTCAATTACATCATGGCGTATCGCAACTAATCCGCATCAAGCTCTCGTCAATTTAGCGACAACCGCCCCTGATCATGATTAAAGCCGTACTCTTCGATTTCGACGGCACTCTTGCCGATACCGCGCCCGACCTCGGTCATGCGTTGAACCGCCAGCGTACCGCTCGCGGTTTGCCCGAACTATCCATCGCCGAGATCCGCCCGCTGGCTTCCGCCGGATCTCGCGGCTTGCTGGGACTGGGTTTCAACATCAAGCCGGGCGACCATGGCTATGAATCGATGCGTGACGAATTCCTCGATTTTTATACGGAACGTCTCTGCCATGACACCTGCCTGTTTCCCGGCGTCGATGCGCTGCTCATTCAATTGGAGAAGCGAAGCCTGCCATGGGGCATCGTCACCAATAAACCGGCGCGGTTCGCGCATCCGCTCATTCATGAGCTCGGCCTGGCGCAACGCGTCGCCTGTATCATTTGCGGCGACGAAATAGCCAACACCAAGCCACACCCGGAACCGCTGCTGACCGCCAGCCGCAAAATCGATATCGCTCCCGCACACTGCATCTATCTGGGTGACGACATTCGCGACGTGCAAGCCAGCCTCGCCGCCGGCATGCAGCCGGTCGTGGCTCGCTATGGATACCTGGGCAACGAACAACCGCCGGAAGCTTGGGGCGCACGCCATCTGATCGACCACCCCGAAGAACTACTGGCTTATCTCTAAGGAAGCGCGCGCTATTTCTGTTAGAATAACCGATGCACAGGACTTGAACTTTTCATTTTCATCACTATCTACGCATTACCAAAACGAACACCGGGGACGATCTGGTTTCGACGTGGGTTGCAAAGCAGAGTAGGGCATACCGAGGATCAGATTACCTCGTAAATCCATCTGAAAACTATAGTCGCAAACGACGAAAACTACGCTTTAGCCGCTTAATCGGCTAGCCTCTGCACCGGTGGGCCTCAACGCCGGGTCTGGCAACAGACAGCAGAGTCACTAACGAGGATCGCGTTTTATAGGGTCACTTTATAAAACGTTAAACGCAAGGTGACTCGCCTGTCATCAGCCCGCCGGTTGGCGGATGCCAGGTCAAATTAAATAACATGGCTAAGTATGTAGAACTGCCTGTAGAGGGCTTGCGGACGCGGGTTCGATTCCCGCCGTCTCCACCAATAAGCGGTCTAATCCAGACCACTCAAGACCAACTAAGACCCATAATAAACAGGGTGTTAGTTACGTTCATCAAAATGACCGATTGGTCTC
>JAIETK010000001.1 GCA_019745325.1 Nitrosomonas sp. | reverse complement strand
TTTCTTTCGGCGTGGCTTTTCAATGTCGGATCGGGGTCGACGGCGACCGGGTGGGTGACTTTGCTGAGCAGCGGCAAATCGTTGAGTGAGCGAGTAGCCTGGATGAGCTTGCGTCATCCAGGAAATGATGCGTTTTAACTGGACTTCCAATCGCCAATCCACCCCATCAACGCAAACTGATAACCGGCCAATTATTTCTTTCGGCGTGGCTTTTCAATGTCGGATCGGGGTCGACGGCGACCGGGTGGGTGACTTTGCTGAGCAGCGGCAAGTCGTTGAGTGAATCGCTGTAAAACCAGCTGCGCAGGAACGACAGCCAGGTCAGATTATGGTCATCGAGCCATTTCTCCAGCCGTTCGATTTTGCCTTCGCGGAATGATGGGGTGCCGGCGACGCGGCCGGTGAATTCACCGTCTTTTTCTTCCGGTTCGGTGGCGATCAGATGCTCGATGCCGAGCGCATGGGCGATGGGCGAGGTGACGAAGCTGTTGGTGGCGGTGATGATGATGCATAAATCGCCGTCCAATTTGTGCCGCTCGACCAATTCCCGTGTGCCGCGCGCGATGATCGGCGCAATCCTTTGAGCCATGAATTCCTTACGCCAGGCTTCGAGTTGCGTGCGCGGATGGCGCGCCAGCGGTTTCAGTTGAAAATCGAGAAATTCGTGAATATCCAGTGTTCCGGCTTTGTATTGCTCGTAAAACTCGATATTTTTCGCTTCGTGCAATTCACGATCCAGCGCCTTCTTTTCAATCAAGAATTGCGCCCACTGAAAATCGCTATCGCCCGCGATCAGCGTATTGTCCAGATCAAATAAAGCTAAATTCATGTAGTCACCTGTAATAATTCTCGTAATAAAGGAATGGTAATGGGGCGCTGATGGATGAGCGAGTAGCGATCCAGCGCCTCCAGCGTCATCAGCAGCGACGGCAAATCGCGCCGTCCGTGCCGCAGCAGATACCTGCAAATATCCTGCGATAGCTCAAAGCCGCAATCAGCAGCGTGCGTTTGCATCGCTTGCGTTTTTTCTTCGTCGGTTAATTCATGGACCTGATACACCAACCCCCAACCGATGCGCGTGACCAAATCCTGGCGCAACTGGAGATACATCGGCGCGGCGGAACCGCTCATCAGTAAGCGAGTACGTCCGCTGTCGCGCAACCGGTTATAGAGATTGAATAACGCGATTTGCGCTGGTGCATCAAGATTCTCGATATCGTCGATTGCCAGACAATCGGCGGTATTTTCATCCATATCCTGGAAATTACCGGGTTTTCCGGCGCAGCAATATACCGCTTTTAATTTTTTTTGGATATAGGTTGCAACGGTTGCTTGCAGCAGATGGCTTTTACCGCACCCGGGCGTGCCCCACACATAGACAAAGCGCTCCGCTGCTTGTTCCGCCGGCCAGTTTTGCAATGTTTGCAGCAATTCAGCGTTGCGTCCCGGCACAAAATTCGCCAGCACCGGCGACGGCACCGGCTTAATATCGAGCAGCAATTGTTGCATGATCGTTGCGCAATGCGTGTTTGCGTAACCGCTTAATTATAGAAATTACTGCCGAGATAGCGTTGATGCAAATGGCGCAGCCAGACCAGCATCACCGCACTGACCGGCAACGCCAGTAAAATGCCGAAGAAACCGAATAACTGGCCGAATGCCATTAACGCAAAAATGACGATGACCGGATGCAAACCGATCCGGTCGCCGACCAGCCAAGGCGTAATCAGCATGCCCTCGAGCAATTGCCCCGCACCGAAAACAATCCAGACCGGGATCACGCCTGCCCAACCCTGAAACTGCATGATGGCGGCAAAAGTGGCCAGCGTCAAACCGACAATCATGCCAAGGTACGGTACAAATACCAGAATACCGGCAACCAGGCCGATGGGCAAAGCAAATTCGAGTCCGACCAGCCAAAGACCGGTGATATAGCAAATGCTCATCAACACGATGACCGATAATTGCCCGCGCAAAAATTCCGCCAGAACCCGGTCGGTTTCATGCGCCAACTGGGAAACTTGCTGATGCCAGTAACGCGGAATCATTTCGTCGATTTGCTTGATCAACGCATCCCAATCGCGCAACAAGTAAAATAACACCACCGGTACCAGCAGCAGGTTTACCAGAAATTCCACAACCGCCATGCCGCCACTGGTAATGGACGGCAGGATTTTAGCCGCGACACCGCCGGCGCTTTGCCAATGTTCCGATACCGCTTCCTTCAACAGTTCCATATCCGGCTCCAGACTGATGTCCAGCCTTGTTTCCAGCCACGGAATGATATGATTCTTGAGCATATCCAGAAACGCCGGCATTTTATCCAGCAAGCGGCTCGCTTCTTTTTCAAACAGCGGCACCATGATCAGAATCAACGCGCCGAATGCGACGAGCGACAACAACATCACCAGAATAGTCCCCGCCGTGCGCGGAATGTTATGGCGAGCCAGCCGCGATACCATGGGATTGCAGATATAAGTGATCACCGCGGCAAGCAGGAAAGGCGTCAAGATCGGGCTGAGCAGATACAGTAACCCGCCGGTCACGCATGCCAGTAGAAGCCACCAGAGGTAATGCAAATCGTTAGCGTGTTCTTCGCTATTCATCGATAGATTTAATTCTGACCGGCTTTGGATTTCAACGCATGGCTGGCGAGATTTTTGCCGAGCTCCCAAATCGAACCCGGCACTTGATGGGTATCGGCAATGGTTTCAGTCAATGCCTGCACGACACGGTCGCAATCCTGTTGCGTCAGAATCAACGGCGGCAACAACTTGATGACGTTCATGCCGTGCCCGGCGACTTGCGTCAGGATGCGATGCTCTTTGAACAGCGGAATGGTGATCATCTGGCAGAACAACCCTTTGTTGGCCGCTTCCAGCATCATCCATGCGGCTTTGAGAGAGAAACTGCTGGGCGATTTGAATTCCACCGCGATCATCGAACCCTTGCCGCGCGCTTCTTTCAAAAATTCGTATTGCCCGGTTAAAGCATTGATCCGTCCGATGATGTCCGCGCCGATCCTGGCGCTGTTCTCGACCAGCTTCTCGGTTCTGATGACTTCCAGGCTTGCCAGCCCCGCGGCCATCGCCATGTTGTTTTTGGAGAACGTCGAACCGCGCACCACCGCGCGATCCATGCGGTTAAACACGCTTTCCATGATCTGCTGCGTCATCACCACCGCGCCGACCGGCACGAAACCACCGGACAACGCTTTCGCCATGCAAATCATGTCGGGCTTCACGCCCCAATGCTCAATCGCCCAGAATGTGCCGGTACGGCCCAGGCCGGTCTGGATTTCATCGGCGACAAACATCGTGCCGTATTTTTTGCACAACCGCTCGACTTCGGGCAGATAATTATTGTCCGGAATGTTGACGCCCTTGCCCTGAATCGGTTCAACCACGAATGCCGCAACATTGCGGCCGCTCAGCGCTTGTTCCAAAGCCGCCAGATCGTTAAAAGGCACCGAACCGCAGTCTTGCAGCAGCGGGCCGAAGCCGTCCTTGAAAATCTGCTCGCCGTTCAGAGACAGCGCGCCCATCGTCAAGCCGTGATAGGCATGGTCGCAGCAAACGATACGGTTGCGCTTGGTAACGTAGCGCGCGAATTTGATCGCCGCTTCCACCGCTTCGGTACCGGAATTACAAAAGAACGCGCGTTCCAGATTGTCCGGCACCGTTGCCAGAATCTCCTTCGCCAGCAAGCCGCTCAGGATCGACACATCCATCTGCACCAAATCCGGCATTTCCAGCGACAGCACTTCTTTCAACGCATTGACGATCACCGGATGATTGCGCCCGAATACATACACGCCGAAACCGCTCAACAAATCGAGATACTCGTTGCCTTGCTCGTCGTATAAATATTGCCCCACCGCACGCTGATAGTTGCGATCGTAACCGATCGTCTTCAGCACCCGCACCATCTGCGCATTCAGATACTGCTCGTGCAGATCAAACTTGTCGGTACGATGCTGGGCTAACAAATTGGCGATACTGAAAGACATGAACTACCCCGGTGTTGGAAAACCAGCCAGCAACGCTGGAAAAATGATTAATTGACCCCACCCAGAAAAACTACTGCAAAACCGTATTAGAACAATAAAAATTAGCGCAGATCATACCATTCTTGCACATATTTTTGCTGTTAAAAACATGAGGCGATTTGAATGAAAGAAAAATCCCAAGACGCAAAACCAATGGATTTAGATGCAAATGATGCAATCCTTCGAGAAACAACCTTCCCAAAGGAAATTTCATTTTTTTAGAAAGCCGCAATAGGCGCGAATGACAAGGATATACCAGTATCCCACGCAAGCGCTAAGGAAGAGCTGATTAATTGACTGCACGAGCGAATTGCTTCGTTGCGCGGTACTCACTCCCTCGCCTATCAGGCTGATATGTCTCGGTTATTGCGTTCCGTGCACCTCGCCCTTCATCACGTTCGTTGAATTAATCAGCGCTTCCCAAACGGATAGCCTCTTAAGCGAAGCATCTCCAATTTAGCGATGGTTGGACGGCATGCCTGTGGCTTTTTTACATGGATGCGGCACGATTTCATACCGGATTTGAACTCTACTGCTGCTGCGCGGGAAAGCATAAAAAATAGAGCATTTTTTATGCAAATGCTCTATTTCAAATCAACGATTACTGCTTACGAGAATGATTCCAGTGTAATCAGCATAAACAGAATAAACATAATTGCAAAATAAGCATTTCCTAATCTTTCCAAGATTTTCTCCTCATTGATAGTCAGTTAAAAACAAATAATGAGGCAACCAGGAATCACAAAAGTTCACAAAATATTCACAAGAAATTTACATAAAATTCACAAAACTAATCTTAGATACCGAAGCCACTCGCTTTCCATTCACCAAAATAGAGAATAACTTATTGATTACAATGTTTTTATCTATGAAACTCTTAAAAATGATTATTTAAACAAATCGCTATCGACAAATTCCGCTTTGACCAGCGACCAGAAGTCGTCGGCCAACCCATCCTCAATGTACGCGTACGGCAACCAGCCATAGCCGTGATCGCCCCAATCCCTTCCCCATGAGTTGCGGATTAATAACGCGCCTTTGGTGGAGCCGATTTTTTTCTGGTCGTCGTAGCCGACAGCCAGTACTGCATGACCGCCTTCCAGCGTGTCGCCCTTGCCGGGATACGGAATTTCACCTTTCCCATCACCGCCGCCGGGCATCGAGCTATAGACGGAGAAACCGAACATCGCCGGGAGATTGGCTGCCAGGCTTTTTTTGACATTTGCCAGCAATGTGCTGGTTGAAGTGCCGGGCGGATCGAGCCGGTAATAATTGATCGCTTGATAACTCTGCGCATAAGAGAAACAAAAGCTGGAAGGATCGTCGTTGAAGCGTTTGACGTCGTACGGCCAATATTTTTCCGGCGGCACGCCGAACAATACCAGCGCTTTCATGGTGTCGCGCAAGTAGGCGCCGTCGTCACCGGTAAAACCGATCAATTGACGTGTGACTTTGTAGAGAAACAGGCGTGATGCGTCGATGTGCTTGCCGAAAGCGCGGCGTTCAAAATATTCGACCATACCCACCCCGGCATGCGCGGTGCAAGAACCGATCGATCCCTGATCCTCGATCGGCGAGCAATATTTGCGCAAGTCGACGCTGGCCGGTAACGCTTTGGCTGCTTTTTTCAACGGCGACGATTTCGCCAACACCTTGGCAACGGATTCGGTTGATTGCGTATGATCGCGCATGTCCGGTAAATCTCTGTGCCAACCTAAACCTAGACCATGAATTGATTTCATTTTTAATCTCCAAAAATTAAGTGGATCAATTGCTTCACGGGTACAGCGTCAACACCGGGCCTTGAGCGTTACACCAGCCGGTAAAAATTACAGAAATATCCAATCTATCATGAACTTAATAACATATCTTCAGTTGAATTATCAGTCTAATCCCTTGGAGTACTGAAGTAAAGTAAATTAATTAAGCAATGCTGATCGCTAATTTCCGTGCCATACGGGCCGGGCATTTGCGGTAAAATTGCGCTTGCGCGTAATGCAAACCCTTTATTCGTTTGAGAGTTCAACTTGACTTCCAGCAATTCCAATCACCCTGATACTCATCATCTTTCTTATCGCGACGCCGGCGTCGATATCGATGCCGGCGATCGCCTGGTGGAAAATATCAAACCACTTGCCAAGCGTACCTTACGCCCCGAAGTTCTAACCGGCATCGGCGGTTTCGGCGCGTTGTTCGAGATTTCCAAGCAATACCGCAATCCGGTGCTGGTATCCGGCACCGATGGCGTGGGCACCAAGCTGAAGCTGGCGTTCCAGCTCAATCGCCACGACACCATCGGCATCGATCTGGTGGCGATGAGCGTTAACGATATTCTGGTGCAAGGCGCGGAACCGCTGTTTTTCCTGGATTATTTCGCCTGTGGCAAATTGAATGTGGAAACTGCGACCCAAGTGGTCAGCGGCATCGCTAGAGGTTGCGAACTGGCCGGCTGCGCTTTGATCGGCGGTGAAACGGCGGAGATGCCGGGTATGTATCCGCATGATGAATACGATTTGGCCGGGTTTGCCGTGGGTGCTGTCGAGAAAGATCAAATCATCAGCGGGGCGTCGATCACAGCCGGCGATTGCGTGTTGGGCATTGCATCAAGCGGCGCGCATTCGAACGGCTATTCGCTGATTCGTAAAATTATCGAAAACAGCCGCGCCGATTTATCGATGAATTTTCACGGTCAAACACTGGCCGATGCCATCATGGCGCCAACGCGCATTTATGTGAAACCGGTGCTGGCATTAATCAAGGGATTGCCGGTAAAAGGCTTGGCCCACATTACCGGCGGCGGATTGGTGGAAAATGTGCCGCGCATTTTGCCGGATTCGCTCACGGCGGTTTTACAAAAAGACACTTGGCGGATGCCGCCGCTGTTTCAATGGCTGCAACAACAAGGCAACGTGGAAGATGCGGAAATGGCGCGTGTGTTTAATTGCGGTATCGGCATGATCGTCGTGGTCGCGCCCGAGCATGTGGCTGATGCACTCAACAGTTTGCGTGCGAATGGCGAAACCGCTTGGCAAATCGGTGAAATTAAACCGCGTATGATTAATCAAGCAGCTACCGTATTGGTGTAGTAATTGATCGTCCCCCGATGAAATCTTTAGTGATCCTGATTTCAGGCCGCGGCAGCAATATGCAAGCGCTGCTGGAAGCCGGTTATCCTTTGGATAGCATTACGGTGATCTCTAATAATCCCAATGCAGCCGGGCTGGAAATTGCCAGAAAGCATGGCGTTGCAACGGCTGTTCTGGATCACCGCTCTTTTCCGGATCGGGAAACTTTTGATGCCGCCTTGGCGGAAAAAATTGATGCCTGCAACCCGGAATTGGTTGCACTGGCCGGTTTCATGCGTATACTGAGCGATTGCTTTGTACAACGTTATCAGGGCCGGTTAATGAATATTCACCCTTCCTTACTCCCGGCGTTTCCCGGTCTGGGCACTCACGCGCGAGCATTGCAAGAAGGCGTCAAGATCCACGGTTGCACGGTTCATTTCGTTACACCGGCGCTGGACCATGGGCCGATCGTAATTCAAGCCGCGATCCCGGTATTACCAGGCGACACCGAACAAACGCTGGCTAACCGTGTGTTGGCACTGGAACACCGCATTTACCCGCAAGCAGTGCGCTGGTTTATGGACGGCTGCATCCGGCTGACCGATAACCGCGTGGAAGTGTTGAATGCCGGCGTCATCGAAACAGCGCTCTATTCACCGGAGTTATCCGAATGAAACGTGCGGCATTATTTTTAATTCTATGGCTGCTCGGTTCTCCGGTTTGCGCGACGGAAATACCGTCCCGGATTGAAATCAACTATCACGTGATAACCGATATCGGCGAAGGTGAAATCCATGAAGTCATGGAAATTCATCATACCGGCGATCACTATCGTTATACGATTAATAGCGTTGCACAGGCGACCGGCATGTACAAGTTGATCGAGCCGAATAGAATCGTTCGTCATAGCGAAGGTTTTGTTTTTGAACAAGGCTTGCAGCCGGCCCGCGCTTACGAAAAGCGCGGAAAAGAAACACCCAGCCTGGCTGTTTTCGATTGGGCAGATCACAGCATTGCGCTCAGTCACATGGGTCACGAGATCACGCAGAAACTACCGTACGGTACGCTGGATCGTTTGAGTTTCTCGTATAACTTCATATTTGCTGCGATTCCTAAAAAGCATGTGGAACGTTACGTCACCGATGGTCATAGTTTACGGTTATCACATTTCACCTTGACCGAAGAAACCCTCGATACACCAATGGGTGCAATCAAAACGATCGCATTAACCCGGCAGGAAGAAAAAGGCTCCAAGCTTAAAAGAAAAATATGGCTGGCCTTGAACAATCACATGCTGCCGGTGCGCATCGTTTCGGTCGAAGAAAACGGCCGTGAAATCGAGAAAATAGCCAAACGAATTAATATCAGCTATAAACCAGGACGTTAATCCTACCCCGTAATTGATCTAAGACATTTAATAAAATTCATGCGCTTAACTCCTTCTCAATTTGACGCAGTGGTTGTTGCCGCGCGTGCCGTGCTGCCCTTGGAATACCCTGCCGATGCAATCCTGCGGCGTCATTTTCAGGATCATGCCATGCTGGGCGCGCAAGATCGCACTGTCATTGCTGAAACGGTTTTTGGCATTCTGCGCCACCGTTTTTTTCTCGAAAGCCTGACGGAGCTGCCGACCCCCCGTGCGCTCGTATTGGCTTATCTCGCCAAGTTTCAAGGAATCAATTTGCGTGAACTGGCGCCCCTGGTGAGCGAAACGGAAGCAAGTTGGCTCACAGAAATCAAGGCCGTTAAAGTGGATACTTTGCCGCTGGCGATTCAAGCGGAATTCCCGGTGTGGCTCGTGGAAAAATTGCAGGCGTTTATGCCTGATAACGAAATTCTGGATCTCGGCTTATCGCTGCAAAAGCCCGCACCGCTTGATTTGCGAGTAAATACGCTGCTCGCAAAACGCGCCGAAGTGCTTGACATCTTTCAGCAAGAAGGCATTCCGGCACAAGCGGCGCTCTATTCGCCATGCGGTATCCGTTTGACCGGTAAACCGGCGATTAATCGCCATGCCTTGTTTTTATCGGGAAAAATCGAAGTTCAAGACGAAGGCAGTCAATTACTGGGTTATTTGCTGGCGCCCAAACGCGGCGAAATGATCGTTGATTTCTGCGCCGGAGCCGGCGGCAAATCGTTATTGCTGGGAGCTCTGATGAATTCCAAAGGGCGACTGTATGCTTTTGATGTATCAGAAAAACGGCTGAACAACCTGAAGCCGCGCTTCAAGCGTTCCGGTTTGTCGAATCTGCACGCGCAACGGATAGAAAACGAGAACGATCTTAAGATCAAACGCTTATCCGGAAAGATTGACCGGGTATTGGTCGATTCGCCATGCAGCGGGCTTGGCACGTTGCGCCGCAACCCCGACTTGAAATGGCGCCAGTCACCGCAAAGCATTGAGGAACTGAAGGCTAAACAAGCGGCAATTCTGACTGCCGCTTCGGCTTTGCTCAAACCGGGCGGACGCTTGGTATATGCCACCTGCAGCTTTCTGCCGGAAGAAAACCAGCAAGTGGTGCAGGTTTTTCTTGACACACACCCGCAATTCAGACTCCTGAATTGCGCCGAAATCCTGGCGCAGCAAAAAATCCCTTTGGATACCGGCGAATTCTTGCAATTGTTTCCTAAGCAGCATCAAACCGACGGCTTTTTTGCTGCAGCGCTGGAGCACGCTGGCGATCACTAACCGGAAAACGGTTACGCAGGATTTCCTTGTTGCTTGTCTGCCGACTGCAGCAATACCGGTAAAATAATCAGTACGCAAACAATCGTTATCAGCAAACCGATCGTCAACAACAGCCCCATGCTGGAAGTCCCCTGGTGCATGGAAAAAACCAGGCTGCCGAATCCAACCAGAGTGGTCAATGCGCTATAAAAAATGGCGCGCGCGGTACTGGTATGCAACAGGCTTTCATAAACAACGCCGGAACGGCTCCGGTGCACCATGTGCAAGCTACTGTCGATACCGATGCCGAGTAGCAGCGGCAACGCAATGATATTGGCAAAATTGAAAGGCAAATCCAGCAAAACGGTACCGGCGCAGGTGAACAACGCTGACAACAGTAACGGTATCAATACCAGCGCCGTCGAAGCGATGCTTCTGAGCATAATCCACAGCGCCACGACAACACCCAATAGCGCCAAAGTAAACGCATGGATAAAAGCATCCACGACAGCTTCGCCGGCTTCCAAGCTAATCACCGGAATCCCGGTGGCAGACGGCGCGATTTCTTGCACGGCACGGACAAACCGGCGCAGCGCATCGTTATCATTGATGTTTTCCTGCGGGTAAACAGCAATGCGATAAACGCCGTCGCTGCCCTGCCAGAGCTCCTTGATCGATACGGGTAGCGCATCTTCGCCGAACGGTTGCGCCGAAAGCGCCAATTGCAGGCGTTGAATCGAGCCTGGCAATAAGCTTAATAAATCATCGTTGAGCGCGCGAAGCATCCGGGCCTTTGTATCACCTCCATCGCTCGCATTGGAAAATTTTTCCAAATGCAACAATAAATTCGCAAGAGATGCCTGCAATTTCCGGGCAGAATTGGCGACCGCGTGCTCCGGCTGTTCACCGACTAAACGTTCAAGCGCGATTCTCAACCGATCCAGCGCACCCCGCTGTTCCGCGACCGTATAGTGATCGGCGATCAGAAACGCCGTTGGCGAAAACGACACTGGCCCCAGAATCATCGCCATTTCTTCGATCAATAGGCTTTTCTCTTCTTGCTGTTGCGGAACCAGATCCAGCATGCTGATCACGCTTTTAACTTCCGGCAACACGCTGACACGTTTCACAATCGGTTCGATTTCTTCAGAATCATTCACCAAAATATTGATATGCCACGGCGAATCTTCGGTACTCCCCAGCAATTCCTGGAATGTTTGCACAGATTCCGCACGAGGATTATTCAAATTCAGTAAGTTGTAGTCGAATCTGATTTTCGGCAGCGCCAAGATAGAAGCTGCAATCGCCGCCACGGTCAAGAAATAGACCAGTTTGCGCGAATGTCTGGGCAAATCCAATACATGATTAATGGATTGGGCCGAGTCCGGTAATTTTCTTGTCTTCACCGGAAAAATTCTTTGTAACGCAGGTATCAGTGTCATCGTGATCAGGAAGCTGATCAACATGCCGGTGCCGGAAATCAGACCCAGCTCAGCAACACCGCGATACGTGGTCGGCATGAAAGCATAGAAACCGATCGCTGTTGTGATCGCACAGGCTAGCAGCGATTGACCCATATCACCGCCAGTGTGATTCAACGCTTCCGAGAAAGATTGCTCAGGATCTCTCAGTTCTTCCAGCCGCAGCAGGAAATGAATCGCATAGTCGACCCCAAGACCGATATATAGCACCGCAAACGCGATTGAGATCAAATTGAGATGCCCGACGGCAACGGTTGCAAATGCCGCCGTCAATAATAACCCGAGAATTAGAGCGATCATCACCGTGACGATAGCACCGGCTGAACGAAAAGCCAGCAATAACACCACAGCCACCAGAACCAATGCCAGCAGGCCGGCATCCTGAGCTCCGTGCATCGCGCTGTTGAGTTCATCGTGTGCCAATGCCACTTCACCGGTGATGCGCAGATTTTTTATCGCATCGGGTGCAAATCCCATCTTTTCGGCTTCGCTACGAATAGCGGCAATGGGCTCTTCCGCGGCAAAAATTTGCGAATAGTCTAGCTTGGGTTTGGCGATGATCAGTTCTTGATAGGTGCTTTTTTGCGCTTCACCGCCCAATAAGGCTTGCCAGGATAGAGCGCGGGATTGGCCCGCGATCCGGGCATCCAGTGTCGCGCTGACAGCGCTGAAGACGGATTCCAGATCGAGTTTCCGGCCTTTGCGCAATTCCTCCGCAGCATCCGTCAGGACGGCAGAAAACGTATAAAGCGTCGGGCTTTCCGCGATACGGGCAATCAACGGTTGGGCCGCAGCCAGATAGTCGGAAATGCGGGTTAGCTCATCCAGGTCTTTAAAAAATAAACCGTTTTTCTCGAGGAATGGCTCACCCGCCAAATAATAAATACCGGAGAAATGCGGATGATCATTATTCAGAAAAGCTGTGAATGCTTTGGCAGCCTCATGCACCTGCTCGGGAGTAGGGGCATTCAGCGCAAGCAGTAATGTATCTTCATGCTGCGGAAATGATTGGATATAGCGGATATGGTTTGCGCGGAAAGGAACTTCCTCGGAGAGCATATCGGTAGTGTCGGTATGAACGCCAAGATTTTCGGCGGTATAAAGCGTGCTGAACGTTGTAAGCGCCAGGATTAATAGAATAATCCAGACCGCATACCGGTATGAAAAAATAGCCCAGTGTGAAAAAAACCGGACGCTAAAGCTTTGTGAGCTAGACACGTTTTACAGCATTTGCAAAAGAATGGACAGACCTCATTGCGGATTCAGCCGGGTCGATGCGATTTTCTCCTTCAGCATATCGATTAACGCTTGAAACCCGCTGCGTTGGAGTATGGCGCGATATTCACCGCGCTTGATTGCCAGGTCGCTGACACCGTCAAATAGGATATTGGTGATCCGCCATTGGCCTTGATCTTGATGGAGCACATAATCAAAATTCACCGTTCCGCCATCCGATTGGGTTAACTGGCTGCGCACCAGAACCTGGTCACGCGGTAAATCGCGCTGTTCAATAATCCGGAACTGCTCGCCTTCATGATGCGTAAAACGTCCGGCATAGGTAGCGATACTGAGCTGACGAAATGTCTCCACCATCAGATTTTGTTGCGTCGCGTCTAATTGCGACCAATACGTCGCACCCAGGATTGTCTTGATAATAAGATCGACGTCGTGGGATTGATCAATCACCGGTTCCAGGTATTTGTACCGCCCGTCGTAACCAAGTTTCTCGCCATCCTGCATGACATGCAGTAACGATGATTGCAGGTATTGAATCACTTGTTCCGGATTTCTGGTTTCTGACTCAGCGGCACTGAGTGCCGCTGAAATCGGCAACAGCATAACCAGCATCAAGCACCACTCAAGGATATTAACTGTTTGTTTTGCTTTCATAGCGGCGGTCTTTCCAGCTCGCGCGTTCTCCGCGCCAGTAACGCAGAGCTGATGTCCAAGTCATCGCCAGATATAAAGTACCGATGACAGGCAATCCCAAACACCAGAAGGGAGAACGCTGATAATAAGTTAAGGTTGGTAAATAGGTAAAAAACATGGCGGCCCAGACCAGCAGGCACATCAGGAAAATTTCTTGCGCTGGCGCAATCACAAATGCGAAAGGAGCCGCCCAAAACATGGCGATCATAATCAATGTGCAGATAAGCAGTAAGGTTATCGAATATCTTAGCTGCGTAAAAGCGGTTCGAGCAACCATCTCCCAAATCGGCTTTAATCCAGGATACCCGCGGTGACTCCGCGCGGCACGACTGAGTCCCAAATAAGTCCGCAAGCCAGCACGTTTGATATGGGCGGCTAGCGTGCAGTCATCGATCAAGGCGTCTTGCAGACTTGAAAAAGCCCCCGCCAATCGTAGCGCTTGGGTTTCGACTAGAATACAACCGCCTGCTGCGGCTGCTATTCGCGACGTGGGTTTATTTGCTAATGCAAATGGATACAACAGCTTAAAAAAGAAAATAAAAGCGGGCATTAGCAAACGTTCGATAAAATTCAGCATCGGCGGCTCTGCCATCAGCGATACCAATGCAAGATTTTCTTGACGGGCTTTTTGATGCAACGCTGAAACTATTCCCGGCGCAAGCTCAATGTCAGCATCCAGCAATAAGGTATAAGGCGTTTTGACTGCTCTTAAGCCTTGCTCCAATGCCCATAATTTACCACTCCAGCCTGCTGGCGGCGCGACGCCCGGAATAACCGTCGCTCCGCATCGGATAGCCTGCTCGGCAGTATTATCTGACGATTGATCATCAATCACGATGATAGCCATTTCACACCCTTGGGATTGAATACCGCTGAGAGTGTGCTGAATATAAGGACCTTCATTACGGGCCGGAACAAGCACAGTAATATCCTGCAACGCTTCATTCAATACCGCTGTTTGTTGAACTTCTATTTTTTCCCGGGTGCTCCAGGGTTTCCAGGGCAAAAAAACCAATGACCACCAGCATATTGCGCCAAAAATTGACAAATATAAAACTAAAACCACGCTGATTCCTGCATTCAGTAGACCAAAAAGTATGCGCCTCTTTTTCTGTTTACTTATTGATTACTGACACGGTAATGTCAGAGAGTTTTTTAGCAGCTTGAGTGCCTTCTGCCGCCCATTTCGGAGCGGGCTCCTCAACCATCGGTCCGGTTGTTCTGGGACCTTTGATCGAAGTTATCAACGCCTTCCATGGATGCGCCAACGTGTCTTCAACAGCGGTGGCTTCGTATCCGCAGTGTGCCATGCATTGCGCGCATTTGGGATTATTGGCGGTACCGTATTTTTCCCAAGGAGTGTCTTCCAGAAGCTCTTTAAATGTTTTGGCATACCCTTCGTCAGATAATAAATAGCAAGGCTTTTGCCAGCCGAATACATTGCGGGTCGGATTACCCCAAGGCGTACAATTATAATTTTGATTGCCTGCCAAATAATCCAGATACAGTGCGGAATGATTTAAGCGCCATTTACGTTTCAGTTTTTTACCCAATTCAAAAATACCGCGGAATAGTTTTTTGGTATCCTGGCTTTTGATGAAAACATCCTGCTTGGGTGCTTTTTCATAACTGAATCCGGGTGCGATAGTCGCTGCTTCAACTCCGAGCTCCATGGCGTAATCAAGAAATTCTGCAACATCTTCAGGGGTTTCGCCTTGAAAAAGCGTGCAGTTTACGGTAACCCGGAATCCTTTTTCCAAGGCTAATTTGATTGCCTCAACGGCACGGTCAAAAACACCCTCCTGACAAACCGAAGCATCATGGCGCTCTTTCATGCCATCCAGATGAATGGAAAACGTCAAATAAGGAGAAGGTGTGTAGTCGTCAATTCGCTTCTTCAACAGCAATGCATTGGTACACAAATAAACATACTTTTTGCGCTTGATGATGCCGGCGACGATTTGCGGCATCTCCTTGTGCAACAACGGCTCGCCACCGGGGATCGAAACCATCGGAGCACCGCATTCGTCAACGGCTTGCATACACTCTTCATAGGAAAGCCGCTGATCAAGAACATCTTCCGGATGAGCGATTTTTCCACACCCGGCGCAAGCTAGATTACAGCGAAACAACGGTTCAAGCATCAGCACCAACGGATACTTTTTAACCCCTCTTATCTTTTGCTTGATTAGATAAGTACCGACCGCTATTTGTTGGCGTAAAGGAACACCCATGAATATAACCTCCCAAAATACTTCAAATGCAAATGAATGACCAAAAAATTTTTGGCACGAAAAAAACCTGAAAAGCAAAGCTCGCTCAATAAGCGCTAGCAGACAAGCGATCTGTTTTTGCTACATGGCTTCTTGAATACTGAAAAAGATGCGGCAGTAAATATAAAAGCGATCTGGATTTTTTAAACATCTACAGCATTATAATTATCTGAAAAGGCATTAGAATCAGCGCTCCAGACCCCACTATAGAACATGAACCCTTCCATAGCAAATATTTTATATCAGGTCAGTGGATTTATTACGGGCAACTATCAAAAAAAACAAATCAATCGTGATTTTTTATGGGACAAAACAACACACCAAGAACCGTGGGCTCTTGGTGTAAGTAATGCAGCAATAAAGCGTGACGTATTATTCGAACGCAACACCGAGTGTACGGAGTGTTCTTTTGGTTATTTTCCCGGGAGTAATGTCATTTTGTTTCTGGAAGCTTTCAATCGCGGCAACAGTTTTAGCGCCACTTACTCCGTCAACAGGCCCGGGATTCAATCCCGCATCCACGAGCGCTTGCTGAATTTTTTTCATCAATGCCGGGGTTGTTTTGACAATATCATCACCATCATCCGCTACTTCAACAGCAGCAACACTGGCAGATTCTTCTTCAATTGCAGCGGCAGCTTCGTCGGTTGATTCGATGCTTTCTAAACTTTGTACATCTTCAATTGGCGTTGATTCTGCAGCAGGTGCTGGTTCTGTCGCTGGTGTTGCGGGTGCAGCTGCTGCTTGATCATCTTTGGGAGGAAGTGGTTTTTTTTCAAAAATAGGTTTACAACCAAATAACAATCCTACAGCCAAAAAAAGCATCGTGTAAGTTGTAAATTTATTGGTTTTACTAATTCTCATTACTATTCTCCATGAAAAATTCTAAAAAAATCATTAAATTGCGTAAGCTACGCATTCCAATGAAAAGCCTTTTTATCTTCCGTCTGTTTTCGAATAATATACGAAACCATATTCATTTAATTGTTATATTTATAGCGTCATGAACTGACGCATCATGCTGCGATGTGAACTATCACACTTTTCCAATCATAACGCAATCGAAAAAAAATTGACTAATGAGGAGTTTAACACCACGAACAATAAAAGAGCCATATGCTTAATTGGCGGCGGACATAGCCATATTGCCGTTATCAAGCAGTTTGGAATACACCCAATACCGGGCGCAAGTCTAACGCTTATCAGTCCGGATGCGTTGACACCCTATTCAGGAATGATCCCAGGATTGATCGCGGGACACTATGCATTTAAGGATTGCCACATTGATTTAATGAAACTTTGCCGATGGGCAGGAGCGCAATTTGTCAGCGGTCAAGTCCAAGCAATGGATCTTCAAACCAAACAGGTTGTTTGTGGTCAGCATCCCCCTGTGCATTATGATTTACTGTCTATCAATACGGGCTCTCAACCGGCACTCCACCAAATTCATGGTGCTACTGAATATGGCCACCCTGTGAAACCGATAAAAAACTTTATTCAAGGATGGCAATCTTGGCTCGAATCCGCCCGGAATTCCCTTCGGCCGCAGCGCGTAGTGGTAATCGGTGGAGGCGCTGCCGGGATTGAAATACTGCTGGCGATGCATTACAAAATGTCCCGCCGGTATTCAAAACGATCAGACTTCACGTTAGTATGTGCTGATCAACAGATTCTCAGTACGCATAACCAGCAAGTACGGAATTTTTTTGACCAGCACCTGCAATCTTCAGGCATTACCATAATTCGTGGAAAACGGGTCATAGCGATTGACCGGCAGCAGTTATTACTCGATGACCAAACTACCCTGCATTACAACTTCGCCGCCTGGTGCATTCATGCAACAGCGCCGCCTTGGTTGAAAGAAAGCGGCATCCAATGCGACGAAAAAAGTTTCGTCCTGGTGGACCAGTATCTTCGCAGCATTTCTCATCCGGAAATTTTCACCAGTGGAGATGCGGCATCGTTTACGCCGGCTCCATTGCCCAAAGCCGGGGTATACGCGGTACGGCAGGGACCGATACTGGCGAAGAATATCGCCGCGCTGATAAAGAACCAGCCGCTTTCTCCTTATAAACTCCAACGGCGCTATTTAAGCTTATTAACCACCGGTGATCGATATGCCGTTGCTTCCTGGGGAAGTTTTTTTGCCCAAGGCAAATGGGTATGGTATTGGAAGAACTGGATAGACCGTTCGTTTATGGCGCGCTATCAGTCATCATTATCGGATGACAACACCTGAGCCGGGTGCTGCAAAATTGTTATAAATCCCCGAAGTTGTATGCGACTGGCTAGGGAAACTGATTAATTGCCTGCGCAAGCGATTAGCTGCGTTGGGTGGTGCTCAGAAGCTCGCCTATCATATTGATATATCTCGTTTCTTGCGCTCCATCCGCCTTGCACATCATCTTGCTCGGCGAGTTAATCAGCGTTTCCCTAGGCATCCAGCAACGCCGCAACCAGTTTGGTTTCCAATTGCTGAAATTGCGCATTGCCATTGCGGGCTGGCGAGGGCTCCCGCCACGAGGGATTCTGCCGCAAAGTACTGATCATCTTTTGCCACTGATCCGGTAATTTCTCGGTATCCGCTTTATCCACTTGCAGCGTATCTTGCGCGGCATGACCGCGATGCATCAATTTCTTCAACAAGTGCTTCTGGCGCAAATACAAAATCTGCACCGTGGTTTCATCGGCGCATTGCCATTGAGTGCCTTTGACAGTCGCTTTAATTTCATCGCCATAACGTTTGAAGGTGGACCAACCGGCACCTGCCAGCGCACCCAATGCACTGGCGGCGCCGAGACTCATACCGCCCACCATTAAATCGATACCGGCACCGGCAGCGGCACCTTTCGCAGCCGCGCTGCCCACATCCAATCCATAAGCTTTAAGAATGCCCGGCGCGAAAATATCCAATTGCCATTGGCCATTGCTGACAGGAATATTTTGAATTGCCACATCCTTTTCCGAGAAATTGAAGATCGTTAATAAATCGTGTAGACAATGTTGTTCCGCCTTGCGGACAAATTCCTGCAGCCGGTCTTCCAGCAGTGTATTGGCGATTGCATGATTATTAACCGTTTTACTTTCACGATAACAGGCCACTTGAACAATCAGCTCAGCAATCCGCCTGGCGCCCGATAAGCACAACTGATTCCAGAGCTTAGCGCGATAATCGATAAGTTTTTGTAAATGATTGTAATGCGGTTCCAGCAACGATTGCATTTTCTGGTACAACCGTTTTTCCGCCTCAAATGCAAAAGCGACTGTATCGAATTCCAGCGTTGTGTGCATTTGATAGGCGGATAAATATTCACGCCACTTTCCAAGTTCCCGTTCGTGGCCCGCGATAAAATTGAAGACAGGGATTATCGGTTTTCCCGCTCGTGTCAGAACTTCCAGTTCCAAACGGTATTTCTCCAGAAATGGCTCGCGGACATCGATGATGTATAACAAGATGTCGCTGCGTAACACCTGGCGGATGACTTTCGCCTCTTGTTCCAACGGATCGTTGACGGTCACATGCGCAACGAATTGCTCCAGAACTTGCGGTGGCCGCAATGCCGCGGATTTTTCCTGCAGTTTTTTTACATGAGCGAATAATGCCCGGGAATCCTCCAAACCGGGTGTGTCGTACAAATTCAAAACGGGGGTATGATCGGCTGAGATGGTGGCTTGCTCCACATGCCGGGTGGTGCCTGCGGCATCTTCAATTACGCCAAATTCGGTGCTGCGAAGCATGGTGCGGATCAACGATGTCTTACCGGTATTGGTATGACCGACCACTGCGATATTGAGTAGCGCATCGGTTTGCGCTTGCCGGGAATTATTGACAATCATGGTTTATCGCGTAATAACATGTTCCGCGGGAATACCGCAAGCTTCGGCCAGCCGGAACCAAGCAAATTCACGCGCGCTCGTGACCGACGCCGACGGTTTATTCAGCAGAATCAACCAGGGTTTTGCATGACTGCTATCGGCCAGCTCCTTAATCGTGCGTTGTATGCCGCGATCGGGTAAGCGATGCGCGGCGACACCCAGCAGCAGAGGAACACTTAGGCTCTTGATCATCGTGATGGCTTGCTCATGCGAATCTTGATCAATGATGTTGAGGCGGCAAGTGACCGGTTCCGGCCAATCCGTGCTGTCGTCCAATTCCACACCAATTGCGTGCGCATTGGCAGGAATAGCAACATGTTCCGGCGGCCGGGTAACTTCGGCTGGTTTGATACCGGCTTGCGGATCGGCGTCGATGACTTCGGCTTTAACTTCGCGCGCCATCAACCGCTGACGCAATTCAATGTAATAAGGCAAATAAAGATCCAGCTTGAAGCGGCTTTCAGCCCATCGCTGCATGATCCATGAAAAACTCAGCAACAGCAGCCGCGGAAAAATTCCATAAACCAGCAAGGCGCCGATCAAAAACACTGCCCATGCCGTGCGGGTTTCCGCATCCTGCTTACCTGTTCCGACGCGGCTTGCAACGGTTTGCGGATCATCCGGTATTTTTAATCCCAGCACTTCCAGCGGCTTACCCAGCATTTGCGTAAGTTGCGGCAAAGCGCTATCCGGCAGAATGGTCGTGCCCCAGATGAAGTTGTATTGTTTCGCCATCATGATCATGATCAGCAAAATCAACCCCGCAGTCAGGTAAACCAGCCAAAACTGGTGCGTCAGAACACTGACGCGCCATTTACCAACCGTGCCGGTTAAACAACTTTCCCACCAAGCATGCGAAGCCAGCGATTGGACGTCCGGTTCTTTTTTGTGGCGGTATGGCCACCAACTGGCAAATTGCGCCACGATACCGCTGCTCAAGCTTTGCAGGTTCAATGTCATGCCCGACACCCACAGCAACAGAGAAATCGAGTTGAATCCAAGCAGCACCGCGAGCAACCAGTAGATATTCAATGTCGATGATTCGCTGACAGCTTGGCCGGCGGCCAGCCCGCCCAAAACCGCTGCGAGCGTCCAGCAAATCCAGCGCGCACGGATAAACTGCTTACCAGGCTGCCGCAATGCATCCTCCAATGCATTTTCCCGGATTAGCTGTTGGGCGCGGAAAGTCAGCCGGTTAACAAACTGGCGATAGTTGAAATCCCCGTTGACGGAACCGGGCATGTCGCGGATACCGGCATACGATAATTGCTCCGCTTTGGCGGATTCGATTGCTCGCAATTGTTCGATGCGCACCAAATCAGCAAAAGCATACTTTTTTACAGACATTTCCCGGTTAATTCCAAATGGTAAAAATCAAAGCAGGGTGTGGCATGAGTGGGAATTCACAGTTAGAAGCAAAAGGTGTCAGAAATTAGCGCAAATCAGGCTAAAATCCGCAATTAAATCTTTCAAAATTATGGCAGGAAATTTCATGAAACCGGTAGCAATTTTTAGACACATACCCATCGAAGGCCCCGGCTATTTTGCCACATTTCTCGACAACAATCATATTCCGTGGCGGCTCATTAAAATCGACGCCGGAGAAAAACTACCGGGCAGCATCGATGAATTCAGCGGTCTGGTGTTCATGGGCGGCACCATGAGCGTCAACGACGATCTGCCGTGGATCGGGCAGGAATTGTCGCTGATCCGTCAGGCGGTCGCCGCCGATGTGCCAGTGCTGGGCCACTGCCTCGGCGGGCAACTCATGGCCAAAGCGCTAGGAGGCGTGATTAGTGCCAATCCGGTCAAGGAAATGGGCTGGGGCAAAGTCACGGTGCCGGATAATGCGGTGGCGCGCGAATGGTTCGGCGGCTTGACCGGTTTCAATTCATTTCACTGGCACGGCGAAGCGTTCAGCATCCCGCAAGGTGCGACGTGTATCCTATCCAGTCCTTATTGCGAGAACCAAGCGTTTGCCATGAGTATCCACCTCGGCATGCAATGTCACGTCGAAATGACCGAACGCCTGGTCATCGATTGGTGCAGCGTCGGCGCGGAAGAACTCGCCAGCCTGAACCAGCCTTCGGTACAAACGCTGGAAGAAATCGAGAAGAATTTGCCTGAACGTGTAATCGCGCTGAATGCGGTGGCGGAGCAGTTGTACCGGAAATGGACGGCACATTTGAAATGAATGTGCCGGTCATTCCAGCAGATGTTCGCCCAGCAACAACTGCAAAAACTTATCCCTTGTTACCTTGGATGAATCGCGGTAAAGCTTGTATTGCGCATGCCGGTCCGGTTGCTGCGGATCGATTTCGATACCCCACAACGGTGCGGTCGTCGTCGGCAAATTGGAATAGCGCACATCGACCAGCACCTCCGGTTGTTGCGGGCGGATCGCGAGGTATCCGGACGAGAAGTGACTGAAGCGCGCGATATCCTGCGCCAGTACGGATGCAGCCGGTAATCCGCTCAAATCACGTTCCAAGACGAATTTTTCAACCGATTCTCCAGGATAGACCCGCGGTTCGGAAAATAATCCGACGCGGATCGCATCGACATGAAATTGGCCGTCGAATTCATAAATCGAGCGCCATAACACCAAATTGGCAAGCGTTGGCTTGACCAGCAACCGTTCGGCGCGGTGCTCGCGTTCGGCAATCAATGCAGTAGCGGCAGTCTCGGCGCGTTGCATTTGCATCCAACCGAACGACAAGTAAGCTGCTGCCAGCAATAAACCGATACGTGCTGCGGTATGATTATATTTTTTCCATGCAACCGCGCCCGCAATCAGCAAAATCAAGGTAAAAGCCGGATCAAGCACCGAGATGATATTCAATGCGACGCGTTCATCGCTCACTGGCCACAGCAGATTAGTGCCGTAGCTGGTGAACGCATCCAACACGCCGCTCAAGCAGTAACCGAGAAACGTGAACAGATACAACCGGGTAAACGTCAATCGTTTGCGCAAAAACGGCCACAGCAGCAATGCGACAATCAAGGCGCCGAGCGGTACAAAAAACAGCGAATGGGTGAAATGCCGGTGAAATTCGATATTCAACAGCGGGTCATTTTCCGATTGAATCAAAATATCGACATCCGCTGCGATACCGGCGGCAAAACCAATGCCGGTTGCGATTCGCGCCTCTTGCCGGTTTGCGCCGGACTGCGCCATCGTGGCGCCCAGTAACCCCTGAGTCAATAAATCCATAGTTTTATTAAGCTGACTTAACTGCCAAGAATAGAAAAATCATATAAAATGGTATAGGAATAAGCGATAGTTTAATTGCTTTTTCTCATTCATCCTATGGATGAAAGCTTTTGAGGCAAACAATGTGTTTGAAAATAACTTCCGCATCACATTAGGACAATTTCTAGTACAGATGTCCTAGATAAAAGGTTATCAAGTACTATTTTTTAAATTTAATAATTAAGATAGCATCTCTACGTAGTTAATAAACTATATAAGGCTTCAAAATTCAACGGTTTTCTGTTTTTTGCTGAAAATGCTTTAACTGCAAAACCTAGAAATGAAGAAAGTTATTCTTAAGAATACAATACAAGCAGTTCATATTTATGACAAATCGAGGAGAAGATTATGCTACAAAACCTTAAACTGAAATTAGTGGCTGCAGCCGCTCTACTGATTAGCTCAACCGCATTTGCCGGAGTTGCTGTACCCTTTCCAGGAGACGGATCTGAGCTAAATCCATACCAATTGGGTAACATCGGCTCAACTCCAACAACATTGGCTGTAATTTTAAGTGGCAACACCGGAGACCCGATTGATGAATTTGCGAATTTCACAATTCCATCTTTTTCATCTACCATAGGTTCTGCTGCAACCCTGTTCCTGTCTTTAGGTGGTCAAAATACTGTTGCTATCGACAACTTTTTGGTTGAAGTGTGGGACGACGTTCATCCCAATGGTTCTACTTTGATCGCAACATTTACAGATGACGGTTTAACCCATTCGCTCGGCAATCTTGCTCCAGGTCAATACCATTTGGATATTAGTGGTGTTTTGGACGCAAACCTTGGTCAGTACGCCGTTTCATTGCAAGCATTGCCTGTGCCTGAACCAGAAACCTATGCCATGTTGCTGGCAGGTCTTGGTTTGATTGGCTTCTCACTGCGTCGTCGTAGTGCTTAATTAGATACAATAGAAGCTAATAAAAAATTACAAGCCACAGAGATCACTCTCTGTGGCTTGTTTTTTTGTAGTTGTTCCCAGAATCCGCTATTTCTCTAGCAAATAATCAATAGCAATGTTCGGCGCTAAAACCTTAGGTTGATCGCGCGCTGTTTCATTAAAAGACGGCAGAATCGTCTCAAAGAATGGGAGTATTGAACTGGTTGATCCGCTGGTATGCGTGAAACCGCGATTGCGGATTATTTTTTTCAATCTGAAAATAGATTCAGCCGGGCTGTATTCCAAAATTAAGGTATTGGTGAAAGTAAAAATGAGACTGGTGTTGAACGATGAAAGCGGATTTCTTCTTGCACTCAGATCAGTGAATAGTGAACTGACAACAATTAATAAGTCTTTACCATTAAAAAAAGCGGTTGCAGCTATCGAGTCTAGCGGTTTCGGTATTCCGTCAAATTCGGGAACCCCAGCGTAACCAATCGCAGTTTCGCTATCGATACATGTCACCGGGTTGTTATCGATAACTCTTGGAATCCCACCGGTTAAATTGAGCCGATACATCCCGCCGCCAACATCTTCTATTACCTCGAATCTGCTCTGAACAACGATACTACTCGGCGTAGGATCATTCGCATCCGTCGCATTCAAACATTTAAATCCGCTGTATGCAATACTGGTCGCTGAAACATTCCCATGAAATAAGCATGACACTAAAAGTAGTATTAACGGTGATTTCATGGAGGATTCCTCATTGATGAAATGCGAATACTTGGGATATATTCCCCAGCGATGAAACGCAAAACTTATATCAATGCGCGCAGACGGGTAAAAACATCCCCTACGTATTGGATTTGTTCATGGGTATGCGCTGCATTAACACTGCACCGAACCAGAGACTTCCCTTCCGGCGCAGCCGGCGGAAGAATCAGATTCACATAGATATTGTTTTCAAGCAATTTCTGCCAAAGCATCAAAGCCTGCTGAGGAGTGTCGACAATAGCCGCAATCACCGGGCCGGGATCCGGTCCGAGTCTATACCCGGCTTCTTTGAGTTGCGTATAAAGCTGTGTGCAATTACGCCATAATTGTTCACGCAGATGATTGCCTTTTCTGAGTAATTCCAATGCCGCGCGAGTCGATGCGATCGTTGCAGGGGATGGTGAAGCGGTGAAAATATAAGGATGACTGACATAACGAAGTTGCTCGAGCTGCGGATGATTGCTGACGCAAAATCCACCGATGCTGCATAAGCTCTTACTGAAAGTACCGGTAATAAAATCAACGTCTTTCAGCAGCCCGGTTTTTTCAACCAAGCCTTGTCCCGTTTCACCTAACACACCCAGAGAATGCGCTTCATCGAGAAGCAAAACACCGCCATAAGCTTTTTTTATCTCCACAATTTCGGCCAAAGGTGCCTGATCTCCCAGCATGCTGTAGATTCCCTCAGCGATAATGAGCGTCGTCTCAACCCGACCACCCAGTCTACGCAATCGTTTTTCCATGTCGGCAGGATCATTGTGTTTAAAGCGGATGATATCCGCGCCACTTAAAATACAACCGTCGTAGATGCTCGCATGTGAATCTCCGTCAATCAATACCGTGTCCCCGGGGCCGACTAATCCGGAAATGGTGCCCAAGTTAGCCTGATACCCAGTCGTAAATACGATGCCGGAACTGCACTGATAAAACTCGGCGAATTCCCGCTCCAGCGCGCGATGACCGGAATAGCTGCCATTAGCCATTCGCGATCCGGTTGTTCCGGTACCTTCGTTATCAATCGCTTCATGGGCTGCCCGGATACACTCAGGCGCAAAGGTTAACCCCAGGTAGTTATTGGTACCCAGCAAAAGCACACGGCGGTCACCAATTCTTGCCTCGGTCGCTGAATACACTTCCTCAATCGGTACCCCAAATGCGCCAACGCCATCGGGTAAAAGCGCTTTTCTTGCTGCGGCGGCAGCATCCAGTTTCTCAAGTAAATTCATGATGATGCAAATTTAATTTTATATACCAAGTCGGCCAGTTCTCTGACTGTCTGAACATCCGTTAATGCATTGATTGGAATTGATACATCAAAGGTATCTTCAATTTCCATTATTAGATTCAATAATTTAATTGAATCAATGGATAATTGACTAATCAGGTTGGTGTCTGGGGAAATTTCTACATCTACATTTGTGAGCGCACTCAGGCGTTCACAGAGCAATGCTGTGATTTCTTTGTAATTACTGTCAGTCATAAATAGAATGAGTTAATTTGAATAATTAAACCATTTCCGTCAACACATCCCGCAAGCGAATTTTAGGCTCCCAGGCAGGTAACGCTTGCATTAAAGGCGTATTGTCGCAAACCCAATTGCTATGTTGCAATTCATTCACTTTTCCTGGCGTCAGCATCGGAGAATAACGAAATATACGGGATAGCATGAGATTTGAGCATGCAATGTAACGAATGAGTTTATCCGGTATCGTAACACAGCGTACCGGCCTCATCCATCTTTGTTCAGCCAGATTAGCTAACTGCTGATAACTATATCCATTGGGTGTGCCATCATCAAGCTCGAAAATTCCGCTAACATTTTTTTCCGCTGCGAGCCAAGTCTGTGCGGCAGCCACCAAGTCATGCACATGGATTAATCCGAAACGATTATGGATGTTGCCTACTACAGGAAGGAATCCACGGTGCATAGCCTCAAATAAAGGCCTTAGTTCTTTATCACCCGGTCCGTAAACAGCCGTAGGACGAAAGATAGCCCACGGTAGCGCTTCTGAACAATTAATCAGTTTTTGCTCGGACAAATATTTGCTTCGCGCATACCACGATAATTCCGGTTCGCGGGCTGCTAAGGATGAAATTAGTAGAAAGCGTGGGAAAGGCTTGTGATTCAGAAGAACCGAGAGAAGATTCTCTGTTCCGGCTATATTGGGTTGCAGAAATTCCTTGAACGAACCGCCTCTTACCGTAGCTGCGCAGTGTATAACAGCCGAAGCATCTTTGACTAATTGGTCCAGTGCCTTGATATTGCCAAGATCACCATGAATCCATTGAATTTCTTTATTTGTATCCGGCTGGCCTGTCCGTGTCAGTGCACGAACTGACCAGCCTTCACGAATTAATGCTTGTACTAGTACGCTTCCTATGAAACCAGTAGCACCTGTGACGGCTACTAATTTAGGCATACACGAGATTATCTATCGCCCGACTCTACAAAAGAAAGCTGATTGGTAACATTCGCTCTTTGAATGTAACCTTGTCTTGCGGCAAAGCGAGAAAGCTTACCTGAAGAGGTCCTTGGTAAAGTATGAGGTGGAACCAATTCCACCACACAATTTACACCGAACGCCATATAAACAAATTGCTGCAATCTGGTTATTAATGATTGCCGCTCGGTTACTGTGGCAAGCCTGCATTCTATTACTAGAACGATCGTAGTGGTGCCGTCTTCATCCGTCACACCGAAAGCAGAAGCTTCACGTGACCGCACTTCCGGTTGCTGCTCCGCTAATTCTTCGATATCTTGCGCACGGATATTACGGCCATTGACAATAATGACATCCGTCCTTCGCCCGGTAATATACAAGTCCCCTTCAAACAAGAAACCAATATCTCCGGTATCAAGCCAGTTACCAGCTTTTAGCGCTTTATTCGTTTCTTCAGGATTATTGTAATATCCAGTCATCAGACTGTCGCCTTGTACTAAGACACTGCCAACCATCATTTCCGACAACTGTTGGCCATCTTCATCGACAATCTTTACGGTATGTCCGGGTAGAGGACGACCACAATTTACAAATTCATTTTGCTTACGGCCATCTGCCTGCAATCTTGCAGCCATTTTTTTATCAATCAATGTCTTGCTATCGACTTGAATGCTTTTGCAACCTTCGCCAATTTTTGAAAAGGTTACAGCAAGTGTGGATTCCGCCAAGCCATAGCAGGGCAAAAACGCATTCTTGTCAAATCCAGCCGAAGCGAACTTCTCTGCAAAGTTCCTTAAGGTCTCCGGGCGAATCATTTCAGCACCAATACCGGCAGCTCGCCAGCAATTTAAATCGAGCTCTTTAAGATCAGACTCTCTCACTCGCAAGGTGCAAAGTTTCAATCCAAAAGGCTGACTGAATGCAACAGTGCAACGGTTTCTGCTAATCAATCGAAGCCATTGCAGAGGCCGAATTGCAAAATCCCTAGTTGCCAAATAGTCAACGGAAATTTGCGTGACCATAGGAGCCAAAACCAGTCCAACCAATCCCATGTCATGATAGAAAGGCAACCATGAGGCGGAACGGTCTGTAGGTCTAATTTGCAAGCCATTCCGGACAATTCCTTGCAAATTGCTCATTAAAGCGCGCTCCGTGATAACCACTCCTCTTGGCGTACGCGTGCTGCCCGAGGTAAATTGCAAGTAAGCAATCTCTTCAGGATGATTCGGAAGGAAATCGATATCTTTCGATGGCGCTTCGCTTAATTTTCCAGGTGTACCAACCCACTGCAAATAGCTTGCCCCAACAGCCGCCTCTTCAAGAAAACCAATATAATCAAGATTTGCCAATGCAATGCTAGCTTGACTGCTTTCCAGCATTCCCCGTAATTGCTGAACATAGATGGCATGACTGCCGAGATTAACGGGTATTGGCATCGCAAAAGGTGCTAAACCAGCATAGCGACATGCAAAAAACAATTCGATAAACTCTGGCGAAGTATCAGCAATAATCGCAACACGACTACCCGGCGATAACTCAAAACCCGCCAGCTTCTGTGCTAAAGCGCGAGCGTTTTCTCTGAGTCTGCTGTAGGGCAGTACCGAGCGTAAATTGCCTTTGGCATCGTAAAAATTATAGCCTGTCGTACCTTGTGCCGCGTATTCCAATGCACTCGTTAGAGTATCAAAACCAGCCAATCTCTGTGACAGAGGATTAAGTGTTGGCGTTGGTGTTAATTGTATTTCGCTTGAAGGTTGAAAATCAAACGCCTGCGTTAGCGGAGCGTTCAACTTGGTTATTGTCGAACTCAAGATCTTCCCCTCGAAGTAATAGTGCTTGTTATCTTACTATCTAAAGCAAGATATACCGGCTGAGCGTGCCAACTCTTATTATTAATTTTTGATGACGATATTATTGCTGGCTGGAAAATTTTCATTCAAACGCTCACCACTTTACATTGCTTAAAAATATGAGTGTGTCATATTTGACCACACCGCAGCTTATATAATGAGCTTTTTCATGTCAAGGCAATATTAGGAATGGTGTTGTACCAAAACAACAATTATTGTGACCGAAGTTACTTCAGTGTAATACCAACGGCTATCTATTTCTCAGGGCTATTGATGCAACTCTCTTCGGCACTGTTTTCTGAAGCAATCTCAACACGATTCCTGCCCTGATGCTTCGCTGAATAGAGCGCTTTATCAGCACGGCGCAGCAGTAGATTAGCGTCTAATATATCCGAAATCGAACCAATGGCAACACCCAGGCTAATTGTGACCGGAATCAGCGAATGGTCGGCTTGAATTGCTTTGCAAGCAACAGCAGCACGAAGTCTTTCGGCTGCTTTAATGGCGCCATCCCGATCATAGGGAGAAATGATCGCCAGAAATTCTTCACCGCCATAACGACCGATATACTCATGAGCGCGCGCTGATTGCGATAACCGGCTGGCGATTTCGCACAATACCGCATCGCCTGCGAGGTGGCCATAGGTGTCATTGATGTTTTTAAAATGATCGATATCAATCATGATGACAGCAATTCCATACCCCCCCCGTTTGGCTCTTTGAATTTGTTTGTGCAAAATGTCGAAAATGGCCATCCGGTTGAGCAATCCGGTCAGCACGTCATGCGTAACACGCTGCTCCAAAGACCTTTTCTGTGCCATGAGTTGTTTATTTTGTTTGACCCCCCGATATAATTGTGTTTTCTCAATCAAGGCAGATAACTGACTGGCGATTTGCAAAGGCAAGCCTTGATACAGGTTCGAGTCTTCGAAAACATTCTTTTTCCGGCTGGAGAAAAAAACAAACCCAAGTACTTTCCCCGTTGCGAGCAAAGGACAAATGAGGCACGAACGAATTCCTTCACGAAAAATTGCTTGTGTCAGCCGGGATGCGGGAAATTCTTCAAGGTGAGAATTCAGATCATTAATTATCAGCATCTCCCGGGAATTGAGGATAGCCTGCAGCGCTTTGTCGGACATTGGAATTGATTGTCCGATATTTAATACCAAACGCTGATAGCAAGGCCGCGACCAATGCAATTTCAGCTTATTCCCTTCGCTCTCCAGCAGTGCCAAGGTGATACGATCATAAGATAAATGTTGCTTAAATGACTCAAAAATATGATTCAACACATCGATCAGATGAAGATTGAGATTGCACTCAAGCATGATCCGATAGAGCGATTGTGTTCTTTCTGACTGTCTCTGAAGATAATCGGACAGCGCCTTCAGCGACTTGCCCAAATGTCCGATCTCATCGTCGCCAACTGGAATATCCGGTGTAAAATCACCCCGTGCCATCGCTTCCGCTGCTTTCTGCAAGACTAGAATTCGATCATTTCTTTTCATGTTTTGGCTAACCGGGTCATTAAGAAAGTTAGAAAAGATTGTTGTTATTCACCCTCGATTTTGATTTTTCCAAAGTTATTAATTCAAAATATACCGCAACGAATCGTAGCGTTGTTAAGAAATATACGCGTTTCTTAAAAGATTTTCATAATAACGCTTGATAGTTGGCTATTTCCAAGCACTGTCGATGCTAAAATGAACCCAAACAAGGATTCATGCAAACAAGATGATAGGAATTTTAGTAATAACACATGAAGAATTAGGCGAACATTTAATCCGTTGCGCCAGCCATGTTCTAGGAATGAAGCCGCCGCAACTCGCGTGTCTCGGCGTTTTTGTCGAGGATGATCCCAATACCGTGCTTTCCAATGCACGCAACTTGTTAACGCAATTGGACAGCGGAGCAGGCACGCTAATCATTACGGATATGCTCGGGGCAACGCCTTGTAATATTGCCAGCCGTTTGATTCAACCGGGTAAAGTGGAGTGTCTTGCGGGCGCTAACTTGCCAATGTTAGTCCGAGCATTGACATATCGCACCGAGCCGCTTCCGGTAGTAACTGAAAAGGGATTGAGCGGCGGTCAGTGCGGGGTAGTGCACATTAAAGCGGAATCGTAATCATGCAAATCAAAGAAGTTGAAATTGTCAATAAACTCGGGTTGCACGCACGCGCATCGGCCAAGTTGACCAAATTGGCCAGTCAATTCAAGTGCGAAGTCTGGGCCACCCGCAATAACCGGCGCGTCAATGCAAAAAGCATCATGGGGGTAATGACGCTTGCGGCCAACAAAGGCTCCCGCATTCAACTTGAAACCGAAGGAGACGACGAAGTGGAAGCAATGGCTGCCTTGACTGCGCTGGTTGAAGATTATTTTGGTGAAGGTGAATGAGCTTTATTCTGCAAGGTATCGGTGTATCGGAAGGCATTGCCATCGGGCATGCGCATTTAGCTGCACCCGCTGCGCTCGAGGTAATTCATTACCTGATTCCCAAGCAGCAAGTGGAGCGAGAAATCGCTCGGCTCGATAGCGCATTTGCGGTGGTACGCAAGGAGTTCGAGGCCTTGCAGAAATCAGTGGCTGACGGGCATGCGCGCGCTGAATTCAGCGCTTTTCTGGATCTGCATTTAATGATTCTGGATGATCCGACACTGTCAGAGGCCACGCGCAGCATCATCGCCCAAACATACTGCAATGCTGAATGGGCCTTAACGCAGCAAATGCAAGTGTTAATGGCGCAATTTGAAGAAATCGAGGATGCTTACTTGCGCGAACGCAAATCCGACGTGATGCAAGTGGTTGAACGTGTGCTCAAAGCCATGCTGGGGCATCCAGGCTACTTGCCGGTCGCATCGAAATTGACCGGCGACAGCATCCTGGTTGCGCATGACTTAAGTCCCGCCGATGTGATGCAATACAAACAACACCAATTTACCGCATTCCTGACCGACTTAGGCAGCCAAACTTCACATACCGCGATCGTCGCGCGCAGCCTTAATATTCCATCGATCGTCGCTTTGCATCATGCCCATCAGCTCATTGTCGAGAATGACTGTCTGATCGTCGATGGCACGCAAGGCATCACCATCGTCAATCCCGACAAATATGTACTGGATGAATACCGCTTGCGGCAAAGTCAGCTCGAGCTGGAAAAGAAAAAGCTGCAGCGTCTTAAAAGTGTTGCCGCGGTAACGCTGGACGGCACGGCTATCGACCTGTTCGCCAACATCGAGTTGCCCGAGGATATCGTTCAGGTCAAAGAAAGTGGCGCGACCGGTATCGGATTATTCCGCAGCGAATTTCTGTTTCTCAACCGCGATAATTTGCCGGGAGAAGATGAACAATTTGAAGCCTACCGCACAGTTGCTGCCAAAATGCAAAAGCAACCGGTGATCATCCGCACATTTGATCTCGGGGCGGATAAAAATCTTAAAGGCAGTGAACAGATGGCGGCCAATCCGGCGTTGGGCTTACGCGCGATCCGCTTAAGTCTGGCGGAACCGAAAATGTTTCATACGCAATTGCGCGCGATTCTCCGAGCTTCAAAATATGGCGATGTGCGCATTCTGGTACCAATGCTGTCGAATGTCACAGAGATTGATCAGACCGTGCATCACATCGACTACGCAAAACAGACGCTAAGGGACGACAAGATTCCGTTTGATGAACATATCAGGATTGGCGGCATGATCGAAATACCGGCGGCTGCGCTGAGCCTGGAGATCTTCATGCGTAAACTGGATTTCTTGTCGATCGGCACCAACGATCTCATTCAATATATGCTGGCGGTTGATCGCATCGACGATACCGTCGCACACCTATACGACCCGCTGCACCCCGCTGTTTTATGGCTGCTTTCGCATATTATCCAGAGCGCCAATCGCGCCAAGGTGCCGGTATCGATTTGCGGTGAAATGGCGGGCGACAAGCACTTCACACGGCTGTTACTGGGATTCGGATTAAAGCAATTCTCCATGTATCCGGCGCAGATATTGAACGTCAAGAACCAGATCCTGAAAAGTCATTTACCGGATATCATCCCGTTGACGCAGAAAATCCTGAAAGCCGATCAACCTGAAAAAATGAACGCATTGATGGCCAAGCTGAATGATCTTTAACAGCTTGCTAAACATTTCGCAGCGTCAAATCAGAGTTTTCCTTAGTGAATGTCCTTTTTTTTGGCGATATAATGAACCATCTGTTATTCAGTCATCACTTAGAACTCAATAAGATAAATGCAAGATTCAAGATCAGTCGGTGTCGTAGCGCCGCAGTATGTGCAGATCGGCAAACCGCTACATTTGAAAAGCGGCGCATCGCTCGATAGCTACCATCTGGTTTACGAAACCTACGGACAACTCAACGCCGCGCGCTCCAATGCGGTATTGATTTGCCATGCGCTATCCGGCAATCATCATGTAGCGGGTTATTACGCGGAGAATGAGAAAAGCATCGGCTGGTGGGATAATCTGGTAGGCCCTGGCAAACCGATTGATACCAATCGTTTTTTTGTGATCGGCGTAAATAACCCCGGCGGTTGTCACGGTTCGACAGGCCCAGCCAGTATCGATCCGAAAACCGGCAAGCATTACGGTGCGAATTTTCCGATCGTCACCGTGGAAGATTGGGTCGAGGCGCAAGCGCAGCTGGCCGAGCATTTGGGTATTGAACAATTCGCCGCAGTCGTGGGCGGCAGTCTGGGCGGTATGCAGGCGATGCAATGGACCCTGGATTACCCGGAAAAAGTGCGCCATGCGCTGGTAATTGCGGCGGCGCCGAAACTGACCGCGCAGAATATCGCGTTTAACGATGTCGCCCGCCAGGCGATCATGACCGACCAGGAGTTTTACGGCGGTAATTTTTATGCGCACAACACGCTGCCGCGACGCGGTTTGCGGCTGGCGCGCATGCTCGGACACATCACCTATTTGTCCGACGATTCGATGGCGGCGAAATTTGGCCGCAGTCTGCGCAAAGGCGAGTTATCTTTCGGTTTCGACATCGAGTTTGAAATCGAATCGTATTTGCGCTATCAAGGCGACAAGTTTGCCGACATGTTCGATGCCAACAGCTATTTACTGATGACCAAGGCGCTGGATTATTTTGATCCGGCGGCGGCGTATGACGGCGACCTGAGCGCCGCCTTCCGGGTGGCCAAAGCGAATTTTCTGGTGATCTCGTTCACTTCGGATTGGCGTTTCTCTCCCGAGCGCTCGCGCGAGATTGTCAAAGCGCTATTGGATAATGAAATCAACGTAAGTTACGCGGAAATCACCGCCAGTCACGGCCATGATTCGTTTTTGATGGAAACGCCTTGTTATCATCAGCTTGTGCGCGCATATATGGACAACATTTCTATTTAAGCAACATTATGACTGAAACCATCGTACCCTCGACTGCTGCGTTACGCCCGGATTTTGCCGCGATTGCCGAATGGATCAAACCGGGTTCGAAAATACTCGACCTGGGTTGCGGCGACGGTTCACTGTTGCGCTATTTGCGCGATACCCGCAACGTTTTCGGGTACGGTGTCGAGATCGACGACAGCAATTTGCTGAGCTGTTTCCGTAATGGCATCAATGTCATCCAGAATGATCTGGAAGCGGGGCTGTCGAGTTTTGCATCGGGTTCGTTCGATTATGTCATTTTGTCGCAAACCCTCCAGGCCATGCGTCATACTGAAGGTATCATTGAGGAAATGCTGCGCGTCGGCAAAGAAGGCATCGTGTCGTTTCCCAACTTCGGTTACTGGAAAAACCGCATGCAGGTGATCGCCGGACATATGCCGGTATCGGAAACGTTGCCATATCGCTGGTACGATACCCCCAATATTCATCTTTGCACCTTGGGCGACTTTGAGGCGTTATGCCAGCAATGCGATGCGCGGATTTTAGAGCGCAAAGTGATGAACAATGATTACCGGCCGGTTAATTTTTTACCGAATCTGCGCGGCATGCTGGCGTTTTACCGGTTTGAGCGGTTTGCCTGAGGCATCATCGCTCATTGCCGGTCTGTGAATGATCGCAACTGTTTGAATGGAAAGATTGCGCGCGCATGTTTTCCAGTGTTTGCAATTCCGCCGGGCTAAATCCGGCTTGTTGCCTGGCTTCGTGGTGAAAAGGGCCAGTGATTTGTCCGCTGAAATGCTCGGATATCAAATGCCCGAACGTTTGCTCGGCATCGAGACCGCGTTGTTGACATAGAAACCTGAACCAGCGTGAACCGATCGCGACATGCCCGATTTCATCCCGCAAGATGATTTCAAGGATAGCAGTCGTTTTATCATCACCCGCTTGACGCAAGCGCTTGATCATTCCCGGCGTGACATCCAGCCCCCTGGCTTCCAGCACGCGCGGCACCAAAGCCATGCGCACCAAGGGATCAGATGCCGTGCGCACCGCCATATCCCACAAACCGTTGTGTGCAGGAAAATCGCCGTAATCGCTGCCAAGCTCGTTCAACCGGCTTCGCAACAATTGAAAATGATAGGCTTCCTCAACCGCCACTTGAATCCAGTCACTATAGAACTGCTGCGGTAAGTTACGAAACCGATACACCGCGTCCCACGCCAGATTAATCGCATTGAATTCGATATGCGTGACCGCATGAATCAATGCAACCAATCCTGCCTGGGTGCCGAACCGGCGCTTAGGAACTTCACCCGGCATCACCAGCTCCGGCTTGACCGGACGACCTGGGAGCATAATCGGCTCCGGATTACTTGACGATCTTAAGGACAACAACCCGGCTTGCCATGCGTCCGCAGTTTGCTGCGTCAGCCGCAATTTTTTCTCGGTGTCGCACACCATTACGCAACATTTTGCGGAATCAAACAAGGAATCCATCGATTACGAGATGACTATTGAGGGTAGAAAAATAAGACAGAAATCAGAAAATAGTACAAATTTAGCACAAATGTACTACTAAACCGGGAACATCGAACTATTGGTCGTGATTGCGCAAGCGGTTACAATCGGCCCGGCATTGTGGTTTTTTTGGTTTTTTTCCAATACCTTTTAAAAACAGTCAGTTTTCTTAATTTCTTAGAGTAATAAAAATGAAACAATCAAAAACAATTCTAACAACCGCACTCGTTCTTGCAGGCTTATTCGCCGCATCGCAAACACAAGCGGCAGCGGTTACATTTAACTTTTCCAGTAGCAACGCATGGACAAAAAGCGACTTGATATTCAACTCGGGATCCGATTCGGTAACTGTTGGCGGTTTCAGAGGCGGGAACGATACCAGCGTTTCAAGCACCCGGTCATTCATCGGCGCCAATTCCGCAGGATTGGTCGTATGCTCTGGCGGTAATTCCAATACCGGTGACTCGGCGACAAGCTGCTCTGGCGATGAACACACCATCGACAACAACGGCTCGGATGAGGATGTGAAATTCACCTTCTCGCAAGAAGTGACACTGCTTTCAGCGACATTTAAATATTGGGATGGCAAAGGAAGCAGTACCAGCAACATGGACGATTTTTCCTTGTTCGTGGGTACCACACCGAGATTCACCGATCAAACCATCGTAACCGGTTCCAGCGAAGGAACTGCAACGTTCAACTTCACGACGGTAGGCGGTGACTTGACCGACTCCGTGTTTTATATCGGTGCGCGTGGCGATGGCGATACCTTCAAGCTGTATAGTTTGACCGTTGAGATTCCCGCAGTACCGGAACCGTCGACCTACTTGCTGATGTTGTCGGGTTTGGGCCTGCTCGGCTGGAAATTCGGCCGCAAAAGCATGAACGCGTAAGACTGCAGCACATAACAACGTAGTTTCAACAAACGCGAAGATGGATTTTCATCTTCGCGTTTTTTATTTTGGCTTTGGACCAACAGCGATTATCTGCTAGTCTGTGGCTTTTCCAATCAAACACTTGTAGCCATGCACAACATTCCCCACGACCCGGCGCTCCATGTTTCCTTGCCGGAAGGCCAGCCGGTTTTGCGCACCGTGCCGATGCCGGCGGATACCAACTACGCCGGTGACATATTCGGCGGCTGGATCATGTCGCAAGTCGATATCGCCGGCAGCATCCCCGCCCTCCGCCGCGCCCGTGGTCGCGTGGCAACGGTTGCAGTCAATTCATTTGTGTTCAAACAACCGGTGTTCGTCGGTGATCTCGTCAGCTTCTACGCCGACATCGTCAAAATAGGCCGCACCTCAATTGCTGTCGAAGTCACCGTCTACGCCCAACGCGGCGTGCGTGAAGGCGGCGAGGAAATCTGCATCAAAGTGACTGAAGCGGTGCTGACTTACGTCGCCATCGACAACAACCGGCGGCCAAGGGTGGTGCCGGAGGAGTAAATTTTGATGCGGATGCAGGCACGGATCGGCGGCTGATCTGATGCGTCTTTTTGCATAGGCACATCCTACCGTACTGTACAAATGAGACAAAGAAAAGCGAGGAATGCATGACCCCACAAGAATTAACTACAGTGAAAGAAATCATTGATAATGCGCTACAAAATATCGAATTCATTAATAAAATCTGGATTGCTGGTGCGGCAGTAGCAGTATCCCTGTTCGCGGCATTTGTAGGTGCAGGAACACAAATCCTTGTTGCTCATTGGCAGCGCCGCACTCAGCTAAACCTAGCCTCCCAACAGGAACAGCAACAAAAACAAGCGTTGGAAGAACAACTTGCGATGCAAGAACTCGCATCGCGTAGGACAGCTATCGCCAACATTGCGGCGAAGCGACAAGTATGGATAGACGAGCTTCGTAAAGATATGGCCGTGTATCTATCCACTTGGCAGGAAATTTCCTATCGATGGGATGCGATAGTCAGCAAACCACTGGAAAAATCTATTAATAATGAATATCTTAAGGATTTTTCTGAACCAGTAGCCGAAATGAGGCGAGAAGCGCTCGAAATTAAGCTAAGAATTCAACTCAGGCTTAATATGATCGAACAGAAACATAAGGATTTATTGGGTCTCATGCAAAAACTCGAAACATCGACCTTGTTGTATCAGCGGACAGTTTCCAACTTTCCATCGAAGGATATTCAGAATGTTTTCAAAAACCTAAGTCAATGCATTGTTTTGAAATTGCAAGAGATACTGAAAGAGGAGTGGGATCGGATAAAACGCGAGTCTTACGCCGATCCAAAAGAAAATTTACGAAGCTAATTTAATCTCGATCACATACCGAACAAGACGTCATCTGCCTCGCGGATAGCTTTTTTGCTAGCCAAATCCTGCCAGCACGGCCGGATTCAGGTAGCGAATCAAGAATTCTCATTTATTCATATCCGTTTCAAAAATCCTAACCAGCGCTTGAGTGCGCTGTAATAGCCAAACAATCGGCAATTTCGAATCAGGATTGTCACTCATTCGATCCAACAACCGCCGCTTTCCTTCGCCTGTCACCACCAGCACAATTTGTTCACTACTTGCCAGCATTTCCAGCGAAAGACTCATGCGCAGCGATGGCGCGATGGGCGGGGCGATGGCGACGCAGTGTTGCGCCGATAGCGAATCCGGGTTCATGCCGGGGAACAGCGAAGCAATGTGCCCATCTTCTCCCAATCCCAGTACCGTCAGACTCAATGGCAACGGCAGGCGATCCAAACGTTGCTGAACGGTTTCGATGGCGTCGAATGGGTTGTCGTGATCGGTTTTTAATCCGACGAACGGGGTATTGGCCGGAAGGTGCGACAGTAAATATTGTTTGACGAGCTTTTCGTTCGATTGCTCGTCATTAACATCGACCCAGCGTTCATCCGACAGCGTGACGGTGATGCGTTCCCACGGCAGTGAGCATTTGGCAAGTTCTGGCAGGTAATGTCGCGGGGTGCCGCCGCCGGGGACGACAAGCGTGGCTTGCGGTTTGCGGCGCAGGGTGTTTTGCAGCGCGGTTGCGGCGAAATCGGCGAAGCCTTGACTTAACGCTTCGATACCGGGAAAAACCTTGCGTTGCAGCGGCATGCTCGGGTTATTGCACCAGACTGCGCAGATCCGGTACGGTTTCGATGTGCGCCGGGAACGGATTCGGGTCGCCGGGAAAAACGCGGCCCAGGAATGCGGTGTTGTTGGCTTGTGCACCTTCCAGATCGGCCATGGCGTCGCCGATCATCAGTACCGATTCGGGTTGCAATCCGTGCGCCAACAGGATTTCCGCAATGATGGTTTTTTTCAATGCCGGTGCGCCGCGCACATCGGTAAAATAAGGCGTCAGGCCGCGGCGTTCGACGATGACTTTGAGCTCGACTTCCGGCGTGCCGGAAGCGACGAATAGCGGAATCTTGCCGGACTGCTGGCGGATCAATTCGATCGCGCCGGGTACCGGTTCGGCGGCGATCACCGCTTCGACCACCAGCTCGGAAAAGCGAATGTCGAGTTGTTTTTCTTCCGCTTCGGTCAATGGCGGTTGATGCAGAAAATATTCCTGAAAATGGCGGAATTTTCGGTAGCGCGACATGCCGCCGTTTTGCGTATGGAATTGCACCACTTGCGCGACGATTGCCTCGCCGAACGGCCGGTACAACTCGGCGAACGCTTGTGTTTTGATTTTGCCCGATTCGACGACGACGCCGTCGAAGTCGAAGATGATGGCTTGCCAGTCGAAACGCTTCATGGGTTATGCGCGATTATCCGGCGTTGCCGGCGTGGCATCGTCGTTTCCCACATGCAGATCCTGATGGATTTCACGCAGGCAATCGAGCAAGCCTTGGCCGAGGTCGACATGTTCGTTCAGCACCAGCTTACGGCCGATGCGCGGCTGAAACGCATACGGCGTGATTTTGTAATGATGCACGGTGTTGGCTTCGTCAAAATGCAGTTCCACCGGCCACGGCATCATTTCCGAAATCATCGTCATCACGTCGCGGATGCGCAATTTTTCCTGACCGGTCAGAATCAGGTGGCGGTTGGCGAATTCCGGCGCCAGCACTTGCACGCTCATGCGCGCGGCGTCTTCGACGTGAATGTATTCGCGCATCGCTTCGCCGCTGCCTTTGTAGGTAATCGAATGTTGTTCCACCGCTTCGCGCAGCATGCGGTAAATGCCGTTGCGGCGGTCGGAGCGGCGGCCGTACAACGAACCGTAGCGCAGAATGTTGTATTCCAGTCCGTAGCGGTCAAAATAGGTTTCGGTGAAACGTTCCGCGGCTTGCTTGCTGGCGCGGTAAAACGAACCGGATTCGGAATACACGTAAACCGTGCTGGCGAACACAAAGCGGCGAGCACCGGCGATGCGTGCGGCTTCGAGCGCGTGCATGTTGCCGAGCACGTTGATGGTCGCGGTCGGAATCGGCTTGTCGTGCGCTTCGTCGATGTCGGCAATGGCAGCAAAGTTATACACGATCGAAGTGCCTTTGGCAGCTTCGATAACCTGCTCGAGATCCATGATGTCGCCGACGATCATTTCCTGATTGCCTTTCAGAAACGGCGACGCCACCCGGTCGAACAACCGCACCTGATAACCGGCCGCCGTCAAGGCATCGGCGACATGGCTGCCGAGAAAACCGCTGGCGCCGTATACGACTACTTTTTCATTGGAAATTGCTGTCATGAGATGACGCCTGTTTGAATGAGTCCTTGCAATAAGTTATCCGCCGCCTCGATTTCCATCCGCTGACGCGATTCCCGGGCCAGCGATCCGACATGCGATGTCAGGGTGATATGATCGAATTCAAGCAGCGGGCCTTGATACGGTTCCTGTTCAAACACGTCGAGCGCCGCCGCACTGACCTTGCCGGATTTCAACGCATCGGCGAGCGCGTCTTCGTCGACCAATCCGCCGCGCGCGGCGTTGATGACGATCGCTTCGGGCTTCATTGCCGCGAACGCTTTGGCATTGAGCAGATGATGGCTATCGGCGGAATACGGCAGATGCAACGTGATGATGTCGGCACTGGCCAGCAGTTGGTCCAACGGCGCCAGCTTCACGCCATCCGGCACTTGCGACGCGAACGGATCGTGCGCGATCACGTTGGCTTCAAACGCTTGGCAAAGCCGCGCGACGCGGCGGCCGATATGGCCCAGGCCGACAATGCCGACGGTTTGCGCCGCCAGCAAGCGGCCTTGCGTGCGCGGCCATTCCTTGTTGCGGACCGCGCGGTCGATGACAGCGGTTTGGCGCAACAGATTTAAAATGAATGCCATCGTCAATTCCGCCACCGCCTGCGCCGGCGCTTCCGGCGTGTTCAGCACGCGAATGCCGTGCTGCTTGGCGGCGTTGAGGTCGACGCTATCCAATCCGGCGCCGCAGCGGGAAACAACTTTCAGTTGCGGCGATGCCTGGAACACTCGCGCGGTCAGCGGTTCGATGCCGGCGATTAAACCGGCGGCGCCGTTGCTCAGTAATTCGATGATTTCATCTTCGGTGAGTTTGCGCTTGTGCGGGTTGGTGACAATTTGAAAGCCTTTCTGCAGCAATTGCTGCAGCGGCGGATTGCGGTCGATGTCGAACGACGAAGTGGAAATAACCAGTGTCTTCATTATTTTTTCAAGGTTGCACGGATGCTTTGTAAATGGCTGCGGCAAATGGAATCGAGAATGCGGATATCCAGCGCGTAGCCGAGGAAGTTGAAACCTGCTTCGATGCGCTGCTGCAAGGCTTGCGGGTCGGGTTCGATAACGTGAATGCCACCCGGCTTACCGGCACGGCGTCCGGCTTCGAGCACTTGCGCGATCGCGGCTTGCACATCCGGGTGATTCAAGTCGCCGGGACGCCCCATCGAGCCGGATAAATCGTACGGACCGATGATATAGGCATCGATACCGGGAACCGCCAGAATCTCATCAATGGCCTGAACCGCATCGACATGCTCGATCATCACGACGATCACCGCATTGTCTTCCAGCCAGGCGCGATAAGCCGGAAAACTCGCACCGTAACCTTGCGCGCGCGCCAATCCGACGCCGCGTTGCCCGCGCGGCGGATAATACACGCCGTCGACTGCGGCTTTGGCATCGGCGGCGGATTTGATCATCGGCACCATCACGCCGGTCGCGCCGGCATCCATGACGCGTTTGATCTGATCGGGATGATTCGAAGTCAGCCGCACGATCGCCGGACATTGTTTAGCGTCGAGCACCTGAATAATGGCTTGCACTTCACTCAGCTCCAACACACTGTGCTCCATATCCAGCACCAGCCAGTCGAAACCGGCGGATGCCATGATCTCGGCGATGGACGGATGCCCCAACGTGACCCACGAACCAATGGTCAGTTCAGACCGGTTCAATTGTGCTTTTAATGACATGACGGTTCCCGGTTCTAATAGTGAGACAGCAACGGATCGGATGCCATCAGCTTCTCGACGCGCTGCAGATCGGCGGTGGTATCGACCGCTTGGGTGTTGTATTCGGTATGCACCATTCTGACCGGCAAGCCGTGTTCGAGCAAACGCAGCATGTCGATCGACTCAAGCTGTTCCAAAGGCGTCGGCGTCAGGCGGGTATATTGAAACAACAGATCGCGACGGAACGGGATGATGCACACTTGCTTGTACGCTGCGGTATCGGCAAAGCCGCTTTTGGCCAGTGTCGGAATCGGGCGGCGCGACATATACAGCGCGTTGCCTTTTTGATCCATCACCACCTTGATGGTGTTGACATCGAGATAGTCCGCTTCGTGGTCGATTTTTTTGACCAGATTGACGCAACCCAGGCTCGGATCGTGCTTGAACGGCGCCACGGCGGTATCAACCATGTCCGGATGCGTCATCGGTTCGTCGCCTTGCACCATCACGATCAAGTCCGCGTCGAGATTGGCCACCGCTTCGGCGACGCGGTCGCTGGCGCGTTCGTGGGTGTCGGCGGTCATGATCACTTTAGCGCCGAAACCTTCTGCAATCTCACGGATTTCTTCGTCACAGGTGGCGATATAGGTGGCGTCGATGGATTGACTCATGGCGACACGTTTATAAATATGCTCGATCATCGGACGGCCGAGGATTTTTGCGACCGGTTTACCCGGGAAACGGGATGAGCCCATGCGGGCGGGAATAACAGCGATGGTTTTCATGAAAATTTGTATGCTGAGTGAATGGTTGGATAAAAAACTGAGATCAAAATCGATGTGTTGATTATCAGGTTTTTCCACTACCCTGAGCAATATTTATTGTTAAATTTTACGGATTTGTTACATCTGTCATTTTTTTTGCAGCGGCCCATCGCTGCGCCGCTGGTAATTGCGAGGTTGCCAGAGTAAAATGGCGCGCTTCACAGAATCTACTGTTTAATCGAGAGAAAAACTTGCGATGTTGCGTTTCCTGAATATCATTGCCGCCGAAACACAGTCATGAAAGCGCTTTTTTTTCTACGTCACTATAACGATATCGATCATGTGACCCCGGTCATTTACAAATGGACCAGTTCCGGCCATCAATGCGATGTAGTGTTGATCGGCTCGACGCAATTCCGCCGAGATTTCCGCGTTAAATATTTGAGTCAACTGCAAGGCGTGCGCGTGGCGCATATAAAAGAACTGTTTCCACTGGTCGAGTATGTCAAATGGCGCCTGCAAATGCTGATGCTGACGCGCAATGTCCGGCGCATCAAAGTGATCGGCAGAATCGCCGAGAAACTTGCCGAGCGCTTCGACGAACGCCAGCGGGAACCGTTGTGGCGGCATACCGCCGAATTTCTGCTGAACCGCTGCTTCGGCGACGATACCAAAGGTGTCGTTGCGTTCGATTGGATCGAGCGTAATTCGGTGATCTGCGTCGAATGGGTGGAAGTGGTCGTAGCGATCGCCCGGCACCGCGGATTCGGCACGATATCGTTGCCGCACGGCGACAGCCCGCACTACAGCCAACTGATCCGCCGCGGCGAGCGGCGCGTCGAACCCGATGTTACATTCTCGGCGGCAACCATCTTCGACCGGGTGGTCGTGCCTAACGAGTTATGCTCGGTACGTTTCCGTCCTTTTATGAACGAAAGCCAACTGGCCGTATTGGGTTCGCCCCGCTATTGCGAGGAGTGGTTGAAGATTCTATCCGGTTTGATGCCGCCGTCGCCGCTGGTGCGCTCCGATAGCCGCTTGAAAATCGTCATGTTCCTGCGCAAAGCGAACTTCACCACGTTCTGGGAAGAAGTGAGCGAAGTCGTGCATCTGATCGCCGAGTTTCCCGATGTGGAATTGATCATAAAACCGCACACCCGCAGCGGCTGGAAACAATCGCTGACAACCGACAGTTCCATCAAAAAATTGCCGAATGTCCGCGTCGCCAGTGACGATGCGCATTCGGTACACTTAATGAACTGGGCCGATGTCATTATCGATTTGGCCACGTCCGTGGTGTTTGAAGCAGTTCGCGCGAAAAAACCGGTTTTGGCCGCTGATTACCTGATCGCCGCGCGTTCGGCCGTGGCTTATTACATGCCGGAAACGGAACTGAAATGCCGCGACGATGTGTACGAGAAAATTAACGGTTTTTTAACTAACGGAACGGATGCTTTCTATATCGAAGAGCACCGGCAACATTTCTTGAGAGAAATGCTGGATTATCCGGATGCCAACGTGCTGCCGCGTTACGTGACGCTGTTGGAACAAGCAGCGGGCTGATGCGTCTTCCTTGACCAAACCGGCGCAAATTTTACCTGCTAGCAGGCCGTCACAATCATGAGGCGATGAAATGCGTATAAAAGATATTTTAAACGAGCTGGTAGTGGCGGCTTACAAACTAAAAGGCGGCTATACCGATGTCACGGTCAGAGGCCAACATTTGCGCATTTCCGTCGATCACCTGCGCACGCTCAACCGCGCCCGGACTTATTCCAAGAAAGAACCCGATACTCTCGATTGGCTGGATAGCTTTGAGCCGGGCTCGAATTATTTCGATATCGGCGCCAATATCGGCCAGTATTCGCTGTATCCGGCGAGAAAATACGGCAATCAGGTGAAAACTTTCGCGTTCGAACCGCAAAGCAATAATTACTACGCGCTCAACAAAAATATCTACCTGAATAATCTCAGCGAGCATATTTTGTCCTACTGCGTCGCGGTTTCCGGAAAAACCGAATTTTCCAAATTGTATATTCCCAAATTCATCCCCGGCGGCAACCGTTCGCAGTTCGGGCATGAAGATCTGGAAAACATGAAAATGGCGGCCACGCATGTGCAAGGCATGTTCGGCGTGACCTTGGATGACTTATGCGCGAAATGGGGTTTTCCGTATCCGAATTACATGAAAATCGATGTCGACGGCATCGAAATCCCGATCCTCGAAGGCGCGGCCGCCGTGCTGGCAAATCCGGCATTGAAATCGGTCATCATCGAACTCGGCACCGCGACCGAACAAGATAAAGCTGTCGCATTGATGCAACAAGCCGGTCTGGTGGTTACGCAGCGGCCGTCGAAGAACTGGGGTGAAACTTACTTGATTTTCGGCAGAGCCTGATTTGCCGGGCACCTTTAAAAATTCAGAGTTTTAAACAAGACAAGGCGGGAACAAAAAATATTGACGCAGCATATAAATGATCTGTAAGGAAATAATTTTTGTGAGCAACGATGTATTGTGACGAAATATGAGAGACCTTTGCACGGTGTCATGAGCGGTACGAGAATAAGGCAAAAATTTGCGAAAAAGCGGAGTTTACATGAGGTAAATGAGCATTTTTCGCGAATTTTTAACGCAATTATCGTGCCGCGCAGTAACCGTGCAAAGGTCTCTATGAATTTTTAGGCTAACCGATGAGTGATCGCATTGCTCCCATCATCGACGTTGTCATTCCCGTCTACAATGCGCCGGAATTAACCCGGCGCTGCATCGATTCCGTCGTCACTCACCTCAGTCCATCGATCCGTACCATCCATATCCAGAACGACGCATCCGCCGAAGAAACGCGGATCATGCTTGATCGTTTACCGTATCCGCAAGTGAAAGTTTTTCACGCGCCGGTCAATCAAGGTTTCGGTAAATCGGTCAATGACGCGGTATCGCGCTCGGACGCCGAACTGGTGCTGGTGCTCAATTCCGATCTCGAGATGAGCGGGAATTTCCTGCCGTTGCTGTGCGCCGCATTGGCAGCCGATCCCCGGCTGGCGGTGATCAGTCCGAGTGAAACGGCGATGCCGCAGGAAAAAATCAATCGGTATCAACGGCAACCCGGCGGCTACCTTACGACTTACCGCTTCAGAGGCTACGGTTTCCTGATCCGCCGCACGGTTTTTCAAGCGCTGGGTGGCTTCGATCCGCAGTTTGGCCGCGGTTATTACGAGGATACCGACCTTGGACGCCGCTTGGATCAGCAGGGCTGGCGCATGGGGTTGCACCCGGAGGCGGTGGTGCAGCATAAAACCGGCGCGTCGTTCGGCCGCGGCAAAGCGTACCGGGAACTGGTAGAACGCAATCGCAACTTGTATTTCTCGCGTTACCCGCTGGCCCGGCAAAATGTGCTGGTGGTGTCGGGGATGGCGGCACCGGCTGAATTGACTGACGCGATCGAGCAAGTGATGCGTCAGGGCGGCCGCCTGCATTGGCTGACACCGAACCGGTTAGAAAAATTATCTTGCTTACAAATGCTGAATAGCGAACTCAGTTTGCGAGGATTGTTGAAAATCCTGTTGCGCGGCTGGTCGCGCGAAGATAAACGCATTACCGCGATCTGGCTGTTGCCGCCTGTTGCCCTGTGGGCGCGGGCGTTGCTGGCGGTGTTTGGCCGTTTGCGCGGATTGGCCATACGCCGGTGGCAATGAGCGCGTCGATACTGACCGCCAGCCGCCGGGAATGGCTGATCCGCATTGCGCTGGTGGTATTTTGCACCGGGCTTTGGCGCAACGAATTGAACTTCGTCGCTTTTCCATTGTTGATCGTCGCCTGGCTGGCCGACGGCGGCTTGCACCGGTTGCATCACGCGTTCAAGCAACCACTGGTGCAAGCGATTCTGTTGCTGTGTCTTTGGTTGCTGGCCGGTTTGATGTGGAGCGACGAACCTTGGGATGGCCGGTTGAAGTGGCTAAAGTATTTCATCTGGCTGCTGCTGGTTCCGCTGTATGCGCTGTTGACCAAAGAACGCCTACCGTGGGCAATCGGCGCTTTGATCGCGGGCTATCTGACGGCGCTGGGCTTGGGTGTGCATCAATGGCTGGTGATCGGCGAACAGGGCATCCAAGCGCTGAACATGTCGTACTTGAGTTTCTCGGCCATGCTTGGAACCGGGGCGATTGTACTGGCCGGCCTTGCCTGCATGAGCCGGTCGCTGCTGTTGCAACTGGTGCTATGGGCGTTGGCAATCGCGTTGATTTACGTTCAATTCCATCAGTACGGCCGGGTACTATTGCTGGCCACGCTGGGCGCTATCGTGTTGCAGGTTTATTGGCGCTATCGCATCAACTTGCGCAAATTTGCCGCGATTTTTATCGCGATTGTAATCACCGCCGGAATTTTCGCGTATACCAGCCCGGCTTTTCAGGAGCGGTTGAAGCTGGCGCAGGGCGATATCGAGTTGCTGCAACAGGGCAATTTCAGCTCCAGCCTCGGTTATCGTCTGGCGATGTGGGATGTCGGCTTGCATGCGATTGCGGCGCATCCGTGGACAGGTGTTGGAACCGGCGCGCCGGGGCGCTATTTCGATACCGCGATCCGGACATACAAAGACGGGCTGTACCGCGATTTGCCGATGTTCCAGAAAACCTCGCATTATCATAACGATTGGATCGAAATTGGCATGCATATCGGGGTACCGGGAATGCTGATCTTGTTGTTATTGTACTGGAGCTGGTACCAAGCCTTCCGCCGGAACGGTTTGGCGGTACTCGGTATCGGCTTGGTGAGTTATGCGATACTAGCCGGGCAAACCGATGCTTTCCTGATTTTCAGCCGCATGCCGGTGCTGTTACTGAGCATTACCGCCATTGCGATGGCCTGGCAGCGGCAACAACCGGATACTTGAACGCCATGCAACCCGAACCGATCGATACAGAACCAAGCCCGGTGTGTTATTTATGCGGACAACCGGGGGACGTGCTGCATCCCCGCCTGACCGACCGGTTGTTCGGCGCGCCGGGTGAATGGACGCTGAAACAATGCCGGTCGCCCAACTGCGGTTTGGTCTGGCTCGATCCCCGTCCGACCGCCGCTGATATCGGCAAAGCCTATCAAACTTACTACACGCACGATCACGGCGGCCATCGGCAGCTCACGCGCGCAGCGCGCATCGTTCGCAGCGTGTTGCACCCGCTGAGCGTCATCTTGCTGGGATTGCGCCAGGAACGCCGCCGCTACAAACGCATTTATCTCGATAAGACCTTGCCGGGGCGGTTGCTGGAAGTGGGCTGCGGCAACGGCAAGCGCTTGGCGCGGATGCAAAAGTCGGGCTGGCAAGTGGCCGGACAGGAAGTCGATCCGCTGGCGGCGGATCACGTGCGGCAGAAGTACGGGATCGCCGTGCATTTGGGGCTGCTGGAGACGATGGATGCCGCCGAACCCTACGATGCGATTATCATGAGCCATGTCATCGAACATGTGCATGATCCGCTGGCAATGTTGAGAACTTGCTGCCGCTTGCTCAAAAAAGACGGCGTGATCGTATTGCTGACGCCGAATACCGCCAGTTACGGCCATCGCACATTCGGTGCGGATTGGCGTGGATTGGAACCGCCGCGGCATTTGCACTTGTTCAACTCCACCACTTTAATGCAGCTCGCGGAAAAAGCCGGATTCGGCGGTGTGCAAACGTGGACGACGCCGGTCGGCGCATACGGCATCGGGCAAAGCAGCCGGTCAGCGGCGGATGCACCGCAGACAGACAGCGGTTGTATCACCGTCCGCGATGTGATCCGGGGATTCCGGTTTCAAGTGGCCGCCAGCCTGCGTTTTCTGTTCGATAAAAACTCCGGCGAGGAATGTGTGCTAGTCGCCAAGAAAATTTCTTAAGGGCACCTCTGAAAATTCATATTTTGTTACAATACTTCGTTGATAACAAAAATATTTCCTTATATATCAATTATATGCTGCAAAAATATTTTTTGCTCTCGCCTCGTCTTGTCTAAAACTCTGAATTTTTAGAGGCACCCTTAATGATCACTGATTTTAAAAATGAACGCTAAATCCACTCAATCCGGTTCCGGCATTGCGCCGGTCGATCCGCTCATCGAAACCTACATGCGCGAGCTGGTATCGCATACCGATCATCCGGTGCTGCTCGACATGGAAGATTATGCGCGGCGCAAAAATTTTCCGATCGTCAACCGGCTGGCCGGGGTTTTTCTCGAAATCCAGGCGAAAATGATTGGCGCCAAGCGGGTATTCGAATTCGGCAGCGGCTACGGCTACTCGGCCTATTGGTTCGCGCGCGCGGTCGGCAGCGACGGCCTGGTGATCTGCAGCGACGCCGACGCGCAAAACCGCGAACGAGCGCAGCAATATTTGACGCAAGCGGCGCTGTGGCAACGCGTGCAATTCAACACCGGCCTGGCGCAGGACGTTTTTGCGCAAACCGAAGGATTGTTCGACATTTGCTATAACGACGTCGACAAACACGCCTACCCCGAAGTCTGGCGGCTGGCAAAAGATCGAATCCGCCCGGGTGGGCTGTATATCGCGGATAACGTGTTATGGCGCGGGCGGGTTGCGATGGACACGTATCAAGACGCATCCCCCGGCTCCACCGCAGCGATCGCCGAACATAACCGGCTGATTTTCAGCGACCCGGACTTCGACGCATTCATCAACCCAACGCGGGATGGATTGGTGGTGGCGCGGAGAAAGTGAGTTGGGGATTTAGGAGTATTCTTTTGCATTTGCAAGATTTGAAGAACTGTTACCACCAACCATCCGTCTGACACCCCAGACGGGTGGTTTTGTTCGGCTATAAGAGCACTTTTACACTCATTATTACGAATACATTACAACTGTTGATCCTTGGCTAGCGGAATAATATAGCCGGATTCTCACGAAATATTTACGACCAGCAATCAAAGGAACTGACAGTGATGCGTTAGTATTCAATCCGCTATCATCATCACCAGCTACAAATACTGAACCTTTGTCTGTTTGTTCAAACAATACCATTACAGTATCAGATTCACCATATGTTCTAATATTGGCCTGATGTGTTGCTTCAGGCTCAATCTTAAAATCAACTTGTTGACCAGGACTGATATCGAAAGCATGTGATTTGTATAGCTGTAAAACCATTGGATCAGTTTCAGCAAGAGGGGGATAAAAAGTCCTTACCCACTTTACATCACGAGACGAAAGACCTGGAGCTGGCGTCAAACCATTGCGATACTGTGCTGGCTCTTTTATAAGTCCAGGCCCAAATGGATAATGCATAATTGAATCGGGATCCCAACTAGATCCCTGAACTGAATCGGGGGATATTTTTCGGATAATGTTATAGAAGGTAGTTTCTCTATCCCATTCATTTGGAGGCGCTGCAAGCGCGCGGTAGACCGCTTCTTCATCCCATATTATTCCGGCATTCGGATTTTGATGTTCGTGAGGAAAACCCAATGTATGTCCGATCTCATGAACTGCAGTATCGATATCATCTGATATATCCCAGCCAAAATTCATAGTAATTTCATCATTCTGTCTTTGGCGTATTTGCTTCCCAATATATGACCATGCTCCATCTCCTCTCAAAAAACCAATACGGATATCGGCTTGCCTTCGATCAGACACTTCTTGAAACTCTAATCCAATTCCAACATCTTTCCATACGCTAAAGCCTTGGCGAACAACTTCAGCGTCAGCATCGGGAATAGACCATTGATACTCCTTCCAAGAGCCGTCTTTTTGTTGGAACTTTCCTTTATCAACAAAACAGTAGCGAAGAACGGTTCCATTTACCCATTTATCTGCCAGAAGTTGGATAAGACGAACCCGACTCTGATTAAGGCCGGCAGGTAAAGAACGTTGAGCAGCCTGAGCTATACGACAGAATTGTGCTATTTTTTGGTTTTCATCTTTATTCATATTCACGCCTCCTTATGATGTGTCTTTTCAATACGTTTGTGTAACCGCTTACCCTTAAAGCCTAACGCTGGACATCACTTTTGAAAACCCAAGACGCGATCCTCTTCGTATACGAGTCGATAACCTCTTGGGTTGGCATCGCCTCTGCCGAGTTCCGAGAAAGAAGTACAGCGACAATAATTCTTCCGAAAGCAACTTCTTCAAGCTTCGATGCAAGAACACCTTGCCACTGACCAAAGCCGCCAGGTAGTTTCATAAGACCTTCAAGGTTGCCAATCGCTTCATGAGCAATGTAGTTTCGTGCATTACGAGCGTCATGAAGCATTTCCGCATAATCTTCCTTGATCTTTCCCCGACGGATGATGAGTTTGTTGAGATCGACGAGTCTTCCAAGAACCGCCTTCGAAACCGTGGCGAAGAACTCATCATCAGACTGTCCATCGGATTGCGGTTCTCGTAATTTCAAAATGAAAGCAAGTGAACGGCAGTCATCTTCAAACTCGGGAGCGATATAAAGTGCTCTGCCGAGCAACACGCAAGCAGTTCGTGTAATTTCATCAGTAGGCGGATCTGCGAGTAGTGGCATGTGACGTCCAATTAGAATTGGATGATCGAAATAACGTGCTGTATTGCATCATAAGTCATATCCAGTAATGCAAATTTTTTTACTCCCATAATGCTACCAAATTTCCATTGATTCAAATCCCACTGCATGAGAATGTTAAGGAGGCGTCGGTTCGACCGGCGCCGATGGTTTTTTGGTGACGTTGGGGGGCAGTAATTTGATGTCGGATTGGCCGTCGATCTTCAACTGCTTTCTATCAATTTTGCTATCCGACAGTGCTTCACCGCTGTAGGTGTAATGCAATTCGGCGGTAAATCCTTGCACGGTTACGCCGAAAATATCCGCGAGATCCTGAAGAAATGCCTCGGACAGGGCCGCTTTGCAGGCATAGACGACTATCACCGCATCTTTCGCGAAGCGGGCTTTAACTTCCGGCCAGGGGACAACGGTTCCGTCGTCCTTTAGAATTCCATTCTCCTTAAAACCCTGCAAAACACCGGCTTCCAGTTCTTCGTCGAAATAGACGCCGTCGTCTTCGATTCTGCCTTGCAACCCGATGCTGTCGCTGGAGCCGTGCGTTACAAAGTTTAGCCGGGTGATGCTGCCTTTGGGTTGCATGAATACCAGATTGATGAAGCTGGCAGAATGATCAACGATAGTATGGTGCTTTCCCTTCGCGCCGCTGTTTTTGATTGCCGCGGCGAAATCCTGTGTGCTGGGAAACCAGCTACCGCCATTGATCGCATCGATCTCCGCTTGTTCCGACAGCCAGGGATTTGGAAAATCCCCAACCGCCCAAATTTCCCGTGTTTTCACAGGCTTTTTCTTGCCGAGCACTTCCTCCGCTCTGCCCGTCACCCGGTCACGGACGGCATCGAAGCGGACAGCCGCTTTATTTAAAATACGTTCAAGCGTTGTTGTCATCCTGCCCGCCTTGTTCGCTCTCCTTCCCGGCTTCCGGCTCGCAGCAGAAAACCTTGCGGAACCGCTCCGCCTGCTGTTCGTCGCCATTGGCCACGACATCGCGCCCCAACGCTATTTTGGAAATCTCTTCCTGCTGCAATGAATTCTTCAGCGCCATTTCGCGGATAGTTTCGGTTTGCAGGCTTGCCGAATAAGTATCGAGCAATCCGGCTTGCGGATCGCCGCCGTGACCCAGGAAACCATCGACCACGACACCGTCGGTGCGCATGGTAATGACGTTTTCCTTCAACACCACGCCCGGCACTTCGATGAATTCACGCCCTTCCAGCCGCGTTTTCAGCGATTTATTGACCCGCAGGTAAGATACGCTTCTGGGCAATCGAATGTTCAGTCCCGCAATCGAAGTCGCCGGAAACTCGAGGTTTGCCTGCTCGAGAAATTGCTGCGGCCGGTCGCGGTAGTCGAAGATAAAAAACAGCTCGCGGATGATGCCGCTCAGGATGGCCGTGCGCGTCTCCGGGTCGTCGTTAAAATAAGCCTCCAGGAATTTGTCGAGTTCGTGGATCGCATATTGTGGATAAGGTCCCGGCGATTCGTCGTACAACGCGATTTTCACATCCGTCAGATGCAACACCGAGATGTATTCCTGCACCATCTGGCGGAACACGAGATTCAGCGTGCGGCTGACGTTGACGTTCTCGATCTGCCGCTCGATGGTGCTCTCCGCCCCCGCTTCCGAAGTGGTCGAGGAACTTTGTTCCTGGCTGGTATTGATCTCCACATCCCGTTTCGAGGAAGCGCGGGCGGAGTGTTTGAACAATGCATTCGACACCGTGTTGGCAAAGGATTCGCGTGCGCTCCGGGTTCCCCATTCGCCGCTGAGTTCTTCCGAGGATTCCGAGCCGCCGCTGCCGCCGGCTTCGACCAATCCCCAAAGCACGTTGGCGCTGCCGCTGCCTTCCTTCTTGCTGTAGTTTTTCTGCGAATTCAGAATATCCGCTTCGGTTTCGGTGTATTTGTTCGACGACTCGCTTTGTATGCTGTTTTCAAAGTCGGTAGCCGCTTCCTCGGTCACGGAATCCAGCACTGACGAACCGAAATTAACTTTGGATTCGTCCTTCTGAATCGTTTTCTGGTAAGTCTTGAGCGAAATCTTGGTCTTTTCGCCGGGAAACAAGGAAAAAGTCTTGATGACCCGGCCCGCGCCATAGTTGCCCAGAAAAGTGGAAATCTGCAACTTCTCGAAAAACAGAATTTTCGGAAACACGCGCGAAGGCGGGCGCGGTCTCGGTTGGATGATATCGAAATCGCCGGAAAATCCGAGCATGCCTTCGCTGGGTTTATAAATGAAGCTCGCGGGATATTGCTCGTAAATCTCCGCAACCGCTTTGAGCGTGTTCACCGTCGCCACGCGATCGCTTTTGGAAACCAGCGTGAGATTGTCGATGCGCAAATCCGGCCCAACCGGCCTGGGCCGCTTCACCTTCTTTTTCTCAACGTTCTCGCGCAGCTCTTTCAGGGTGGCGTCGTTCAGCATATTCTCATTGATATCAATGGAAATGACGCTGACACCGACATGATTGGTGGATTCCGGAATCGAATAATTCAGCCGGGGCGCGGCATCTGCATCCTCCCCCAGGCGAATAAAGGGAGCACCGTTCTCGCTCATTGCAACCTCCTGTGATTCAGTGTTATCAAAACGGCCGGATCAAAAACCCGCCGCTAACCAATGACTTACAGACCAGCAACTGCACGAACTTCAGGGATGAGCTGTTAGTGTAGAGAAATGTTGATTGAATGTAAATTGAGTGATGACTCGATAACCTCCGGTGAAAGCTGCTTGCATCATGAAATTCACCGGCTACGAAAAGCGCGACATCATCCGCGTGGCAACCCTCCCTTTAGAAAAAAGGGGAAGTAAGGGAGGATTTGAAGAAATCTGGGCCGGCGCTACGGAGAAGAAGCTTTTCTGCTTCTTTTGCGGTAGGCCTTGGATATTCAGGCACGGATAGCCACTTCTATGGGGGATATGATTACCTTGCGTTTCTGAAGCGCATGTAATTCTTCTGTTTTAAGGCTTTCTATATATAGTTCAGCAGCCTCTTGAATATTCAAAAGCGCTTCCTCGTAAGTATTGCCCTGCGTTACGCAACCTTTTAATTCAGGAATCTGGGCAAAGTAGCCACAAATCCGTCCTTTTCGATAATAGCATTCAGTATCATGTAGATTATTCCTATGCTCAAAAAAGATTATACCGTTGAAAATGTTGGGAGCTGCAAGTTTATCCCAACCCACAACCCTATGCGTCTAGGATCTCACGATAGTGTTCTAATTTTTTTCGCCACTCAATCGCCATTACCGGCGCAACCGAATATTATCGAGATCGATATCCAATTCGATTTTTCCCTTGAATTGTTCGAGTCCGGCGATTCTTGCTTTGCGGATTAACTATTCCAGCGCCAATACGATCACCGCCGTTTGGTTCCGGTGCGGGTTACGCGCATGGCTTCGTTTAACAGGTGTTCGGGTAAATCCAAGGAAATTCTCATCATGCCCCCTATACGATGCATCTGAGTATGGGCACTGACACATCCTCGCTCGAAAATGTTTGCCGTTATCTGCTAAAACAGCATGGGATACGTTACTCCTGAGCGATTATTGATAGAACGAGGTCTTGCACTTTATCCTGGATGGCGCAACCTTATCCAGGTTACTTGCTGACATTGCCGTCCAACGTTCGCGTTGAGCCGTAGACCACGGCTTGCCTTGGGCTATCGGCTCGAACGCGGGGTTAGCCAGCATCTGGTGAGGCGGTTCGGTCAAGCTCTTCGATGAGTTCCTCGAACTGCCGGAACTTGCCTTCGTAGCGTACTGTCCGTCCGGCGAGCGGTGTATGAGAGTAGTTCTTGGCGCCCATGAAGGAAAGCGTGTTCCACACTACCCTGAACACCTTCTGGGCGTCACCCCGGTCTACTGAAGTTGGCATCGCGTTCAGTTCGAGCGTCTTGGTCTTCCGCCGGGAGACATCGACTACGTCTTCGTAGTGCTTGTTCGTATGAAAACCAAGCTCCTTCGGGGTAGCCAGGGTTGGTGCCCCTTGTGCCTCAACATCTGAAACATCGAGATGCCAGATGTGGTTGTGAAGCAAGAGATTCCGGAGAAGGAAAACCTCAACAAGTTCGCTCTTGTTCGGAAGGTCTGGGAAGTACTTCTCCAATAGATCCGGTGTGTTCATTGCGGCCGCCGCGAACTCAGAATTCCTTACGAATCGAAGTCTGGCGGTATACGACTCCAGGACCGCGACCAGAAGTACAGAGATTGACGCGGCATAGCCATTCTCTCTTTGACTGGTGCCCGAGGCGTAGAGATTAGGTGCATCGCGTCGTGTCAGACTCTCAACCAAGTCCGCGATTGGCTGGAAGTACGCAGACCCAACAACGGTGACCAGATCAGGTATGGCAGGTGACGACATGGCTCTGATGCTGCCTAACGTAGAGCTAACCAGCCGCCCCGACGCGGCAGAAAGGACGGAGTGATGGAAACACCGAACGATGAAAAGCACGCTGTAGGGCGGTCTGGGTTGAGCGTAGGGTTATGCCTTTTGCTCAAAGTAAAGAAGATGCGTGACGAAACAGCATTAACTTGCGAGGACATGGTATTGAGTGATGGGACGGTCATGTTTTCAAATGAACAAGGGCTGGCGATTGTTGCGCAATACGATGAATGCTCGGCACGCTTAAACATCAATGCGGTGCTGTTGCAGTTGATCCCAAATGTCCATCTTCTTGTTGTGAGCATCAGTCATGCTGTCTGTGAGCGCAACAAGAACATCATCATCCTTTATGCCGCTTTTTAGGGCGTCATGCAGGGCAGTTATTGCCACACCTTCTGCGGCTTGGGCTGCTTGTAATTTTTCAATCAATTCCATGGAGGAATTCATGTCGAAAATCATATCAATCTCCTGTGTAATGGTAAGGCATAACGTCGAAGTTCAGGGGCAAGCGGAAGCCGGCGAAGCTGGCTGTAGCGCGTCCCCTGGAACGATTTGTTAAGCATTTGGCGACTGACTATCTATCTCTTGGATAAAGGGTCTTGATAAGCAATCGATCGCTAGCCGAGAGATCTAGAGGTCGCTTGAACTCTAGGCCATTTGTTGTCCATTCCTTCGGTATAGGTAGCATCATTATTGATGTTGGATCAAAGTCCCGATATCCGGGCAGTTCATCCGATTTGTATGGATGAAACCACTGCGCATCGATACTAGATTTATCCCAATTATTCGGCGCACCTCCAAGAGCTGCATATACGGCTGGCTTATTCCAAGGTATCTTGGCTCTAGGGTTGAGGTGCTCGTTGACAAGGCCAAGTGCATGCCCAAACTCACGTAGGACGATTGCTCTAATTTCGGTGTCGGGCATACTATCAAGCCGTTCGAAGTTCATAGTTGGTTCGTTCTTTGGAATAGCCAAACAGTCGGTGCCCCTAAAGGACCAGAAGCCCGGCTCTTTGAGCGATATTCGGATGTCGGAGTCTTGCTCGTTGACAAACTCGAATTTCAGGTTTGCCTCTTTGATCCACTCAAGAGCGATCGCTCTGATCTTGGCTTGAATCGATTTGTTACCATCCAAGAACCGAATTCGAATGGTGGCGCCATTCTTCCAAAGCTTTGCGCCAAGTGCGGTATCCCTGAACTTGGTAGGTGCCTGTGCTTTGACCTGAGCTAGACGTTCCCTACCTTCTTGATCTAGTTGCCGCTGATTGCTCATTTCAAAAACTATTTGAACTGCTCGTTGGCGTTGCTCTGAAATCGTTGCCAAGTGTGCCTTTGCTTCATCTAGCACAGTCTCGACATCTTTCTTAAGGAGAGTCACCGTTTTCTCAGCGGCCTTCAAATCTTGCTGCGCCTGGGAAAGTTCTGCTTGGGCCTTAACCAGTTTTTCCTGTGTGTCTCGTGCCTTCTCCACAGCGTTGTCTAGCTTAAAGCCAAAGAGGAATGCACCTACTATGAGAAAAATACCGAGAACTGCACCGGTAAACTTCGCAAACCTGACGAGATCGCGATCAACTACGTATGTGATCTGTTTCGACTCTGGCTCGTTTTGCACAGGCTGTAACGGCACGAGTAGTGAATGGCAGTACCGGCACTTGATGGCGTCGCCTTGAATCTCTTCCCTGCAAAATGGGCATGATTTCATAGCATTCTCAATGCCTAACTACAATTAGACGTCCGAAATGACGTGATATATTGCGTCATAAGTTATATCTAATAATGCAAAATTCATTTTATCCCCTTAATTTTATTGCGTTGTTGCAGATTTAGGTTTCATTGCATGAAAATGTTAGATCCACAGCTCAAAATTCCATCGTTGCGAGATTGAGGGTATCTATCCCGATAATTGATAAAGTTTGATATTAATCGCTTGCGTGAGCATTTGGAAGTGCTTGTCGAGCGAAAATACCTCGCAGTGATTAGCCTTCGCATTTTGTGCAATGATGAGATCGGGAATGCCTACTCCGTTGGATCCGGATTTCAAACACTGCCATTGCGATTCGATGATATCGTCCCAATCAATTTGCATTGGCAGTCGCTTTATTTCACGCAACAATTCGATGACTCTCATTTGGCGTTTCAGTTTTAAGAAGGGAATTAATTCGGCCAATATCCAATCATTGGTAACGATAACGTTCTCATCGATGAGATAACTCAATTCGGCGGATTGCTGGCCGCTCCGGAAATAATCGATCCATACTGAGGTATCCACCAACACCGGCATTACCGGCGCAACCGAATATTATCGAGGTCGATATCCAATTCGATTTTTCCCTTGGACTGTTTGAGTCCGGCGATTTTTGCTTTGCGGATTAACGCTTCCAGCGCCAATACGATCACCGCCGTTTTGGTTTCGGTGTGGGTTATGCCGCATCGCTTCGTTTTAACAGGTTCCCGGGTAAATCCAGGGTCGTTCTCATTATGCCTCCTTTACGATGCATACAAGCGATGCATACAAGCATAGATAATTATAGAATCAATGAATTAAGTTCCTATCGCAATTACTTTTTGTAAAAAGCTGCTACCGCTTTAATTTTCCTTGCATCGTTTCTGTGGAAAATGTTTGCCGCTATCGGCTAAAACAACAGCAGATGAGATACGCAATTCCAGGACGACAAATTTCATAATAGCTCCGGATGGCGCAAGCATATCCGGTCTAATTACTAACCCAATATCCCTTTTATCCATGCAGCAGCGACAATAATCCCCTTTTCCGACAAAAATACAGTGCGCCCGGTGAATTTATTTGGCAAAATTGCCCTATTTGCAGATAACCTTTCACTTACCGGGGGAATAAAAATGAAATATAAGAGTCTCGACGAGTTCAGCGCCTACGTGGCTGAGCGCAATCCCAATCAACCAGAGTACATGCAGGCGGTGACGGAGGTCATTGAAAGTTTGTGGCCGTTTATCATGGAACATCCGCGCTATGCCGAGCATGGTTTGCTGGACCGGCTGGTTGAACCAGAACGGGTGATTATATTTCGCGTTTCCTGGGTGGACGATCATGGCGAAGTGAAGGTTAACCGGGGTTATCGCATTCAGCATAGTTCTTCAATCGGCCCGTATAAAGGCGGCATCCGCTTCCATCCGTCGGTGAATTTGTCGATTCTCAAATTTCTGGCGTTCGAGCAAACCTTCAAAAACGCATTGACGACGTTGCCGATGGGCGGCGGCAAGGGCGGCTCCGATTTCGATCCGAAAGGCAAAAGCCCCGGCGAAGTGATGCGTTTTTGCCAAGCGTTCATCAGCGAGTTGTTCCGTCACATCGGTTCGGATACCGACGTGCCGGCCGGTGATATCGGCGTGGGCGGACGCGAAGTCGGTTTCATGGCGGGGATGATGAAGAAATTGTCGAATCGCGCGGATTGCGTGTTTACCGGTAAAGGCTTGAGTTTCGGCGGATCGCTGATCCGTCCGGAAGCGACCGGTTACGGTACGGTTTATTTCGCGCAGGAAGTGCTGCAGCACGCCGGACGTTCGCTCGAGGGCATGCGCGTGTCTGTGTCCGGTTCCGGCAACGTGGCGCAGTTCGCAGTGGAAAAAGCCATGTCGCAAGGCGCGAAAGTGGTGACGGTGTCGGATTCGAGCGGCACGATTGTTGATGAAGCCGGTTTCACGCCGGAAAAACTGGCGGTGCTGGCGGAAGTGAAAAATCATTTGTACGCGCGCCTGGATGAATACGCCAAACGGGTCAATGTTCCTTTCCTGCCAGGTCAAAAACCTTGGCATGTGCCGGTGCAAGTCGCGCTGCCGTGCGCAACACAAAACGAATTGAACGGCGACGATGCCAGAACATTGGTCAAGAACGGCGTCATTTGCGTAGCCGAAGGCGCCAACATGCCGTCGACTGCCGAAGCGGTCGAATGCTTTATCCACAACAAAGTACTGTATGCGCCGGGTAAAGCCAGCAATGCCGGCGGCGTTGCCACTTCCGGTCTGGAAATGAGTCAGAATGCGATGCGTCTTTCCTGGACGCGCGAGGAAGTGGATGCGCGGCTGAAGGAAATCATGCAGGCCATTCATCGATCCTGCTTGAAATACGGCGCCAAGCCTGACGGCAGCATCAATTATGTCGACGGCGCGAACGTTGCCGGATTTGTCAAAGTGGCGGATGCGATGCTGGGACAAGGCGTTATCTAGGATCAGAGATTTTCTAAAGCTCGCTGACTAATTCCAGAATTTGAACGCCATATCGGGCTCTTACCGCGCTGCCGGAAGAGCCCGAATTCATTGTAGAATAGTGTCACATCGTTTTTTTCATCCTGTCAGTGAGTCCGCACGGTTAATAGCTATGAAAAATTTTGTTTTTGCATTGATACTATTAGCTTGCGTTGGAACATCAACGGCAAGCCAGGACAGCGATTTCCTGATAGCCCGAGAAGCTTTTCAATCCGGTAATGCCAAACGCCTGGATGAATCTGCTGCGAGACTGAAACGCCACGTGTTGTGGCCGTATGTCGATTATTATCAGCAGCGAATGTTATTACGCACCACCGATACCGCAGCGATCCGTCATTTTCTGTTACGTTACGACGGCGATCATGTCGCCGACCGGCTCCGCAGCGATTGGCTCAAGGTACTGGGTAAAAATCAACAATGGTCGCTGTTCGAGGCCGAATACCCGCTGCTGGTCAACAAGGATACCGAACTGCAGTGTTATTACTATCAACGCCAACTAGACCATAAAGACATTTCGGTGCTGCCGGATATCCGCGCATTATGGTTGACGCCGACCAGTCTGCCCGATAGCTGCACACCGGTGTTCCAGTCGCTCATTTACGGCGGACAACTGACCGCGGACGATATCTGGAAACGCATCCGGCTGGCGCTGGAGGAAGGTCAGACAGGCGTTGCCACGCATGTCAACCGCTATCTTTCCGGCAATGAAACGCTCAATAGCGCCGACCTGAACAATGCCGCAAAGAATCCCTTGCGCTACCTGGATACTTTGAATAGAGCCATCAGGACACGCAGCGACCGCGAAATCGTTCTTTTTTCGTTATTGCGTTTATTACGCAACGATACCAATCAAGCGTATATGCAATGGTCAAAAGTAAAAAATCAATTGACCGCCTCGGACCGGTCCTATTTTCTGGCGCGACTGGGTTACCGGGCCGCCATGCGGCACGATTCCCGCGCATTGGATTGGTTCAGGGAAGCGCAAAACACCACGCAAATGTACCCGCCGTCGGATCTGGTTCTCGGTTGGCAGGCACGGGCTGCACTACGAGTTGGGGACTGGGATGAGGTATTGAGAACCATCAACCGGATGTCAATGAAAGAGCAACAAGTGGATACCTGGCGCTATTGGAAAGCCCGCGCTTTATTGGTGAAAGGTCATACGCTGGATGCCAACACGATGCTCATTCCGCTCAGCAATGAGCACAGTTTCTATGGGCAATTGGCGCGCGAAGAATTGGGCACGATCCTCACCATTGCCGACAAAACTTACCGCGTCAATAACGCGGAGGTTGCCGCGATGGAGCGCAATCCGGGCATACAGCGCGCGCTGGCGTTTTCGCGCATGAATTTGCGCACCGAAGCAATGCGCGAGTGGAGCTGGACCACCCGCAATTTCAGCGATGCCGAATTGCTGGCGGCTGCCGAAGTCGCCCGCCGTCAAGGCTTATACGACCGCGCGATCAATACCGCCAACCGCACGGTTGCGCAGCATGATTTCAGTCTGCGTTTTTTATCGCCGCATCGCGAAATGCTGCGCAAGGTATTGCAGCAACATGAACTCGACGAAGCCTGGGTGTACGGTTTGATCCGGCAGGAAAGCCGCTTCATCGCCGATATCAAGTCACACGCCGGTGCCGCCGGTCTGATGCAACTGATGCCGGCCACTGCCGAATGGGTTGCCAAGCAATTGGGAATACCGAATTTCCGCCAAAGCCTGGTGGTCGATGTCAATACCAATTTGCGGCTGGGAACGTATTATTTGAAGCATGTGCTCGGCACGCTGGATAATCAGCCGCTGCTGGCATCAGCCGCTTACAATGCCGGACCAGGCCGGGCCCGGCGCTGGCGCGACAATACAGTGCCTTTGGAAGGCGCGATTTACGCCGAGACGATTCCATTCAACGAAACGCGCGATTACGTCAAAAAGGTTCTGAAAAATTCGATGTACTACGCCAAAGTTCTGGATCACCGGAATGAACCGACGCTCAAACAGCGCCTGGGAGTCGTGCGGGCAGCGAAATAACAAGCGGATCAACGCACTCCATTTTTTATTCGAGAAAAGATTGTGAAAACTTATCTGGTGGGTGGTTCGGTTCGCGATGAATTGCTGGGGTTGCCCGTCCAGGATCATGATTACGTGGTCGTAGGCGCATCGCCCGAGGACATGGAACGATTGGGTTACCGCCCGGTAGGGAAAGACTTTCCGGTTTTCCTGCATCCCCAGACCAATGAGCAATACGCCCTGGCGCGCACCGAACGGAAAATCTCACGCGGCTACAAAGGATTCGAAGTGTTTACCTCGCCGCAAGTCACGCTGCAGGAAGACCTGGCGCGGCGCGATTTGACAATCAATTCGATCGCGAAGGATGAAACCGGTCATATCATCGATCCATTCAACGGCGTTGCCGATCTCGAGGCGGGAATATTACGGCATGTCAGCCCGGCTTTCTCCGAAGATCCAGTGCGTATCCTCCGGGCTGCCCGTTTTGCCGCGCGTTTCGGCTTTCGCCTTGCGCCGGAAACATTGGCATTGATGAACGACATGGTGCATAACGGCGAGGTCGATGCGCTGGTCCCTGAACGTGTCTGGCAGGAACTCGCGCGCGGGTTAATGGAAAATCATCCGTCCCGGATGTTTTATGTGCTGCGGGAATGCGGCGCGCTGGCCCGGATCATGCCGGAAGTCGACGTGCTGTTCGGTGTGCCGCAACCGGCGCACGCGCATCCTGAAATCGATACCAGTGTACATATCATGATGGCGATCGATTATGCCGCGTCCAGGAATTATTCGCTGCCAGTGCGCTTTGCAACCCTGATGCATGACTTAGGCAAAGGCACCACGCCGCCGGAGGAATGGCCGCGCCATATCGGGCATGAAGCGCGCAGCATCGAACTGACCAAAAATTTATGCGAGCGTATCCGGGTTCCCAAAGATTCCCGTGACTTGGCGCTACTGGTCGCCCGTTATCACGGCGATGTCCACCGCGCGGAAGAGTTAAGACCGTCAACCGTTGCGGATATGCTGCAAGGCGTCGATGCTTATAGAAAACCGGCTCGATTTGAAGAATTTCTGCAAGCCTGTGCCTGCGATTTTCATGGCCGCCCGGGATATGCCGACAAACCTTATACCCAAGCGGAGCGTTTAAGGAAAGCATTGGCGGCGGCACTGCAAGTCGACGCCGGTGCGATTGCCGCTGAATTGAGCCAAACGATCACCAATACAGCGGAATTACCAGTTGCCATTCACAACAAAGTGCGCGAAGCACGGATTTCTAAAATAAAAAAAGAACTGCACGGAGGGAACATCGACATTGCCGGGAACGAGATCTCATGATTCAATCCGGTTCCCGGCTATCTTTAACAATATCAGCCAAAGAACTCATTTGACTGATTCAGGCAATCCGTCAAATAAACTCAACACCGGTTTGTTGCAGCCCGGTGAGATTGATATTGACTTCATTGATATCGGTATTGGCTGCAATTTCGAGCAGTTGCGCTTGGCTCAACATGCCGCCGCTGCCGGATAATAACTTGACATAAAAATCATGTTCGGAAGCAGACGGTAAACTACCGACCACATTTTGGTATACCTTGTCGACAAACGCATCATTGGACAACCCCAGGATGCCGACCACCAGTTGCGATACCGCGAGCATGCTTTGTCCGGAATCAAACAGATTCAATCCGATACCGACATAATCCGGATGCTGTGCAATGGTCGGCGCATCGAAAGCCGCACCAATAAGGCGGGCCGTATTGTTGGCGGATTGTCCGTCACCGAGATCGACAGCTATTTTCTTATCCGTAAATCTGAACCGTTCGATTCCCAAAAGCGTGTCATTACCATCGGGACCCGATACGCTAAAACCAGTGCTGGTGCCAGCAACGGTATAATTTGCCCGGCTGCTGCTGAAAATCGCGGTATCGGCGCCGAAACCGCCGCTTAATTTGTCGTCTCCACTATTACCATTGAGTGTATCGTTCCCGCCGAATGCGACAATAAAATCATTACCCGATGTACCGGTTAAATTATCGGAACCATCTGTGCCCGTAAAGATATTACTCGGTACAGTTCCGGTATTGCCTGCAAAATTTTTCGGTGAGTTGATGCCGGTTGAACTGTCGGGATTCAGGGAAGTCACGCCATCCACCGGCAAATTGGCGTAAGACAATCTGCCGTCATCCATACCGGGAAAATTGACAGTGCCCCCGGATAGAAACAGAAAACCATTCGGAATGATATAGTCAGGCGTCACAATTCCTAAGTCTGCAAATCCTTGCGTCGCAACCAGAACGGTTTTGTTGAGGGTCGCAGCATTGGGAAGATTGGCTGTAATGTTGTAGGTCTTGGTCACGCTGCCATCGGTTGATGTAATGGTACGTCCCGCCCACAAATTCTGTCCGTCGGCATCGCCCATGAACTCGATGAATTGGATGGTGCCGTCTGCATTTGAATAGACTTCGTTCAGGTGGAAAACGTGGAATGTCATTTGATTGCCCTCCAGAGGTAAAATTTACATAACAAAATGATATTAAAAGAATACTAAATATTTAGTGTGATTCTGTTGTTTTGTTAAACATCAGTGGCGTTACTTTTTTTTCCACTGCCCGTCTATTTGAATCCACGTTCCCGCCGGAACGGTTTTAAAGATTTCTGCAGCATATACCTTGGCTACCTGATCAATATCAATACCTTGCGCAGCGGCTTTTTCCTGATAAATGGCTCTGCGTTTTACATTGATTGCATCCGCTTCCGCTTGGGCTTCGGGTTGACGTGCGATGACATAACCATTATAGGCCTCACCGATTGCACCCGATGCGCGAAGATTTTCCAGGCTTTCTGCGTTGATCAGTGAAGTGTAAAGTGAAAAGGTCAGTAAAAAAGCGATCGTAAGACCGGGCAATGGATTCTTCAAAATCGTTCTCTCAATAGGCTGCACAATATTCTCCTTGTATTATAACTTCTAGAAGATGCCGGGATTGGCTGCAATATCTTTTTTGGCTTCTTCCTCAAGCTTGACTCGGATGTCAGCGTCCAGTTTGATATTCAAATTGATCGTGATGGGTTCTTGCGGTGATTCCACTTTGACTGTCGGCGCGCAAGCTGTGATTACCAGACAGACAAGAATCAGGCAAACCTTAACGATCATAATTTTAGCCATTTGATCAATGTTGCGCATGATTGCACTCCTTTTTTGTAATGAGCCCCGTTTTAATCGATGGGAGCCGGTAATGAGCATTGTTTGCTCCATGGTCACAATCTAGCGCCGTCCAAATTAACGGAGTATGAATGAGCCGCGCAGAATTTCATGGGACAAGTGATACCCTTGGTTAATCGTTTGCAGAATTTTATCAATATCGGTTTCCAGTTTAATATTGAGCCGGAACGGCTGGCCATCTTTAACGTTGGGATTATTCCCCAATACCGAGAGTTTGACCACCAAATCATGCAAACCCGGCTTATCCAGATTCAACGAAAGCTCCGTGTAATGGAACTCTTGCATAGCTTGCAGCAATAAATTCATTTCCTTCCCCGCGGAAGACAGCATCTTCGAGGCTTTTTCCGATTTAAACCGCAAAATTCCCGGCGATCTCGCCGCAAGATGACCATTTGTGATCGTCAATACGTTATCTTTTAAAGTCATTGGAATCTGGCCATCGAGCTGACCGCTTCCGGCCAGTCCGTCGATTTTGATCAGATTAAAGAAGGTTTCGAGATCAATATCTTCGATGCGGAGCAAAATATCCGTCTGTGCCGCCGCCGGATCAATGACCGCCGGCACCAGCGACACGACCCCGTTAATCACTGAAAATTGCGCTTTTTGTATCGCCAGACGGGGCGGCGTCGTACCTTCGATATGGTAAGAAATCAATATTTTTTCCAGTGGAATCCCGGAATCAACCCGGCGGATGGTTATCGATTGATGCCGCTCGCTGCTCAACGCGATTAAATTATCCAAATGAAGCATGGCGTTCAAGTCGTTTAACTTTAACGTCTCCCGAGTGAATGAAAGATCCCGCATTTCCAGCTCGGCGCCGCTACTTTGCACGCCATCTTTATCCCACCGGAGCTGCGCGTAGGCATTGACTTTTCCGCTCACATCCTGCAATTGCGCCAAGGACGGCAATAAATCGCTTGGCTGCAACGCCCCTGGTGAAAAACTGAGCGGCACGATCTCAGCTTTCAATTTGCCCTTGCCGGTATCGGTCGCGTATTGACCCGTCAGTTTCATATAGTCCAGTCTTGGCACACCGCCAGACAATGTCAACGCATAAACAGCGGGCTCATCGCGCTTGGCAATATCACGAATCGCACCGGCAAAGGACAGTGCCGCGAACAACGGTTCCGCTGCGAGATGATGCACCCGGCCGATTGCAAAACTCGCAACGGCATCATCCTCTTGATCATTCAGGTGCAGGGCAACGGAAATATCCGATGCCTGAATCTGCGCCGGCAAGTTAACGGCTGCATTATTAATCGCCAGTGTGCCTTGGTATTTCTCGGAATCACTCAATTTCCCGATCAGGGAAATTGTTCCGGGGTGGATCTGCACTTTGCGCGCCGATGAGTCCGGGCGTTCATCCAGCAATGTCAGATTAGCGGGAAGGATCGAAATCCGATGCTGGAGCGTTATGCCATGATCATCTTTTGCCAGATCCAGGTCGGCCTGATCGATAGAGAAGCCTTTAAAATCTTTGATCTGCAGGGGATAGCCGGTAAAAATTTTTCCCAAGGTGATATGTGCCTGTTCGCGCAACCCGATTTGCACAGATGATGGATGAAGTTTGATTTGAGCAGGTATGGAAACTGCGAGTTGCTCGAGCTTCAGCGCATCGGCGGTTATTTGACCGCCGGCGATTCTGAAATCCATCTCACCTTGCATCGAATCCGCAGATCGCTGAAATTCCCCTGCCAGGGAAATTTCTTCCAATGCCAATTCGGCAGCAGATATCTCTTCTTTTCGCAACAGCCGGATACCCGACAATGAAGTATTAGTCTGTATTTGCTGCGGCCGCAACGCTGAAAACACAAAGGAAGTTTCACTGGAAAAATCCGCAATTTTGGCTTCCGGCGTATCGAGCCTGGCTTCCGAAACAGAAATTTTACCTTGGAGATTTCCCTGATTATCGAAAGCGCCTTTAAACACGGTCGTTGCCTGCAAGAAAGAAGCGGAAGTTACTGCACTCAGATGTATTTCCTGCTTACCGGATTGTATCGCTCCGATGCTGCCGGATAGCGCCAACGTGATGTCTCCGGTCGCCGTGTGAAAATAAACCGCGGAATCGCTTAATTTCAATTCCGGCAACCAAGGAATGGAAATTTTCCACTGCGCAACCGGCATCTGGGATTGCGGCATGGTGAAATTGGAAGCGCCCGCTTTTAAATCGATGGTTGCTTGCAGGCCGCTGATCGTGGCCGAAACCGGTTTTCCTGCTAAAATTTCTTGAAAATTCCAAGCAAGCTGGAGACTCTTTAAACGAAATTCGCTGCTTTTTCCGGCTGTTATATCCTGCAATTGCAGAGAATTAAACGAAACGTCAGGAATTTCAATCGACTGCAACGGAAAACCGCGCTGACGCAATTGATCGCTGATAACGGCTTCAACGATAGCGTGGCGGAATAGATATAGCCCTGATACGGTCACGATCATAAGGCTAATGAATGCCAGCAATACGGCTTTTAGTAGTTTGCCCATGGAATGGATTAAAATAACGCCGTGAAAATTCCTTTAATTTATCGTGATTGATAACATTCCCATTTCCGGAAAAACTTCAATATGACAGCTCGCGAGTAATTTCCTTGAGTCTCAATACGAAGCGTGGCAATCGCGCAATAGAGTTTGACAGTATCGAAGAAGTCAGCAAACCTTGCAACAATGATTTTACTAACCTTGTGCGCTTTGTCACTGGAGTTTGACTATTTCCGGTTTTATAAATGTTTATGATCGCTGAAATACCATGCTAACGATTCAATCGCTGTCCTATTTACAAGGCGGTGTCCCGTTATTGGAAAACTGTCATCTGCAAATTTTTGCCAATCAACGTATCGGCCTGGTCGGCCGGAACGGTTGCGGAAAATCCACATTATTCAAGTTAATCCGCGGCGTAATCAAACCGGATGGCGGCGAAGTAAGCATGCAATCCGGTAAAACGATTGCTTTCGTCGAACAGGAAATCATCAATTCCGGCCGGCCTGCACTTGAATTTGTATTGGACGGCGATGTGGAACTGCGGCAACTCGAAAGCACGTTATCGCAAGCACAGCATGATGCCGCCTGGTTTGAAGCACAGCAACGTTATGAAGCGATCGCCGGCTATACGGCACGGTCACGGGCAGCACAGTTATTGAACGGATTAGGATTTGAAAATTCAGTACTGGAGCGATCGGTCAATCATTTCTCGGGCGGCTGGCGGATGCGTTTGAATCTTGCGAGAGCGTTGATGCATCGCGCCGATCTGCTGCTGCTTGACGAACCGACGAATCACCTGGATCTGGAAGCAATCCTCTGGTTGGAGCAGTATCTATTGCGCTATCCGGGCAGTGTCATCGTCGTATCCCATGACCGCGAATTTCTCAATACCTGCGCCAATCGCATTGCCTACATCCATAACCGGTCCATTGAAACTTATAGCGGTAATTACGATGACTTTGAGCGCGCCCGCGCCGAACAACTGTCGCAACAAACACAGGCCTGGCAGCTTCAGCAAAAACACATTGCGCACATGGAAGATTTCGTGCGGCGTTTTCGTGCCAAGGCAACCAAAGCCAAGCAAGCGCAGAGCCGCATCAAAGCACTGGAACGATTGGTCCGTCTTGCACCGGTTCATTTGCAAGATGGCCATTTTGACCTTGAAATTGAAGCGCCTGAACGAAGCCCGGATGTGTTGCTCCGCATAAAAAATATCAGCTTCGGTTATAACAATGTTGTGTTATTTCAGCAGGTTAATCTCACGCTGCAAGCGGGTTCGAGAATTGCGCTCATGGGCCCCAACGGAACTGGAAAGTCGACATTCATTAAATTGCTGACAGAGGAAATAAAACCGGTCTCGGGCTCAGTGGAGCGCGCGGAAAATATTCAAATGGGCTATTTCGCGCAACATCAGCTGGAAAATCTGGACAGTAAGAAGACACCGCTGCAACATTTGCAGGAAATCGCGCCACAACAAACCGAGCTGGATTTACGAACATTTCTGGGACGATTCGGGTTGGGCGGCGACAGCGAGGATCGACCGGTCGCCAGTTTTTCCGGCGGTGAGAAGAGCCGTTTGGCGCTAGCCATACTGGCCTGGCAAAAACCGCATTTATTGCTGCTGGATGAACCCACCAATCACTTGGATTTGGATATGCGCGATGCCTTGACACTGGCGTTGGAAAATTATACCGGCGCGGTCATATTGGTTTCGCACGACCGCAGCCTGGTACGCGCAGTAGCCGATGAGTTATGGCTGGTTGCCGATGGTAAGATACAACCGCTGGATGGTGATTTGGAGGATTATAAAAAGTGGCTGGAAAACCGCCGCGCCGCCGACGAAGCCACAACAAAATCCACGCCGCAGAAAACTCAATCTCATGTGGCGATCAAGCCGAATAAAAAAACGCTATTGTCGAAACAATCAAAACTGGAAGCAGCCATAGCAAGCGCGCAACAAGAATTGTCGGAGATAAACCGGCGGCTAGCTGACCCGGCTACTTACGCAAATTGCCCGCGGGAAGAAATTGACCGGCTTAATGCAGTTTTTTCGGCGCTTGAGAAAAAAATAGCGGATCTGGAAGAAAGTTGGCTTGAGCTAGAATCAGCACTGGAAGAATAAGTCAACGGCAGAAGCCGTTACGCAACAAACCGCAACGGATCAGACCTGCATATTCATGATTTCCTGGTAGGCGGTTACTAATTTATTCCGTACTTGAACCATGGATTGAAACGACACATTGGCTTTTTGCAGGGAAATCATCACTTCATGCAAGTCAACGTTGGCTTGATCACTGACAAACTGCTCAGTCATTCTGTCCGAATTCTGTTGCGATTTATTGACCTGATCAATCGCTGTCTTTAGCTTCTCGCTAAAATCAACGCTTGCAACCTCATCGCTTTTCGGTTGTTTCTTAACCCCCGAAGCCAGCTCCGAAGCCGCTTGCAATTGCTGCAATATATTGTCAATTCCTGATTTATCCATGTTTTATCCCTACGCGCATCTTAAATGTACCGGTAAGCTGCTAACCCGGTCGGAAATTCTAACAAATCGCGTTTATCTGTCTATAGGAAAATGATAGTCAACTTGTCATGCGATACTGTTGTAATTTGTATCGCAACGTTCTTTCCGAAATACCGAGCTTCTTAACGGCTAGTTTTCGGGAACCATTAACTGCTGCCAGTGTTTCCAGAATGTGCTTGCGTTCAAGCGATTTAATATCTTCCATCGCCGCTGGCGCAGCCGTTTGATTTTTTACTTCAGTTATCTCGGCAACCTCAGTTTCCGCCACCGGTAAATGAATATGTTCGGCATCAATGATGTTATCCATTGCCAGAATCATGGCGCGCTGCATGACATTTTCCAATTCCCGGACATTACCGGGCCATGCATAGCGCGTCAGTTTATCAATGGCCGCCTGAGTCAACCGGTATGACGATTTTTCTGTCACGGAAGAAGGCACAGCTAATGCACGAAGTGCCAAGGATTCGATGTCCAGAGGTCTTTCGCGCAACGGCGGAATCTCGATCGGAAACACGTTGAGACGGTAATAGAGATCTTCGCGGAATCGGCCGCTTTTGACCATCGCCAGCATATCGCGGTTTGAAGTTGCCAGCACCCGGATATCCAGCTTAATCGTTTTGTGTCCGCCGACTCGCTCAACTTCTCTTTCTTGCAGGACTCTCAGCAATTTTGCTTGTAATTCCAGCGGCATCTCCGAAATTTCATCGAGCAATAACGTCCCTCCCTCCGCTTGTTCGAATTTCCCCGGTTGCGCCTGTGATGCCCCGGTAAATGCGCCTTTCTCGTACCCGAATAACGTCGCCTCGAGCAAATTCTCCGGTATAGCCGCGCAATTGATAGCGACAAACGGCTTGGAAGAGCGTGGCGAGTGCATGTGAATGAACCGGGCTATCACTTCCTTGCCGCAACCGCTCTCACCTGTCAGCAATACTGTCGCGGGCGATTGGGCAACGCGCCTGGCAAGCGCTAACAACGACCGCGTCCGCGGATCTTTGGCAACAACTTTATCATCTTGTTCAATTTCCGGTAGCGCATAGCGTTTGACATGCGCCAATAGGATCGCCGGATCAAACGGTTTCAGCAAATAATCGCAAGCGCCGGTTTGCATAGCAGTCACTGCGCGTTTAACGTCACCATAAGCGGTCATCAACAAAACCGGCAACTCCGGCTCAAACGCTTTAATTTCTTGTAATAGCGCAAACCCGTCGATCGGCTTCATTTGCACATCGCTGACAACCATTCCCATTTGATGTTCATGAAGTATTTTCATTGCGTCAGTACCATTAGACGCGGCCCGAGTCTGATAACCGGATAGTTTCAGGGTGGCGCAAATTGCCTCCTGCAAATCTTGATCATCTTCTACCACCAGAATAGGTAGCGTTTTCATACATTAATCTCCTTTGCTTCTGGGCAGATGCACAATAAATTCAGTTCCCGTGTCCGGCGTGGAATGAATATGGATGCTGCCGCCCATTGACTGAATCACACTTCTGGCAATTGCCAAGCCAAGCCCGGTACCCTCCGGTCGGGTAGTAAAAAAAGGCTCGAACAACCTTTCCTGCAAGGACGAATCAATGCCAGGCCCATTATCATGCACACTTAAGGTGATACGCGCCTCTTCCAGGCGGGCAGTGAAAGCGATTACGCCGCCGATTGGCGTTGCCTGAACGGCGTTCTCGAGAAGGTTCATCAGCGCTCCGAATAGTGCCGGCCGGTCTGTCATAATCTTTTCAGATCCGCAATGGTCGTAAATATTCAACTGCAGCTTCTTTTGCTTCACCTGCGGCTCGATCACTTGTTGCAGTTCCGTTATCAGACTGGTTATCTCGACGGTTTCAAGCTGATTTGTTTCACCTTTCACAAAACGGAGCATATCTTTAGTTAAATGCTCCAAATGCAGTAAGCGTTCGATTGTTTTTGCAGCAAATTTTTGCCGTTCACTGGAAGTCAGCGCATCGCTACCGAGATGGTTTGCATAAATGAGTGCGGTTGATAGCGGCGTGCGCAGCTGATGCGCAAGATTCGCCGCCATTTCCCCCATGGAAGTCAACCGCTGATTTCGTCTGAACTGCTCCTGCAATGCATAAGCATCCGTAATGTCATTGATGAGCAGGATTCTTCTGCCGAGCGAATCCGTTGCGCTGCTTTCTACACGAATCCGGCGAAGTTCGGATGTTTTTACCGATTTAATATGCCATTCACTGACAAGCATTGTAGCGGTTAAGCGTTCTTGAACAACCTGATTCCATCCTAAACCAAGCAGAGGCTCTCCCAGCAGACTTGTAGCTGCCGGATTCACTTGTTCAATGCAATCTTGCGCATTCAATGCGACCACCCCTCCTGGCAAAGCATTCAACAACAAGCCCAATCGCTGCGACAGATTTTCCTTAGCAACCAGTTGCTTATGCAACTCTCCATTGGCAAGTGCCAATTCCCGGGTCAGATGCGCTACTTTGCCTTGTAATTCCTGGTAAACGCTCGATAACTGCTCGGATACCTCATTAAAAGCAGCAAATGCGCGTTGCAGCTGCACTTGATCATCAGATATATTTTTGATTTTAATAACCTTATTTGTCTGCACGAAATTTAATTCTGTGGATAGAAATTACCTGTAGCTTAGCATTGGAGACTATTCCGGTATTGATACGAATAAGGCGGACAAACCTATTCTTTTCAAACAATCAGAACTTACAAATTTGCTGATAATCATCAATTCTAAAAAGTCTATTAAGGCTGAATGGCTGATAGCCAATTTTTTTACGGCAGTGAAATAGCGAGATTGAGGTTTCCAGTAGCGGTATGACGTATTGGTCCGATAGATGTGACATGATTTTCCAACGATCCGGATTTAATAATTAAATTTTGAATAGTAATTGAGCATTTAAGCAGGAGAGCAGCGCGTGGCGACAGTACCCAGTGAAACCCCCAATACGGCAACACCTGCTTCAGCATTCAGGCTGGAGCATTTTAATCAGTTGTCGAATCAGAAAAAAATCGGGGTCATCCTAGCGGCTGGAGCGGCTATCGCATTACTCGCAGGCGCGTTGATGTGGAGTCAAACACCTGAATATCGTGTACTTTACTCGAACATACAAGATCAAGACGGCGCAGCGGTTATCAGCGCGCTCCAACAAATGAACGTGCCGTATAAGATATCCGAGAACGGCGGCGCCATCCTGGTTCCCGACAAACAAGTTCATGAAGTGCGGTTGAAACTGGCGGGCCAGGGATTGCCCAAGGGCGGTCTCGCCGGTTTCGAAATCATGGAAAATCAGAAGTTCGGTTCGAGTCAATTCCTCGAGCAAGTAAACTACCAACGGGCACTGGAAGGCGAGTTAGCGCGCTCGGTGCAATCGCTGTCAGCAGTACAAAGTGCGCGTGTGCACTTAGCCATTTCCAAGCCTTCAGTATTCTCCCGGGAACGGCAGCAACCCAGTGTTTCCGTTTTACTCAACCTGCACCCAGGCAGAGTGCTGAGCGTCGAACAAGTCAGCGCCATTGTGCATTTGATGTCAAGCAGCGTCCCCAATTTGCCCGTAAAAAATGTAACGGTGGTGGATCAGAACGGTAATCTATTGAGCACTCAAAACGACAAAAAACAAGACTCCCGGTTTGATGCAAAACAGTTGGAATATATCCAGGAAATTGAAGAAAGCTATATCCGCCGGATCGAAGCCATCTTGACGCCTATTACGGGCGCACCCAATGTCCGCGCTCAAGTGACTGCCGATGTCGATTTTTCGCGAATTGACCGGGCCGAGGAGATTTACCGCCCCAACAACTCTGAATCTGAAGGCGCCTCGATTCGAAGCCAGCAAACGCATGAATCAACCTCGATTGGTTCCAAGTTTGACGGCGGAATCCCGGGCGCGTTGTCGAACCGTCCGCCTGAACCGGCGATCGCGCCAATTGAAGCAGGCGGAAAAAAAGCCGGGGGAGAGAATGCTGATGGCGAAGAAGATGCCAATAAGGAAACGCCTCCGATTCCTACGGACAAGAAAAAAGAATCGACCACTAATTATGAAGTCGATAAAACCGTGCAGCACACCCAGCAATCCAGCGGCAACATCAAGCGGCTTTCAGCGGCTGTCGTAGTCAATTACCGGAAAAAAACCGATGAAAACGGAGAAGTAACTTACGAGCCGCTAAGCGCGGACGAGATCAAGGAAATCAATAACCTTGTCCGGGAAGCCATGGGTTATAACGAAAAACGGGGAGATTCATTGACGGTTACGAACAGCATATTTACCGGGGATTCCACGCCCGTTTTGGAAGTTCCGCTCTGGAAAGATCCGGATGTCGTTATGTTCGCGAAGGACATTGGAAAGCAATTGTTAATCGCAGCAGTGGTGTTATTTTTCTTGCTGAAAATTTTCAAACCATTTTTGAAAAGCCTAGCGCCCCCACCGCCGCCAGCCCCCGAATTAACGGATCAAACTGCGGCTGTAGCAGCCGATGGAACACCCCTGGAGGGATTACCCGGACAAATAGATGGAGTGTCTATGCAGCAAGCATTGCAGCGATCAATATTCGAAGAAAATCTAAAACGGGCAAAACAGCTGGCTCTGGACGAACCCGCTATCGTAGCGAATGTTGTCAAGGATTGGATGGCTAAGAATGGATGACGAAGGAATTAAAAAAAGCGCAATCTTACTGATGACCCTGGGAGAGCAAGAAGCGGCATCTGTCATCAAGCTGCTCGGCCCCAAGGAAGTCCAGCGGCTGGGCGAAACGATGTCAAAATTGCAAAATGTTACGCGCACCGAGATTGAAACCATCGTCACGGAATTTTGCAGCGAGGCAGAAGGAAGAACGACGCTCGGGCAGGATTCCGCCGATTATATCCGCAAGGTGCTAACCAGTGCCCTAGGGGATGAAAAAGCCGCCAATTTGATCGATCGTATTTTGCAAGGCGGCGATACCAGCGGTATTGAAGGGTTAAAATGGATGGATGCGCCATCGGTGGCTGAATTGATCAAAAACGAACATCCTCAAATCATCGCGACCATTCTTGTGCATTTGGAACGGGATCAGGCCAGCGAGATATTAAGCCTTTTCACCGAACGCTTGCGTAATGATGTTTTATTGCGCATTGCTACGCTGGACAGTATTCAGCCCGATGCATTGCGTGAACTTAATGAGGTGTTAACAAAATTGCTGTCGGGCAGTGCCAATATCCGCAAATCGGCGATGGGCGGCGTGCGCGCAGCAGCCGAGATTCTTAACTTCGCGCCATCCGCTCAAGAAGCCAGCGTAATCGAGAATATCAAACAGTACGATGAAGAACTGGCGCAGAAAATAATGGATGAAATGTTCGTATTCGACAATCTGATCGAAATTGACGACCACGGTATCCAGTTGCTGCTCAGGGAAGTTCAATCGGAATCCTTGATTATCGCGTTGAAAGGCGCACAAGAAGAATTGCGCCAGAAAATCTTTAAGAATATGTCGCAACGTGCCGCTGAGGCTCTCCGTGAAGACCTTGAGAGCAAAGGACCGGTTCGTGTCTCTGAAGTTGAAGCTGAGCAAAAAGAAATTCTTAAGGTGGTCCGCCAGCTGGCTGACGATGGACAAATTGTGTTGGGCGGAAAAGGCGATGACGGTTTCATTTAAGGAACGGACCGGTTCCAAAATTTAAAACATCTATCCTATCCGGCGCAAATTTGAAGGCTTAGCAATATGATTACAAGCGATTTTATCCCGAAAGAGAAGCAAAATGGCTATCAGCGCTGGGAAATGGATTCCCTGGAAACACCTGAGTGCCTGGAAAAAGATCAAGATCTCGAAGCCGGAAATCCTATAGAAGAAGAACCAGAACCAAACAAGGTTGTACCTCCCACTGAAGAAGAAATAGCAGCAATTTTCCAGCGCGCCAAAGCTGAAGGCTATGAAGCCGGCTTCCAGGAGGGTAATGCAGCAGGTTATAAAACCGGTAGGGAAACCGCGGAAAACGAAGTTAGAGCCGAGGTTGTGCGGCTCCAGTCGCTGTTATCTAAACTGGATCATGATCTTCATGAGCTGGATCAGCAAGTCGCCAATGACTTATTGGATTTGGCCATCGCGCTGGCCAAAAAAGTCGTCGCGCAAGCATTGGAAGTAAACCCCAAGCTGATCATTCCGATCGTGCAAGAAGCCATCCGCAACTTGCCTAACGTCATGAATCATCCACGTCTTTTTCTACACCCGGACGATGCAATCCTGGTAAATGCGCATCTCGGTAATCAAATCGAACTGGATAACTGGCAAATTCGCGAAGATCCGCAAATCGCCAGAGGCGGATGCCGCATCGAAGCCGGCGGCAGTGAAATCAACGCAAGTCTCGAAACACGCTGGCATAGAGCACTCGCAGCGATCGGACAAAACAGCGGCTGGTTCGATGGAACAGAATAATATGGCGCGCCATGAACAATGGGGCGGTTTTCTGCGAAACTGCACCCAGCTTGTTGCCCCCGCCAATCCTTATTTATTAAGCGGAACAATCACGCGAGTTGCCGGATTGGTTATGGAAGCCGTCGGACTCCGGTTAGCGGTTGGCAGCAGCTGCACCATTTTTCTCTCAAACGGTCATCAGGTATCGGCCGAAGTGGTCGGATTCGCGGGTGAGCGGATATTCTTGATGCCATCCAGTGATGTCTACGGATTATCGCCGGGCGCCAAAGTGGTGCCTGCTGAAATTGCTGCGGAACCGCCACAGCTTGGGAATTTGAGACACCCGCGAAGACGTGCCGCCGACCGGGCCAAACATATCACCGTTGGACCTGAGCTGCTGGGCCGGGTATTGAATGGCCTAGGCGAACCGCTGGATCGCCTCGGACCCACGCATGCGCAACATAGCGTACCTTTATATAGCCGTCCTTATAATCCCCTGGAACGAATTCCCGTCAGCGAACCGCTCGATGTCGGCGTGCGCGCCATCAACACGCTCTTAACCGTGGGACGAGGCCAGCGCATGGGATTGTTTGCCGGTAGCGGCGTTGGCAAAAGCGTGCTGCTCGGCATGATGGCGCGCTATACCTCTGCCGATGTCATTGTGGTGGGACTGATCGGCGAACGCGGACGCGAAGTTAAAGAGTTTATTGAAAATATTCTGGGCGAGGAGGGACTTGCCCGCTCCGTTGTCGTCGCTGCGCCCGCTGATACCTCGCCGCTGTTGCGCTTGCAAGGCGCTGCCTATGCGACAGCGATTGCCGAGTACTTCCGCGATTCCGGGAAACATGTTCTGTTGATCATGGATTCTTTGACCCGCTACGCGATGGCGCAACGGGAAATCTCTCTGGCTATCGGCGAACCACCCGCGACCAAAGGTTATCCGCCATCGGTTTTTGCCAAACTGCCGCAACTGGTTGAACGCGCCGGCAATGGTAATCTAAAAGACGGCTCTATCACTGCTTTTTATACCGTATTGACCGAAGGCGACGATCAGAACGATCCGATCGCCGATAGCGCGCGCGCCATTCTGGACGGTCATGTCGTGCTATCCCGCAGGCTTGCGGAAGCAGGTCATTATCCCGCCATCGACATTGAAGCTTCAATCAGCCGAATCATGACCAGCATCGTTCCCCAACGGCAAGTGGAAATGGCTCGTCAATTTAAGTCGCTGTATTCAAAGTATCAACGCAGCCACGATTTGATCAGCGTCGGTGCCTACGTCGCCGGCTCTGATCCAGAATTAGACCGGGCAATCAAACTTTACCCGGCATTTGAAAGATTTTTGCAACAAACGATGACGCAACAAGAAGCTTTTGATATCAGCATTGCAAAGCTATCGAAGCTATTCGATCCAGATGCCGTCCGGTAATCTGAAGCTTAAACAAGATGTCCAAACCGTCTTCTCTAAAAATTCTGCAGGATTTAGCCAAACAGCAAACCGACGCCGCAGCCAAACAGCTCGGCAAACTCAATTTCCAGCAACAGGAAGCGGAAAAAAAATTACAACTGCTTTTGCAATATCGCGACAGCTATCAATCACGCTTTGAAAACTCTAGCGAACAGGGAATTGATCATATCCAATGGCGCAATTACATGGCTTTTATGAGTAAATTAGACGCCGCGATTGCCGAGCAACGGCAGGCCGTACTGTATGTGCAAAATAAAAAAACTGCTGGAAACAATGAATTTCTCTCTAATCAACGCAAACTAAAATGCTACGACACACTCGTCCACCGGCAGCAATTCACCGAAATACAGCGGCAACTCAAAATTGAACAAAAACTGCAAGACGAATTTGCTGCAAACACGACACGACACGCTCCCTATCCTCCCAAGACTGACTCATAATTTAACCGGCATCGGTTGAACTGGTATGGATATTGCATAACCTCATCTGAAATTAACCCAATCAGCGAGAATAAACTTATGCTAAACCTGTCTGTTGCACCTTCAATAAAAACGCCAACAGAAAATTCCGCCGCCACGTCGGATTCTGGCTTACTCGGCATGACCGATCCTGTTTCGGAAGAATTCAGTAGCATCTTGGAACGTGAAGTTTCACAAAAAGCCGATTCGCGCCAGACATCCACTACCGGCAACAATACCAAAACCGAAGAACAACCCAAAGAGACTGAAACTAGGCCAGCTGAGAATGTCAACGCTGAAACAACCAAGACTGCGGCGCCTGATAACCCCGGCAGTTTTATCCAAAATCTGATAAACGACCCAACACTGGGGTTCAAGCCCAACCAACCGATCAATCAATTGAGTACACTGCCGGAACCAGCACTAAAATCGCCTCTAGCGGATCTATTGGGAACCAAGCTTCCAACCCAATTGAGTCCATTGTCTTCCCAAAATATAGAAGCCGGGATTAATCCAGCATTCCCTGCTGTTAATCAATTGTTACAGCAAACTCAAGCTGCAGGCAACCTGAATTCCCAGGCTAACCAATTCTGGCAAATGATGGAAACGGCAAATTCTGCCACCAACGGCAGACTATTACCGCTATCATCTGAATTGAGCGAAGCCATCGCAATCGATACCAACGAATCGCTTCCGTCAATTTTCGAAGAATCGAATGCTTCACAATCGCAGGGACTGAGTAATGCATTAGCCGCGAGTTCATCCACTGCCTCTACGAGCGAAGTTCACGTACATCAGCCTGTTGGCCAAGCCAAGTGGGGCGGTGAATTTGCACAGAAAGTCGTATGGTTGACTTCACAGCAACAGCAAGTCGCTGAAATCCATCTGAATCCGGCGCATTTAGGACCCGTCGATGTGATGCTGACCATTACCCAAGACCAAGCAACCGCGCAGTTCTTGTCACCCCATTCAGCGGTGCGGGAAGCCATCGAACAAGCCTTGCCGAAATTACGCGAAATGATGGCGGAAAATGGCATTCAATTAGGCAATGTAATGATCGGCGCTGATTCGTTCCAACAGGAAAACAGACAGCAGCATGCCGATCACTCCGATAAGGGCAATTCGCATGTGACGGACTCAACGCAATCAAAACCGGTCAATCAAATCGAAGCAATAGCGGCGCCTGCCAGGCATCACGGTATTGTGAACACCTATGCATGATCGTCGATGGATTCAAACTTAATCGCCGATGCCTTTTCAGCGCGCTATCAATCCCAGATGGCGCACTAAAATTTTTTTCTTAATTGTTTTCCCGCCTTAATGCTATCCGAGGAAGATAGTTTCATGATTTCAAGCCGCGATTCACGTCAATCCGGGTAACTGAAAATAGCGATATTATTTCGTTGTTATTTGCGGCATCGTTCGATACCGCAGTCAAAGATAATTGATTTCGTCAAATTTGGAGTGATACAAATGTCGAAATCAAATACCGCAACAGCAGCACCAGCCGCCGAAGGCGGCAAAAGCAAAAAAGGATTAATAATAGGCATCCTGATTGCGATGATCGCAATCGGTGCAGGTGCCGGAGGCACCTGGTACTTCATGCAGCAGGACGGTGATGAAGAAGCCGAGGAAGAAAAACCAAAAGCAAAAGCAAAACTGAGACCCACCACATTCGTTGACCTAGAGGTATTTACGGTCAATCTCCAGCCGGAAGAGAGCGGTCAGTATCTGCAAGTCGGTTTGACGGTGAAAGCGAGAGAAACGGAAGTTGTACAGGAAATAGCCAAACAGATGCCGTCCATCCGCAACCGCATCCTGATGCTATTGTCCAGCAAGAAAGCCGTGGAAATCTCAGGCATTGACGGAAAACAGCAGTTAAGCCAGCAAATTGCTGATGAAATCCGGCAATCGCTCGACTCTGAAGACCTCCAGGAAGATGTCCGTGAAGTATTGTTCACTTCTTTTGTAATTCAGTAATTCGCAAATGTCCGAAGATTTCCTCTCACAAGAAGAAGTCGATGCGCTTCTCAAAGGTGCAACGGGTGATAGCGATGAGGCTCAGGAAGAAGAAGATAAAGGCGGTGTCCGTCCCTACAACATCGCGACACAGGAACGGATCGTTCGCGGACGGATGCCGACCTATGAAATCATCAACGAGCGCTTTGCGCGATTACTGCGCATCGGTTTGTTCAATTTCATGCGGCGGACAGTCGACATCGCAGTCGGCCCCGTCAAAGTGATTAAATTCAGTGAATTCGTGCGCAACCTGGTAGTACCGACGAACCTCAACATGGTTCATATGAAACCGTTGCGCGGCACCGCATTACTGGTATTCGATCCCGATCTGATTTTTCTGATCGTGGACAATCTGTTCGGTGGTGACGGCCGCTATCACACGCGGGTTGAAGGCAGAGACTTCACGCAAACCGAACAACGGATCATCCAACGCCTGCTGGATGTCGTTTTCGAAGAGTACGAGAAATCCTGGAAATCAGTCTATCCAGTGAATTTTGAATACATCCGTTCCGAAATGAATCCGCAGTTTGCCACCATCGCCACACCGAACGAAGTGGTCGTTGCCGTGACATTCGATATCGATATGGGAAACAAAGGCGGCGGATTGCATGTATGCATTCCCTACTCCATGGTGGAGCCGATCCGCGATATTTTATATAGCGCGTTGCAAGGCGACCACATGGAAGTGGATAAGCGTTGGATCAAGCTGATGTCACAGCAAGTACAAGGCGCTGAAGTGGAATTGGTCGCAAATCTTGGGCATACGAAAGTAACTTTTGAGCAAATTCTGAGCATGCAAGTCGGGGATATTATCCCGCTGGAAATCCCTAAAACAATTACCGTCAATGTCAGCGGCGTACCGGTACTGGACTGCCGCTACGGCACGATGAACGGCCGCTATGCGCTAAAAGTAAACACGCTGATTTCACAATCGGAAACTGAAAATTAATTGGAGCGAACATGACCGAACCAACCACCAGCGATCAAGCGGAAACCGATGACTGGGCAGTCGCAATGGCCGAGCAAACAGCAGCCGGGCACAATGATGTGCAAAACGAAGAAAATCCGGCCGATGATTGGGCAGCCGCAATGGCCGAGCAAGAATCGGCCACGAATAATCCATCGGATTCACAATCTTCCGGCTCGGCACTTAATACGCAATCGGCGTCGGCATCGGTTTTTCAGGAATTCTCAAAAGACAGTGCTGACAATAACACGCGCCATGACATTGATCTGATTCTCGATATTCCTGTTCAGATGACGGTTGAACTGGGCCGCACCAAGATTGCCATCAAGAATTTGCTGCAGCTTGCGCAAGGCTCCGTGGTCGAGCTGGACGGCATGGCGGGCGAACCGATGGATGTGCTGGTTAACGGTTGCTTGATCGCGCAAGGTGAAGTCGTGGTCGTCAATGACAAATTCGGCATTCGATTGACCGACATCATTACCCCCAGCGAACGCATCCGCAAACTCAACCGCTAGAAATTAATCATGCTGAACCGATACCCGGCTTTACTGTTGCTGCTTTCTTTCCCGGCGTTTGCTGATACCGGGAAACCCAATTATGTGCCGCCTCCCTCTGTCATTTCCACGGATAACATGCTGCAAATGATGGGAGGATTGTTGCTGGTGCTGATAATCATCGCCGGCGCCGCATGGGTGCTGAAGCGCTTTTCGCTGATACCGGCAACCGCCGCGGGCGTCATCAAAGTTATCGCGGCCAGCGGTGTCGGCCAGAGAGAACGCGTGGTCGTGGTCGAAATTGACAACACCTGGCTGGTATTGGGCGTAGCGCCAGGCCGGGTCAATAAGCTGCACGCCTTGCAGAAGCCTTCAGAAAACCCCGGCTCCGCTCAAACGAATCCTGCGGCGGATGCTTTTGCCGATCAACTTAATCAGAGTATCCATAAAGAACATGCTTAATCGAGTTTTAGCATCCATCCATACCGGTTTCCTGCGCTGCATGAGTTTTGCCCGCTGCAAGACTAAGAATCTTCAGTGCGCGAATGCCCGCCTCCTGGGAAAACGCCGGCTGCTGCAGCTACTATTGATTGGTCTCAGTTGCGCGGCTGTTCCGGTATTTGCGCAAAAATCCGGCTTCCCGGCATTCACCAGCTCGCCGAATGCGGATGGCAGCGCAACCTATACCTTGAGCCTGCAAACGCTGATATTTTTAACGTCTCTGACATTTCTACCCGCCGTGGTGCTGATGATGTCGAGTTTTACCCGGATCATCATTGTATTGTCCCTGCTTCGCCTCGCGCTGGGCACGCAATCCTCGCCGCCGAATCAAGTGTTGCTCGGCATTGCGTTGTTTCTGACTTTTTTTATCATGTCGCCGGTGATCGACCGGGTTTATCACGAAGCCTATTTGCCGTTTTCCGAAGATAAAATCAACATCATGCAAGCTGCCGAACAAGCCAGCATTCCGATTAAATCTTTTATGCTGCATCAAACCCGGGAAACGGATCTGGCGCTATTCGTGCAAATCTCCGGCAGTGAGGAAATCGAAAGCCGTGATGACGTTCCGCTGAGATTATTGGTGCCGGCGTATATCACCAGTGAATTGAAAACGGCGTTCCAGATCGGTTTTGTCATATTCATTCCCTTTTTAATCATCGATCTGGTGGTATCCAGCGTGTTAATGGCCATGGGTATGATGATGCTGTCACCGATGATTATTTCATTGCCGTTCAAATTAATGCTTTTTGTGTTGGTCGACGGCTGGCACATGATTATCGGCTCATTGACGCAAAGCTTTTTTACTTAAGAGGAAACCTATCATGACTCCAGAAGGTGCAATGACAATCGGCCGGCAAGCGCTTGAAATCACATTCATGATTTCCGCGCCGCTACTATTGTCGGCGTTGGCAACCGGTTTATTGGTCAGTATTTTTCAAGCGGCCACGCAAATCAATGAAATGACCTTATCGTTCATTCCCAAGTTATTGGTCATGTTTCTGGTGATGGTATTGGCCGGGCCATGGATGATCGCAATCATGACGGATTATATGCAACGATTGTTTTCCAGCATCCCGTGGCTGGCGGTCGGTTAACTTCCGCACGGCTGCGCCTCGCTGAACAAATTCATGCGTGACAGTACCGCTCAGGTAAACCAATCCGTATCATGATCAATATCTCTACAGCGGAACTGAATGTATTACTCGCCACCTTTCTATGGCCGCTCAGCCGCATTCTCGCTTTGATCGCCTCCGCGCCGATTCTGGGAAATCCCAGCATTCCGGTTCGGGTGAAATTGGGATTGGCGGTCATGATCACGATCCTGGTCATGCCGATGGTAGAGAAATCACTGCCGCAAATTGACCCCGCGTCCGGCGCCGGCCTTATCATTCTGCTGCAGCAAGTGTTGATTGGCGTCGCTATCGGTTTTGTCATGCGTATCGTTTTTGTTGCGGTGGAAATGGCCGGTGAGCTGATCGGCTTGCAAATGGGGTTGGGTTTTGCCATTTTCTTCGATCCGCAAAATTCCGGTCAGATCGATATCATCGGCCGGTTTCTCGGAGTCATCGCCAGTCTCGCATTTTTGGCGATTGACGGTCATTTAATGATGATCGCGCTGATTTCACAAAGTTTCAGTACCTTACCCGTCGGAACCGACGCAACCACCAATGCGACATTTTCGACACTGGCGCAATGGGGCAGCGAAATTTTTAAATCCGGCTTGCAATTGTCTCTCCCGGTATTAACCGCATTATTAATTACCAACCTGGCACTGGGGATCCTGACCCGGGTGGCGCCGCAATTGAACATTTTCGCCGTTGGCTTCCCGTTAACCTTATCAATCGGACTTCTGGTTCTAGCGCTCAGCATGCCTTTTTATACCCCCATTCTGGAACAGTTGGTGCATGAAGGATTGGATCTCATGATGGGGATTGCGAATGTTACTGAAATCCATATGCCGTAGAAATTCCCGTTTCCTTTACAAACTGTTATTGCAAATCGGACAACCGTTCGCATTGCAAAAGATATACAGACATTTTCCCCTGCTTATCATCACAAGCCCATCGCTCGAAAACTGTTAAAGTGATTTTCTGTTTAGTAAAAGCTGCTGATACCAGCACCCGATACGATTTCAAGCTTTAGTTAACGACATATGACATTCAAGTCACGGCTCTTCAGTTCGCTGCGCAAACTTTCCGCTTCGCAAGAAATTCATTTCGGTGAAGATACCGCTGCGCCCGAAGACGATACGCCGCCCGGCGTTTCGCCGGATAACCGGCAACAATTCGCATCGGCTGACGAAATCAAGCAACTTCTCGACACCGCCTATCGCGATCGCCTCAGCGCCGAAGATCATGCGATCAAAGAAGCGCATAAGCGTATCGAAGCGGAAAATATCGCGCGAGTAGCCGCCGAAGCCAGAGCGCGCGCCGAAGCCAATGCCCGAATCGCGGCAGAGACAAGAAATCAGGCTGAAACCCTCGCGACCGCCCAGGCCAGAGCCAGGGCAAAAGCGGAGGCATTGGCAGCCCGGGAAGCCAATGCCCGGCGGGAATTGGAATTGAAAGCCAAAATACTGGCCGATGAAAAGATAAAAGCCGAAAAGGCGCTCAGCGCATTACTAGAAGCCAAGATCAAGGCGGAAGCATCGATTATCGAGAAAACGCAAAACCGTATCGAGCAAGAAGCCGCCGCACTGGATTTGGCGCATGCAACGGCACTCAAAGAAAATGAAGCGGCCGAAGCCGCCAGAATTCACGCAAAAGCAGCGGAAGAAGCGCGTCTAGCGGCATCTGCGGCAATCGAAGCTGAAACCAGCGCCGCCGCATTAGCCGCCGCAAAAATCCAAGAATCGCAAAAACAAATAGCACTGGCACGCGCGTGCGAAGAATTGGAAAAGCAAGCACTGGAAACCGTTCGAACCCGCGCAACATTAGAAGCACAACGGCAAGCGCAAGCAATCGAACGATTGGATGCCGAGCGCAAAGCCAAAGAACAAGAAGAAGCACGACTGGAAGCCGAAACAACCGCCACCCGGGCAGCTTTGGAAAAAGCCGGAGCTGAGGCAACCGCGGCGGAACAAGCCCGGATCCGGGCCGGACTGGATCAGCAAGCAATCGTTGCCGCGCGGGATCGCGCTGAAGCCGAAAAGACCGCGGCGGAAATAGCGGAAGCCATTGCCGCGAAAGAGCGTGCAACGGCGGATGCCATCAATATGAAACTGCAAGCGGATACCCAATTGCTTGTGGAAACCGAACGCCGGATACAGCTTGCAGCAGAAGCGCTGGCAGCCGCCGAAGCGGTTGTGCAAGCGGAACAAGCCGCCAATCGGACGGCAACGGAAAAAAACAAAGCCGAATCCGCTGCGACCAAAGCATACCAAAAACGGATTCAAGCGGACGAAGACGCTTGCAAGGAAGCCGGATTGCGTAAAGAAGCCGAGAAGGTTGCCAGAATCGCCGCCAATGAACGGTTAGCCGCAGAAAAACGATTACGGACGGCAGCGGAAGCAAAAGCTCAAGCGGATGCACTGATCGCGCAAGAAATCCACGCAAAGGCGGATTTGGAACAACGCTTGCAAGAAGACGCCGAGCTGCGCGCCAAAGCCATGATCGACGCCAAGCAAGCGGTTGCCGAGCGTTTGCAAATCGAACAAAAAATTACCGGGCTGGCGATAACCCGTGCGCAAGCAAAAATCATCGCGACCAATAAAGCCAGGGCGCAATTGGAAGCGGAAAAAGACGCCACCCGCATTGCCTTGGAAAAGGCCCGGAAAGAATCGGCCGCGCTGGCCGCCATGCAAGAGCGCATCACCCTGGAATCCGCCGCATTGGAAGTTGCCGCGGCGCGCGAAGCCGTGGAATCGATGGCGAAAGAAGCGCTGTTTGCACGCTCGCAAGCAGATAAGGAAGCGACTGCCGCCGCTACTGCCAGAATTCGCGCCGAAATCGCCGCAGCGGAAAGCTCCAGAAACCGGACGGGCACTGGCGCCGCAAAAAACCCGCAAACGGTTGAATCACTAGCCGGAATGCCGGTAAACGAGCGCGTGCCGGTTAAATCCAGGCGCTGAAAAATCCCATGCGCCGGTATTGCCTGCCAGGCACCGGTCAAATCATCCACAGCAATGCCACACCGACACCGGCCGCAGTCGCCAGCATGCCGGAAACGCATTGTCTTGCGAGTGCAGTGTTACCAATAAAAAAAATCATTCCAAGCTTGAAGCCGGTGTTGGACAAAAATGCCAGCGAAATTGCGACAATCGCATGGATTGCTTCGCGTTTTCCTAAATCAAATAAACGCAAGCTGGACAGCGTAATCGCATCGACATCGGTCAACCCGGAAATCAGTGCGACAGCATACAATCCGCCGCTGCCGGCGACATCCGAAAGCCATGCGGAACATAACAAAACGATGCCGTAGATTAAACCGAAAGCCGCGGCTACACGGATTTCTGTCGGGTTTTTAATTTCCGGCACAGGCACTTCTTGCTGCTGATTCAACCGGTACCACCAATAGCCTGTAACACAGGCGCCGCACAGAAAACCGCTACCCAGCACCGGTAGCAATTGCGGCAATATCCCCGGTGAAACCACCGCGCTGAGAATCGCCAAGCGGATCAATACCGTCAGGTTGGCGATCAAAATGACGACTACCGCAAGCTGGGTAAAATCCTGATTTTCCATGCTGCGGCGTGCATACACCAATGTTGTGGCGGTACTGGAAACCAAGCCGCCGAATAACCCCAGGATCGCGCCGTGACGTTGACCGATCAATTGCATCGCCACATAACCGGCCAAACTGACACCTGAGATCAGCACCACCATCAGCCAGATTTGATGCGGATTGATCGCTTCGTAAGGCCCCAGATTCTTATCCGGCAACACCGGCAGAATGATAAACGTCAGCACCGCGAATTGCAGCGCCGAAATCAGGTCGCGGCGGCTGAGCTTGGCGGTGATGCCGTGCAGCTCCGCCTTGAAATACAGCAACACCGTGGTGATGATGGCCAGCATGATCGCCAGCGTATCGCTGTCGTACCACACCGCCGCACCCAAACCATAGCACACCAATGCGGCGGCGATGGTGGTGGTTCCCGGATCGACGCTGTCTTCTTTGACCCGGTAATATGCCGCGACCATCATCAAACCGACAATCAACAAACCGCCCAGCAGCAGCCACGGCGTGGCTTTTTCCGACAGCATCGCGGCCAATGTGCCGAACAGCGCGACCAACGCGAACGTTCTTAACCCCGCGCGAGAACCGGGGCTCCGCTCGCGTTCCAATCCGATCAGCAAGCCGATCGCCAAACTGGTCATAAAATGCGGCAGCGCCGCCAATTCCCCGTTCAAGGTAAATTCAGTGTGCATCGCCAGTTACCGGTTGATCTGCGTGAAACCAATGTTCCAGCAGGAATTGCAAGGATGTCTTGCCATTATATTCATTGATCTGCAAGCGATAAACCGCATCGATCAAATCCGGCAGCGGATCGTGATGAAAAAACAAAATGCCGTCGAACGATTCCGCCGATTTTTGTGGTTTCCGCACCGCTTGATCCTGATTACCCGATATTAGTTTGCGCAATTTCAGCTTCAGGTGTTTTTCGCCGACGATGCGCTGACTTTCAACATAGAAACGCGCATTAAATGAGGGCTGCGGAAAACCTTGCCCCCACACCTGATGTTCGAGCGATTGCACCAGCTCCAGATTGATATCGGCCAGTTCCAGATCGCCGTCGGTTTCGATCACGCGCGTCAAATCGGCAGGCGTCAGCAAGGTTTGCGCGACTTGCTCAAACGCTTCGTGAAATGCTTCGAAATCGTTATTCTGGATGGTTAATCCCGCAGCGGCGGCGTGACCGCCGAATTTACGCAGCAATCCGGGATGTTGTTTCGATACCAGATCTAACGCATCACGCAAATGAAAGCCATTGATCGACCGCCCGGAACCCTTCAGCTCGCCGTCGTTGCCGGGCGCGAAAATGATCACCGGCCGGTGATATTTATCCTTGATGCGCGACGCCAGAATACCGATCACACCTTGATGCCAATCGTGATCAAACAAACAGATGCTATAGGCAGTTTGAAATTCCGTACGGCGGTTTTTAAGCTGCTCGTCGAGCTTGAGCAACGCGCTATCTTGCATGTCCGATTCGATTTCGCGACGCTGCCGGTTCAGATCATCCAATTGCTTGGCAATGTTGGCGGCGTACGCTTCATCATCGGTAATCAGGCATTCGATGCCAAGCGACATATCGTCCAAACGTCCGGCGGCATTCAAACGCGGCCCGAGCATAAATCCCAATTCATACGTCGATAGCTGCCGGAAATCGCGCCGCGACACTTCGATCAAGGCATTGATCCCGGTACAAGCACGGCCTTTGCGGATCCGCTGCAAGCCTTGCTGCACCAGAATCCGGTTATTACTGTCGAGCTTGACCACATCGGCAACCGTGCCCAGCGCAACCAGATCGAGAAAACCGGCCAGATTCGGTTCCGGCAACGCGGGTCCGAACGCGCCGCGTTGCCGCAATTCCGCGCGCAACGCCAGCATCAGATAGAAAATGACGCCGACACCGGCGATATTCTTGCTCGGAAACGGACAGCCCGGTTGATTAGGATTGATGATGGCAACCGCATCGGGCAATTCGTCGCCGGGCAGATGGTGATCGGTAACGACCACTTGCATGCCCAAACGGTTGGCTTCGTCAACGCCGGCAGCGCTGGCGATGCCGTTATCCACCGTAATCAGGATATCCGGCTGCTTGGTTTCGTGAGCCAGTTGCACGATTTCCGGCGTCAAACCGTAGCCGAATTCAAACCGGTTCGGCACCAGGTAATCGACGATTGCGCCCAATTTGCGCAAAATGCGGATGCCGACCGCGCATGCAGTCGCGCCGTCGGAATCGTAGTCGGCGATAATCAGCAAACGCTTGTGTTCCGCGATAGCATCCGCGAGAAAAGCGGCGGTGGTTACGATATTTTTCAGTTCCGTGAATGGAATCAGTTGCGTCAGCTCGGTTTCCAGCTGCCCCGGATGATCGATGCCGCGCGCGGCGTAAATACGCGCCAGCACCGGCGGCAAGCCGTTGCCGCGGAGCGTCTCGAACGATTGCAGATCATACGAGCGAGTAGTGATTTTGGACATGTTCGGACACGCAACGAACGTACAGAAGTTATCGGGATAATCCCGTTATTTTGCCGGGGACTCGGCAGGTGCCGCAAGTTTTTCCACTTTGAGAACATGCAAGCGGCGGCTATCAACGCGCTGCACGGTGAACTTGAACGGCTCGATCACCACCGACTCGTTGCGGTCCGGCACGCGGCCGAACTTGTTCAACACCAAGCCGCCGATGGTATCGAAATCTTCATCGCTGAAATTCGCGCCCAACACGTCATTGAAGTTTTCGATCTCGGTAATCGCTTTGACGCGGTAGCGTCCGTCCGCTTCCATCACAATGTTGTCCTCTTCTTCGTTGAAATCGTATTCGTCCTCGATTTCACCGACGATCTGTTCGAGCACATCCTCAATCGTCACCAAACCGGCCACGCCGCCGTATTCGTTGACGACGATCGCCATGTGATTGCGGTTGCTGCGGAATTCTTTCAGCAACACATTCAAGCGCTTCGATTCCGGGATAAAAACCGCCGGGCGCAACATGTCGCGGATATTGAATTCTTCGGGATCGGCATAATAACGCAGCAAGTCTTTCGCCAGCAAAATGCCGATGATCTCGTCTTCGTCGCTTTCGATCACCGGAAAACGCGAATGCGCGGCTTCAATCACAAACGGAATGAAATGCTCGGGTTTCTTGCTGATGTTAACGATGTCCATCTGCGAGCGCGGCACCATGATATCGCGGGCCTGCATTTCGGAAACTTGCATGACGCCTTCGATCATGCTGAGCGCGTCGGAATCGAGTAAATTGCGCTCAAAAGCGGAGTGTAACAGGGTAATCAGTTGTTCGCGGTCTTCCGGTTTGCGGATCAGCAATGCGCCAAGCCGTTCAAACCAGCCGCTTTTAGGTGGGGGTTCGTCCATAATTGTCGTGGTTAAAAAATAATAAGCTACTCATAGCATTTCAATGGTTAAGCGTGTTCCGCATAGGGATCGGCATATCCGAATTTAGCCAGTATCGCTGTTTCCAATCGCTCCATTTCAGCAGCTTCAGCTTCCGCGATATGATCGTATCCCTGTAAGTGTAAAACACCGTGCACCGTCAAATGCGCAAAATGCGCGATTAAGTCTTTGTGCTGTTGCTGCGCTTCTTGCCGCACCACTGGAACGCACAACACGATATCGCCCGCCAAGGGCTTCGTATCGTCATATACGAAGGTTAACACATTGGTGGCGTAATCCTTGCCGCGGAATTGCCGGTTCAAGTCACGGCCTTCGGCTTCATCCACCAGCCGCAATACCACTTCGGCATCGCACTGCAATGCGGCTTTAACCCAGCGGCGGAACTGCGGCCGCGCCGGCGCTTCGCTACATTCCGTCGCATATTGCACCATCAGCTTGAGCGATCTAGCCGGGCGCAACGTCAGTCCGGATTCGACCGCTTGTCGTGCTTGTCATAAGCATTGACAATCCGCTGCACCAGCGGATGCCGCACGACGTCATCGGCCAGAAAACGCGTGAACGCGATGCCGCGGATGTCTTTCAGCACCTGCTGTGCATCCACCAGCCCGCTTTTTTGATGCTTGGGCAAGTCGATCTGCGTCACATCGCCGGTAATCACCGCTTTCGATCCCAGGCCGATCCGCGTCAAAAACATTTTCATTTGTTCCGGCGTGGTGTTTTGCGCTTCGTCCAGAATAATGAACGATTGGTTCAACGTGCGTCCGCGCATAAACGCCAGCGGTGCGATTTCGATGGTATTGCGCTCGAATTGCTTGCCGGTCTTGTCAAATCCCATCAGATCGTACAATGCATCATAAAGGGGGCGCAAATACGGATCGACTTTCTGCGTCATGTCGCCGGGCAGAAAACCCAGCCGTTCGCCCGCTTCTACCGCCGGACGCACTAAAATCAGCCGCGACACCAAACCGCGCTCCAACGCATCGACAGCGCTGGCAACCGCCAGATAGGTTTTGCCGGTACCGGCGGGACCAATCGCAAAGGTGATATCGTGTTCCTGGATTTGCTGCAGGTATTGCGTCTGACGCGGGGTGCGGCCGTGCAGGTTGCTGCGGCGGGTCAACAGCGACGGCGATGCCGGCTGTTCCACCGTGGGACTATCCATCGGATTGCCGCTTTGTTCCGGCGCCGGTTGCATATTCAACGCTTCGATCAAACCGAGTTGAATTTGCTCCAGACTCAGATGCTGTTGCGATTGATCATAAAAATTGCGCAACACTTGCGCCGCCAGTTTGGTTTGTCCGGTTTTACCCGATACGCTGAAATGTTCGCCACGCCGTGAAATGGTGACATCCAGCGCGGTTTCAACCTGTTTCAGGTTTTCATCCAAGGCCCCGCACAAATTGGCAAGGCGTTGATTGTCGGCCGGTGTGAAGGAAATTTCGAGAGGTGCTGGTTTCAAAATCAAGCTGTGTGATGACGATAATGCAATTTTCTCAGCGGTTGAGATACTTTGCAAGTAAAAAAACCCTGCTTAAAACAGGCTTTTTCCGGGGAAAGGCTTTCCTGGCATTGTTGCAGGGTTTATCCATTGACCATTTCGCCACGCAATGAATGCGCGCGCGCTTCGGTAATGCGCACGTCGGCGAAACCGCCGATCAACGCCGGATCGCCCGGCAAATTGACCACGCGGTTATTATCGGTGCGTCCGGACAGCTCTTCGGGATTTTTTTTCGATGGTCCGTCGAGCAATACGCGCTGCACCGTCCCGACCATTTGCTGGCTGATTTTGCGCGCTTGCTGCTGGATTTGCGCTTGCAAGCGCTGCAACCGTTCCAGCTTCACGGCTTGCGGCGTGTCGTCGGGCAGATCCGCCGCCGGCGTGCCGGGACGCTGGCTGTAGATAAAGCTGAACGATTCGTCGAAATTCATTTCCTCGATCAGCGTCATCGTCGCTTCGAAATCAGCTTCGGTTTCGCCGGGAAAGCCGACGATAAAATCCGACGACAGCGAAAGATGCGGGCGGATCGCGCGCAACTTGCGGATAATCGATTTGTATTCGAGCACGCTGTAGCCGCGCTTCATCGCCGCCAGAATCCGGTCGGAACCGGATTGCACCGGCAAATGCAAGTGACTGACCAGCTTCGGCAAGTGCGCGTACGACTGAATCAGTTGCGCGGTAAATTCTTTCGGATGCGAAGTGGTATAGCGGATGCGCTCGATACCGGGAATATCGTGCAGGCACTCCAGCAGCAATGCAAAATTAGCGATATCGCCATCGTCCATGACGCCCAGATACGCATTGACGTTCTGTCCCAGCAAGTTGATTTCCTTCACGCCTTGATCGGCGAGCACAGCGATCTCGGTTAGCACGTCGCCGAGCGGGCGCGACACTTCTTCGCCGCGCGTGTACGGCACCACGCAATAACTGCAATATTTGCTGCAACCTTCCATGATCGACACAAACGCGGTCACGCCTTCGGTGCGTGCGGGCGGCAAATGATCGAATTTCTCGATTTCCGGAAACGTGATATCGACCTGCGAACGGCCGGTTGAGCGGCGGGTTTCGATCAATTGCGGCAGCCGGTGCAACGTTTGCGGCCCGAACACCACGTCGACGAACGGCGCGCGGCTGACGATCGCCTTGCCTTCCTGGCTGGCGACGCAACCGCCGACACCGATCAATAAATCGGGATTACGCTCCTTCAAATGCCGCACCCGGCCCAAGTCGTGAAACACTTTCTCCTGCGCTTTCTCGCGCACCGAGCAGGTATTGAACAAAATAATATCGGCCTGCGCCGGATCGTCGGTTGCCTCCATGCCGTACGCGGCATGCAGCACATCGGCCATTTTCTCCGAGTCGTACTCGTTCATCTGGCAACCGAAAGTTTTGATATAAAGCTTGTTACTCACGAGTCCACTGACATCCACTTAAAAAAATAAAAACCGCCGCTGCGGCGCCGGCACTTGCTGCCCCTGGCTTTCCGCTTCCTTGACCTCATCCGGCGTCAGAATCCAAACCCGCTGCAAGTAGCCGGTCATATCGAGCTGATAGCGGATCAACCCGGAATAGTTCGCCATCGTCGGCATGATGATCAGATTATCGATCCCGCGAATCTGCCCGCCCGGTCCCATGATAAACGACTGCCCGTTGATGATGAATTCGGGAAACGACACCGCCGTCAAATTGCCGAGCCTGCTGTCTTCCGGAAACTTGCGCGTCTGCTGCGCTAACGCCGGTTGCGACAATAAAGCGTACAGCACCGCGATCCCCCACAACCCCGTTCGCAGATTTTTCATCCGGTCAGCACTCGCAAAGAAACCGCCGGAACTCGAGAAAACATTCAAGAAACATGGATTTGTGCTCCAAACCGCCGCCAAGGCTTTGAGGGCGTAATGATACGCGAAAGCGAAAATCGTTAGCAATGATTTTGTCGCGATGAATGTCTTGTGCTTCCATTCATTGAAACAAAATGGCGCATTCCGCCGCGACGGTTGGTATATGCTTATTACCTCAATTACTGCACCCATCCACTCCAGCGAGGACAAAGCGATGACAAAGCCCGGTCAACCTGATGCCAACGAATTGAATATTCCGGAACCCGTCAAAACACATCCGGCATGGCAGCGCCTGGAAGAACAGCGCAAGTGGTATGCAAGCAAAAGCGCATCCTGCAAAAATTGGTACCGGGGACTCCGGATTGCACAAGTCGCCTGCGCAGTGACGATTCCGGTTTTCAATCTTTTTGACTCTCCTGATATCGCCAAATGGCTGACCGCTTTATCCGGCGCAGCCATCGCCATCCTCGCAGGAATCGAGCAGATCAACCAGTACTCTACCTTGTGGACGGCTTACCGCTCAACCGCCGAGCGGCTCAAGCACGAAAAATTCCTGTTCCTGTCCGCCGCCGGCCCGTATCGCGGCCAGGAGGAATCTGAACGTCTAATTCTGCTTGCCGAACGCATCGAAGAACAAATCTCAACCGAACATGCCAAGTGGATCAACGAAACCAACCGGGTGGCTGCTCAGGATAAGAACAAAAATTCTGGTGCATGACGCTGTGTGTGATCCACGCTGCAAGGCTCATCATAACGACTTATATAGTGCCGGAATGTGGCGATCGCATGCCCAAAACATCGCTGCCCCCCCGATTTCGTAAGACGCCGCTTTCTATAGCCTTCATACGCTTCTTCAAATCTCATCTTCCCAGTCTCCTGTAGCCAGTCTGTCCGTCTTATCTGAAACCCTCTCCGGATTCCATACAAACCCAGACAGTTTATTTGCTAGCTACAAATTTGATTTCTTTCGCAAAAACATAAAGTATTGCATAATGCATTGTGCAAGAATTTTTGCTGCACATTCATATAATTGCTTATGTATAAAAATATTTATGAGGAGGAAGATTATGAAAAAAATTATTTGTTATTTATTTCTGTGCATGTCTGTTTATTCGGTTAATGCAACTGCTGCTACCGTATCAACGGGTGATCTTGGAAACAATGTTATTACGGGTGGTGGACTTTATGAAATATCTATGGGTTTTTTGGGTACTCCATCAAACTCTTTACCTAGCCATTTAGATGTTAAATATGGGTTATGGAACAGCCCTGATGTCGATGTATCTGTTTTTTTTAATGACATTAACGTAGGGCACTTTATTGCAGATCAAGGATATATAAGTCCTGGTCCTGAGTTTATCTCTTTTGACATAACTGGCTTATTTATAGATGGCTTAAATAAAATATCCTTCAACGGATTTGGAATCGGAGGAGATTACGTGATTGGGCAAATTGATGTGACTTATGCTATCGCTCCTGTTCCTGAACCAGAAACCTACGCTATGCTGTTGGCAGGTTTATGCTTCGTCGGTTTTTTTGTGCATCGCAGAAAAGAATCAGCAGTTTAATTCAAACTTAAGGAAGCACTGAATATTTGTCAGCTCACTTAGTTTGCGGGGTTAGGTAGATGGCAAGAACACGACTATCATATTGATATATCATGTTTCATCTTGCCATCTACCCGCCCTGTTTCTCATCCTACTGTTACTCCACCTGGCGCTCAAACACCGCCACCGATTCAATATGCGCGGTATGCGGGAACATGTTGACGACACCGGCGGCGCGCAGTTGCCAGCCGCCGTTGTGCACCAGGATCGCGGTATCGCGCGCCAGCGTTTCGGGGTTGCAAGACACATAGACGATGCGTTTGGGTTTGGTTGGTGTCGCCGCCAATGTTTCGGCCACGGCTAAGGCACCGGCGCGCGGCGGGTCGATCAGCACGCGGTCGATGCGGCCGTGGGTTTGCAGCAATTGATCCCAGTCATCCAGCTCCCACTTGAACAGATCGCGCGCGGCGAAGGCGGTTTTTTCCGCCAAGCCGTTTTGCCGCGCGGCTTGTCCGGCGCGGGCGACCAACGTATCCGCACCTTCCAGACCAATCACATGCCGCGCGCGGGTGGCGAGCGGCAGAGTGAAATTACCCAGGCCGCAGAAAAAATCCGCGGCGGTTTCATCCGGTTGCGGTTCCAGTAGTTCAACCACGCGGCTGACCAGCCGGATGTTGAGTGGATGATTGACTTGCGTGAAATCGGCCGGCTTGAAGGGCAGGGTAACGCCGAATTCGGGCAATTCCATCGTCAAGCAATCGGCATCGGCGCTCAGCATCGGTTCGATGGTCTGCGGATTGCCGGGTTGCAGCCACATCGACACTTGATACTTGCGACCAAACGCGAGCAGCGCTTCGCGATCCGCATCGCTGGGCGGATCGAGCACGCGCGCGACCAGCACGATGGCTTGAGCGCCAACCGCCACTTCGAGTTGCGGCAGGCGGTCGCGTATCGATAAACCGGCGATCAATTCGCGCAACGGCAGCAACAAACCGGAAACCCGCTCCGGCAGCACCGCGCACGATTGCATGTCGGCGACAAAACCGCGCACGCGCTCATGAAATCCGATCAGTTGAACGCCCTTGCACCGCACAAAACGCACCGACAACCGCGCCCGGTGGCGGTAGCCCCAAGCAGGGCCGTCGACCGGCGGCAACAGCGTTTCCGGCCGGATCTTGGCAACATGCCACAGCATCGCTTCGAGCGCCTGCTGTTTCAGCGTCAATTGCGCCGCTGCATCGAGATGCTGCAACGAACAACCGCCGCACGCGCCTTGCATGAACCCGAAATGCGGACAACCCGGCGTTACCCGGTGCGGACTTGGTTGCAGCAATTCGATAAGCCGCCCGATATGGTTGCGCGGCTTCGATTTCACCACTTCGTACCGCACCCGCTCGCCCGGCAGCGCGCCGTCGATAATCAGCGGTTTGCCGCCATGCTGCGCGACCCCTTTGCCGTCGAGTTTCAGCGACTCGACATCGGTTTCGAATCCATCGGTCATGACAATTTACGGTGAGGTTGACAGGACAAGCCGGGGATTCAGTTGGCCGCTCCCGCATCGTTGCCCGGATTGCCGCCGTTGCAACGAATGGTAAAGACGTCGACCAGCCGGAAAACCGGCGATTTTTCCCGGGTGAAGTCTTCAACCGGCTGATCGATGCCGATGACATAACCGGTCAAACTATCTTGGGTCAACTTGAAACGGATCATGTGCCGGTAACGTTCGGAGCGGCTGCCGCCGCCTGCTTCGTTGTTATGTCCGTTGAAAGCCAGCGCGACAGCAAAGTACCACCCCAGCCAAATGCAACTGAAAATCGCGCCAGCCAGAAATGCAGCCAGCAACCGCCAGCCACCGGTTTCGATAAGCGCACCCTGGGTTGCGGCAATCAGCGTGAAAATTCCAACAACCGACCATACCGCCAGCAGACAATACCCCAGCTTGGTTTGATCGCTCAAAGGAAAATCTTTTTTTACCAAACGATCCAGCGTGAAAATTCGCCCGGCCAGCAACGTCACCGCAGCAACGGCGGCCGCGACGATTAATAAGTGCATCCAATTCGCGTAAAGCGCCAGGCAGACCGGCACCGTTAACAACAAAAACGAGCACCAGGCGGCAATCAGCGCCAGCCGGATTTTCCCGGCTACCTTGCTGAACAGTTGCCCGCCCCAGAAATAGGCAACCGCGATCAAACCGGCGGTCATGAATAACCACACGATGATGATCAATAGATTGAATGTCATGACGGATGTCGAATAAGCGCCGTAACGCAACATGCCGAAAATCAGATAGGCGATAGATAGGAGACCGTATCCCCAGAAGGGCAATGCTTCGAAAACCATTTCCGGGGAAATTCTGATTTTTTCATAAAATTCAGCGGGAAAAACGGGAGTTTCACGATGGATTTTGTTGCGCTGATTCAAAATATCCCGGTAGCGGCGGCTTAAGCAAAGCAGCAATACGGCGGCCACACCTGACATCACCATCAGCAGACCGGCCATCAGCGGATGTGGCTGATCGTGGTTCATCATCAGCAACATCAATAACAACATACCAGCCGGCACCGGCACCATGAACAACACAATACTTTTCCGCCATGCATCGGCGTCGGCCTTAAGGTTGACTTCCAGCGACACGACGGGGGCCGTGACTTTTGCCATGAACTGTTGCAGCTTGCCGGATTCGGTGCTTTCATCCGTTTTTTCCGGAGGCTTTGCCGCTCGCCACATGATCAACAGCAATGCTGCGAATAGACCGATGGCGATCAGATGAAGGCAATAGCCGCTATCGAAAAAGCTGGCATTCGCTCCGGAAAGATCCACGTGCAGGGCCGATTGGATTCGTGACAATAGCCCGTCATTATTCGCGAGCGCCGGATGAAAACCGCTAAAAATTTGCTGGAAAACCGACGCCGTGCTTTGCGGGATCGTCACCGCAAAATAACTCAACAATGCCACCAGACCGCCAAACAACCAGATATAGCCGCCTTGCCACACCGTCAACGGGTTGAGTAAAGCTCGCGTGAACAGTTGGTGCGAATCTTTGCGGTGCGGGTAGTACTTGTTGATTGTCACTTCCGCCACATCGGTATGGCTCGGGTGCAAAAAAGCGCCACCGCCACCGGCAACCACCGACGCGTAATTGACGGATGCGGCTTCATTTTGGCCGCTGCCCCAATAGCGCTCGTAGTGATGCGTATCCCCGGCGATATCGAGGCGGCATTTAGCGTCATCCAATTTACCCGCGTGACTTTCGATGAAACTCGCCTCCAAGCCGAGGCGCTGGAAGGTATTCACCAGCGCGCCATCCGGTTTCGCCCATTTGCCGAAAACCGTGCTCGGTTCGGGAGTCACGACGATTAATTTTGACGGCGCGTGCTGTTGCAATTCCTGCTGTACAGCATCCTGACGGCTGCTATCGAATAGCTCCCCGGTTTCAACCAACTTTTTACAGAAACCGGACACGAAAAATGCTTGCTGGCGCTTGTCCATCTTGCCGTCCTGCGAATCAAGCCCCCATAATCGCCAGCCGAACGGCAATTGCATATCAACATAACTCGCTTGTTGCGTACGAACGAAACCTTTCAAGCCAAGCTGCGGGTCTTTTTCATCATTGGCGGTTCCCGTATCCAATGAAACCGGTTCGCGGAATTGCCGGTTGAAACCATCCAGTGCATCGTAATAGTCGTGATTGGCGGGAATGCCGTAAATCGGCCGCCGGCCGACGGTTTGACCATTCTTGATCAGATCGTCGTAGGCGCAATTGAACGGGATTTGAAAGCGCTCCATCAACGAAGCCGTATCGGCGACATGATAGGCGGTATCGCCGCCGACAAACAGAAATTCCCCGCGCGGCAACCGTTGCGTGCGAATGGCGTCACCGGATAGGGCAACGGCGTCTTCCGGACACTGGCCGGTGCTGCCGGCGACCCAGAGATCGCTCATGCACAAATAACCGATATTGTAGACAGCCCGCATGCCATCGCCGGTGTCGGCTATGAAATCGAACCAGTAAGCATCTTGGTCGAGGTCTTTATGTGGAACCTGAATGACTGCCGCTTTCATCCAATCTTTGGGATCCTGCTTGTCACCCATGAAGGTATACGCCGCGATCAATTTCAGCCCGGCCAGCAGCTCTCGCCCCAACAGCCATTTAACAGGCGGTTTAAACTTGGATTTATTGCAATTGCCGGTATCGTTCATGAAAGTGGCCTTCGGTTCGGTGTTTTAAGGACAATGGCGATGAAAAACTGGCAAGCATTGTAGCCGATATTCACACTGGCCATCAGCGGCGCTGCCGCCCGGAGGATATGAACCCTCCGGGAAGTTTCAGGAAAGTATTCAGGTTAACGCCAGCTCAGCACCACATACCGCGATACGTCGTCGTCCCGCACCAGCATCAATACTTTATTGTTAGCGCTGCTTTTCACCGCCTGGTCAAACTCGGCGGCGCTGTTAACCGTTTTGCGGTTGACTTCGAGAATCACGCTGCCGCGGCTGATGCCGGCCATCATTGCAACCGATCCGGGCGCCACCTCGGTGACGATGACGCCTTTTCCGGGTTTGATGCCGAACTGCCGCGCCGTTTCGGCGGTAATCGATTGCACCGTGATACCCAGCTTGTCACTGGCTTGCGATCCTTCCTGCGCAACTCGCTTGCTGTCTGGAAGCTTGTCGATATTCACCGAAACCGTGCGCTGCTTACCGTCGCGGATGATATCGAACGTCACTTTGCTGCCCGGTTGTTCCGCCGCAACGCGATTGCGGAATTCGCCGGTATCGCTGACCGGACGGCCTTGGAAATTAAGAATGACATCGCCCGGCTTAAGGCCCGCTTTTTCAGCCGGGGAATTCTTGGTCACTTGCGCGATGAGAATGCCTTTGTCGGTGCTCAAATCGAACGATTTCGCTAGATCCGGCGTCAGCGGCTGGATCATGATGCCAAGGTAACCGCGCACCACTTCGCCTTTCTCGATCAACTGGTTGGCAATGCGTTCCACCAGGTCGATCGGAATGGCAAAACCGATCCCCATGTAACCGCCGCTGCGGCTGAAAATGGCGGTATTCATACCGATCACTTCACCGTCCAAATTAACCAGCGGCCCGCCGGAGTTGCCGGGATTGATCGCTGCATCGGTCTGGATGAAATCTTCGTAATCGTTGATGCCTAGCGAAGTGCGGCCTTTGGCGCTGACCACTCCGACTGTCAACGTATGGCTCAGACCGAACGGATTGCCGATCGCCACCACCCATTCACCCACTTCCAACTCGGAATAATTGCCGAGCGGGATCGCCGGTAAATCAGTCGCGTCGATTTCAATCACCGCGATATCCGATTTCGGATCGGTGCCTTTGATGGTTGCATCGAATTCCCGGCCATCGAGAAACTTGACGCTGATTTTGTCATTGCCCTCGACCACGTGATTATTGGTCAGGATATAGGTTTTTTTACCGGGCTTGGCAGCGGCAAATACAAACCCGGAGCCTTGTCCGACCACGGAACGCTGCCGCCCCGGTTGTTTCTTGCCCGGTTCATTGAAGCGCGGCATGTCGGGAAAGCGGTCTCCAAAAAAACGCTTGAAAAAGTCATCGCCGAACGGAAATTGCTGACCGTCGCCAAACGGAATCCCAAATGGCGACATTTGCGCAGCCTCGGTTTCGCGCTCAACCTGGATCAACACCACCGACGGCGATACCTTGCGCGCCACCGCTGCAAACGCCTTGCCGGTTTGCCGCAGACTTTCAACGCCGTTCCCTTGCGCCTGCAATTCAAGCGGCAGCAGCAAAGCAGCGATTGCGATAATGAAAAAATTACGATAATGAATCATTTCTTGCTCCTCTATTCAAACTTTATGATGTTTCCAGCTTGCCATAATTGGGGATTTTGGTTGCAAATTACAAGCAAACAATGTGAAATCTTCAAACCTGGTAGTATTTTTTCATTTTAGGGGAAAACGCATGATCATTGTTATTTCACCGGCGAAAACGCTGGATTTTGAAACGCCGGCGTTGACACAAACGCACACGCAGCCGGATTTTCTCGACGATTCGGCGCTGTTGATCGATGCATTGCGGAAACTCGACCCCAGCCAAATCGGCGCGATGATGTCGATCAGCCCGAAACTGGCCACACTCAATTCCAACCGTTATTTCGCCTGGAAACGCCCGTTTACACTGAACAATGCGAAGCAGGCGATCTTTGCATTCCAAGGCGATGTCTATACTGGCCTGGACGCCGGTACCTTGACGGATGCTGAATGGATGTTCGCGCAACAGCATTTACGCATTTTGTCGGGACTTTACGGCGTGCTGCGGCCGCTCGATCTGATGCAACCATACCGGCTGGAAATGGGTACTGCGTTTACAAATCCGCGTGGCAGCAATCTCTACGAATTCTGGGGCGATAAAATCACCCAGGCACTGAACCGGGAATTGCAAAAACAGCAGCATGCGATTTTGATCAACCTGGCGTCGAACGAGTATTTTCACTCGGTCAAACCGGACCAATTAAACGCCCGCATCATCACCCCAATCTTTAAAGACGAGAAAAACGGCAAGTACAAAATCATCAGTTTCTTCGCCAAGAAAGCACGCGGCATGATGAGCCGCTTTATCATCCAGAACCGCTTGACCGACCCCGAAGGCATCAAGAATTTCACCGCGGCGGGCTATCGTTTCAGCGCGGGCGACAGCGGCAAAGACGGTTGGGTGTTTACCCGTGCCGAGTCAAAAGCCGCCTGACAGCGCCCAGTATCGCGAATTTTGAAAACATCATGGATAACCGTTCTTTCATCGAATTGGCAAGAAACTACGTGACTTTGTCCAATCATCACCAACTGGATCTGATTAAGCCCTTATTTGCCGATGATGCGACTTACTACTCGGAATTTTTTGGGGAATACCGCGGTAGTGCCACAATCCACGAGATGATGCTCCGCTTCTTCAACCGCTTTCCCGATGCGTATTGGGAAGTACCCGGCTACCAAGAGATTGAAAACAACGGTGTGGAATTCGATTTCAAAATGTCCGGCAGCGATGCGGAATCCGGTGAAAAAGTGAATCGATGCGGTTTGGAAAGGATTTACTTCACGACCGATGGCTTGATTCAACGTATCGTTGTGCTCAAACCGGAGAAGTAATACCGGCGCTGCTTCAAACGCAAACTGCAGCCGGCGGCTAACTGGAACTTGTTCAGATTCTGTGGAAAAACAATTTGACGCGTTCCCGGCAAGTTGCTGGGAGCGGTTATCAACTTCGCCGCTAAGGAAGTTCTGAAAAAGGTAGCGAGCAACGGTCAGGCAAGGTGAAATCAGGTGAAAAAGCACAGTTTACAAGCAGCAAATGAGCGTTTTGAACCTGATTTCAACACAGCATGGCCGAGCTCGGTAGTTTTTCAGATCTTCCTTAAGGAAATGTTGAATAATTCGGGGAACAAGATGAGATGCAAGGCGGATGGAGCGCAGAAAATGAGACATATCATAGTGATAGGCGAATTTCCGAGCACCACCCAACGCAGCAGATCGCTTGTGTAGCCAATTATTCAGCTTCCTTAAGTTCCGATTACGCCGCCGTCATCCTTAGTAATCACAATCACCGAGGAGCGCGGTTTCGCTACGGACGTGTCGGTAAAGGTAGTCGGGCCGTTATTTCCGTTATCCGGCCAGCTTGAATTATCGGTAAAGCCGGTTCGCCAATCTTCACCCGGATGCTGAATGCCGGCAAACATGCTGCGGCCATCCGGGGTCGTAACCACGCCGGTTACCTCGCAGTTCGGCGGGCTGGTCAGAAAACGCTTGGTTTCGCCGGTTGCGGGATCGGCGCACATCATTACGTTGCCGCCGATATTGACCCAATCGCCTTTGGCGTCGCCTTGCTGATCGGTTTGAATCCACAAACGGCCGTCCCGATCAAACCACAAACCATCGGGCGCGCCGTAATCGTCACCGTTGATATTGCCTTTGTAACCGTCGGCGCCGGTTGGATTGTAGCTGCCGCCCAGCACCTTGGCCGATGCCTTATCGCCGCATTGCGCGAAAATATCCCAGGTAAAGCCGCTGGCGCGGACATTGGCGCTATTTTCCCGCCAGCGGATAATATGCCCGTAATCGTTATCCGGACGCGGATTGGCGGCGTCGACCGGCGGATTGGAGCCTCCGGCGTTGCTGGTGCCGTCCACCTTGTTGCTGGATGCGGGCGTATTGCCGCGGCGGCTGTTATTGGTCAGCGTCATATAAATCTCGCCGGTGGCCGGATGCGCCGCGCCCCATTCGGGACGGTCCATCATGGTCGCGCCGAGACGGTCGGCTGCCTGTCGGGTTTTAATCAATACTTCCGCCTGGCTGCCGAAGCCGTTTTCAGGCGTCAGGCCATTTTGACCCCATATCAGCGGCAACCATTCGCCGCTGCCGTCGGCGTTAAACCGGGCAACATACAGCGTGCCTTGATCCAGCATGTTGGGATCGGTGGCTTGCGGGTTGCCGCTCCATTTCTTGGCACAAACAAACTTGTAAATATATTCGTTGCGCTCGTCGTCTCCCATGTAAAAAGCGACATTGTTATAGCGGTCGATCACGACTTGCGCGCCTTCGTGTTTCATACGTCCCATTGCAGTACGCTTGATCGGCGCTTTCCAGGGATTCGCCGGATCGATTTCGACCACCCAGCCGAAGCGATTAGGCTCATTAGGATGCAAATCGGCGCGGAATCGTTCGTCCACTTCGTGCCAGCGGTAGCCGAAACCGCCCTTCACCACGCCGTAACGCGTTTGCCCCTTGAGAATATCGAATTTGCGATCAATGTCCAACTCACCGATAACATCGCCGGTTTCATTGGAAAAGTAGCCATTCCAGTTTTCTTCGCAGGCCAAGTAGGTTCCCCACGGCGTATAACCGTGCGCGCAATTGTTCAAGGTACCCAGCACACGTTTGCCGCTGGGATCGGTAGCAGTTTTCATAAGCGCGTGACCGGCTGCCGGACCGCTGATCCGGCACGGCGTGTTGCCGGTTATGCGGCGGTTCAGCGGCCAATTGCGATTGACCGACCATTGGTTGCGTTTCTTTTCAACCATGACGATATTGACGCCGTGCGCCGCTTGTTGCGCGCGCACCATTTCCAGGCTGATGGCAGTTGTGGCGTAATCGGCGGCCGGGGTGATATTGTTGACCATCGGCGGGTCGCAATATTCACTGTTGCTGACCAATAATCCGCGGCTGTTTCCCGCCAATCCCGGTAACGGAAAATAATGCATGCCGTCGGTATGCGCGCCGTAGCAATGCAACTGCGTCGCTTCGTCCATCGCCGAGACAATATCCCAATGCGGTTCTTGGGTTATGGAATCTCCCCAGGATATCAATACTTTGGCGGTATAACCATCCGGAACGGTCACAGCATCCGTCATCGGCGCCAAATTCGGCGCCACCGGATTGAAACTGATCGGCGCAAGCGGAGATGGCGCAGCTTCAGCAAGATCTGCCATGCCGCCAACCACGGTTGTTCCGAAAACAGTCACTGCGGTAACACCCGCGGTGGCGCTGGCGGATGACTTGAGAAAATCGCGGCGCGACACGGTATGTTGCTCGATAATCTCCAACATCGATAAATTGCCGCTGTCATTGGTTGACGAATCATTGGTTTTTAATTTGCCATCCGGGTGTAAATTGCTACTCATGTTTCCTCCTTTTAATTGAGTCAAGGCCCGGTGGCACTTTAACCGAGGAAAATGGCAGCTTAATTACACTTGCATTAAAGTTTCCTGATTAGTTTTTTGATCGTTTAATGGCTGCGAATAACGCAAGGGACTCGCGTCCCTCCCGGCCGGCAGCCGCTATCAGCTCAATACACTCACATCATCCCAACTGATTTGATCGGGCGCTACACCGACCAGGGTGATGGAAACATCCGAGCCGAAGTCGACGATGAAGTTGCTGCCGTCATGCCGGATATTGCTGACAAAACTCGCCAAATGATCCTTCGACGTTAACCCCAGTCCGGTATCGAACACCAGCACGTCGTCGTCCAGCGATTTAAAATCAGCAATGCGCAAATGCGATGCTTCGCGTATCACAAAATCGTCAGAACCGTTGCCGCCACGACAATCCTCGCCGGACCGGACAGCGATGGAATCATCGCTATCCGTGGGGGAGTACCGCAGTGCTCCGGAAAATTTCGGCACAGTGCCAGTAGCATCGGATGAAACCTGCCATTGTTCGGAAATGCGGAAATATACCCCATCGCGATCGGTATCGGCGTAGCGGGTAATCTCCGTGCCGAACGGCTTGACCTCGGTGCGGACAACGTCGCCGTTGGCTTCCACGACATACGTCTCAGTGCCGTCGTCATCAATGGATTCCGGTCTGACTTCACCATCTTTCAGTTCATACACCGCGGTTACTTTTCCGGCCGCGATGTCGAACTTAAAAGCTTTGTGACTGCGCCCGGGAGAATCATCAGAAAGGCTCCAGGATTCGGAAATGCGCAAATACACCCCGTCGTCATCGGCATCGGCATAGCGGCTAATCTCGGTGCCGACCGCTTCCCGGTCAGTTCGAATGACATCACCGTTGGCTTGCACGGCATAAGATTCGCTGCCGTCGTCGTCAATCGGTTCCAGTTCCCACACGCCGTTGTCCAGTTCATATACGGCGGTTACTTTTCCATCGGTAATATCAAATTTGTAGGCATCATCACTCATTTTGTTCTCCTCAATAAAAAATCAAACCTTAGAAACAATACTTCAATCAAACAGTCATCGTAAAACACTCAACTTTGCTACCCGGCACTGTTTACTGAGCCGGATTACGCTGCGCGGGGGTCAATTGTTCGCTCCAATGCGCCGGCAGGTTTTGCACCCATCCGTTATAAACCAGCGGGATCGGCAGAATCCCTTGCCCGCCCATGCCCGGATGCGCGGAAATGGTGTCATCAGTAGCAGTATTACCCGCTGAAAACAACCCCACTGCACCGGCAATGGCCGCATCGGCTGGATTTCCATCGTTGTTTGGATCGACGTCGACGATCAGCATTCTGTTCGAAAATTTGCTGGTAACGTAAGCATAATAGCCGCCGCCTTGCTTAGCGCCGTATTGCACGCCGTGACAGCCCGGATCGCACGGCAGCATGGCCACCACTTCATCGGTGTTAGTGTTCACAATCGTGATAGTGCCGGTCAATGTATTGGCGGTCACCATGTTTTTTCCGTCCGGCGACACTGGCGTCTGAATCGGTAATGCGCCGACCGGACCGGAAATAGCGCCGCTGATGGGATTGTAGTTTGCGATCAGATTGATATGTTTAATCACCCGGTGCGTATCCATGTTCACGACCGTAATGGTGCTGTCGAGCAGATTGGCGACATAATATTTACTGGCATCCGGCATCATTCCGGTGGCCAACGGATGGCTGAGCGGACCGCTGACCGGGAGAATCGCTTCAATACGATCGCTGTGGAAATTGTATTGGGTGGTATCGCCGTTCAAGACATTAGGCGTTACCATGATCTTACCGTCATGACTCATCCAATGCGCATGCGGATTACCTCTGCCGATATCGACCCGGCGTAACACTTGCGTGGCCAGCGGCGTTAATTCCATTACCGAATCGGTACGCGTATCGCCATTGTTAGTCACATGAATCAGGTCGGAATCGGTCAGCGTCATAACATGAGCCGGCGCCTCACCCACAGAAGCATTGCGAATCAGCCGGCCGGTTGCGCGATCATAGACTGTCAGCTTTTTATCAAACCACTGCGTCACATAAATCACGTTTTGATCTTTATCGGTCCACATGTTATGCGGATTGTTCATTTTGATCGACGGCAACGCTACTTTGCGTTTGACCTGCCAGGAAGCGCCATCCACGGCAGTCACTGTCCCTGGCTTATCTTTTCCCAAAGTTTCCTCGAATTGCGTAGCGACCCAAATTTCGCCTACCGCCGGTGTCGTTGGCTGGGCCAGGGGTTTGAGTGCAATATCGTTGCCGTAACGGGCATTGAGTACCGCGGGCAGATTCACAACGCCGATGTCGGCGCGCACATCGACGTTCGGGTAGGTAATATGCCAGGGCGCATTGCTTGCATAGTTCTGCCAGTTTGCCGGATTGGTCGCGATGAAAAATGTCCGCAATAACCGTGTGGCCAGATCGCTGCTGCTGGGAATTTTGATGCCATTGATCAAACTGAGATTGGCTCCGAGATCCAAACCGGTAGTGCTTGGATCGTCAACGATGACCGCACCGAACATATACGGATGGATACTGCACGTGAAAATATACAATCCCGGCGTTGTCAGCGTCAAACTGTCGCCGCCTTTCTTGGGCTTGGTATTGAAAGGCATACCGGCCGCTCCAGTTGGGTAGATCAAACTGGTGCGGGTATGCACGGTATTCGAATTACCGGAAAAATTGACCCGCACACCGGGCGTCGCTATGGCGATCGAACGATTGCCCGCAACTGCCGCGCCGGTGTCAAACCAGCGCCCGGGATGATCGGTGAGCGCAAAATTGACTTCGTTATCACCTGCAAAACCGGTATTCGCCGACAACAATGTCAAGCATGAGGCAAGCCAGACAATTGCGGCATGAGCCTTTTTGATCTTGGATAATTCGAACATAAAAATCTCCGTTACTCTTTTAGCTAATAGCTTTAAATCAATCAGTTTGTGTTTCACCGGGAAACGATCGGTTCCGATTTTATCGACGCATCGCAGTGTGAAAATTTCCCGCACTACGGGGACTATACGTGGGAATTATTTCCATGTCAACATTTGTGTGACTATTTCCCACAATACGTTATAATGCTTGGCATTCTCAAGTAAAACTGCAATTCACCCGTGAGTCACTTTTATGCATGGCGTTCGTAATAATCATTCGTACTCAACCGCGCTGATCGTTGCTTTGCGCCGGATATTGCGGCCATTTGTCAAACTCATGCTGGCAAATGGCATCACTTTTCCTTTTCTATCTGAATTACTAAAGGGCATATTTGTTGATGTTGCTGACAGCGAATTTAGGATTGGCGGCAAGCCTTCGACTGATAGTCATCTGAGTTTACTGACCGGCATACACCGTAAAGATATCAAGCGGCTGCGTTCTTGTACGCATAGCAACGCCGAAACAATTCCGCAAGCGGTATCACTGGGCACGCGCCTGATTAATTTATGGACCAGCGACCCGCGTTTTCTCGATGCCAATAACCAACCCAAACCATTGCCGCGTTTTTCCAAAGAAGGCGGCGAAATTTCCTTCGAGGGATTGGTCGCCAGCGTCAGTTGCGATATCCGTTCGCGCGTCGTGCTGGATGAATGGCTCAGGCTGGGAGTTGCCCACTTCAATGACAGCAATCAAGTCTGCCTCAATACCGCAGCATTTATCCCGGCCAATGGATTCGAAGAAAAAGTTTATTACTTCAGCCATAACTTATACGATCATGCCGCGGCTGCAACCAGTAATCTTCTCGGCGGCACCTCGCCTTTTTTGGAACGGAGCGTATCTTACGATCGGCTCAGCGACGATTCAGTCAAAAAACTTGCCGGTATCTCAGAACAGCAAGGAATGAAAGCGTTACTCGCCATCAACAAAGCAGCGATGACGTTTGAAAAAAACGATGCCGGCAGTGATGAGCCGCAGCATCGCATGACATTCGGCATTTATTACTACACCGAACCGGTTATATCCGAGAAATCAGCCGGCCGGAAAATTGAAGAAACATCGCACACACCAGACGATCACTCCCAAGCCGGATGAAAAATAATCTCTTGACCGCCTTACGTCTCATCATTGTTCATATCGCTAGCGCTGCGGCCATCACCTTATGCTATTCGGCCAGCGGATTTGCCAAGAATAATTGCGACAGCCATGCGACAACAATCAATCCGGCGATTACCCCGCATGCGGAATCCGGAATCGGCGGTACCGGCATAACCACCGCCGGATCGGGCATTGGCGGTACCGGGATGCATGAAGGCGGAATTGGCGGCACCGGCAACCTCGCGGGCGGAATCGGGGGAACCGGTCAGGTTGCAAGCGATGGCGGCATCGGCGGCACCGGAATTATCGGTATCATCACCGGATTTGCCAGCATCTGCGTAAATGGTATCGAGGTGCATTACGACAACACCACGCCGATTCAGGTGGATGGCCGCTCCGCAACGATTCGAGACCTGGCGGCAGGGCAACTCATCGCTGTTCAGGCACTCGGAGGCGGACAAGAACTTACCGCGCGTCAAATCGCAATCATCCATGCCGCGGCAGGTCCGATCAGCTCGGTCGATCATGAAAAAGGTGAAATGCGCTTATTAAATCAAGCGGTTCAAATTACCCGCTTGGAAGATCGCGGCAGTCTTTCGGCTTTGAAAGCCGGCGATTGGGTGCAAGTCAGCGGCCACCGGTTAACCAGCGGCGCGATTATTGCCTCGCGGATTGAAGCGATACCGCCACGGCTGGAAGCCAAGCTGACCGGCTACATCACGCACATCGACAGCCAAGGCTTCGAAGTCAACGGCACGCGTGTCGATTACAGTACGCAACCGGCAACCGCGAATATCTCCCGCGGCATGGAAATCGCCGTGGCCGGTCACTGGAATGGCGCCAGCTTGCATGCTGAACATCTCGCGTTGGAGCCAACCCGCCAGAGCATCGGAAACGTTCAGCATATTGTTATCGAAGGCTATATCCATGCGCTCGATGACAAGACAATCAGCCTGGGCAACCGGATTGTGACATTGGATTCCAGCAGCCAGATCGCAGGCGCTTCAAGGAGCGACCTGCGGCCTGACCAGCGCATTCAGATGACCGGCCAAGTGGGATCGGATCAACGCATCACGCCGGAGCGGATTGAGATGAAGCAGGAGCAGCCGTTGCATCTTGAGCAAAGAATCGATCACGGTGCTGCCGGCAACAATCATCAGAATCCTCAAAAATCCTCAAAAATCGAACCGGAGCTGAAGTCCGCCGACGGCGATAAAGATGAAAAAGATCGCAGCGGCAAAGACAGTGATCAGAAAAATTCCGGTCATGACGGATTAAAAAAAGAAACAGATCAGCACTCTGATAACAATCGTGATTCCAATGGCCAATCGCGCTCGAAGGATCATGACGCACCATCCGGGGATGAAAAAGAACCCAGCCGTTCAGAATCACCAGAACCGCTAAAATCGACCGGCAACACCCAGTACGAAACGCGGGACACCAGTGATGCGTTGCACAATAACGACAACCCGGACAGAGTCGACCGCGATCATAGTCTACCCGCCGATCGAGATTCCGGTCATCGCGATATCGATCATATCCGCGATCAGGTTCGCGATATGGATATCCGGGAAAATGTGAGAGACCGCAGCGATCATCACGACCGGGATTTCGGTCCTCGCGATAGGGATTTTGACAGATAGTTTAGGGAAGCGCTGATTAATTCAACGAACGTGATGAAGGGCGAGGCGCACGGAACGCAACAACCGAGACATATCAATCTGATAGGCGAGGGAGTGAGTACCGCGCAACGAAGCAATTCGCTCGTGCAGTCAATTAATCAGCGCTTCCTTAGTTTGTCTAAAACTCAAGCACTAACAATGGATTATTCAAGTATATAGTCAGCATTAAAAAATATTCCATTTACTTTTCAATGTAATATATTTATCCTGTGTAAGACTAATCGTATAGAATATGTAGGAAGTTTCGCATTTTTCATTATTGGCAGATGAATCTACCGTTCCCGGATTGTAAGAATGCAAACCGCTGCCGCCCATAATATCCAGTGTAATCATTTTCAGTCTTCATGTACCGGTCCTTATCAGCGCAGGCACTTGCAATCCTTTTATTAACTCCACCCGCAACACTTGCCAATGGCCTGAGTTTCAGTACCGCCACCGACTTCACCACGGGTAACTACGGCGGCGCCAGCCCAACGGATATCTGGTACGTTCCTTTCACGGCTCGTTACGACAAGGATCGTGCATCCTTCCGGTTGGTTATTCCTTATCTCAATATCACCGGCCCCGGAAACATATTGGGGCCCGGTATTGGCGGCATCGATGGCCGCGGAACCATTATCGGCGGCGGTTTCACCGGAGCCAGTCCGGGCAGCAGCGGCGGCATTGTTGTTTGCGATGAAAATACTGAGAATTGCTCGGGTGAAAACCCTGGACGAAGTGGAAACAATTCCGGCCCCGGAGGGGGCGGCGATGACGATGATTCAGGTTCCGGTGGCGGCGGAGACGATGACAGCGATGACGATTCAGGTTCCGGTGGTGGCGGAGACGATGACAGTGATGATGATTCAGGTTCCAGTGGCGGTGGCGGCGATGACAGCGATGACGATTCAGGTTCCGGTGGTGGCGGAGACGATGACAGTGATGATGATTCAGGTTCCGGCGGCGGGAGCGATGATGACGATGATGAGAGCTTCGGCAAAGTATCATCACCGGTCAGATTGGGTAAAATAGCTGCATCCGGGCTTGTAGGCGGCATTCCCCTGGGAGGACCGGATTTGCCGAGTTCGACACGCGCGGGCTTAGGTGACATCATCACGGCATTCAGCTACAACCTTATCGATCACGCACCGAGCGGCATCATTTTTGATATCACCGCGCGACTGAAAATTCCGACCGCCAGTGAAAGCCAGAATATGGGCACCGGCAAAGTCGACTATGCCATTCAGGGTGATTTATTTAAAACCATTTCCAAATTCACACTCAGCGCAACCTTAGGATACCGGATTCTGGGCAATCCATCCGGAATCACTTTTCATAACGTGGTGTACGGTGGTGCGGGCATCGGTTACCGGCTATCCCCTGCGGTTACGCTCGGCACTAGCTACAATATGGGACAATCGCCGGTCAGATTGGAGGACAGCAGGGATTTAACATTCTATCTGTCACAACGGGTAACCGATCATTTCAGGTTGAATATTTATGGGTTACGCGGTTTCTCTGAGCGCAGCCCTGATTGGGGCGGCGGCATTAATCTGCGCTATGTTTTTTAGAAACCAGCGCATGTGCCAGTCTATACAATCGCACTCACGAGTACAGTAAACCATCCGCCTTACGCTTAGCCAGCAAGCAAATGAGATCGCAACCGATATGCGCCGCCGCTAGCGCGGTGATTTGACTGTGATCGTAAGGCGGCGACACCTCGACAACATCCATACCGGCAAGATTAATCGCAGTCAGGCCGCGAATAATGCTAAGTGCTTGCGCGGTTGAGAGACCACCGCAAACCGGCGTGCCGGTGCCGGGCGCGAAAGCCGGATCGAGACAGTCGATGTCAAAGGTCAAATAGGCTGCGCGATTACCCACAATCCGTTCGATCTCGGCAATTACCGCATCAGTACCGTGCCGGTGCACCCACGTTGCATCGAGGATATGAATACCCATGAAATCATCATTCCAAGTACGAATGCCAATTTGTACCGAACGCTTGGGATCAATCAGTCCATCCCGGACAGCCTTATAAAACATCGAACCGTGATTCAATGAACTCGGCGATTCGTCTGCCCAGGTATCGCTGTGGGCATCGAAATGGATTAATGCCAACGGCTCTCCAAATTTCTCCGCATGCGCTTTGAGCAACGGATAGGTAACATAGTGATCGCCGCCGAATGTCAACATACGCGCCCCGGAACCCAAAATATGCCGGGCATGATCGGCGATCGCCTCGTGTATCGTCATCGGATGATGCACATCGAGATAGCAATCACCGTAATCGATCACCGCCAGATTTTCAAATGGATCGAATCCCCAAGGGTAAGGTTTGAGAGAAGCCACTTCCGCCGATGCCAAACGAATTGCTTGCGGCCCGAAACGAGTGCCGGAACGATAAGTCACCGCCAGATCGAACGGAATACCGCTGATCACTAATTCCGCCCCGCTCAAGTCTTTAGTGTAATTGCGCCGCATAAAAGATAGCACACCCGAAAAAGTCGGTTCGCGCAGCATGCCATAAGGATAGTCACGCACGATCGCGCCATTGATCTTGATTGAATCATCGCTTGTCATAAGGGTTCCTCTGATTGTTGCGGCTTAAATTTCACGGTTAATTTGCGATTCCGGATTCCAAGTTATCCATAATATGGTTTTGCGCGCAACAGATTCAAGTGCTGCCGCTCAAATAAAAGGTCGACTGTTGGATCTCTATGACGGCTTGACGTTATAATCATTGCGTTTTAGCCATGAATGTTTCTGAACGTTATGCAATTTCTAATCGACCGCAAGCATATTGTGACGATGTTACTGACAGCGGGGCTGGTAAGCGGCTGCGCTTCGATGTTTTCCGGCGGCTCATCGCCCGGTCCTGATACCCGGGATTATCGCGCGCCGAATCTTAACGCAGCTTATAACAGACCCTATAAAGTCAAAGGAGTCACCTACTATCCATTACGGACTGCATCCGGTTATCGAGAAATCGGCCACGCTTCGTGGTATGGCTCGGAATCCGGCAATCGCACTGCCATGGGAATCCGTTTTGTACCGCATGGTTTAACCGCCGCCCACAAAACACTGCCGTTGCCTACCCGGGTCAGAGTCACCAACTTACACAACGGCCGCCATGTGGATGTCATCGTCAATGACCGGGGGCCTTTCAAAAAAGGCCGGATTATTGACTTATCGCACGGTGCCGCGAAAAAGATCGGATTGCACGGCATTGCCAAAGTGAGAGTCGAATATCTGAGCGATAAAATCAGCCAGATTGAAAAATAATCCGATTGAATTGCACTTAAAAAAGAGCACTCTTAAGTTCGCCTTAAACATTCTTTTCAAAGATATATCATCACATTACCTCTTTAAGCGATTCGCAGAGTTGTTTAGAATGAACAGACAACATTCGTTTCTCTGAAAGGTGGGTAATACAATGACGACACGGAATATACCGCCTGAGCGTGCTACGGCGATGCTATCGCTAATCAAGGAATTTCAATATCTAGCACCTGGAGTCATTGAGATCATCGCCGATGCCTGTCAGTGGCATCGCTACGAAGCGGGCAGTGAGATCGTACGATATCATGATCATACCAATAGCGCTTTTTTCATCGTGCAAGGTGAAATTCGCGTGATGTATCACGGACTATCGGGGCAAGAAGTTATTTTGTGCGATTTACTGACGGGTGAAATGTTCGGTGAATTGACAGCGATTGACGGCCATCCGCGCTCAGCCACTGTCAAAGCAAGAACCAGCGTATTGCTGGCATCGATGTCGGCAACCGATTTCCAGGACCTGATCTATTCCAACCGTCAGATTGCGGAAACCATTCTTAAACGCTTAACGGGCCAGGTGCGCCGCCTGACCGAGCGCGTTTATGATTACAGCACCTTGGCGGTCCGCAACCGTATCCAGGTGGAGTTATTACGTCTCGCAAGGGATCACGTCACTTCTGCAAACACTGCCATTATCTCTCCCGCGCCAACACAAACTGAAATTGCGAATTTGGTTAGCACTCACCGTGAAGCGGTATCGCGAGAGCTGAATAATCTGGTCCGGGATAAGTTGATTATGCGGCAGGGGCACGATTTGCATATCCTCGATGTCGCCAAATTGACCGAAATGGTCAATGAAGTACGAGGCGGTTTCTAATCAGAATCTTTTCGCCACAACGCCTAATTATTTGTGAGGGCACGCCTAAATGTGGCAAACTGCGCTGTCCAATTAAATTACGGGTATTTTATTCGTGTCCCCCTACGAACTGTTCATTGGATTACGTTATACGCGCGCGAAGAAACGTAATCACTTCATCTCGTTTATTTCATTAATTTCCTTGATGGGCATCACGCTGGGAATGACAGCGCTGATTACCGTCATGTCGGTAATGAATGGTTTTCAGAAAGAAGTTCGCGCCAGAATTTTAGGGGTCGCGTCGCATGTTCAAATCGGCAGTTACCAGGGCAATGTGCGCTATTGGCAGCAAATTGCGGACGAAGCAATCCAGCATCCGGCGGTAGAAGCAGCGGCGCCTTTTGTCAGCGCTCAAGGCATGGTATCGCACAATCAAGTGGTGCAGGGCATTCTGGTGCGTGGAATCCTGCCTGCAATGGAGGATAAGGTTGCTGATTTTTCCAAGACGATGGTCAGCGGTAAACTCGATGATTTGGTGCCGGGAGAGTTCGGTATCATCATCGGCATGGAACTGGCACGCACCATGGGCACATTTGTCGGCGAAAAGATTGTATTGATGGCGCCGCAAGGGCAAGTGACACCGGCCGGTATTCTCCCAAGATTAAAACAATTCACCGTCGTCGGAATTTTTGAAGTGGGTCATTTCGAATACGATTCCGGTCTGGTGTTGATCCACATGTTCGATGCGCAAAAACTCTACCGCATGGAAAACGATGATGTGTCCGGCGTGCGCCTAAAATTAACCGATTTGTTTCTGGCGCCTAAGGTAGTGCAAGAATTACCCGCGATGCTGTCAATCGATAGTTATATCAGCGACTGGACGAAACAGCATGCAAACTATTTCCGCGCCATCCAGATTGAGAAACGCATGTTATCGCTAATTCTGGCGTTGATCATCGCGGTTGCCGCATTCAATATTGTTTCCACACTGGTGATGGCGGTCACTGATAAGGAATCGGATATCGCGATTCTCAGAACGCTGGGCGCCAGTCCTCGCAGCATTATGAAAATATTCATCGTTCAAGGTACATTTATCGGTGTCTTCGGTACCGTGCTCGGCGTCGCCGGCGGCATGCTGCTGGCCTACAACGTCGGCGAAGTGGTGGCATTCATTGAAAGCCTGTTCAACGTGCAATTCCTGTCGCGTGAAATTTATTACATCAGCAAGATCCCAACCGATCCGCAGATGGCGGATATCACCACCGTTGCCGTCACTTCGTTTATCTTGAGTCTGCTGGCAACCATTTACCCCAGCTACCGGGCTTCCAAAGTTAATCCGGCGGAGGCGCTGCGTTATGAGTGATACCGTCATTGCTTGCCGCAATCTGACCAAACAGTTTTCACAAGGCGATTCGACGGTACCGGTGCTCAAAGCGGTCAACCTGGATTTACTGAAAGGCGAAATGCTCGCTATTGTGGGTGCTTCCGGTTCCGGCAAGAGCACCTTGCTGCATGTACTGGGCGGATTGGACGCGCCTACGAGCGGAGATATTAGAATCCTTGATCATGACATCGCTAAAATTAGTGAAGAGGAACGTTGCAGGTTACGAAACCATTCGCTTGGTTTTATCTATCAATTTCATCATTTGCTGCCGGAATTCAGCGCACTGGAAAATGTCGCCATGCCTTTGCTAATCCGCCGCTTAACCTCCGAGGAGGCCTATGATCGCGCGGCCGATATGTTGAAACTGGTTGGTTTAGGTCATCGCTTTACGCATACCCCTGGTGAATTATCGGGCGGTGAACGTCAACGTGCAGCCGTTGCACGCGCATTGGTAACACACCCGGCTTGCATCCTGGCCGATGAGCCAACCGGAAATTTAGATCGGCAGACTGCAGAGAAAGTTTTTGATCTGATGCTGGAATTAAATCATAAAATCAGCGCCAGTTTGATTATCGTGACGCACGATCAACGCTTGGCCAATCGCGCTCAACGAATCTTACAACTCATTGACGGTGTTTTATGTAATGTCTCCGAGTCGTAAATATAATATCAATCAAATACCTTCATAAATGTAATACCGCTCTATGCGAACATTGTTCACGTACATTATGGTTTTTCCCCGGCGCAGTATTTTTGTGCTGGCGGCATTATTGATTGCCGGCATCGCTGAAGGCTTGAGCTTGACCGCGTTATTACCTTTAATATCGATTGCCGTCGGTGATTCAGGCAGTAGCAGTGATTCCGGCATCGGCAAGTTTATGGAGAAAACACTCCAGGATATTGGAATTGAGCCGGCTCTGGATACGATTCTAATCATTATTGTCGGCGGTATGTTTTTTAAAGGACTGGTATTGCTGTTAGCGAACCGCCAGGTCGGATATACCGTGGCACATGTCGCCACCGCTTTGCGGCTTGACCTGATCGAGGCTTTACTCGCCAGCCGATGGCAATATTACTTACGCCAGCCCGTCGGTTCACTCGCCAACTCGGTAGCAACCGAGGCTTACCGGGCGGCCAACGGCTTCGAACACAGCGTCAATGTCTTGGCGCTCGCCATTCAAGTGCTGGTATACGCCGTCGTGGCATTATTCATTTCATGGGAAGCCACCCTGGCATCTTTAGTAATCGGCTTATTTTTATTGATTGTGTTGAACCGGTTAGTCAGCGCTACCCGCCGTGCCGGTAACAAACAAACCCGATTATTACGTGATTTGCTGACTTATCTGTCCGATGTGCTGGGTTCGGTAAAATCACTGAAAGCCATGGCAAGAGACAATGTTGCGGATGCCATATTGCACGAGCAGACCCAGCACCTGGAAAAAGCCACGCGCCGTGAAGTGATGAATAGAGCTGCTTTAACTGCGCTCCAGGAGCCGATCTTGGCTGCATTAACAGCGAGTGGCTTATACATCGCCTTGGTAGTGTGGGAATTGTCTTTACCGGAAGTGATGCTGATGGTTTTTTTACTGACGCGCATATTGGGATTGCTCAATAAAACACAACGCCGCCATCAACAGCTTGCGGCACAAGAAAGCGCATACTGGGCTTTGAGAAAAGCTGCCGAAGAAGCGCGTAAGGCAGCCGAAAGAACAACCGGCGTGATTCAGCCGACGTTATATCAGGGCATCTCCCTTCAACATGTCAAGTTCAATTATGGACAAAAAGTCATATTTCACGACTTAAACATCGAAATACCGGTCAATTCGTTTACCGCCGTCATGGGTCCCTCGGGTACCGGAAAAAGCACATTGCTGGATTTGTTGTGCGGCTTGACCGAACCGCAATCCGGCGAGATCCGGATTGATAACGTTCCTTTGCACGATATCAATTTGCGGCAATGGCGCCACATGATCGGCTATGTTTCACAAGATACCATTTTGCTGCACGATACCGTGATGAATAATATCCTCGTCGGAGAACCCGCCTTAACGGCTGCCGATGCGGAACGGGCGCTGCGTCAAGCTGGCGCATGGGATTTTGTCAGCATGTTACCGGAAGGATTACAGACGATTGTCGGCGAGCGCGGCGGACTACTTTCCGGCGGGCAACGCCAACGCATCGCCATCGCACGCGCATTGGCGCACAGACCGTCATTCCTGATTCTGGACGAGCCTACCAGCGCATTGGATCCTGAAAGCGAACAAACGATTTGTGAGACATTGCAGAATCTGGCCAAGAATTTAACGATTATTGCAGTATCGCACCAACCGGCGGTTATTAACGCTGCCGACCGCGTCTTTATGCTGTCTGATGGTGAAGCGGAACCATTGTCACAAGCGCCAAGTCTGCAATAATATTCTTACTGATTCCATAAGCTTTGCGCATAGGAAATAACCTGTGGTGCAAAGCGGCATGAAAGCAACGATTCCAAAAGCGTTTTTCGAACGATGAAATTACATTTACTGATCCCGGATTTATTCTGGCCTGATAGGTTGCAGCCTGAAATTTATCAGAGCTTGCCCGCTCCCAATTTGTCGAGATTGCTCTCTAAAAGCCATCGCGTGGCTGAGCCGGCTGAAACTATGGAATCTTGGCTTTGCAAGCAATTCAATATACCCGAGCAACAGCACAATTGGCCTATCGCACCACTTATGTTGCACCGGGATGCCCCTGATTTGACCAAATCCAATAAAGATTTCTGGTTACGTGCCGATCCTGTTCACCTAAGGATTGAGCAAAATCATATTATGTTAGCCGATAGCCAAGCTTTTCAAATCTCGCAGCAGGAAGCTGAAGAAATAGCCGATAGTATTAATCATAGTGTTGCGGATCAGGATTTCTCAATCATGCCATTTCGTTCTGATCGCTGGTATGTGCGAATGACTAGCACCCCCGATATGCATACATATACCCTTGATCAAGTAACGTGCAGAAATATCAATAGTTACTTACCTTCTGGCAGCGATAGCATCCGTTGGCACAAATTATTTAACGAAATTCAAATGTTGTTGCATGACCATCCGGTCAATCAAGCGCGAGAATCCCGGGGAGAATTGACCATCAATAGTGTTTGGTTCTGGGGTGGCGGACAAATGCCGCAGTCGATCAGATCCGCTTTTACACATATTCTTAGCAACCATGACTTACCGCGCGCACTCGCCTTAGCTGCTCGAATCAATAGTTCTGAGCTCCCCGGAAATATCCATGAATGGATACAAACACAGTCTGCCGGTACCCAATTGATAGTTCTGGATGCATTGCAATCCAAAGCGAAATATCGTAATGGCTACGATTGGCGGGAAACACTCAGAACACTTGAGCAGCATTGGTTCTCACCTATCTACAGCGCATTGAAAGAGGGAAAAATTAGTCAATTAGCCATTACAGCATTAAATGAAACCGGCACTTTGAATTTTACTATTCAACCCGTTGATCTGTGGAAATTCTGGCGCCTAAACCGGCCGCTCACGGCACATAGCCAGAAACATTAGCGTGCATAATAATTTGGCGACACTGATGATCGAATTTCTTAATTACTTGATAAGTCAATGAGAATAGTTATTTTATAGAAGGAATTACAGTGCAAAAGACCAATCCAGCCATTAAGATTAAACCCTATCTTGCGATCTCGTTAGCGCTTATACCCGCAATCATTCTTGCAATAAATTCATTTTTCTCGGCAGAATTCGATTTGTCATTTCATGGATCGGCAGCATTATGGCTTCTCTTGTTAATGGCAATCCTAGTTACCATCGTTCAAATATCACGTGCAGAAAAAAATATCACAGATTATTCCAGCCAACTCCAAATCAGTAAAGAAAGGCTCGGAAATGAAATAAAACATCGATTGTGGGCAGAAAAAACCGCTTCTGAAAATAAAATAAAATCGCAATTCATTGATGAAAATATCCCGGTAATGCTAGCTTATTTCAACACTGAGTTCCGTTGCCGCTATCACAACCGTATCTTCCGTCGATGGTTTGGTCTCACCGCCGATCAAATTGACGGTAAGCTATTAAAGGAATTTTCTGGCGAGGAATTTTCTTCCGCTATCATTAATCGTTCTAAAGAAATTCTGGCAGGAAAAACGATTCATAATGAGCGTATCCTTAAATCAACTAAAGGATTCCCATACATATTCACGGAACAATATCTCCCACACCTGGATAATAAGGGAAAAACGATCGGGTTTTATACGTTACATACACCGCGTGCCCAGGAAAAAAGCCGGATATCTCCTAAGAGTAAAGCTGAAACCTCGAGTGATAAAGTGTCAATAAAACCTAGTGAATCCCCTGAAAAGGCCACAAAAGACAACACCAGTATTCAACAAATTGATACGCATGCAGCAAACTCAGGGATTTCGGCCGCACGCATTGCGCAAGCAATCGAAGGTGGAGAGTTTAATCTTTATTGCCAGAAAATAGCTCCGATTAATTCTTCCGCCGCTTCGTCACACTATGAGATTTTGATACGCATGCACGAAGAAGAGAGTAATCTGATGCCAGCCGGCTCGTTCTTGCCTTTGGTCGATCAATTTAAAATGATGCCGAGGCTGGATCGATGGATAATAAATCACATTCTCCAATGGCTTTCGGCACATCCAAATTCCGATTGGGTTTTTTATATAAATGTGGCAAAAGACACCTTGAGCGATAAGACTTTTCCCGACTTTATCCAAGATCGGATAAACAAAACAAAAACTTCGTCCACCAATATTTGTTTTGAAATCGAAGCTTCTGATGCTGAATCGGATGTAACCAATACCGTTAATTTTACTCAAAAAGTCCGAAATATCGGCTGTCTGGTATCGCTATGCAGCGTCAACGATGATTCAGAAATATCCGAATTACTGAGTAAATTCAAGGTTGATTATTTAAAAATTGATGGGAGTTTAATTTGCAATATTTTGCGCGACGAAGATGACTTAGCCAAAGTGCAGGCTATCAATAGCTTTGCTCACACAACCAATATCAAAACAATCGCCGAATTGGTCGAATCCGACGAGATTATTGCAAAGCTTCAGGAAATAGGCATTGATTATGGACAAGGATTCGGTATCGGTAAACCGTATCCGTTCGCAGAACTTGATCAAAAAAATGAAAAAGGGTGATATTCCCAAAAGAATAATCACCCCTTGTATCGTGGCTGTAATTCGAAAAATATTTTCTTACAAGGCCTTAACCATACTTTCTACGACTTTCTTCGCGTCACCAAAAATCATCATTGTCTTGTCCATATAAAACAAATCATTATCTAGACCAGCATAGCCGACAGCCATACTTCTTTTAACAACCATGACTGTACGAGCTTTATGCGCATCCAAAATAGGCATGCCATAAATAGGGCTTCCAGGCACATTCGCAGCCGGATTAACCACATCGTTGGCACCCAAAACCAGCACGACGTCGGTATTAGAAAAATCGCTATTGATCTCTTCCATTTCCTGAACTTGCTCATACGGAATTTCGGCTTCAGCGAGCAGCACGTTCATGTGGCCAGGCATACGGCCTGCAACCGGATGTATAGCAAAACGGACATTAACGCCTTTCGCATGTAATTTCTCGGCCAGTTCCTTGACGGCATGCTGCGCACGTGCAACTGCTAAGCCATAACCTGGAACAATGATCACACTATCCGCATTGCCCATCAGGAACGCTGCATCATCGGCGCTACCGCTACGGTAAGTTTTCTGCACACCGCTATCAGCGGCAGCCGTGCCGCCATCGCTTCCGAATCCACCCAATATCACCGACAGGAACGGTCGATTCATTGCTTTACACATGATGTAAGACAGAATCGCACCCGAACTGCCAACCAGCGATCCGGCAATGATCAGCATGGGATTACCCAGCGAGAAACCGATACCTGCCGCAGCCCAGCCGGAATAAGAATTCAACATTGAAATTACCACCGGCATGTCGGCGCCGCCGATCGGGATGATAATCAGGAAGCCCAGTATAAATGCGATCGCTGTCATCGCGATAAAGGCCGTCCAGTTGGTGGTATCGCTAAAGAAAAACCACAGACCGAATCCGACCATCACCAGCGCTAAAACCAAATTGAGCGCATGTTGTCCGCCAAATACAATCGGTGTGCCGCTCATCCGTCCGGAAAGTTTCAGGAACGCAATCACAGAACCGGACCAGGTCATGGCACCGATAAATGTGCCCAGAAATAACTCCAGCTTACTTCCTGCAGGCAGTACCTCCGGCAAACCGAACGAAACCGGGTTATTTACCGCCGCAATCGCAATGAAGACCGCCGCTAAACCCACTAGTGAATGCATGAATGCAACGAGTTCGGGCATTGCGGTCATTTGCACACGCTGCGCTACAATCGCACCAATAATGCCGCCGACTGCTATGCAAGCAAGGATCAATAGCCAATTCTGGGTAAGCGTTAAGGTTGTGGCAACTGCAATCGCCATACCAACGATACCGAATAAGTTTCCACGACGGGCAGATTCAGGTGAGCTTAAACCTTTTAGTGCCAGTATAAAAAACACCGAAGCCACTAAATATGCAAGTGCTACCATATTTGCTGACATTTATGCGCTTCCTTTTTTATCTTTTTTCTTGAACATTTCCAGCATTCGTTGACTCACCAGAAATCCACCAAATACATTAATCGCAGCCAGCATCACTGCAGCAGCGCCTAACCAGACGCCCCAATCGGTTTCTGCCGGCCCCGCTGCCAACATCGCGCCGACAAGAATAATCCCTGAAATCGCGTTGGTCACGGACATTAGTGGGGTATGCAATGCTGGCGTAACGTTCCAAACCACATGATAACCAACAAAAACTGCCAGCACAAAAACCGTTAGATTGATAATAACTGGATCAACGTCACCAATCATATTGACTCCTTAATAATTCGTTTACTGATCGATCGCAATGAAACAAATAAAGTTAATAAATTAACCAGCAACTGCTCCACCCGTACAAAGCATTGTTCCAGCAATGATTTCATCCTCACGGTCGATTTTGAGGGCACCACTTTCCGGATCGAGCATTAAGTTAAGAAAATTCATCAAATTCCGTGCGTACAATGAACTTGCATCCGCTGCCACCAGTCCGGGAAGATTCGCAATGCCGATCAAATGCACACCATGCTTAATAACCGTCTGGTTTAATTCAGACAATGGACAATTACCGCCCGCCTCAACCGCCATATCGACAATTACCGACCCTGGTTTCATGGCTTTTACAGTTTCTTCTTTAAGCAATACCGGAGCTGGGCGGCCCGGAATCAAAGCAGTTGTGATGATAACGTCTGCCGCAGCCGCTCGTTCATGAACCAGCTCGCCTTGGCGGCGTTTGTAATCCTCGGACATTTCCGTTGCATACCCGCCGGCGGTTTCGGCTTTTGCTTTTTCCTCATCGCTGAGCGGCACTTCTACAAACTTTGCACCCAAACTTTCAACCTGTTCCTTTACGGCAGGTCTTACATCGAAAGCTTCGACCACGGCACCTAACCTTTTCGCAGTAGCAATCGCTTGCAAGCCTGCAACGCCCGCTCCCAAAATCAAAACCCGGGCGGCTTTTACGGTTCCTGCGGCAGTCATCAGCATCGGAAAGAATTTTTGGTATATGTTTGCCGCCATGATGACGGCTTTATAACCTGCAATATTCGCTTGTGATGACAGCACATCCATACTCTGCGCGCGGGAAATACGCGGCAATTTCTCCATCGCAAACGCCGTCAATCCATACTGAGCCAAAGCCTCTACACCCTCTTTCTGGTGGGGCGCTAACAAACCTATCAAAACCGCATCTTTACGCATCATTGCCAATTCAGCAGCTTCCGGGCCTCTAACTTTAAGTACAATTTGCGATTGCGCGTATAATTCAGCAACATCCGTAACAATCGTCGCACCCGCTTCCTGATATGCCGAATCCGGTATGCTGGCACCCGCGCCGGCACCAGACTGTACCGATACCTTATGAACACCCTTGGCAGTAAATTTTTTCACGGTCTCCGGTGTCGCCGCTACGCGCGTTTCACCACCGCGAATTTCTGCTGGTATGCCTATTTGCATTGATCATCTCCCTATTCTTTCCAACCTGCTCGCAAAAAATAACTATATTGTGTTCATTTTTTAATGAATTGCGGATTATAAATCAATTTATGCGCAATGCATTAATTGGATCCGGAAAAACTTTGGTATGGCTTGATTTTGTGGCTATTTTCAATTCTATTAAGAAAATTCACCAAACTCATTCCTGAATTGCTGGATAATCCGGTCTAATAAGGGTGGAATTTTAGCCAACAACAACTCTGCTTCATCCCAGTTATTATCCAGACCTGCTTTTTCGAGCGCTTCGCAGAGCTCTGCAAAACTCGATGCGCCGATGGTTCTAGCTGATGATTTGAGCTTATGCCCCAAACGTCCAAGAGCGGGTAAATCTTTTGCGGTCTGCGCCAACTTCATCTCTGACAACGTGCTATCGGCCACTTCAATAAATTTAAGCGCAAATTTTGAAACCAACGTGTCATTGTCATGAAACATCTGGCGCATTACCGCAATATCCACAGGCAACTGTTCATCCGGCATCGCCTTTTCCTTACCTGTCACTTGAATTTATACTCCGGTTTTTAAGCATCGATCAATCCAGCGGCTTGTCAATTTTTCCTGCACCGTATTCTGGCGCAAACGTGTCGCCAATCCTGGAAAATCTACTTGGTCCAATGGCTGATCTTGATTGAAACACGAAAAGACGTAGGTAATTTTTCCGGTTTCGGGATCCTGGTGCGGCTGCAAACACTGCGCGCATACCTCTTTCATCATGCATTGCATTGGCGAATTGATTGAGCCAATCGCAAAATGATCCGCCTTCAAATACGGCTTTAACTGATGATGGCGGGCAACTCCGACAGCGGCCATCATGCGATCCGAGCCAATTGCGATGATATGATCGGCTTCGGCCAATGCCACCGGCTGCTCGCCTAACTTTCCGCTGGCGTATGCTTCCATGGCTTGCACAATATTGCCTACATAGCTTTTATCTTGCGGGCGGGTAACGGTAAAACCCGGTGATTCGTCGCAGCACCATACTACGATATCCGCCGCCGCTTCAATTTCTGCGACTTTATATCGATCAATCAATTTTTTATAACCCGCAAAGTACAACACTTTCGACCCGGCTGCGCGTGCCGCGGCACCGATAGAAAAAAGCACCGCATTACCAAGCCCGCCGCCAACCAGTACCACCGTTCCATTCTCCGGAATTTCAGTCGGCGTCCCGGTAGGCCCCATGAGCACAACCGGCTCCCCCGGTTTCACCAATGCGCAGAGATTGGACGACCCTCCCATTTCCAATACAATGAGTGAAACCAAACCGCGCTCAACATCGACCGAAGCGCCGGTTAACGCAAGTCCTTCCATCGCCAATCGGGTGTCTTTGGCAACCGGCGCCAATGTTGAAAAATTCTGGAAACGATAGAATTGCCCCGGCTGAAAATGCTCCGCCGCCATTGGCGCATGTACCACCACTTCGATAATATTCGGAGTCAGTCTTTCCACTTTATGAATCGTTGCGCGCAACCGGTTATTCAACTGTGAAAAGAATTGTTCCGCCGATTGAGCGGATGCCGGTTTGACACGCTCCAGCACGCGATTGACGACCGGATAACCCTGTTTCGCACTCGACATCGCCTTCACGACATTTCCCGAATACGAAGGATGCAAATCACCGAAGAAACTGATAAAACGACCATCCTGCGTGTCTCTGTACCGGCTCATCAGCACAATCGGCACCTCAGGTTTGGGATTGCCGTAAGCCGGTTTCGCCGGATTGCCTTCTTCGTCGCACGCCGCAAAATAGCGGCCATCCAGTTTGAATAATTTTTCATCTTCTCGCGCCAGTACCGTGTTAGGTTGCGTGCCCGCGGCAACCAGCAATGCCCGCACAGGCAGTTGCACTTTACCGGCATCCTGCCATTGCCCGCTGTCGTCGCATTTCTGCACTGCAAATTGCACCGATTGCGCATGACCCCACGCATCGACATCCACACGCACAGGCGTCATACCTTCAGCAAACCAGATACCTTCCTCCAATGCTTTTTCCACTTCCTCGTGATTCAACGTATAAGACGGGCTGTCAATCATACGTTTGCGGTAAGCCAGAGTTGCACCGCCCCACGATTGCAACAATTGAACAATGCGCGCCGGACGCTGTTCCTGTTCGGCCGCCTGCCGCTCTACACGGATCGCGCGCGCGTGCGCCAGAAATTCATCGGCGATTGCTTTTTCTTCCTCGTCCCATAATTCGCGAATTGCCGCCTCGCCTTGCACCGCCGACAGAATTTCATAGCGCTGCAAGAATTTCTCAACCTGCACCGGGTAATAAGCCAGCGCCTCCGTCGCGGTATCAATTGCCGTTAAACCTCCGCCAATCACAACAACCGGCAAGCGCAACTGCATGTTCGCAATCGAATCGCTCTGTGCGGCGCCCGTTAACTGCAAAGCCATCAGAAAATCGGATGCCGCCCGCACACCTCGAGCCAATCCGTTCGGCAAATCCAGCACGGTCGGCTTTCCAGCGCCGGCCGCTAAAGCAACGTGATCAAAACCCATGGCAAAAGCATCATCGGTTGTCAAAGTGCCGCCAAAACGGACGCCGCCGAACAAAGCGAATTCTTCTCTACGCTCAAGCAGCAAGCGGATCAATTTCAAGAAATTCTTGTTCCAGCGCACCGTAATGCCATATTCAGCCACGCCTCCGAAACCGCCCGCTATGCGCTGATCCAGATCTTCTTCAAGCGTGCTGGCATGTTGAATCGCTTTAAACGGCACCCTTTGGCCCTGTTGATCCACGCCGGAGATGTCCGCCGGTAACGGCTCAATTTTAAGACCGTCAATTCCAACCACGGTATGCCCTTCGTTCATCAAGTGGTGCGCCAGCGTATATCCGGCCGGTCCCATGCCCACAACCAGTACTTTACGACCGGAGGCAGGCTTCGGTACGGGGCGGCGCAAATTCAAAGGATTCCATCGTGTCAGCAAGCTGTAAATTTCAAAACCCCAGGGCAACGCCAGCACATCTTTGAGCGTCCGTGTTTCCGCTTGCGGAATATCCACAGGTTCCTGCTTCTGATAAATGCAGGATTTCATGCAGTCGTTACAGATTCGATGACCAGTGCCGGCGCACATCGGATTGTCCAGCACAATCATCGCAAGACTACCGACAGCCACGCCTTGCGTCTTCAGTTTATGAAACTCGGAAATACGTTCTTCCAGGGGACATCCGGCGAGTAAAGCGCCCAGTTCGCTGCGTTTGAAAGCAACGGGTTCATCCGGCGATTTGGGTTTTTGTTTGAAGCCTTTCGAACAAGAATCCTTGCCTTGTTCATGGCACCAGATGCAATAATTGGCTTCATCCAGCGCCCCCATCAAATCCGTTCCCGCATCGGTCAATGCAAAGCCATTACGTTCGCGCACATGGCTTAAACGATGCACCGGGTAACCCGCGGAATCATCCGTCTCCAACGATAGCAGATGCTGGAAATCCAGCTTCGCGGGGGACTTGAATAATATACCTTGCCGCGTATGCTGTTGCCCTTCAGGCGTTCTCAATGCCCAAGCGGCATAGTGCAATGCCTTGTTCAAACGCGATTCATTGTCAGCTTCCGCATCCATCCATTGCGCGACTTTGGTTGCAAAAACCAGCTCTGAGAAGGGCTCACCGAATTCCGCCGCCAATTCTTTTTCCAAAGCGATGCCATCAATGGTTGTCAATTCATCATCGCTGACTTTTCCTTTGGCGCGGCGCTGCACAAACTGCCGTTTGCAGAAATACAGCGGAGCAAGCTCGTGATGTTTTGCGGCGAGCTGCTGAACGTCATTTTCGATATTGAACAGCCGGGCAATAAAATCTTCCAGCCAAGGTGCGATATCGATCAATAAAGCCGATTCGTCTTTCGGCAATAATTCATCGGGACGCGCGCGCGCAGATTCAAGCCGCTGGCACAGCGTTTCGTCACCGGTACGCAAAAAATCCAGAAAAATTTGATCCAATTTTGCCAGACCGTTACGCCGGTACAAATCGGAAATCGCAAAACCAAAGTTAAAATTCAAAGAAGCTGCTGTTCCCTGTTGTGTGTGCAACGTTGCATCCATGTTTGTCATTAATCCAATTTTTAATCGTTATTATCCTCACTTCACCTGAAAAACCGGTCATAGGCATTGCAAACAATTGCCTTGTAATGTTCCCGGTTTTTCACAAAATCCCGCTATCGCCATCTGCTTCTCATTATCAGTGTTGAAATTTAACCCGCAATTCCTGCCCAATCTTTTATGCGACAACCCGATTGCACGAGTTGCATAATTCCTCGGCGCATCCTACGCGAAATTGCTGCGCTGCAATAACAAAAAATGCGATCCCCAATTAATCGTCGCTTCCCGGTAACAACCATTTCAAAAGAACATCGACCAGTAAATCGGGATCGATCGGCTTTGCTAAGAAATCGTTCATCCCGGCAACATGGCATAATTCTTTATGATGCTCATCGGCATTCGCTGTCATCGCAATAATAATCAGACCGGACCATTGCGGATTAGCACGAATCAGACGCGTTGCTTCCAAGCCATCCAGAACCGGCATTTGAATATCCATCAACACACAATCAAATGCTTCCGCTTCCAATATATCTAACGCTTCTTGGCCATGATTCGCTATCACAACCGCCGCGCCGTTATATTCCAGAAGCCATTTTGCAACCTGCTGATTTAGCTCATTATCCTCCACAACCAGGATATTAAAGCCTTTTAACCTCTGCTGCATATTCTCCGGTCAATTCCTGTAACTCATATAATTCCAGTAAACATTCTGCTAAAAAATGCTCCTGCCTGGTATAAAATTGACGCTTGCCACGCCACTCAAAAACGCATCGCAATACCGCTGAAAAACCTCGAAAACCGCTGCATACAAAGGATGCAACAAGGCTCTGCATGGCCAATGAGATCTTAATTACCAGGAGCTGAAATCATACCGGCTGCAACGGTATTGTTGCTGCTTTCATCAATAATGATAAAACTGCCCGTTGCGTGGTTTCGCGCGTAATCATCGCAAACCAGCGGCAGTTGCACTTTTATCCCGACATGCGCGATGTCGTTCATTTTCAGTGAGCTCACCGTCTCACGATCCATGGTATTGACATCGACGCGATAATCAATTCTGCTGATCACCGTTTTCACAATGCGTGTCGTCTGTTTGATCAAGTACTTGCGCGCGGTATCCAGCGGCTGTTCGGAAAGCCAGCAGAGCATGGCATTGAATTCTTTGGTAACTTGAGGCGCGTCACTGGATTTGACCAACAAATCACCGCGTGAAATATCCAAATGATCTTCGATAGTCAGCGTAATTGACTGAGGCGCGAATGCTTCATCGACAGGACCTTCATATTTGAGAATCTCTTTAATGCGAGATGTCAACCCCGACGGCAATACGGTGACTGAGTCGCCGGTACGGATCGAACCCGATTCAATGCGCCCCATGTAACCGCGAAAATCATGCAATTCCTTGGTTTGCGGCCGGCATACCCACTGAACCGGAAACCGGAAATCATCACGATTGATGTCATCCTCGATCGATACGGTTTCCAGCAAATCCATGAGTGTCGTGCCTTGATACCAATCGAGATGATCGCCACGCTCAACCACCATATCGCCGTTGAGCGCCGACATCGGAATGTAATTAATATTCCGCAAGTTGAGATTCACCGCAAAAGCCGAAAAATCCTCGCATATTTTTTCAAAAACCGCTTGCGAATAATCGACCAAATCCATTTTATTGACGGCGACCACCAAATGCGGAATACCCACTAAACTTGCCAGGTATGCGTGGCGGCGTGATTGCGTCAGCACGCCCTTACGCGCGTCGATCAGAATGACCGCCAGATTGGCGGTGGATGCTCCCGTTACCATGTTACGCGTGTACTGCTCATGGCCCGGCGTATCCGCAATGATAAATTTCCGCTTCGGTGTCGCAAAATAACGATAAGCCACGTCAATCGTAATCCCTTGCTCGCGCTCGGCTTGCAAGCCATCGGTCAACAGGGATAAATCAACACCCTGCAAACCGCGTTTGCGCGTGGTATTGGTAATGGATGTCAATTGGTCTTCAAAAATAGATTTTGAGTCGTGCAGCAGACGGCCGATTAGGGTGCTTTTGCCATCATCAACACTACCGGCCGTGATAAAGCGTAGTAATTCGGTTTGATCAAGCGATATTTTTTCAATGATCGACATTTAGGTTTCCTTCGGAAAATCGTAGCGCGTAATATTAAATTTCAAACAAGCCGTTCGATTTGTTAAGTATTAAAGTATTGAATTGATTGGCCGCAGGCCGGTCATCGGTTTCCGTTACTGCAACAATACTAGAAATATCCTTCTTTTTTGCGCAATTCCATCGACGCTTCCGATGTTTGATCGTCCATCCGCGTAGCACCGCGCTCAGTAATCCGGGTCATTGCGGTCTCGGCGATAATCTCGTCCACGGTAGCCGCTTCCGATTCCACCGGACAAGTACAGCTCATATCGCCCACGGTACGGAACCGCACCATGATTTTTTCCGCTTGCTCGCCTGCCTGAGGTTGCACCAAATGGGATACGGGGAGTATCCCGGCATCGCGCCGGATGACATCGCGTTTATGCGCAAAATAAATACTCGGGACTTCCAGTTTTTCACGCGCAATATATTCCCAAACATCCAGTTCCGTCCAATTACTGATGGGAAAAACCCGGATATTTTCGCCCGGATGCGTGCGGGTGTTATAAATGTCCCATAATTCCGGGCGCTGATTTTTTGGATCCCACTGCCCAAATTCATCCCGGAAAGAAAAAATCCGCTCTTTCGCGCGCGCTTTTTCTTCATCCCGGCGCGCGCCGCCGATGCACGCATCAAATTTGAATTCAGCAATGGCATCCAGCAGCGTGACCGATTGAAACGCATTCCGGCTCTGTGTTTCCGAACGCAATACCACACGCCCCTTCTTGATCGAATCTTCCATACTGCGCACGATCAAGCGTTCACCCAATTGCTTCGCGCGATAATCGCGAAACTCGATAACCTCGGGAAAATTGTGCTCGGTATCGATATGCATGAGCGGAAAAGGAAAGCGGCCGGGGCGAAACGCTTTTTCTGCCAGTCTTAACAACACGATCGAATCCTTACCGCCGGAAAACAGCAGTACCGGATTGGCACACTCTGCCGCCACTTCACGCATGATATGAATCGCTTCGCTTTCCAACGCGTCAAGATGGGTAAATGTGTGATGACTCATTATTTTTTCTCTCAACTGATAAAAATGGCTCATTTCTGATTCGATTGCAGCAAAGGTTTACCACAATCCAATCCGATTATTTTAATGGAATGACTTTCCCGGTATGCAGTCCGCACTCCTTAGTTTCCGGCGCTTCCCACCACCACCGCCCGGAACGGATATCTTCGCCAGGCGTGACTGAGCGTGTACACGGCGCACAACCGATACTGGGATAGAACTTATCATGCAGCGCGTTATACGGTACTTCAAAGTGTTTGAGATATTGCCAGACCTCCGCATTGGACCATTCCAGCAACGGGTTTACCTTTTGCATGCGGTTATCCATATCATAAGCCGAAACCTTCAAACCGATCCGGGTAGCCGCTTGCTCACGGCGAATTCCTGTTACCCAGGCGCGCTTACCTTGCAAGGCGCGCCGCAATGGCTCGACTTTACGCATATGACAGCATGCTTTGCGCAATTCGATACTTTCATAAAAGCCGTTAACGCCATGCTCCGCAACATAGGATTCAACTTGTTTGACATTCGGAAAAAAAATACGTAGCGGCTTTTTGTATTTATTTCTCACAGTTTGCATCAAGTCGTAGGTTTCTTGCGGCAAACGGCCGGTATCCAGACTGAACATTTCGATATCCAGTTGAAAACGTTCAATGATATCGGTTAACACCATGTCTTCCGCGCCCAAACTATTGGCAAACGTAACGGGAGCAAAATCAGTGATGGTTTCAGTCAAAACTGCCACAACCTGATCAATTTTTTCCTGTAATTCAGTCATTCACTTTGTCCGCAGCCGGATTACCCTGACGATTCACACGCCGGAACAATGGCAATTTCTGATCGATAGCCGTTTGATAAACCTCGGAAAAATCACTCAACCCTTTCAATGCCTCTTCAATGCTTCGATCCGGGCGTGTTGCAAAAGCATCAAAACCGACACGCCGCATGTAAAACAACTGATCGCGCAATACATCACCGATGGCGCGTAATTCTCCGCTATAACCCAGACGGGCGCGCAAGTTGTAAGCAATCGAATAACCGCGCCCATCGGAAAATTTAGGGAAATCGACTGCAATTACCGAGAATTTTTGAATGTCGTCCTTCAATTCCTCGGGGCGTTCGTCACTGGCCAACCATACCCCGATTTCCGGGCGTTGTTGCAATGTTTCGCGTTGCGCTTGCCAGACTTTTAAAGGAACGATGATCTTTCCCGGTGCAACGGCAACATCCTCGGGCGTTTGATCCGCTTCCAGCCGCAATACGGCCCAATCATCCGTCACGATGGTTTTATTTTTAATGATCGCGCCCATTAGAACCTCGGTGAATAGTAGGGAATATCATATTGCGCGGGTACCACGGCATGCGGATCCGTCACTTCTTCCTGCGCGATAAATTCCGATGCATACACATGGTCTTTGAAAGGCGCATGGCCGATGCGGCGCACCGTGTCAATAAAGCGCTCCCCGTCGATGCGCTCGCGCTGATACACTTGGATCAAGCGTTCAATCACTTCCGGAACTTGATAAAAGGTAAATGACGGACCGAGAATCTTACCAATGGAACTGTCGTTGCCCTCCGATCCGCCGATCGATACTTGATACCATTCGTCGTGATCTTTCTTTTCCACGCCGGTTATCCCGATATTGCCGATATGGTGCTGCCCGCAAGCATTGACACAACCGGAAATATTGATTGAAATTTCACCGATGTCATACAAATAATCCAGATCTTCGAAGCGCTCGGCAATCAACTTCGTCAACGGAATTGAACGGGCATTGGCCAGCGTGCAGAACTCCGCGCCCGGGCAGCTGATCATATCGGTCAACATACCGATATTCGGTGTCGTCAATTCGTAGCGAGTCGCTTCTTGCCACAGGCTGATCAAATCCTGTTGCCGGACATCCGCCAGAACTAAATTTTGTTTATGCGTAATACGCAATTCGCCAAAGCTGTAACGGTCCGCCAAATCGGCAATCGCGTCCATCTGTTCTGCGGTGGCATCTCCCGGCGCATTGCCCGGTTTCTTCAATGACAAAACCACAATGGCGTAACCGGGAACCCGGTGCGGCATGACATTTTTCGCCAGCCAATGCGAGAAAGACCGGCTGTCCGCTTTAAATTCGTTCAATCTCGAATCGTGGTCAGGTAATGTCTCATACGCCGGATCGACAAAGAACGACGCGACACGATTGACCTCTTCGATCGTCAAAGTACCCGGACCGTCTTGGATATCGGCCCAATCGGCCTCAACCTGGCGTTTGAACTCATCAATCCCTAACGCTTTTACCAGAATTTTGATACGCGCTTTATATTTGTTGTCCCGGCGGCCATATTGGTTATATACCCGCAAAATCGATTCGACGTAGGTCAATACATGTTGCCACGGCAAGAAGTCCCGGATTTCACTACCGATAATCGGGGTACGGCCCAATCCGCCACCGACCAGTACGCGGAATCCGATTTCGCCTTGCGCATTTTTGGTCACGGCCAAACCGATGTCGTGCGCGTATATCGCAGCGCGGTCATCTTTCGCGCCGCTGATGGCTATTTTGAATTTGCGCGGCAAATAGGCGAATTCCGGATTGAAAGTACTCCACTGCCGCAGAATTTCGGCATACGGCCGCGGATCGATGATCTCATCGGGCGCCACGCCGGCAAATTCATCCGAGGTAATATTACGCACACAATTTCCTGAAGTTTGTATCCCGTGCATTTCCACCGATGCCAGATCCGCCAGAATATCCGGCGTGTCTTCCAGTTTCAACCAATTGAACTGAATATTCTGGCGCGTCGTAAAATGGCCGTAGCCACGGTCGTATTTGCGCGCAATATGCGCAAACATGCGCATTTGCTTCGAAGAGATCAAGCCATACGGTACCGCGATGCGCAGCATATAGCCGTGAATTTGCATATACAGCCCATTCTGCAAACGCAAAGGAATAAACTCCTCCTCCTTTAATTCGCCGGAAAGGCGGCGGCGTACCTGATCACGGTATTGATTAACCCGTTCATTAACGATTGTTTGATCATATTCATCATAACGATACATAGTTGTTTTCCTTACTAAGGATTCAAAAAGTTAGGACTAAGGGTTAACTGCTCTCGTTACTATAGGTTTTGGACGCCGGTAGTTTTAGCGCGGCATCCAGCGGAAATTTGGCGCCGTATTTCATGATATGGTCGACATCATCATCTTCATCATGCCTTAATGCCATCCCGATGTAGGCATGCTCGCCGGATTGACCGACTACAATGCCGATCCGCCCGCCACAACCATTAAACCAGGTTACCTGTTTAGGCTTATTCTCAATATTTGTGCTCATCTCAATCCTTGTTTGTTAACTGATTGCAGTATTATTCTTTTTATTCGATTGTAATGAACAATCGAGGGAAAATTCATCAAATTGCTTCCGCGCCACAACATTGCGCGGATGAAATCCGGCATTTTACCAAAAAAATGAACCCCCAATGCGATGGATCTCTCATCGGAACGGGTCGCGCCGCTTTCAAAACAAACCGCTTCAAGCTTATCCGGAAAGCAACTACAGAAAATTTACAATCAGTTATATTCTTATTGTCTTTTTAATCGGGCAGCATCATAACAATTCATTTTTATAATTCAAAATAATATTATATTAGACAGATATAATTTTTTATTATTACTGAGTACCATCGATCATGAAATTACAGCAACTCCGTTACTTGTGCGAAACGGCCAATCACAATATGAACCTTTCCCGGGCCGCCAAGAATCTGCATACCTCGCAACCCGCCATCAGTAAGCAAATTCAGTTGCTGGAAGAAGAGCTCGGCGTCGAAATTTTTCTGCGCAACGGCAAGCGCATCGTCCGCATCACCCCGCCCGGCGAACAAATCATTAAAATCGCAACACGAATGCTTCGCGACGCGGACAACTTGAAACGGATCGCCCAGGAATTCACCGATGAAGCCGGCGGCACTTTGACCATCGCCACGACCCATACCCAAGCACGCTATGCACTGCCGCCCGTGATAAAACGCTTCACCGCACGCTATCCCAAGGTCAAACTGATTCTGCGGCAAGGCAATCCGATGCAAATTTCATCATTGGTATCATCCGGAGAAGCGGATATTGCGATTGCGACCGAGGCAATCGAGCATTTTCAAGAACTCGTCATGTTGCCTTGCTACGAATGGAACCGCTGCGTCGTGGTGCCGCCGAAACACCCGCTGCTGAAACTGAAAAAACTCACGTTGGAAGCGATCAATCAATATCCGATCATCACTTACGATTTTGCCTTTACGGGACGCTCAAAAATCAACCAGGCATTTGCCAACAAGGGATTGGAACCCAACGTCGTACTCACCGCCATCGACTCCGATGTCATCAAGACTTACGTGGAATTAGGGTTAGGAATCGGGATTCTGGCCAACATGGCTTTCGATGCCAAACGGGACAAAAATCTCAAGTCGATCGACGCCAGCCATCTTTTCGAACCGAGCACGACGCGCATCGGCATCAGCCGCAACAGCTATATCCGCGGTTACGTTTTCGATTTCATCGAAATGTTCGCACCGCATCTCGATCAGGCGACGATCCAAGCAAAACTCAAAAGCCATCAAACCGAAAATTAAGGAAACGCTGATTAATTCGGCGAACGAGAGGAAGCACGAGGCGCACGGAACGCAGCAACCTAGACATATCAACAAGATAGGCGAGGATGCGAGTACCGTGCAACGAAGTGATTCACTCGTGCAGTCAATTAATCAGCGTTTCCTTAACGGGGCAACACGTAATGCCGGTATTCACAATTACCAATGTGAATATCGCGCAACTGCGCGTCTTCGATACCGCCCTCGAAGCAGGCGATGAACACCCGCATGGTTTCTTCGTGCGCCACCACCAATAGCGTTTCGTCTCCCTGAACGCGCAACCAGTCGATGAAACGCAACACCCGCTGCTTGTGATCGAGCAACGATTCGCCGCCATTTATCCGTGCACACAGCGGATCATGATCAATCGCCGCAAAATAATCCGCGACCGGCCTGCTCTCAAAACCCGAACGAATGTCGGCCAAGTCGGCATGTATTTCAATTGGAACCTGATGGTATCGGTTAACAATCTCCGCCGTCTGCCGGGTACGCGGCAGCGGCGAAACCAAGATACGACTCAAGGCGACACCTCGTAACTGTTGCGCCGCTGCTTCGGCCTGCGCAATCCCCGTTTCGGTCAAAACCACGCCCCGGGCAGGATCGTCGTTACATAATCCCAGATCGTTATAATTCGTGCGCCCATGGCGCATGCAGTAAAAGTGCATGATTCCATTCCAAGTCAATATTTCCAATCAGCTAGAAACGCATTGCAGAAGCACCCGCCCACCATTCGCGGTAAGATTTTACAGGCATCGGAGTAATCGCCCAATACGCCATCCGCGCTATCCGGCCCTCGTGTAGAAAACAAATATTCCAATCTTCCATTGACACATCAGTTTGTCAATCATATATTAAACAGCATTATTAAGAATGCGATTAATCATGATTACAGCCAACGATTTAAAAATCAAAGGGATCGTCAGCGTGGAAGAAAGTCTGACAGATAAAACCGAAGACATCATCACCGTGCGCGGCAAAGCATGTTACGTGGTGATGAAAATCGAGCAATACCATTATCTACGGGAAATGGAACTGGAAGCCGCTCTGCACGAAGCGCGGCGCGACATGGCAAGCGGCCAATTCAGCAAAGAAACTGTCGATCAGCACGTCGAAGATACTTTCGCCAAATGAGCTACACGCTCATTTTTACCGACAGCTACAAAAAACGTACACGCCGCTTCGCGCAAAAACACCCGGAATTAAAAGAACCCTACCGTAAGGTTCTGGAACTGCTCAGCTACAACCCTTTTCACTCTTCGCTGAGAATCCACGCACTCGCAGGCAAATTAACCGGATTGCATGCGGTATCGCTCAATCTCAGTTACCGCATTACGCTGGAAATCATGCTGACAGAAAATGAGATCATTCTGGTCAATGTTGGCAGTCATGAAGAGGTGTATCGGGTGGGGTAAATAGCACCCTTTGCACCGATCCATTCTAAAAAGCTTTCACGGCACGGCCATTACGGCTTCCCGATCCAATCGACCAGCTCGGAATAACCAATCAGCGCAGTATCGGCAGTTACGAAACGAGCAGGCATTGCTAATGCCTGAGCAATCAACAAACGATCAAACGGATCGGTATGCAGCATTGGCAAATGCGCAACACCTGCAGCATGTTCGGAAGTAACGGACAACTCAATGAAACCGGTCATTACCGCACCGTCCGCAATTTCTTTGGCGGAATAGTGAAACTTCACCTTTCCCAACGCCGACTTGATTGCGATTTCCCAAATACTGGCGGCACTGAAATACACTTCGACCAGCGGCGATTCAAGCTGCGTTTTCAGTGTTTGCGGCAATCGATCGGGCGTATCCAGCGCCCACAGTAAAATATGTGTATCGAGCAACAATCGCATCGTTAGCGATTTTCAGAGGATGGTTCGATATCCGCATTCTGAAATTGCAGCAACGCCTTCTCAGGCAATGCGGCATCAAAATCTTCGGGCACATTCAATTTCCCTTGGAAAATTCCCAGGCTTCGAGCGGAAGGTAAGTTATGCAACGGCACTAATTTAGCAATCGGCTTCCCAGCCTTCGCAATGATGATTTCCTCACCAGCCGCGGCCTTCTCGATAAACCGGGATAAATGGGTCTTTGCTTCATGGATGTTGATGGTCAGCATTTTGGTTTCCGTGTTGCATGGATTAACTTAACTAAGTTTAGTCAACTTGAATGATCGAGTCAAATCTGAACTTTAGCCATTATGAACTTGGGGCCATCGAACATTAAACGTCACTCTGCGTCTCGCGCCCGCAGTTCTTGAATTAGCGCAAAGCAGAGATCTCGGCGATCACTTTCATGAACTTCAAGCAGTCGTCTGCCGATTGACCTGAATTCTTCAGGGAGTGCTTCAGATTCACCGTGCAGGACAGAGCTGTAGAGCCAGAGAATAAGGCCTTCAGGGCCGAGATCGTTCTTGACAAGATCCGTGTACGCGGCCATCGCCTGCATTAGCAAAGTGAAGTTATCGACCTTCTCCAATGAAATTTGGTCTTGCGAGTCTCTGTCAGCGTGCTTAAGGAAGTTAGAAGTCTCATTGCGCTTGCGCCAGAATGTCCGCGCAGCATCGTCGTCAATGTGAGCGGTAACATCTTCGATCTTGGATTCAGCGGTAATCGGTAGCTTCTCAGCCATCTCAGCAACCCACTTCATCATTTCTGAGTTCTCCGAGATGTGCTTCGGGAGAGTCCCGCGTCGAAAGCTTCTGACAACATAGAAGATCGAAACCAGGTGTACATCCGCCGCTTCAGTCATGCCTCTCGCGGCCTTGAGATCGTTGATTAGCCGGTACGCAGCTGAGGCAACCGTGTGAATTGCCAGTTCATCTTCGTCGATAAAGTATAGGCGAATCGCTGCTCTCAATTGACGCTGTGCCGCCGCAAGTTTGGTGATGTGTACGGTAGCTCCAGCATTGCTCATGATAGCCACAAGTGAGGTGCGGATAGCTTGTGAAGCCTAACTCGAATTAGGCTCCCGAAATGACACAATAATTCTATTGCGTTAAAAATAATATCTATCAATGCTAGATTCATGAGTTATCGCCATTTTTTAGCGCAATACACCGGTTTAGATCTCATCGTATCAAATAAAGTAACCCACCATTACTACCCCACCTTCCCATCCACCCTAGCACGCCAATAAATCGGTGCAAACTTAACCGCCCACAACCCAAAACACGTCAACCAGACCAACGCCGCGAGTACATAGAACATCGGTGCAATCGCCGGGATGAGATCGGCCAGGATCCGGATTACGGCGGTTGCCTGGAAGCCCAGGAACAGCAGCCAGGTGAAGCGGTCGAGTTCCAGTGGCCGTCCGGAGTGGCCGAGGGTGACGCGCGAGGCCATCGCGAGGATCATGCCGGAGAAGAAACCAATGCCGAGCGCGTGCAACGGAGCGAGGCCCAGAATAAAACTACCGGAGGCGAAATACACCAAGCTCTGCACGGCATAGAGCACCATAGCCACACCGAACCAGGCGAACGAGATATGCAATACTGCCAGCAGACTGACTTGGAAGCTGCGTTGCAATTGCCAGCGGTACGATAAATACAGCGCACACCCAGCCAGCGGAAAGTCGGCGAGCCACTGATAGGCGGTGAGTTCCAAACATTGCAGCAGGCCGTGCGCGGCGATGCAGGCGAGCATCAGCCACAGCATCCAGAACGGCCGCACCATTTCGTAATTTTCCAGCACGCGGCTGGAGAAAAACGGAATCATGCGGTGCGACACAGTCAGCACGATCGGCAGCAGGAAAAACCACAATCCGGCAGCGCGCGCGCAATCGAGCGCCAGTGCAGCGCCAGTCACCAGCCATACCAAATACGCCAGCATACCCAACCATCCCATTACCAATGCAACGCTGGTGACCCGGGCGTGACGTTTGTCCTCCGCTGGGGCGGTAAGCAAGATGCGCAGCAACACGTAGAGCGCGATGCCCCAGCCGGTCAGCATCAATTCCACGCCGGTAATGCTGATCGCTTTATGCGTCAGCAGGCCGGCATAAAACAGCACCACGCCGCCCGCCATTAGTACGCACGTGGCGACATATTCTTGCGGTTTTACTTTGTCGCCGTTCATCCAGTTCGGGTAGGTGGTGAACAGAAAACCGAAAATAAAAAACGGAAAAAAACCGTAAACCATCAAAAACGCATGCGCCCAGGTCGGCGCGACGCTCCAATTGGTCACCGATCCGGCGATACCGTAGCGTCCGGTCAGGTCGAAGATCCACCACAACACAGTCAGCACGCCTTGTAATGCGCCTGCCAGAAACAGGCTGCGATGCGGCGCGGCGGAGAGATAATCACGGAAGTTAAGCGAGCTGTTGATCTGATTTTCCATAGTGGTTTTTCTTCAATTGTAAGCGGTTGATGGGGCTAACTATCTGTTTCATTATCCAATCCAATTATTTCTCTTCACTGCGGATATTTGCTATCATGCGTGTCCCGCTGGTGTTCAACGAATTTTCATGCTTAATATCGATCTGCATTGCCACTCCTCGATTTCCGATGGTGTACTGACGCCGACCCAATTGGTCGAGCGCGCTGCGCTGCGCGGCGTTGAAACATTGGCCTTGACCGATCACGACGATATTGCCGGACTTGCGGAAGCGCGTCAGATCGCGGAAGCCAAAGGCATTGATTTTATCAATGGTGTTGAGATATCCGTCAGTTGGCGCGGACGCACGCTCCATATTGTCGGATTGGATATCGACCCGAATTATGCCCCATTGGCCGAGGGTTTGGCAAAAGTGCGCGAAGGCCGCACGCAACGCGCCAGAAATATCGCCGCGGAACTGGAAAAAATCGGCATTCAGGGCAGTCTGGAAGGCGCCTACACCTTTGTCGGCGTGCGCAGCCTCATCGGCCGCACGCATTTCGCGCGTTTTTTGGCCGAACAAGGTTATGCCAAGGATGTTAAATCGGTATTCAAAAAATATCTGGTCAAGGGTAAACCGGGTTACACCCCGCATGAATGGGCGCCATTGAGCGATGCCGTCGATTGGATTCGCGGCAGCGGCGGCCGGGCAGTGATCGCGCATCCCGGACGTTACGATCTCGGCAAAAATGTGCTGAACGATCTGCTCGATGAATTTGCCGCATTGGGCGGTTCAGCGATTGAAGTGGTCACATCCAGCCACACTCACGAACAAATGCAGCTTTTTGCGCGTCATGCCAACGACCGGAATTTATTGGCTTCCTGCGGTTCGGATTTTCATGGGCCGGGAGAAAGCCATTTCGACCTGGGACAATTGCCGGAATTTCCATTGGGTTGCACGCCCGTTTGGCATCACTTTAGATCGTCATCCACCGCCGAGCTTGTTTATTGACGCACTGATTTAACTCTCTTTCACTGCACAACCGTATTACCGTGGCCCAATTTTTCGCGATTCACTCCGACACTCCGCATTTACGCTTGATTAAACAAGCCGTTGCCATCGTGCGCAGCGGCGGTATTATTGTATATCCGACCGATTCCTGTTATGCCTTGGGCTGCCATTTGGGCGACAAAGACGCAATGACACGCATCCGCACCATCCGGCAGGTGGACGAGCGCCATCATTTCACGCTGGTTTGCCGCGATCTGGCGGAAATCGCCACCTACGCCAAAGTCGACAACAGTCAATACCGCTTGCTGAAGGCCACGACGCCCGGCAGTTATACCTTTATTTTGCAAGCCACCCGCGAAGTGCCGCGGCGCATGCAGCATCCGAAACGCAACACCATCGGTCTGCGCATTCCGGATCATCCGGTCGTGCTGGCTTTGCTGGAAGAACTCGGCGAGCCTTTGCTCAGTTCCACGTTGATATTGCCGGGTGACGAATATCCGCTGAACGATGCGGAAGAAATCCGGGAGCGTTTGGAACATCAAGTCGAACTCGTCATGGATGCCGGATCTTGCGGCATCGACATGACCACGGTGATCGACCTGACCACCGATGTGCCGGAATTGGTACGCCCCGGCAAAGGCAGCCTCGAACCGTTTGGAATCAGCCATGGATGAAATCATTCAAGGCATTGCCATTTACGCATTACCGGTCATTCTCGCCATTACCATGCACGAAGCGGCGCATGGTTATATGGCCAAGAAATTCGGCGATTTGACCGCTTTCAATGCCGGGCGCATCAGTCTCAATCCGGCTCGCCATATCGACCCGGTCGGCACGATTCTGGTGCCGATGACATTATTCATTCTCAGTAAATTGACCATCGGCGCGGGGTTTTTATTCGGCTGGGCCAAACCGGTGCCGGTCAATTTCGTCAATTTGCGCCATCCGAAACGCGATATGCTCTGGGTGGCCGCCGCCGGGCCGGGCGCTAATCTGCTCATGGCGTTCTTCTGGGCGCTGATGATCAAATTGGCATTGCTAATGCCCGAGGTCAGCTACGCCAAGCCGCTCGCTCTGATGGGCATCGCCGGTATCGAAATCAATGTGATTCTGATGGTGCTGAATTTGCTGCCGCTGCCGCCGCTCGACGGCGGTCGCATGGCGGTCAGCCTGCTGCCGCATCGCTTGGCTTATCAGTTTTCCCGGATCGAACCTTACGGCTTTATGATTTTACTGTTATTGTTATTTAGCGGCGCATTGGGCGCTTTGATCGGACCGGTCATTCTGTGGGTGAAAATTTTTATCGTATCTTTTTTTGAGTTATATATTTAAGGAAATGCTGAATAATTCGTCGAACATAATGAGGCGCGAAGCGCAACAGCAGAGACATAGCAATCAGATAGACAAGGATGTGAGTACCCCGCAACAAAGCATTTCGTTTGTGCAGTCAATTAATCAACATTTCCTTAGCAGGCCGCTGAAAAACGTTTTCGAGGCAGCCGATACAAGGCAAAAACAAGCGAAAAAGCGCAGTTTATGCAGAATAAATGAGCATTTTGAGCTTGTTTTTAACACCGTAGCGGCAACGCAGATAGTTTTTCAAAGACCTGTTAACAACATTTCAATACTAGGATATCCATATGTTTGCTGATCGCGTTTTATCGGGTATGCGTCCCACCGGGAGCTTGCATTTAGGACATTATCACGGCGTCTTGAAAAATTGGGTGAAATTGCAACAGCAATACGAATGCCTGTTTTTTGTCGCCGATTGGCACGCGCTGACAACCCATTACGATTCGCCTGAAATCATCGAGCAAAATGTTTGGGATATGGTCATCGACTGGCTGGCCGCGGGCGTCGACCCGGCACAGGCGATTCTGTTCATTCAATCCAAAGTCCCGGCGCACGCCGAGTTGTATTTGCTGCTGTCGATGATGACGCCGCTCGGCTGGCTGGAACGCGTTCCCACTTATAAAGATCAGCAGGAAAAGCTGTCGGAGAAAGACCTGAGCACTTACGGCTTTCTTGGCTACCCGCTGTTGCAAAGCGCCGATATCCTGATTTACCGCGCTAATCTCGTGCCGGTCGGCGAAGACCAAGCGCCGCATCTGGAATTTACCCGCGAAATTTCGCGCCGTTTCAACCATATTTATGGCAAGGAACCCGGTTTTGAAGAAAAAGCCGAAGCCGCGATCAAAAAACTCGGCTCGAAAAAATCCAAGCTGTATACCGAGTTGCGCACGCTGTATCAGGAGCAGGGCGATGAAAATGCCCTGGAAGAAGCGCGTTCGTTACTGAATGAGCAGCAAAACTTAAGCCTGGGCGACCGCGAACGCTTGTTCGGTTATCTCGAAGGCGGCGGCAAAATGATCCTGACCGAACCGGAAACGCTGCTGACCGAAGCTTCGCGCATGCCGGGACTGGACGGGCAGAAAATGTCCAAGTCATACAACAACACCATCAGCTTGCGCGAAGACCCGGAAAGCATCCGCAAAAAAGTGCGCACCATGCCGACCGACCCGGCGCGGGTGCGCCGCAGCGATCCGGGCGATCCCGCCAAATGCCCGGTGTGGCAATTTCACCTGGTGTATTCCGACGACGCTACCCGCGATTGGGTGCAAAAGGGATGCAAGAACGCCGAAATCGGCTGCCTTGATTGCAAATCGCCGGTAATCGATAAGATTCTCGCCGAGCAAGCGCCGATGCATGAACGCATCAAAAAATACGAAGAAGACCCGACCCTGGTGCGCAACATCATCGCCGACGGCTGCGAGAAAGCCAACAAGCTGGCGGAAGAAACCATGCGGGACATCCGCGAAGCAATGGGTTTGAATTATTCCTGAATCCGGTTAGCCGCTAGCCAATGGTGAATCCGGTCATTGACTCCGTCGAACCGCAGCCGGTTGCCCGGATTTGCGGCGAACCGTTACTGGAAATCCCGCACGATTTATACATCCCGCCGGATGCGCTGGAAGTCTTTCTCGATACGTTCCAGGGGCCGCTTGATCTGTTGTTGTACCTGATCCGCAAGCACAATCTCAACATTCTCGACATCCCGATGGCGGAATTGACACAGCAATACATGACCTATGTCGAAATGATGCGGATCGATCAATTGGAACTGGCGGCGGAATATTTGCTGATGACCGCGCTATTGATTGAAATCAAATCGCGCATGCTGCTCCCCAAGCCAAAAACTGAAACGGTGGAAGAATGCGACCCGCGTGCCGAGCTGGTGCGGCGCCTGCTCGAGTATGAACAAATGAAAAAAGCCGCGGACCGGCTCAATGGATTACCTCAAGCCGAGCGTGATTTCAGCATCGCGCAGATCTGGATAGAACGTGATGAAGCCATCCAATTGCCCGATGTCGGCAGCGATGATCTGCGGAATGCTTGGATCGCTATTCTGGCGCGCGCCAAGATTAACCGGCATCACCAGGTCAAGCGTGAAACGCTTTCGGTGCGCGCTTACATGAGCCAGGTTTTACGCGACTTACGCGCACGGAAACAAGTCGAGTTTTACGACTTATTCAGCGCTTCCGCGACGGTCGCCGAGGTGGTGGTCACTTTCTTGGCGATACTCGAACTGGCCAAGGAATTACTGCTGGAAATTTCTCAATCCCACGATTCCGGAACCATCTATGTCCGTGCCGTCGACATCGCCTAATCCTGTCACTTTAGAATCGCTCAATCCGGAAAAAGCAAAACAAATTCTGGAAGCCGTTTTACTTTCCACGCAAGAGCCGCTGCCGGTTAGTGAATTGCGGAAATTATTCGATCAGGAATTGAGCCATCCGGTGATTTCAAAGCTGCTGGAAGAAATTCGCGGCAAATGGCGCGACAGCGGCATTGAACTGGTCACTGTCGCCAGCGGCTGGCGCTTCCAGACTAAACCTGAAATGCAACCGTTCCTGGAAAAGCTCGCGCCGCAAAAAACACCACGCTATTCGCGCGCGGTGCTGGAAACGCTGGCCATCATCGCTTACCGGCAACCGGTTACACGCGGGGATATCGAAGAAATCCGCGGCGTCAGCGTCTCCACCTCAGTACTCAAAACGCTGCTGGCGCGCGGCTGGATCGAAGAGGTCGGGCATCGCAATGTGCCGGGAAAACCGGCGCTGTTTGCCACCACATCGCATTTCCTCGACGATCTGAATTTACGGACATTGGAAGAACTGCCGCCGCTGGAAGAGATGCAATCCTTGATCGAACCGGACAACCGGAATCAGGCGCTGCCTTTTACGGAAACCGGTTCAACGGATCAGAAGGAAAACGCAGATTAATACGGCGGACGAAACCTATCTGCAAGATAGGCGAAGAAACGAGTACCGCGCACCAAAGTGATTTCAATTAATCAGCGCTAGGATTTAGTGGCGCGCTGCGCTTCAATCAATGCAGGTGTCAGGTGCGGCGTAATCAGTTGCAGCAACTGCGAGAACACTTTAGGACTGCCGGCTATGATCTGACCGCTTTCCAGAAATGTGCCGTTGCCTTCCAGATCGCCCACCAAACCACCGGCTTCGGTAATCAGCAAGCAACCGGCCGCCATATCCCAAGGCGCCAAACCGATCTCCCAGAATCCATCATAACGGCCCGCTGCGACATACGCCAGATCCAGCGCGGCGGAACCCGGCCGGCGAATACCCGCAGTGCGCGGCACGATATCCTTGAACATGGCAAGATACGCGTCTAAATGCGTCAAATCGCGAAACGGTATCCCGGTCCCGATCAAACAATCATCCAGTTTGTTGCGTTTACTGACACGAATGCGGCGATCGTTCAGAAATGCACCCGTTCCTCGGCTCGCTGTGAATAACTCATTCATGTTCGGATCATAAACCACCGCATGGGTTAATACGCCTTTATGCTTGAGCGCGATGGAAACCGAGTACTTGGGAAAACCATGCAAAAAATTAGTGGTGCCGTCCAGCGGATCAATGATCCACAAAAACTCCGACTTTTCGTGATCGCCTTGACGGCCGCTTTCTTCCGCTAGAATCGCATGATCCGGATAAGCTGAATGCAGTATTTTGATGATCGCCGCTTCCGCTGCGCCATCCACCTCGCTGACGTAATCACTGTGTGATTTTTTCGATACCGTCAGCAAATCCAGGTTTTGCGAAGCTTGATTAATAATACTACCGGCACGGCGCGCGGCTTTCACCGCAATGGTCAACATCGGATGCATACAATTGATTCGTGGAAATTGGCAAAAGCTGCGATTTTAATATGAATCGATCACCCCTGCTCGGTTTTGTAGGAATTTGAATCGTTTTGCGAAATCATGGATCAGCGCGTAGCAAAAAAATCGCGCTTTGATTCAAGACACTTTTTCGTCAATACGATCAATTTTAGAATTACACACAGCGACAACCGGGATATTTTTTTCAAAAAAACCAATAAATGACGATTTATCGGGATAAATATCATCTTCTTATTGTTAAATGGATTTGCTAAAATTGATCCAGAAAATAATAAATTGTGATAATTCTCTGCAAAAGCTTGATTGAGTTGATCAATCACTGGCCTGTTAAGAGAAGCGATATGGCCCGGTCAATTTGTGATTCAATCCTGTTAATAACTTTATCCGATCTAAAAAAAAACAATAACAAGCATGGTTGAGCCATCAAGCACCAAAATACGCATTCTGGTCGCCGAGAGTTTTGAGCTAGTCAATCTTGGTTTACGATCGTTGTTTGAAAAGCATGCTGTCATCCGTCTGATTGCAGACACAAATTCCATAGAAGATCTGTTCAATTTAACTTCGCAACATAACCCCGACGTAATTTTGATGGATTTACTCCTCAGTAACCAAAATTATGCCGAGGATATCGCCAAACTGCTGCAAATCAGCCCGCAAAGCAAAGTGCTGGCTTTTTCACATCACAATAACGAACAAACGCACCTGCAAACATTCCGTTCTGGAGCCGCCGGTATTATCAGCAAGCAGCACCCGTCCGACATGCTGCTTAAAGCCATCTATGCCATTCATACCGGGCAAATCTGGTTTGATCGCAATGTCACCAAATTGCTCTGGCAAGCGCAGTTCAACCCCAAGCCCTGCGCAGAATTGCCAGCCGCCGCGAAATTAGCCAATCCCCCAAAATTAAGCGACAGCGAACGCCATATCGCCTACCTTGCATGCAAGGGCTTATCGGCCAAGGAAATTAGCGGGCAATTGTTAATTACCGAGAAAACAGTGCGTAATCAACTGTCGGCTATCTATAAGAAAATCGGCGTTAAGAAACAGATTGAATTGTGCCTGAAAGCACCGCTATACAATTACTTCAAAGAATCCTACTTGATCGGGACATTTGACCCGACCGACACGGACATTTAACCCGAAGGACAGGGACAACTGCCCTATAAGAAAGCTATTTATCCCGCAATATACCCGAAGTTAGCAGAATCTTAAGGACAAATGACATCTACTTAGCCGAAGTTAACTTTGCTAAAATCCCTCTCTGATTAAATAGATAGCAATTTTCCACCTCTGCTATCCATTTCTCAAATCGTAGGTTTCAAGAGAATCGTGGAATTCATTCAAAATACCCGCACAAACTACCCGCGATGTATTTTTCCTTCACGTTTCGCTGACTACGAAATATTTTTCACCACAGGAGGGAACCTAAATGTCGTTTCAAGTGATTCAATTGAGCTGTGACATGCCACTTTCGCAGCGCGGCATCGAAACAGCAAAGATTTCATACCGCTCGCTATGCACGCGAGCCGTTGCCGGTTTTGCACTGGCAATGTCAATATCTTTTATCGGCGCGGATAAAAGTTATGCCGCCGAACATGTGATCGAAATGTACGCGGAAGATATCAAGGACGATGGCTTACTGCTGGCTTATAGAATGCACAGTCATAAAGTGGATGGCCTCGATGTCACCGGACGGTACAGTCCCAATGCCACCATCCCGGGACCGATTATCGAATTAACCGAAGGCGACAAAGTCAAGCTGACACTGTTTAATACGATCTCGGCCGATTACCCGGTTAAGGGAATCAGCCAGCAGGTCAGCGTGCATGTGCACGGCGTTCATTACAAAATCCTGAGCGACGGCACGCTGAAAGCGATCAATCGTGTCCTCGACGAGGGTGCTGGAGAAGGCCCGGAAAATAACTTTGTAACGTATGAGTACGAATGGGACGTTGCGCCTGGAACCGCCGGTACCTGGGCCTACCACGATCACAATTACGAAAACCATAACGGCGCCGAGCACAAGGGTCTGTTTGGCGCAATCATCGTCCATCCGGCAGGAAGCTCTCAACAAGCCGGTTCCTATTCCAAAGAATACTTACTTTACCTGGGTGACGATGCTTTCTGGGGGGTTGAAATTGATGGCGCCACCAAACAGCAATCCAAACATGGCGTCAATCCATCGTTCAATGCATCCAAAAACACCGATGTCCGGTTTCATCTCATTGCTTTGGGCACGGACATTCACAACTTTAGCCTGAATGGCTACAAATGGTTTGATCCGGGCACGCACAATCTTATCAATCAAATTGCAATCGGTCCTCTGGAAAAACATGTATTCGTTGTCAAAGCGAACAAAAGCACCCAATACATGGATAACAATTTCACCAACAAATTATTGGGCATGACCGGTAACTTTATCGTTGATTAATAAGCAATTAAGGATCACATCATGAAAGAACAGATTATAGGATTCAAAAAACGCATTGCGGCATTGGCAGTCTTTATGCTGCTTGCCGCCGCTTTGTTGTCGTCGTCGATGGCGATGGCCGCCGTTCATAGTTTTAGTTTCACCGCCAAAACCTTGCCTAACGGGCAATTAGGCTACGCGTCCGGCAGCGATGCCGAAGCGGTTATCCCCGGCCCGGCCTTGTTCGTCAAACAAGGTGATACCGTCCAAGTAACGTTGACCAACACCACTGCGGTTGACGTCGGTTTCAATGTGCCAGGCTTGGTAATGAACCATAGCGCAAAAGCCAAACCGGGTGAAACCAAAAGCTACACTTTACGTGCCAATAAGACAGGTACTTATGTTTACCGTGGCAATGACAATGGCAAAGAATTGCTCGGGCTTTTCGGTGCACTGATCGTTGATAAACGCAACGGTCCGGTCGATAGCTTCGTTAATGACGACGGCAGCATCGTGCCGGTCGCGCAAGCCGATCTCGATAAACAATTTGTATTGTTCATGGTCGGCTCAACCTTCTGGGGTACCGAAATATCGGCCGACGGCGTGCAAAAACCGCTTTGGGCAGCCCCTGATTTAGGCGCGGTTGAAAACGATCTGGTGCGCTTCCATGTGTTATCGGTAGGGCCTGGACACACGTTCCACTTACATGCGCACCGTTGGCTCAAAACAGATACAACGACTGTGATCGATACCAAATTGCTGAACGACGGTACCGATACCCACAGCTTCACCATTAAAGCCGGCAGCGGCGTCGGTCCCGGCGATTGGCAATTCCATTGCCATTTGATCGCGCACATGGAAGCCGGCATGCACGGCAGTTTCCGCGTTGATCCAACCGGCGGAGACGGCCACAGTGTTGTGGGCGCATCACCTTATGGCAATATTCTGCTGGGCACGCGTCCTTCCGAACCCGGTTTGGTAACATTGGAAGTCAGCGACGAACCCGCCAGCTGGTTTAGAAGCGCGCGTGGCGACGCCATCGTTGGATTGCCTTTCGATATCAAAACCAAATCGCTGGAAGTCATCTATCCGGGCAGCAGCGTTAACTTCGTCATGTCCGATACCAATGGTGTGCATACCATCAGTACGCTGTTATGGCCTACCGGTGCGCATCATATGCCATTCGATCAAAGCGCTGCCTATCGTGGCGGCGGTATCGTCAAACTGACGACGCCGGGACTGTATGTATTCACATGTAAAGTCCATCCGTACATGTTCGGCGCGGTGATTGTCGACGATCCGGAAACCGAAGGTCTTGATTTAGGCAACCCGGCAATGGATTATAAGATTGATCTGGTAACCGGCATCAGCGGCTTGCCGACCAGCAGCGATCTGGCTGTACGTTTGCTCAAAACCTTCTTTATCGCCACCTCACCGGCTAACTGGCAGGATTATTCAACCGGTGTCTGGAACGTTAGATTCCCCAATCTGCCCGTTAGAATTTCAGGTCTACCGTATGGGGGTATAACGGACGGTGGAATTGCAGCGCCATTGTCTGATGATAGCTTGCAATTAAATATTTATAATGCACCGCTTCCGATGCCTGGCTCAGCAGAAACACCTCATCCAGCACCCGGGGTAGGGGAAGTGTGGATCAACACGCAATTTGAGAAAACCGCCGGAAAATACAAACCCGGTACCACGACAGTGGTAGATACCAGCAACTGGACGGTTAAGCGCAAAGTTGCATTGCCGGGAATCAACAACAACAACCCGCATAATATGTGGCCAAGCCGCGATCAATCGGTGATTTATCAAACCCAATGGTTCGATACCAAATTATCGATGATTGACCGTGAAACCGGCGCGTTGATCAAAAACATCACTGTTGGCAATACACCGTCGCATGTGGTGACGCTGCCTTCCAACGACGATCTGACCATCGCGATCAACGGCGAGAACGGCATCGCGATCATTCCTGCCGGCACCACCAATGTCAGCAAAATGCTGCCTACACAGGCGCATGGCCATACCTCAGCCAATCCGCATGGACACTGGGTAAGCGCTGACGGCACCAAAATTGTGACGCCGAACATCAACACCAACGACATCGGCATTTACGGTTCTTCCGGCGGCATACTGGCCCGCACTCCGACCGGCAATAATGCACCCGGTGCGCATCCGATTGCGATCGGCATGATGCCGGATTCGAGCAAAATCTATGCGGCAAACCTGTTGCATCATTCGCTATCGGTGCTTGATGGCGCAAGTGGCGCATTGTTGACAACCATCAATCTAATAGCAAACTACCATCCTATTACTGGGGATATTTCCGGCCCAGTTGGCGTATTACCGATTCAAACGCCGGTTTCTCCCGATGGTAAAGCCGTCGTGATCGCATCGACCGGCGGTCAAATCGTGATCGTCGATACCGCGACCGATAAGATTGTCAAAATGCTGCCGTGCGATCCAGGTTGCCACGGCGCCAACTTTGGCGCGAAACAAGGCGGCGGTTACTACGCTTACGTGACGACCAAATTCGGTAACCGGTTGACGGTAGTCGATATTGATCCGGACAAAGATGGCGATCTCAGTAAGGCAAAAATCGCTGGTTATGTGTCATTGGTCGACACCGCGGGCACGGCCAAAGACGACACCGTCAGCGGCTTGCCGGGATTCGGCGGACAAGGGGTACTAGCGATTCCGAACGTTTATAACGGCTGGGTGCAAAACCTGCCGGACGAATGGAAAGCCGGTTTGACCGCGGCCCAAAGAAATCCGACCGGAACCGGGGATTAATTGTAAATGGCAGCCATCCGCTTTATCAGTGATGGTTGCTTGAACAATTTTCAATTGAATAAAGCGGTTAACACGAAAGTGTTCACCGCTTCTTTTCTATTCGGAACAGGGATTACTGTGATGTCCGTCGGATCGAAAGATTCAAATGGCATTTCGTCGATTGAATCAATGCCAGACAACACCCGGTCATACCAAAAAAAACACCCCACTAAGCAAATAGTGAGGTGTCAAGGCTTCGTTTCGCGTTATCTGGCTGCGAACGAACAAAATAATCTAATAAATCAATTAACCATAAATTATTTGATTCTGAATTATGAAGATCTTAGAAACCGATACCGACATAACCACCGGTGGTCAAGCCGCTAAAGCTGGAGCCATCCAGTCCGCCGGGAACATAATGGTAGCGCGCATCGACACCGACGAAGAAATCACGCCAGATGTTATATTCAAGACCACCGCCGAACATAATGCCGGGAGAAATATAAGTAACCGATTCAGACGGCGGGCTGATCACATGAATGCCCAAACCGGCGGGTATGATCCACGGCCGGATCTTATATTGCACAAAATGGTTAAACTTGATTTTAGGCGCGGCGGTCAAGGTAAATTGATTCACCGTCACACTTCGCGGGTTGAGTGGCGCACCCGCCAAGATACTGGGTTCGTTCGCTAACGCATTACCAGGAACATGTCCAAATTGTTTGTATTCAAACATCAACTCCGCATCGATTTCGGTTTTAGGAATAAACCCCCAGCCATCCCGGGTCAGCTGATAATCAAAGCCGGCGCCGACATACCAAGCATCCCGGCCCGCTTGTTCTTGCGCGCCCAGCGGAACAACCCGGCTTTCCAGCGTAGCGCCGTTACGAAGCGAATCGCTACGCGCATAACCGCCACGGAAAAACAGCATGGTCCGCTTTTCGCTGACACCCTCGAAATCCATTGCCACTGGCTGACTACGTTCGGTGACTTGCTGAATTCTTTCAACTTTCTGCGTAGTTTGCGCCGATTCCGCTTTCACGCGGTTCAATTCATTCTGAATTTCTTGGGTTTTAGCCGCTTCAGCTTTGATATTAGCTAACTCTTGCTGAATTTGTTGCAGTGCATTTTCCAACTGGCGGATACGTTGATTGGCCGCATCTTGCGCAAGTACCTGGGGCGAAGCCAATGTTAAGGCTAATAACAATGAACTTGCCGAAAAATTGTTGGCAAACTTTTTCTTTTGTAAAAAATACTTCATATAATTTCCCTTTCTTAGGTTTCGTTATTGAGGTGTGACAATTATTTGCCCGAGTCGATGGAGAATAAGAAAATATTTTTAGTGCAACCTTGATCTATATCAACTTAGTAGCAATCAGCGATTCTACAGAAATTTATGATTAACGAGAAAAACCTTTATTCGTCATTTCCTCCGCTTGAAAAAGCCCTCGATGAACCCAACGGTCTATTGGCGGTTGGCGGTGATTTGTCGCCGCAACGCTTGATCGAAGCGTATTGCAAAGGTATCTTTCCGTGGTTTAATGAAGGTGAGCCGATTTACTGGTGGAGTCCGGATCCGAGAATGGTATTATTTCCGGCGGAATTAAAAATATCCCGGTCATTGTGCAAGACTCTTCGCAAGGATCATTACCAAATCCGCGCCGATACGGCGTTTACACAAGTCATGCAAGCGTGCGCAGCACCTCGCCAGGGACAGTCCGGCACCTGGATACATCCGCAGATGATCGCAGCTTACACGGCGCTGCACGAAATGGGCTTGGCGCATTCGGTGGAAACCTGGATCGATGGCGAGCTGGTTGGCGGTCTCTACGGTGTTGCCTTGGGCAAAGTATTTTTCGGCGAATCGATGTTTTCGCGCATCGCCGATGCATCGAAAATCGCCTTCGTGCATCTGGTGAAACAACTACAATACCGGGAATTCGATCTGATCGATTGCCAAGTGAAAACCCGTCATCTGGCATCGCTCGGCGCACGGGAAATTTCACGCGTCAGCTTCAGCCGGCAACTGGAAATGTTGATTAACGATATCGCAATCGGCAGCAAATGGAACTTTGAACGCATGCAACTTGAAACATCCGGATAGCCGTGATTAAATTTCATACCACGAACCCTTATTCCTGCAGTTATTTACCTGGCAAATCAGCTTGTTCGGAAGTGGTTACGCCGGAGCATAGCATCGATATTCCCGCTTACGCGAAATTAATACAAGCCGGCTTCCGGCGCAGCGGACATTACATTTATCGCCCCCGTTGCGAACATTGCCAAGCCTGCCTGTCGGTGCGCGTCCAGGCTCAATCCTTTGTGCCTAAGCGCTTTCAGCGCCGAGCCTGGAATCAACATCAGCATTTGCAAGTCACCGCGCATCCGCTGCATTACAATCCGGCACATTACGCGCTCTATCAACGCTACCAGACGATGCGCCATGCCGGTGGCGGCATGGATAAGGATTGCCGTGAGCAGTATCACAATTTTTTGCTGCAAAGCCATGTCGATTCCATGCTGATTGAGTTTCGCGACAATCAACAACTGCGCATGGTAAGCATCATCGACCTGTTGCCGGATGGATTCTCATCGGTCTACACGTTTTTTGACGCGGATATTGCCCACGCAAGTTTCGGCACTTACAGCATTCTGTGGCAGATTGAACAGTGCCGGAATCTGGGAATGGATTATTTATATTTAGGTTATTGGATCCAGGACAACCGGAAAATGCGATACAAAATCAACTTCCAGCCGCTGGAAGTATTGCTGGATGGCCAATGGCAACTGCTGGACAGCCGCATTTTCGCGTAATTTTCCTAGCGTGATGATCATTTCAGGATAAAATTCCGGCATGTCCTATCAATTTTTCCGTCCGCTGCTGTTTCAACTGAATCCAGAGTCCGCGCACCGCTTCTCTCTGACTGCGCTCGATCAGCTGACAAGATTGGGCTTGCTGCCTCGCACCGTGATTGACTGTCAGCCTCAGAACGTGATGGGGTTAACTTTTCCCAATCCGGTCGGATTGGCTGCCGGGCTGGATAAAAATGGCGAGCATCTCGATGCGCTCGCCAGGCTCGGATTCGGTTTCATCGAAATCGGCACGGTCACGCCCCGGCCGCAACCGGGTAATCCGGCGCCCCGCCTTTTCCGCGTTCCCGAAGCCAACGCCATCATCAATCGCCTCGGTTTTAATAACCACGGCGTCGACCGGCTGATCGAAAATGTCACGCAGTCAAGCTATCGGGGTATTTTAGGAATCAATATCGGCAAGAATTTTGACACACCGATCGACAGAGCGGCGGATGATTATCTGACCGGCTTGCATAAAGTCTATCGCTACGCCAGCTATGTGACGATCAACATCTCCTCGCCCAATACCAAGAATTTGCGGGATTTGCAGTCTACCGACGCATTGGACCGTTTGCTGAATCAATTAAAATCCGCGCAGCAGGAACTGTCGCAATCTCATGGAAAATATGTGCCGGTTGCCGTAAAAATCGCCCCCGATCTCGATACCGCGCAGATCGAATCCATCGCGGCATTATTGCTGAAACATCGCATGGATGGCGTCATCGCCACCAATACCACGCTATCGCGCGAAGGCATCGCGCATTTGCCGGTTGCGCAAGAAAGCGGCGGACTTAGCGGTGCGCCGTTGAAACAGCGATCGACAGCCATCGTTCAGCAATTGCACGGCTTCCTGCAAAATGCGATTCCAATCATTGGTGTCGGTGGCATACAGTCGGTTGCTGATGCCAAAGAAAAACTAGCAGCCGGCGCCAGCTTGATCCAGTTATATACCGGATTGATTTATCATGGCCCTGGACTGATCCGCGCGATTGCGCAGGGACTCTGCGCCGATCAGATTTCGCCAAGCTCAAATTCCCATGAATCAACCACTGATTGATCAAATAGACGCCGTTTTACCGCAAACGCAGTGCGGCAAATGCGGTTATTCCGGATGCAGACCCTATGCGGAAGCCATCGCTAACGGCCAAGCCGATATCAATCAATGTCCGCCGGGGAGCCAGGACGGCATTTTGAAAATCGCAGAATTGCTGGGGGTGCCGCCCAAACCGTTGAACACTGCACACGGCTTCCCGCCGCCCTACAAAGCCGTAGCCATAATCGATGAGCGTTTGTGCATCGGCTGCACTTTCTGCCTCAAAGCATGCCCCGTCGATGCCATCGCCGGAGCCGCCAAACAAATGCATACCGTCATCGCGGCGGAATGTACCGGCTGCGAGTTATGCATCGCGCCATGCCCGATGGATTGTATCCGCCTGATTCCAGCCGATGAAAACGCTACCGGAACTGACAATCTTCCGGCCGCAGCGCGCAAGCAGCAAATTGCGGATCATGCGCGCACCCGATACCAACGCAGGCAGCAACGGCTCGAACGCGACAAACAACGCGCCGCGGAAAAACCGGTCAAACTCAAAACCGGCTCTGCGGCTGAAAACACCAAAACAATCGCTGATGAACGCAAGAAAGCCATGATCGAAGCGGCGCTGGCACGCGCTAAAATGATACGTGCGCAAACGCGCACAGCCGATTCTCCAGTAAATCCGCATGAACTCAGCTAAGCGGCATGAAATTTTTGCTTGTCTGAAAGCAATCAATCCGCACCCGACCACGGAATTGGTTTATCACACGCCTTTCGAATTGCTGATTGCCGTCATTCTTTCCGCGCAAGCGACCGATAAAAGTGTCAATCTGGCAACGCAAAAGCTTTTTCAGCAGGCGAATACCCCGGAAAAAATCCTCGCGCTAGGTGAAACCGGCTTGACCGAATTCATCAAAAGGATCGGTCTCTATAAAACCAAAGCGAAGAATATATTGGCCACTTGCGAGTTATTGATACAACAGCATGACAGCCAAGTGCCCCAAACCCGCGAGCAACTGGAAAAATTACCGGGGGTCGGGCGCAAAACCGCCAATGTGATTTTGAATACGGCGTTCGGCGAATCGACAATCGCGGTAGATACGCATATTTTCCGGGTTGCCAATCGAACCGGACTCGCGCCGGGCAAAAACGTGCTGGAAGTTGAATTGAAACTGCTAAAAGCCGTTCCCAAAGAATATCGCCTGGATGCGCATCACTGGCTGATCCTTCATGGCCGCTATGTGTGCAAGGCGCGAAAACCGGCATGCGCGATCTGCAAGATCAATCACCTGTGTGAATTTCCCGATAAAACTATTTGAATCCGATCATGTTTAAACCCACTCGAGACCAAGCGCGGCAATTGTTTTTTGAAACTTGGCGCAAATACCGCCAACGCGAAATTTTATCCGGCATCGAAACGATCGCGCTGGAAGTCGTTCTGCAGCATCCCGAATATCATACGATTTTTGACGATCCCGAGCGTTACCTGGATAAAGATTACTCACCGGAAATGGGCGATACCAATCCGTTCTTACACATGAGCATGCATGTGGCAATCAAGGAACAGTTGTCGATTAATCAACCAATCGGAATTTGCGAGCGATTTGCACGCTTACAGAAAAGAACCGGAAGCGAGCATGCTACCGCACATCAGGTGATGGAATGCCTGGCTGAAATGATATGGCAAGCGCAGCGCAATCAATCCGCACCGGATGCTGGCATCTACTTCGCCTGCCTGGACAAGCAGCTCAATCACCCTGCGGATTAAAAAAAAGCCCTAACAATTGCCAGGGCTTTTTTCGGAATCTTAGCCGGTTAATTAAAAAACAAACCCGGTTAAATGGTGTTATTTATTCGAATTCAGGTTACCAGGCAGACTTGAATAATAGAAAGCCAGGTTGTCAATATCCGCTTCACTTAAATTTGCCGCCATGCCTGCCATGATAGGATCTTTCCGCGCACCGGATTTATAATCTTTCAATGCTTTTACCAGGTAAGTTCTATATTGACCGCCAATCTTTGGAAAATTAGGAGCAGGGCTATTACCGTCAGCACCATGACATGAAGCACACGCTTCGGCTGCTTTACTTTTACCAGCTTCGATATCCGCAGCCACTACTTGACTCGAGAGTATCAAGGCTGCACCGCTTAACGCGGCTATTACATAATTCTTCATAATTCCTTCCTTGCGTAGTTGACTCAATTAATTTTTAGAATAATAAGCAGCGAAATCTTCTATATCTTGTTGCGAGAGTGTTTTAGCTAAACCGGTCATGGTCGGATGATTGCGAGTACCGTTTTGGTATCCTTCCAACGCCTTGATGATATATTCTGCATGCTGCCCACCCAGTTTCGGTACGTGATAAGCAGTTGGAAAAGCTGTTTTATATCCTGGAATTCCGTGACAACCTTCACACATGGAAAGTTTTTCTTTTGCCGCTGCTGCATCTCCAGCCGCTTGAGTCACCCCTGAAAATGCCAAGAGTAAACCCAAAGTAAGTAATAAATTCGTAACCAATTTTTGTTTCATATACGCCTCCTTCTCTCAAAAGTTGAACTTTAAACGATGCGCTCGATTTGGTCAATGAAAAGTGTAAGCATGTCCATGTTGTTTATAGGGAAATTGCCGTTCAAACGCTACATTTTCGAAACGGATTTTGATTCCAATTCTTCCCATCTGACTAAACAATCGGCTAGTTCTTTTTCAATCGCAGCATACCGTGTTTGTAATTCTTTCACTTCATCCGGAAAATCACGATAAATGATCGGTTCATTTAAACGCAAAGTAATATTCGCTTGCTCTTGCTCCAAAAGATCAATCTTACCGGGCAACCCTTCAAGTTCACGCGCTTCCTGGTAACTCAATTTTTTAGTTCGAGGAGACCTTGGTGATCTGGAAATACCGCCTGACGAAGTCTCTGGCTGCTTCGCTACAATTTTCTGCGGAATGGTAGAATCTTCAAAATGTTTTGCACGATTCCAATCTTCATAACCGCCAATATATTCACATAATTTTCCATTTCCTTCAAATGCAATTACTTGCGTTACCACATTATCCAGAAATTCCCGGTCGTGACTGACCAAAAACAAGGTGCCGGGATAATCCTGCAACAAAGCTTCGAGCAATTCCAAGGTTTCGATATCGAGATCGTTGGTCGGTTCGTCCAGCACCAAGACATTGGCTGGGCGGGCAAACAAACGCGCCAGCAACAACCGGTTGCGCTCGCCGCCGGATAGTGATTTGACCGGAGAACGCGCACGCTCGGATGGAAACAGGAAATCTTCCAAATAGCTGATGACATGCTTGCGCTTACCGCCAATCTCGACAAAATCCGAACCCGGACTGATGGTATCCGTCAAAATCATTGCTTCATCGAGCTGCTCGCGCATCTGATCGAAATAAGCGACTGCCAGTTTGGTTCCCTGCTGAATCGTGCCGGAATCGGGCTGTAATTCGCCCAGGATCAATTTCAGCAACGTCGATTTGCCCGCACCGTTAGGACCAAGCAACCCTACGCGGTCGCCACGTAAGATACGGCAGGAAAAATCCTCGATGATCACTTTATCGCCAAAACGTTTGCTAACATGCTCCAGCTCCGCGACCAATTTCCCCGAACGCTCACCGGTATCCAGGCTGATAGCCGCTTTCCCGGCTTTATCCCGCCGCGCCGCACGCGCCAGCCGCAGTGCTTCCAGCCGCCGCACCCTGCCTTCATTGCGCGTGCGCCGCGCCTCGACACCCTTGCGTATCCAGACTTCTTCCTGCGCCAGGAATTTATCGAATTTGCGGTTGTGAATCGCTTCGACTTCCAGCATCTCCGCCTTCTTGCGCTGATAATCGGTGAATTTTCCGCTAAATGACTGCAAATGGCCGCGATCAAGCTCGACAATCCGGGTTGCGACATGATCGAGAAAGCGCCGGTCATGGGTAATGAACAGCACGCTGCCGATAAAATCCTGCAGCAAACTCTCCAGCCATTCGATCGAAGAAAAATCCAAATGGTTGGTCGGTTCGTCCAATAACAATACATCCGGCGAAATCACCAGCGCGCGCGCCAACGCTACGCGCTTTTTCAAGCCGCCGGAGAGGTGTTCAACTAACGTATCCGCAGGCAGATTGAGTTTATCGATCACGGTTTCAATTTGCGCTTGCAAACTCCAGCCGCCTTCCGTTTCCAGCGTGTTTTGCAAATCCTGCAAACGCTGCAACAGCGCCTCGGTATCCTCCGGCCTTTCGCTCAGGGCGTGCGACACCGCATGATAATCCTGCAAAACCCGGCTGATATTGCCCAAACCGGTCGATACCTCTTGATACACGGTATTGGCGGGATTCAGCAGCGGTTCTTGCGGCACATACGCGAGCTTGATGTCCGGCGCGCGCCACACCTTTCCGTCATCGAGTTTGATCTCCGCCGCCAACGCGCGCAGCAGGCTGGATTTGCCGCCGCCGTTGCGTCCGATCAAACCGACCCGCTCGCCCGCATCCAGCTGCAAATCCGCATGATCGAGCAAAGCGTGATGACCAAAAGCTAAACAAGCATTTTCCAGGGTGATGAGGGGCATATCAGAGGATTACAGAAGAGGTTGCATAAGATTGAGTGGGGTGCCATTGTGTCATGGTTTAACCGGCTTGGCAAAAACCGGCGGACAAAAAATGGAGCCCGCAGGCTCCATCCGGTACAGCTCTGATTCAACGATCGCCGGTTACATCACTCGACCGTCGACACATTGATTTTTTTAGGTAACACCGCTTCCCGTTTGGGAATCACGATTTCCAGCACACCGTTCTTGGACGAAGCGGAAATCGCATCGGGATTGGCGGTATCGGGCAAGCTGAAACGTCTGTAAAACGAACCGTAAGTGCGTTCCACGCGTTTGTAGCCGTCTTTTTCAGTTTTGCTTTCCGAGCTTTTCTCGCCCTTGATCGTCAACACGCCGTCATGCATGCTGATATCGATTGCTTCCGGTTTTACGCCGGGAATATCCGCATAAATCACAAAACGGTTGGCTTCCTCTTTGATATCCACGGCGGGCGCCCATTCGGCGGTCGCGGTGGAGCCTTCGGCAACGCCGCGCTCCAGTTCTCTTTGTAATTGACTCAACAATCCCCAAGGTTCATAACGTGTAATAGCCATGATGAAATTCTCCTAATCGATGAAGTTAGCACATTCTGTGTATCCGCTTCCGCATCGCTGCCATTTAAGCCGCGTGGACAATGTTTTGTACATCGTCCGCCATACACTTCATTGCTGGATATAGGGATCTTTCGTTTTTTTTCAAGTCTCACAAACTGCCAATTTGAATAAACCGGATCGTCAGTTATTTGAATTTATTGCGCTAATCTCCGCCGCGCCGCATAAAAAGCACCGGACAACGCCAACAGCACCAGCGCAACCCAAAGCATATTGCGCTTCAGCCACTCCGTTGTATTCGCCTCGACCGCAAAGTTGGTTTCCGCCAGCTCCAGCACCCGGCTATCGAACTGCGCATCGTGTTGCGTCGATAAGTGCAAACGGATTGTTAACGCCTGCGCACCGGACGATTCCGGCGTCACCCGCCAGCGCCATCTTGCGGTGCCGTCATAATCCGAGAACGGTTCCTGCGGCCCCAACCGGTCGATTTCAAACGCCGCACCGCCAATCTCGGCTTTCATATTGGCCGAAATCACGCCGGTAATGCCTTTAATCGACGTGCCCTCGGACGCCGTGGCAACGATTTCATTCAAAAACTTCGCCAGCCGCTTCGTTTCCAGATTCAATGCCACGTCAAAACTCTCGTATTGCTTCACTTCCGATGGAATCGAAACCACCGTGCTATCCACCGGCAATTTCATCACCACCGGATTCAGCACCTTCTTGCTCGCCATGAAATGCAGCAATGCATTGATCGAAAAAGGCACGAGCAACAAAACCGCCAACATTGCGACGGGCACAATAAAATTAAAATTCAAACCGGATTGAGGTTCCGTATCACGCATGATTTCTCCAGCGATGAGTTCATCTTTAGGAGCAAATCATATCATTAGCTGAGCAAATCAAAACAGCGGGTTTTGCTGATTATCGAAACTCAGTTCAGAAAGTTTTCGCAAGGCTGCTTGCAGACGACCCATTTTCTTAATCGCTAAAAACCGCCAAGTAATCAGCAAAAATAAACACGCGATTACGGCTCTGTCCGGTAATCTCCCGCAAAATGCCGTGTTCGCGCATTTGTGCAACCAATTCATTCGCCGCCTTGTAACTGAGATCGCAGATTTTCTGAACTTCCTCGATGCGGATGGCGGGTTGCGTGAACAACGCATTAAGTAAGCGCTGCGCGCTTGCAGTTCTGCGCCCGAAGCTCGTCTGCAGATTCTGTTCCAATTCTGCTTTCAAATGAATGATACGCGATAACGCGTTCACCGCCAAAGTTGCTGTTTGCTCGATTCCGACCAGAAAATACTTAAGCCACTGCAACATGTCGTTTCTCTCACGAACTCGCATTAAATTGTCATAATACAAACCTTTATCCTTCTCAAAATAGCTGGAAAGATAAAGCAACGGTTTATCCAAAATCCCCTCGCTCACCAAAAACAGCGTAATCAACAACCGCCCGATACGCCCGTTGCCATCCAGAAACGGGTGTATGGTTTCAAACTGGTAATGCGCGATCGCGATGCGGATCAATGCCGGGACATGAATAGCCCGGTTGTGCAAAAATTGCTCCAAGTCGCTCATCAACTCATTGACATGCTGATGGTGAGGGGGAATAAACACCGCATCCGCCAAACTATGACCGCCGATCCAGTTCTGGCTGGCGCGAAATTCGCCGGGCAGCTTGTGCTCGCCGCGCACGTTCTGCAGTAGAATCGCATGCGTTTGCCTTAATAAACGTGACGACACAGGCAATGTCTGCAAATGGCCGATTGCCTGATTCAACGCCTGTGTGTAATTTTGCACCTCGCGCCAATCGTTACGATGCTCGGGCAGAATTTCCGACTCGGGCAGCACCGCTTCCTGAATATTGGTTTGCGTCCCTTCGATACGGCTGGAAACCACCGCTTCCTTGGTAACGTGCAATTGAATGAACAAATCGATATTCGGCACCAAGCGCGCAAATGAATTGAGCTCCCCGAGCTTGACCGCCGCTTTTTCCAGCAACAGATTTATCTGCGGCGTTTGCCACACCCACTCATCGTTAATCGTGGATGGCAGGAAATACCGGTATTCATAGCCTTTCTGGTAGTGACCGGATTGATACTGCTCAAGTTGAATCGTCATGGCATGTTCATGTAGAAAGTAACATACAAAATCTTTTATATTACTTTTATCGTCAAAAGTAAAATATAAATGGACTTATGTTACTTTTGTCACTTTAGGGCGCTATGATTTTGCATTGTTGCAGTAAAAAATCTCCACTGGTTGATCAGACGGTTTGCAGAATTGCATTGACCTGACTATACTTGTACATCTTATTGATCATGTTAGATGGGATTTTATGAAAGTCGTCACCTATACCTATGCGCGTAATGCGCTCAAAACCATATTGGACGAGGTAGTTCAAGACGCGGATGTGACGATCATCAGCCGCCGCGATGCGGAGGGGGATGCCGTGGTGATGTCGCTCGATAGCTACAACAGCATCATGGAAACGCTGCACCTGACCGGCAACCCTGCAAACGCAGCAGCATTGGCCAAAGCCATCGCACAAGACAAAGCCGGAATGGCTCAAGAACATCCGCTGCATTCCACCGATTGATCTTGCGCACCATTCGATTCGTTCCCGATGCTTGGGAAGATTATTTGTACTGGCAGGATCAAGATAAAAAAACACTCAAGCGAGTCAACCTGCTGATTACCGCCGCCGCACGTGAACCATTCGCAGGAATCGGCAAGCCTGAACCCTTGTGCGGCGACCTGTCCGGCTACTGGTCGCGGCGCATCGACGAAGCTAACCGGCTGGTGTACCGGGCGACCGATACCGATCTGGTGATCATTGCGTGCCGTTTTCATTATTAAAGCTCATAAATCGTACATTGACAGAGAAGTCAGCATGTGTCTTCGCAATAGATTGCACTCAAGAATTCAGAACAAAGTTAATTCATGGATTAGAAGTGAAAGCACGGTAGGATGTGCCGACGTTAGAAGGCGCATCACTTGCGAATGATGCGCTTCAGTGCGTTCAGCACATCCTACGGCCCTACAGCGAAGTGCTAGCTCAAAACTTCTACTAATTCGTAGAATGTTGAAGATTCTGATGTTAGTGGGTTGAGCGTTTCCGTCACCAGCACCTGCAATGAAACCTCTTGTTCAAGATGAAGGGTAGTCACAACAGAAAGAAGTCTATTCGGATATAGGATGCGAATAAGCCTATTCTCAGGCGTACGAAGCTCAATCCGCTCTCTCTTGCTAAGAACTTCGATTTTCCCGAAAAGTGCCTCAGTTTGCTGAGCGGAAATTTCCGTGACCTCAAGCGCCGAGATGACGAGATCCATGACTTCTCTGGTACCATTCCAGTACCCAACCTGTTCTCCTGAGTATTTCCACGTAAACTCAGACTCTGCAGATTGAGCAGATATTAAGCGCAGCAAATCTCGAAGATGTTTTGCACCTACTGGACCCAGCGTCGTTACTGCCTCAAGAAAACTTTCTCCAGAGCCTTTTGATTCGAGAACCGCAAATATTCTTTGTAAAGCTTGGCTTGCGAGACCGTAGCCAAACATGTCCCGATCTGCGTTTGCGGATACTACAATTCTGGACGAACCTGGCAGCAAGCCAGCCAATCTTAGATTTAGCGAACCGTACAGATCTTTTGGAACCCTTTTCTTGTCAATTCCACCCTGCATTAGTCGAAGCGCAGAATAACCAATCATGGTACGTATTGACTCTGCCGCCTTGGCAATCAGATTAAGAGGAATGGTTCCAGTACTTAGAGAAGAAGATTTAAGTCGGAAATCCACCAACTCAAAGTAAGTAAGAGAAGATTCGGTATTTTGAAACTGTTGCAACTCGGCCATATGATTTTCGAAAGACTCTGCAGCGAGCTTGTGTGCAAAGCTACCAGCTTCAGCTTGCTTTTTAGCGATCTCACTTAAGGCTTGCGCAGCCTCGAGCTGTTTTTGAATTTTATCCTTCATACACCCACCGCAATTCGGGCAATTCCTTTTGGGTTCTCGTTTCGGTCAAAACCATACCAGCCTCTCCAGTAACTACGGTGATCATGGTCATCCTTATTTGAAACAAAAACATCACATCCAAAATTTTGCTTTGCTGTATACCGATCTACCAATCCTTCTAGTCGAAGTTGAGTCTCCAGCGGTAAAGCATCTAATTCTTCGAAATTAAAGAACACGACAAGATCAATATCATTCGGATTAACCTTATCGGTTGTAAATGATCCATCAATCCACAGCTCAAACTGCACACCATAGCTCTTCAAAAGTGTGATATAGCGCTGTAATCCACTAATCAGAGATGCGCGAGTTGTAGATGTCGGAAACTTCTTCAGAAAATGGTTACCTAGCTCCGGTTCTTGAACATCATGTATACCAGGCGGCAGTAAAGGGGAATGTTCCATACTCTTCCATTGATAGGCTTAATGACACAGCCGTTGTGCTGAAGCTCTTTGTATAATCCTTATAATTTAAAATCTTGCTTCATTCTTCCTACTTGGACTATTCCACAAAAACTACAACTCTGGTAAATCCAATGCGTAAAGTTTTTATCAATTAGCATATTTGTATATTCTAAGCTCATCACGGACAAGATTAAAGCAATAAAGAAAGAATGCCCCATCTGGTTAGTAAATCATGTATCAGCCATATTCCTTAAGTTCTTTCCTAGCAATCAGATACCCCGGACAACCCCTCCCCACCACCTCCCAAAACGCTTTCGAGTGATTCATTTCGATCAGGTGCGCGAGTTCGTGGGCGACGACGTAGTCCACCAAATGCAGCGGCAGTTGGATCAAACGCCAGTTTAGCGTGATAAGACCACGGCTGTTGCAGCTGCCCCAGCGGGTTTTGGCTTGGGAGAGGCGGAAGGGCGGAGTGGGAAGTGCCAATTCCGGTGCATAAAGTTCGATGCGTTGCTTGAAGCAGGCAATCGCTTGCTGTTGATACCAGCTCATCACGAAGGTTTCGATATGACGGGGTGTGAGTTCGATGGCGGGCAGTTGCGGCGATTCCTGTCTGGATGATTGAGTCATGGCGAGTTCGCCGGACGGGTTTAATGCAAGCTGCCACGGTTCGCCGAGCAACGGGTAGGCGGTTTCCAGCGACCAGTCGAGCGTCAGGCTTTTTTTGTTCTGCCATTGCGCAAGCTTCTTCGTGATCCAACCGGCTTTTTGCTGCAAAACGTTATCGATATGGGCAAGCGGGGTATGCAGCGGCGCGCTGATGCGCAGGCCGTGCTGGCTGATTTGCAGGCCGATCGAGCGGCGGCGGCTGCGAGTGAGGGTGTAGGGGATATCTTGGCCGCCGAGTGTCGCGATTTGCGTGGCGGTTTGCGTCGGCACGGTCAGGATTGTTGCGAGCTGTCCCGGCTGATGCGCAGCATTTCGGCTTCGATCCACGCTTCCACTTGCGCATTCAGTTCGCCGGCTTCCATGCCGGTGGGGTCGATCGGCTGGCCGATGCTGACGGTAATGGTACCGGGACGTTTAACGAACGAGTTTTTGCCCCAGAATTCTCCGGCGTTGTGCGCCACCGGCACCACCGGCACGTTGGTATGCGTTGCCAGCCATGCGCCGCCGATGCGGTATTTGCCGCGCTGCCCCGGCGGGATGCGCGTGCCTTCGGGAAACACCACGATCCAGAAACCTTGTTTGAGCCGGTCTTTGCCTTGATCGACGATTTGTTCCAAGGCTTTTTTCTTGGCGCTGCGGTCAATCGCAATCGGGCTGGTCATCGCCAAGCCCCAGCCGAAAAACGGGATGCGCAGCAGTTCTTTTTTCAGCACCCACACTTGCGGCGGAAAAATTTCCTGAAACGCCAGCGTTTCCCACGCCGATTGATGTTTAGACAAAATAATGCTCGGCGATGCCGGAATGTTTTCTCTGCCGATGATGCGGTAACGCAAGCCGCACAGGTGCCACAACAAAAACAGCATGATACGCGTCCAGCTCGAGGTGACACGGTAACGGTTATGCGGCGACAGCGGGAAACACATCAACGTCAGAATCGCATACGGCGGCGTGATGATGAACTGCAGCAACATATACAGCGCCGAACGCGCAATCGCGGACAGCTTGCTCATTCTTCGCCAACCAGCTCATCGGCGACCGCCGCCAGATTGTCGAAAATCTGCGTATGTACTGGAATTTCCTTGGAATCGCGCGTGATTTGACCATTTCCGGTCAATACCAGCACCGGAATCGCGCCTACTGCCGCAGCGGCTTGCAAATCTTTCAACGAATCGCCGACCGCCATGACATTTTTCAGATTGACGCCGTAACGTTGCATGATTTCCTGGAACAACCCGGTTGCCGGTTTGCGGCAATTGCATTGATCCGCATTGGTATGCGGGCAGAAAAAAATCGCGTCGATGCGTCCGCCTGCGTGAGCCACCGCCTTATGCATCTTGTCGTTGATGGCATTGTAAGCCGCCATGTCGAGCAACCCGCGGCCGATGCCGGATTGATTGGTGGCGATTACCACGCGGTAACCGGCGTGCGTCAGCCGCGCGATCGCTTCCAGACTGCCGGGAATCGCAACCCATTCCTCCGGCGTTTTGACGAAAGTTTCGCTGCTCTCATTAATGACACCGGCTTGGTCGAGGATGATCAGTTTCATATTAAGACGCGAGTTTGGAAAGATCGGCGATACGGTTCATGACGCGATGTAGTTGCGCCAATAGCGCCAGCCGGTTGTTGCGCAATTTTTCATCGTCGACGTTCACCATCACATGATCGAAAAACGTATCGACCGGCGTTTTCAACGTTGCCAGCATTTGCAGCGAAGCGGTGTAATCACCGGCGGCAAAGGCTTGTTCAGTTTTTGGCTGGATAGCTTGCAGCGCCTGATAAAGCGCCTGTTCGTCTGCCTCCTGTAATAAGCCGGTATCGACAGTGTCACTGATAGTGCTTTCGGATTTCTTGAGAATATTGCCGACGCGCTTGTTGGCCGCCGCCAGACTGACCGCTTCCGGCAGTGCAGCAAACGCTCGCACGGCGGCGAGTCGTTTGGGAATATCTCTCAGATTTTGCGGATTCAAACTGAGTACGGCATCGACTTCCTGCGCGGTGTAGCCTTGTTCGCGTAAAGATCCTGCAAGGCGTTCGTAGATAAAATCAAATAATTTTGTAAAAATCACTTCGTGCGTTTCACTATCTGCAAACCCATACGCAAACTGGCGACAACTCAATGAATTAGCCGATTCTTGTGTTTTTTCATGGCAATCTGAGTGCCACTTCCGAGCAATTTGCTGGTCTCGAAGGATATTAATTGCTGATCGAATTAACTCATCCAGTTTTAGCGATAAATTCTTTTCGATTAATATTCGAATAACACCGAGCGCATGACGGCGTAAAGCAAACGGGTCTTTGTCACCAGTCGGTACCTCGCCCATATAAAACATATCGATCAAAGTCACCAGTTTATCCGCCAGCGCTAAACTGACTCCAGCATCGTTACGAGGCAATTCATCTCCGGCAAAACGCGGCTTGTACTGATCTTCGATGGCAAACGCAATTTCGTCGCCTAAGCCTTCATGCTGCACATAGTATCGTCCCATGATGCCTTGCAGCTCGGGAAATTCACCAACCATATCGGTCAATAAATCAGCCTTTGCTAGCTTAGCTGCTTCATGTGCCGAAGTTGCTACATTTAAATGTTTCCCAATCATATAGGCGACCTCACGCACATAGTGCATGCGTAAACCTTGCGTACCCAGCTTATTGTGATAAATCACTTTATCCAGTTCCGGCAAACGCGATGCCAACGTCTTTTTGCGATCCTGATCAAAGAAAAACTTGGCGTCGGCAAGGCGCGAACGCACTACGCGTTCGTTACCGGCGATGACTTGCGTAGGATCGGATGGGCGAATGTTGGATACCAGCAGGAATTTGTTTGCCAGTTTTCCATTGACATCGAGCAACGGAAAGTACTTCTGGTTCGCCTTCATCGTCAGAATCAGGCATTCCTGCGGCACGTGCAGAAACTCCGCGTCGAATTGACCAACCAGCACGTTCGGATGTTCGACCAACGCGGTGACTTCGTCGAGCAGCGCATCGTCGTCGATGGGCGTGAGATGTTCTTTCGCAGCGGCTACGGCGAGCTGGCGCGCGATTTCGGCGCGGCGCTCGGCAAAGCTTGCGAGCACAGCACCTTCAGTTTGTAATTGTTGTGCGTAACTGTCGGCATTGTGCACTACGATGGGATTCACTTTCGCTTCAAAGCGATGCCCCTGGGTTTCCCTCCCAGCTTGCAGACCGAGAATATTCACCGGAACAATGTCTGCGCCGTGCAATGCAGTCAGCGCGTGCGCGGGGCGCACAAAATTGACGCTGCTCCAGCCATCGGCTAACTGATATGTCATCACTTTGGGGATCGGTAACTTGTCGATCGCTTCCTCTAACGCTTTTTGCAGTCCATCGGTCAGCGATGTGCCTGTCACGGTGGTATCCCAAAACAGCGTTTCGGTTTTGCCATCCAACGCACGTTTGAGCTGCGGCACAACCGAGGCATCCCCGCCGAGGCTAGCCAGTTTTTTCAATAGCGGCGGCGTCGCTTGGCCTTGCGCGTCCAGGCCGACTTTGACCGGCATCAGTTTTTGCGTGACCGCTTGATCGGCGGCTTGCGCCGCAACGTTGGCGACATGCACCGCCAACCGTCTGGGGGTGGCGTACGGCGTGATTGCCGCATCGGAGGCGATCAATCCTTGCGCTTTCAGGCTGTCAGCGAGTAATTCAGCGAAACTCGCACCCAGTTGTTTCAACGATTTCGGCGGTAGTTCTTCCACCAGCAGTTCGACGAGCAGGTTTTGGGTCATGATGCGGATTCCTGCATGTCGGGCATTTGCGCGACCCATTCGCGCGGCGCCATCGGGAACGGCGGATTGAGGTTTTTACGGCTGTCGTAATAGGCTCTGGCAACTTGGCGCGACAGGTTGCGGATGCGGCCGATATACGCCGCACGCTCGGTTACGGAAATCGCGCCGCGCGCATCGAGCAGATTGAACGTATGCGCGGCTTTCAATACTTGCTCGTAAGCTGGCAGCGCCAATTGCTTGTTCATCAGGTGATTGGCTTGGTCTTCGTGCTTGCCGAACGCCAGAAACAAAAATTCAGTGTCGCTTTCTTCAAAATTGTATTTTGATTGCTCGACTTCGTTTTGATGGTACACGTCGTGGTAGCGCAATCCCTTGGTCCAGGTCAGGTCGAACACGCTTTCCACGCCTTGCAAATACATCGCCAGACGCTCCAAGCCGTAGGTGATCTCGCCGGTGATCGGCTTGCAGTCGATGCCGCCGACCTGCTGAAAATAGGTGAATTGCGTCACTTCCATGCCGTTCAGCCAGGTTTCCCAGCCCAATCCCCAAGCGCCTAGCGTCGGGTTTTCCCAATCGTCCTCGACCAGCCGCACGTCGTTTTGCGTCAGATCGAAACCGAGTTCGCGCAGCGAATCGAGGTACAAATCCAGAATGTTTTTCGGCGCCGGTTTCAGCACCACCTGGAATTGATAATAATGCTGCAAGCGGTTGGGGTTTTCGCCATAACGGCCGTCCTTTGGACGGCGCGACGGCTGCACGTACGCCACTTTCCACGGCTCCGGGCCGATGGCGCGCAAAAAGGTGGCGGTGTGGCTGGTGCCCGCGCCGACTTCCATATCGTACGGTTGCAGAATGGCGCAGCCCTGCTTGTCCCAATAACGCTGCAGGGTGAGAATGATTTCCTGAAAAGTCAGTGTCGGCATGAAATATTGAGTATTCGCGTTAAATTAGAAACATGCGGATTTTACCGGGTTTTCCGCGCGGCGCGGAAGGCGGATAACAATCCGATGCTCAATAACAACACTGCCAATCCCAGCACCGGATAATTGCCCATGCGCACGTACGGGGTTGCGCCGGTGAAACCTTGCGCCATGCCGTGCAATGCCGCGGTGATGAAAATTTCAATGGTATCCAGCACGCGTCCGCGTTCGTCGATGATCGCGGTGACGCCGGTGTTGGTGGCGCGCAGCATGTAACGGCCGGTTTCCAGCGCGCGCATTTGCGAGATCTGCAAATGCTGCTGCGGCCCGATCGAGCGCCCAAACCAGGCATCGTTGCTGACATTCACCAACAGCGTGGCTTGCGGCAATTGATTGATGATTTCCTCTCCGAACACATCCTCGTAACAGATATTGATCGCCACGCGCTGCCCGGCGATATCCATCGGCTGTTGATCCAGCCCGCCGCGCGAGAAATCCGACAGCGGAATTTGCAGCACTTGAATCACCCAGCCGAACAGCGGCTTGAACGGAATGTATTCGCCGAACGGCACCAGATGATGCTTGCGATAGCTTTGTTCCGGCGAGGAACCGAGGCTGAACATAGTGTTGTAATAGGCATCGCCGTCTTCATGATCACGCTCGGCCAGGCCGATCAGCACATCGCCTTTGACATTGCGGGCATGCTCGGCGATATACGCCAGATACGCGGGCGGCACTACGTCGTTGAACAGCGGAATCGATATTTCCGGCGTCACGATCAACCGGCTGTCGCTTTCCAGGATCAACTGCGCGTAGGTTTCCATCGAATGTTCGATCTGATCCGCGCGCCATTTCAAATCCTGCGAAATATTGCCTTGCAGCAGACTGACCGTGACCGGCTCGCCCTCGGGCTGCACCCATTCGATCATCTGCAACGCAAAGCCGCACAACCAGATCGTTAGCAAAGCCGCTCCCCAGCGCCATTTTTCACGGATATTTTCAAGCCAGAAAAATAGCAGGGCGGCGCTGAACACAATGATCAGCGAAATCCCATACACCCCAACGACCGGCGCAAAACCGGCCAAGGGGCTGAACGGCGCTTGTGAGTAACCCAGCGTCAACCAAGGAAAACCGGTGAACAACGTGCCGCGCAGCCATTCGGACAGCATCCACAATGCTCCGGCCAACGCCGCCCACAACAGCGGTGACTCCGGACGCAGCTTCGTCAGCAACCAGCAACTGGACGCCAGAAATAATGACAGGTAAGCGCACAGCACGATCAATGCCGTCACCGCGGCCGGCACCGGCATCGCGCCAAAATCGTGCAAACTGACATAAATCCAGGTAACGCCAGCGCTAAATAAACCCATGCCGAAACTAAAGCCGAGGACGGCGTTTTTGAGCGGATTCCGGTTTTTATGACACAGCGCCAGCAGCCACGCCAACGTCATGACCGGCACCGGAAACAGGTAGAAAGGCGCAAAACCAAGTACCGTCACCGCGCCCGCCAGATAAACCAGCAGCAATTTTAAATAAGGATTCTTCAATCGTGTCAATGATAAAAAATGAAAAAATATCGCAAAAAAGTTACGCTTATTCGCGCGCAGCAACAATAGAACTGTGAACTTTCATAAGTTAATGCTGTTCTCAGCGTTTAAGGAAACGCCGGTTAATCCGCCGGGCATAATGGAATGCAAGACAGGTGGCACGCAAGAAACGAAGCATATCATAACGATAAGCGAGTTTCCGGGTACCGGCCAACACAGCGAACCGCTTGCACAGCCAATTATTCAGCGCTTCCCTTGCTTTTCGTGATGACAATCATTACTACTTATGCTAAATAGCTATTTATTCACTTTATTATCCGAATCAAAGTAATCGATGGCCTTTGTTACAATAGCATCCAGCCTAAAACACGCAGCGGTATTAAACGATATGTACAAGGATCGATGTGTTTTATGAATTACTCCAGCGCCGTATAAAGCACGGATCATCCAATTTTCCAAAATCAAACGGATTTCTCATGAAATTAAAAATTCTATATGTGTTATTGCTATCTGGCCTTTCTGCTTGCGCGCAGATGCCTGCCAACCAGGCGGCAGATAAAACCGGGGAATCCATCGAGCAAGACGACGAGGGTCATCAAAACTTACCCAAACAAGAGCTGACCGCCCCGATCCTATTCGATTTTTTAGTGGGCGAAACCGCTTTGCAGCGCGGTAATCTGGACATCGCAGTTAATCGCTATATCAAGCTCGCCAAGACTACCAGAGATCCGCGGCTCGCCAAACGGGCAACAGAAATTTCGCTGCACGCGGGCAATCCCATAGCCGCCGAACAGGCTGCAACCATGTGGATTGAACTTGAGCCGGATTCAGTGGATGCCCGCCAGACCATTGCCGCGCTGTTGGTGAACCTCGGTAAATTGGATGCAGCCAAACCGCATCTTGAAAAATTATTGGCATCGCAAACCGATCAAGTCGGGAATGCGTTCATGCAACTGAATCAACTGCTGTCCCGCAATCCGGACAGAGCGGCAACGCTGCGGCTGGTTCAGCACCTGTCCCGGCCTTATAAAGATTCTCCGGAAGTTCATTTTGCGGTTTCACAGGCCGCCTGGTTTGCCAACCAGCACCAGCTCGCGCAAGACGAAATGCAACGCGCACTGGAATTACGCCCTGATTGGGAAGTCGCGGCTGTGCATAATGGCAGAATACTGCAACGGATTTCAGCCGCCGATGCCGGCAATTTCTACCGTGATTATTTACAGAAGTTTCCTGCTTCCAACGAAGTGCGCATTGCCTATACGCGTTCATTAATCGGCGATAACCAGTTGGATCAAGCGCGCGAGCAAGTGCAATGGTTACTGGACAATAATACGAACGACCCGGAAATCACGCTCGCAACGGGATTATTAGCCGCCGAAATGGGTGATTTCGACACCACCGAATCCAGTTTCAAAAAAGCCTTGGATTTAGGTTATAAAGATGCCAACGCCGTGCATTTTCACCTTGGTCAGATTTACGAAGAAACCGGCCGCGGGGACATGGCAATGCAATCGTATCAAATGGTCAAAAGCGGCAGCCGCTTTCTACCGTCGCAAATCCGATACGCCGATTTGCTCGCAACCAAGGGTTTTTTAAAAGAAGCGCGGGCGCATCTGCAAAACCTGCCGGCCGCCAATGATCAGCAAACGGCGCATTTAATCCTGGCGGAAGCGCAAATCCTGCGCAGAACCAAAGCCCATCAAGAAGTATTCAACTTACTGAACGACGGCTTAAAGAAATTACCCGATTATCCCGAGTTGCTCTATGACCGCGCCTTGGCTGCCGACAAACTGGGCAAATTCAATATCCTCGAAGAAGACTTACGCAAACTGATTCAGCTCAGGCCTGACAACCCCCATGCCTACAATGCGCTGGGGTACAGCTATGCCGACCGCGGCAAGCAATTGCCCGAAGCGCTGAATCTGATCAAAAGGGCTCTGGAATTGTCGCCCGAAGATCCCTATATCATGGATAGTCTGGGGTGGGTATACTACCGCATGGGTAATATTGCAGAAGGGCTGAATTATTTGAATCTGGCTTTTGCCGCCAAGCCTGATCCCGAAATTGCCGCCCATTTGGGCGAAGTGCTTTGGATACAAGGCGCAAAAGAAGATGCTAAAAATATCTGGCGCGCCGCTTTGGAAAAAGACCCGGATAACGATGTCTTGCTGGAAACATTAAAAAGGCTTACCAAAAAGAAAATCATCGATTAAGTTTTCATAAATCGGGCATGTTCGGTGATATCATCCTGACAACAACAACGGCTCCGACAAGCCGTGAATTACCCGTGCCCTTATCGATCGTAAACCCTGAAAATGTTAAATACTTCTTCAACGCCAGCACTGGAATTTAAAAGCAGCACTTTTTTTTCTCCCATCCTGATTCTTTTTACCAATAACATCGCCGCCATTGAACAGACTTTGCATGAAAAGATAAATCTGGCTCCGGAATTTTTCAAAGATTCTCCGGTCATCGTCGATTTGCGGGAACTTAATAAGCAGAATCTGGAATTGAATCTTTCCAATATCATTGATCTGCTCCGCAGGATAGGTTTTTTCCCGGTCGGCATCCGTGGCGGCAATGAACACCAAAACCAGCAAGCTCGCGCCTTGTTCATTCCTATCGATACCGTGCGCGATCTTGGAAGTTCCATCGTCATTGGCGAACCACCCAAACAGGAACCCGTTCAACAGGCCAGCGTTCAACCTGAAATCAAGCCGCCTAAAGAACCGGTAAAACCGGTTGCGATCCCGCCCGTGCCTGCGGCTGCAACCTTGGTAACCCATCCGATCCGCTCCGGGCAACGCATCTACGCATCCGGTGATTTGATCATTCTGTCGCAGGTCAGCGCCGGCGCCGAAATAATGGCTGAAGGCAACATACATGTCTATAATACCCTGCGTGGACGTGCACTGGCGGGTGTGCATGGCAATACCGCCGCCAGAATTTTTTGTTTCGATTTGCAGGCGGAGCTTATATCGATCGCTGGCGACTATAAAACCAGTGAGGATATCAATAAGCAAACCTATAACAATCCGGTACAGATCTACCTTCAGGATCATGCATTGATCATTAAAGAAATCGCTTAAGACCAAACAGTAAAGGAGGCGCAATTGGCAAGAATTATAGTCGTGACATCGGGCAAGGGGGGCGTCGGCAAAACCACAACGAGCGCAGCGATTGCCATGGGATTAGCGAAAAAAGGCCACAAAACGGCTGTTATCGATTTCGACGTGGGACTGCGCAACCTGGATTTAATTTTGGGCTGCGAACGCCGGGTGGTCTATGATTTTATCAATGTGATCAATGGTGAAGCCAGTCTCAATCAAGCGCTGATCCGCGATAAAAACTGTAACCTGCTGTATATCCTGCCGGCCTCGCAAACGCGCGACAAAGATGCGCTGACGCAAGAAGGCGTGGGTAAGGTTTTGGACGAATTATCCAAGGATTTTGAGTATATTGTCTGCGATTCACCCGCCGGTATTGAAAAGGGCGCCAATTTAGCGCTTTATTACGCCGACGACGCTTTTGTCGTCACCAACCCTGAAATTTCATCGGTGCGGGATTCCGACCGCATGCTCGGTATTCTTTCCAGTAAATCACGCCGGGCCGAAAGAAATGAAGAACCGATCAAGGAATATTTATTGCTGACCCGCTACGATGCGGACCGGGTCAAATTGGGAGAGATGTTAAGCCTGGAAGACGTGCAGGAAATACTGTCTCTGGAGTTATTGGGCATCATCCCCGAATCAAAATCGGTCTTATCCGCATCCAATGCCGGGATGCCGGTCATACTGGATGAAAAAAGCGAAGCCGGTCAAGCTTACGCCGATGTCGTTGCGCGATATTTAGGAGAGAAACGTCCGCATCGATTTATCGATGGTAAACAGGGATTTCTCAAGCGACTTTTTGGAGGAAGAAAATGAGCTTACTTGACTATTTTAGATCTTCCAAACCTAAAACTGCGTCAGTAGCCAAGGAAAGGCTGCAAATTCTTGTCGCGCACGAGCGTAAATACCGCAATCAACCATCGTATTTACCGCAATTGCAAAAGGAATTGCTTGAAGTCATCCGGAAATATGTAAATGTCGATCAAGACGCGATATCAATAAATTTTGAACAGGACGAAAATCAGGAAACATTGGAACTGAATATCGTGCTGCCGGATTATCAACAAACCAATAGAACCGCCAGTAGCTAGCGTCTGCCGCCCGGTGTGCGCGGCTTGAGGAATCAGATTGATAATCGTTGTAATGAATTGAGAAAATCCAAACAGCCTGTGATGTGGCTTCGAATAAACCAGCGGAACATTCTTCCGGGAATTTTGATCGGTTGCCTGATAATTCTGCTGCACGGTTGCAAAACCATTCCAACAGTAACACCATCCGATGCGGTTGCCACTACCGTATTATTCGATCCCGCAACATCCGCGCAGAAAACACCAGCCTATGATTTTAATATTTTAGGCCGCATCGCAATCCAAGACGAAAAACAAAGTTTTTCCGGCAGTTTCCGCTGGGCACACTTTGCCGCGAACGACGAAATTCTGTTATTCACCCCATTGGGCCAGGCGGTCGCGGAAATCACCCGAGATGCTGAAGAGGTTCGTTTAATTACTTCCAAAATGGAAGGTTACTATGCCAACGATGTCGAAGCTTTGACGGAACAAATTCTCGGCTGGCGATTGCCGCTCGATGGCTTGCGGTATTGGATTCAAGGATTACATTCACCGCTGACCGCCGCTGAAAAAGATCTGGACCGGCAAAATCAGCTTCTCACAATCCGGCAAGACGGCTGGCACATCCATTACAACAGTTTTACCCAAACCTCGTTCAGTACGACGCCGTTGCCAAAAAACATCAACTTGTTCTTCGAAAACCAGAAACTGAAAATCCGCTTGATCGTTGATAACTGGAAAATCAACTAATTCGCCTATGCATACCTTTCCCGCTCCGGCAAAACTGAATCTTTTTTTACACGTAACCGGCCGCAGACCGGATGGCTATCATTTGTTGCAAACCGTATTCCGCCTGATCGATTATTCAGATCAGCTCAGTTTCCGGTTGCGGCCCGACGGTATTATCAAACTGCACACCCCGATTCCCGGTGTGCCGGAAGACAAAGATTTATGCGTTCGCGCCGCCACGTTATTGCAGCGCGAAGCCGCCGTCGCGGCAGGCGTCGATATCTTTTTGCACAAGCAAATTCCGATGGGCGGCGGTCTCGGCGGCGGCAGCTCGGATGCGGCGACCACATTAGTAGCACTGAATCATTTATGGCAAGCCAATGTGAGCCAAGCGCGCTTGCTCGAACTGGGATTGCAATTGGGCGCCGACGTTCCGGTATTCATTTTCGGTCAAAATGCGTTTGCCGAAGGTGTCGGCGAGAAGTTATCCGCGATTGAACTCCCGCCCGCCTGGTATCTGGTTCTGGTACCATCCGTTTCAGTATCAACCGCAGAGATTTTTGGCAGTAAGGAATTGACACGAAACACAATACCGATCAAAATACCGCCCTTTTCCGTCTGGCAAGGACATAACGATCTAGAATCGGTCGTTTGCCGCTTATACCCTGAGGTCGCGAGATGTTTGGAGTGGCTAAAGAAACTGGAAAATACTACAATAGCAGCCATGAGCGGTTCAGGAGCGTGCGTTTTTGCAGAATTTGCTTCAGAACCGGCAGCACAAGCCGCATTGGAAAAGATTCCCAATGATGTCAAAGGGTTTGTAGCAAAAGGATTAGATTACCATCCGATTCAAAAAATCATTGAATCAAAGATTTAGGGGAGTCGCCAAGTGGTAAGGCACCGGATTTTGATTCCGGCATTCGTAGGTTCGATCCCTACCTCCCCTGCCAGTTTCTTTTATTGAGAAAAATTCGAGTTAAGTGGAAAACCTTTACTATTTTTCAAACTGATTATTGCAAAGAAATAACATGGCCTATGACAGTTTGATGGTTTTTACCGGCACTGCCAATCCCAAATTGGCGGAAGATGCTGTCAAGCATCTCAATATACATCTGGGGCGCGCCACCGTCGGTCGCTTCAGTGACGGTGAAGTCATGGTTGAAATACTCGAAAACGTGCGCGGCAAGGATGTGTTCGTGCTGCAATCGACCTGCGCGCCGACCAACGACAGTCTGATGGAAATACTGGTGATGGTGGATGCCCTGAAACGCGCATCGGCCAGCCGCATTACCGCTGCCATTCCCTATTTCGGATACGCGCGCCAGGATCGCAGGCCGCGTTCGGCCCGTGTGCCGATTACCGCAAAAGTTGTCGCCAATATGCTCACAACGGTAGGCATCGACCGCTTGCTAACGATGGATTTGCATTCGGATCAGATTCAAGGTTTCTTCGATATGCCGGTTGACAATATCTATGGCATGCCGATTTTGCTCGGCGATATCTGGAAGCATAACTACCAGAATCTGATCGTGGTATCGCCCGACGTTGGCGGTGTGGTACGGGCGCGGCACTTGGCCAAGCGCTTGGAATGCGACCTGGCCATCATCGATAAGCGCCGTCCAAAGCCGAATGAAGCCAGGGTCATGAATATCATCGGTGAAGTCAAAGATCGCACTTGCGTGATTATCGACGACATGGTGGATACCGCCAATACGCTCTGTCAAGCAGCCAACGCTTTAAAAGAACATGGCGCGAAATCGGTCATTGCGTATTCTACTCATGCGGTTTTATCCGGCAACGCGGTGGAGCGGATTCAAAATTCCGCATTGGACAAACTGGTCGTCACCGATACCATTCCGTTGCGCGCGGATGCGATAGCATGCGACCGCATTTGCCAATTAAGCATCGCCAGCTTGCTGGCGGAAACGATGCTGCGGATCAGCAATGAAAGTTCATTAAGTTCGCTATTCATGGAATAGCCATTATCGTTTTATTAACCGGTTTGTTTGGTCGCGAACAAACCATCACTCAGGAGTCATACAATGAAAATTGAAATCAGCGCCGACAAGCGCACATTGCAGGGAAAGGGTGCGAGCCGCCGCCTGCGTCGCAGCGGCATCGTTCCGGCGGTTATTTACGGTGGCGAAGCCCCGGCACAATCTATTGAAATGAATCATAAGGATCTGTTTTACAATCTCAAACACGAAGCATTCCATGCGTCGATCCTGACGCTCAGCGTTGACGGTAAAAAAGAACCCGTGCTGTTGCGCGATATCCAAATGCACCCCTTCAAACAGCAAGTGCTGCATGTCGACTTTCAGCGCGTCGACAAGAATAAGAAAATTCATATGAAAGTGCCGCTGCACTTCGTCAATGCAGAAATTTCACCGGGCGTTAAAACCTCCGGCGGCATCGTGTCGCACATTCTCACCGAAGTCGATATCAGTTGCTTGCCAGGGGACTTACCGGAATTCATCTCGGTAGATTTGGCCGAGCTAACCGCTGGCCACACGCTGCACTTGAGCGATTTGGTGCTGCCTAAAGGCGTTGAAACCGTGGCGTTAGCCAAAGGTGAAAACTTACCGGTGGCAACAATCGTTATTCCGCGTTCGGCACTTTCTGAAGAAGCAGCTGCGGCAGAAGGCGGCGAGAAGAAATAAGCGGTATCAAGAAACCGTCACGCGTTGTACTGGAAATTGGAAAAATCTGCTGGCGTTGATCATCAAACCAGCAGATTTTTCTTTTATGAGTGTTGGTCTCAGTCAAATCAATGGTTGCCATGAAACTGATCGTTGGCTTGGGTAATCCCGGCAGAGAATACGATGGAACCCGGCATAACGCCGGTTTCGATTGGGTCGACCAGCTCTCCCGCATGCTGCAAGTATCGCTCAAGCTGGAAACGCGCTTTCACGGCTTATGCGCGCAAGTCCGCCAGAAAGACATCGATGTGTGGCTGCTGGAACCGCAAACATTCATGAACCGCAGCGGTCAAGCGGTCGCAGCACTGTGCCAGTTTTATAAAATCCTGCCGGACGAAATCATCGTGGTGCACGACGAACTGGATCTGCCGCCGGGCGTGGCGAAGCTGAAAAAAGGCGGCGGCTTGGGCGGACACAACGGCCTCAAGGATATCGCGGCCAGATTGGGCACACAGGATTTCTGGCGGCTGCGCATCGGCATCGGTCATCCCGGCGATCGTAATGCCGTGGTCGGTTATGTGCTGCATCCGCCAAGAAAAGAAGAAGCGCCGCTGATCGACGAAGCCATCGCCCGCAGCCTGGAAGTCTGGCCGCTGATCGCGCAAGGCGCTTGCGAAGCGGCGATGTTGAAATTACATACCAAAGCTTAAGGAAACACTGATTAATTCAACGAATGAGATGAAGCACGAGGCGCACGGAACGCAGCAACCGAGACATATCAACAGGATAGGCTAGGATGCGAGTACCGCGTAACGAAGTGATTCGCTCGTGCAGTCAATTAATCAGCGTTTCCTTAAAATCTATTACCGGTACAATCGTCACTTAATTTTTTAATGAGAATCAAGTCATGAGTCTGAAATGCGGAATCGTGGGCCTGCCCAATGTCGGCAAATCCACCTTGTTTAATGCGTTGACCAAAGCGGGCATCGCTGCGGAAAATTATCCTTTCTGCACCATCGATCCGAATGTCGGCATTGTCGAAGTGCCGGACCCGCGCCTGCAAAAGCTCAGCGACATCGTCAAGCCGCAGAAAGTGCAACCGGCCATCGTCGAGTTCGTCGACATCGCCGGACTGGTCGCGGGTGCGTCTAAAGGCGAAGGACTGGGTAACAAATTTCTCGCCAACATCCGCGAGACCGACGGCATCGTCAATATGGTGCGCTGCTTCGCCGATGACAACGTCGTGCATGTCGCCGGCAAGGTCGACCCGATCTCCGATATCGAAGTGATCCAAACCGAACTCGGGCTGGCCGATCTCGCCACGGTGGAAAAAACACTGCTGCGCGAATCCAAGGTCGCCAAATCCGGCAACAAGGATGCGATCAAGCTGTGCGCCTTGCTGGAACAAGTGCAAGTGCATCTTGACCAGGGCAAACCCGCCAGAACACTGGATTTGGATAAAGAGCAAAAACTCTTATTGCAACCGCTGTGCCTGCTGACTGCCAAACCAGCAATTTACGTCGCCAACGTCGACGACCACGGCTTTGAAAACAACCCGCTGCTCACTCGCGTGCAAGAATATGCCGCCCAGGAAGGCGCGCCGGTCGTCGCCATCTGCGCCGCGCTCGAAGCCGAAATCGCGGAACTGTCCGACGAAGACAAGAAAATCTTTTTAGCCGACCTGAACCTCGAAGAACCCGGCCTCAACCGCCTGGTGCGCGCCGGTTACGACCTGCTCGGCCTGCAAACCTACTTCACTGCCGGCGTCAAGGAAGTGCGCGCCTGGACCATCCACAAAGGCGACACCGCCCCGCAAGCAGCCGGTGTCATCCACACCGATTTCGAAAAAGGCTTCATCCGCGCCGAAGTCATCAGCTACGACGACTTCATCGCCTGCAGCGGCGAACAAGGCGCCAAGGAAGCTGGAAAAATGCGCCTCGAAGGCAAGGAATACATCGTCAAGGACGGCGATGTGATGCATTTCCGCTTCAACGTTTAATCGATATGTCGCAAAAACCGGAAATTTTTGACCTGTCGCTGTGAACGACATAAACTGACGACGTGTCGCAAAAATGCAAAAATTAAACCATGATTGCCTGGCGTCCGGATCAACCATACAACGACCTACCGCTGTTGCCTCCCGCAGCCGAGCTGGAAACGCGCACGGTGCTGAAGCAGTGTATCGCCGCCCGGGCGGCACTGGCAGAACTCAAGCAGGCTGCTGAACTCATTCCCAATCAGGGTGTTTTGATCAATGCCTTGCCGCTGCTGGAAGCCCAAGCCAGCTCAGAAATCGAGAACATCGTCACCACGACCGACCGGTTGTTTCAGTTTCAAAGCGCAAACGAGTATGCCGACTCAGCCACACGCGAGGCCCTGCGCTATAGCAGCGCGCTGCTGGAAGGGTTTCAAGCATTAAAGCAACACCCGCTGAACACCCTCACGGCAGAACAAGTGTGCACTCGCATCAAGGGTATAGAGATGCAAGTGCGGCGCGTACCCGGAACAGCGCTGGCCAATCAAGCCACCGGCGAAGTGATTTATACGCCACCTGTTGGGGAAGACCTGTTGCGTGCCAAATTAGCCAACTGGGAACGCTACCTGCACGAAATACGCGAAATCGATCCGCTGATCCGCATGGCAGCCGGACATTATCAATTTGAGGCGATTCATCCTTTCACCGATGGCAATGGCCGCACTGGACGCGTACTGAATAGTCTATTTTTGATCCAGGAAGATTTATTGACGCTGCCGATTCTTTACCTCAGCCGCTACATCATCAAGAACAAAACCGAATATTACCGCCTGCTGCTCGATGTCACACGCAACCAAGCATGGGAACCGTGGATTGTCTACTTGCTGCAAGGTATCGAAGACACGGCGCGCTGGACCACCGCAAAGATCGCCGCAATCCGTACCCTCTCCGGATTGACAATTGAACATGTGAAACAAAAAGCACCGAAAATCTACAGCCGCGAACTGGTCGATCTGATCTTCGATCTGCCTTACTGCCGGATTCAGAACCTGGTTGAAAAAAATATCGCCGGACGCCAGGCCGCCTCGCGCTATCTCAAACAACTGGCAGACATCGGTGTACTTGAGGAAAGAACCATCGGGCGCGAAAAGCTCTTTATTCATCCCAAGCTGATGCATTTACTGACAAGGGATGACAATACCGTGACGCCCTATCGATCACTGGCGAATGAATGATATGTCTGCACTCAAAGAACTAATCGAAATAGCTTCCTTTCAATCTGCCATTGATTGACTGAGCGGTTCAAAGCGAGTTCTCGCCTTGAAAGAGAAGTCAGAATTTGGGAAGTTCAATGTCACTCTCCTAGCACAGGCTCACTGGTGCATTCTGGATAAAACCGTACCACAGATTTGGACAATTCAGTCGCCGATCCAAGATCGAATCCATCCGTCCAACGCATCAATGCGCACAAACTGTGAAGGTACTTCGTATGGCGGATTTCTCATCCACCAGTAGATATCCCGACTTACATACACCTCAGTGAATGAAGGTGGCTCAGCACAGGTTGGCGCAGGCCAATCAACAAGTGTTCGCAATTGATCGGTGCGTGAAACAAGAAATGCGCGGCGCCCCTCAATCTTGGCAAATTGTCCCCTGTCCTTGTCAGTACCGAAAATCCTCTCCCTAAGTCGGCGAGCATCCTTTAAGCAGAACGGTGGTTGATTGTACTTGCACTCCATAACAAGCCACTGATTCGAGCCTGGCCAATAGGCCAATATATCGAAGTCACCAACATCATCGAACCCCTCCTTGGGAAATCTGTACTTGAAGTCGATGCCTTGAACCACGTAAGTGGTGATCCGCGAACACACTTTAAATGCCTGAATCTCAAGTTGCTTTTCAAGTCCTTCCTTGATCGCACGAACATGTCCCTTCACGCGAGGCCAGTTGAAGTCGGCTGGCAAATATCCGTTCGAGATAGCTCCACTCCAGATGTTCAATGCGCGATCAGCAGCGGCCGCTCCCCACGCGATAAGTCCGTCCTCAACCCTAACAAGTGGTCGAATCGTGTATCTGTTACCGCGCTTGGTATGTTCCCATACGGGTACATCTGATTCATCAACAACTTTGCCAAGCAAGCGCCGAATGGCAGTAGAATCAAGCGTAACAAAGTTGACCAAGTGATGAGCTTCAGCTTCGGATAGTCCTTCGACCAAATCCATGAGCTTTCCTGAAATAGTTGACGGTGATGCTTGATAACAGAAGCGGAGTTCTGTGTCACCACCCACCTCGTGCCATCTAGCCAATACTAGCAATGTCTGCACCAGGTTAGTTAACGAGAACCCAAGATCCGATTCAAATGCACTGTCGAGCAGCCCCCACTCATCGCCACTATTCCACGTAGAATTAACCTCATCTTCCTGCATTAGATCAATGCCAAGCTTGGTCTGAGCTATTTCGATTGAGAATTGGCGCTCCTTTTCCTCACGGTCATGGGAGAAAAAGACTTGAGGAACGAAAGAGTGATCCAACTCTATCCCAGCAACATCGATATCGTTGTGTAGAACGTCACTAGCACCGTAGAGCACAAACAGCCAATCAATGGACGCGACCAATTGCAATACCACGGACGAATGTGCTGAAGTCGTTCCATGTACTGGTGAACTAAGGCAGCATTCGAGCAGATATCTGTAGTTTCTGGCTTCATTGGTAAATCTCTTGTGAGCGTCAGCCATTGCCACTGACCGATCGAAAGACACTTCGTGACTCATGCTTTGGTTGATGTGAAAAACCTTTAGTCGATACTCGGCTAGCAATTCATCATGCTGCTGGATACAAAACAACAGTAGACTCTTTTGATCCAGTTCTGCAATTCGTTCATGCACCTTCTGACGTATAGCATCTCGCGCGGAGTCAATGATCTTCTTTGCGGAGGCAAGCTCATACCTGCTGGAAGGATCAATTCCTTGCTGCTTTAGCACTATGGCTAGGTCGCGTCTTGCGATCTTGTATTGCTCTGGCTGTGGTACCTTTGGCTGTGCAAAGTCGGGTACGTCCACAGTGCGATCGACACGCTTTAGAGTGAATCTTGGTAGCTTCGCCGCAGTTCCATGTAGAACTTCCATAACTTGCGAGCCAACTTGCTTCCCCAGGAGCTCGGCCAGTCCTTTAATTGTCTCGATAAGGCATTCAACCTCAAACGATGCGTCAACTGGCGAATCCAGCCGAGACTGGAGCCGCGCTAAATTGACGTCGACAGTGACACTGGTCGTAGACAAGCCGGAAGCATCGTTCAGTACCCACTCACTTAGCAATGGCAGTGTCGCATTCTCTTCGCTTATTGCATCTTCATGATCGGTTGCTAGCGCAGCCAGGTTTGCCCTGCAGTAAATGAGGAAATGACGGCCTACGAATATTTCCGTGTCTTTGAGTAAAGCACTGCGTTGTGCAATGGCATCAATGAGGCAATGAACAAAAAGTTCCAAGAGTCGTCCATTGTGAAGATCAAGCTTCTGTGCAAGCACTTCCAGGATTGATTGCACGGTGGTGGATTCGACCGAGGTTGACCATGCAAGCGTTGGGGATCCCTTTGCTATCAAGCGCTGGAGACCATCATTCTGTATTTCTACGTTCCATGTAAGTTGGTTATCCGGAAACTGTGATGGCGCAGCGCTCCAGAAGTTTTTAAGGTCGTTGAAGCGCCAATTCGAGCCCCAGTGAGGATCCAGACCAATCATTGTCGGTTCAATGGCTCCGTCGACGAGTAGTGCGTATGAGTCGCGAAACGATGCAAATAGATCAGAGATGCCGCTCGTTGGCCCCAAGATAGAGTTGTAGCTATCAACGTAGGTCCAGAACTTGTCTAACTCGTCAAGGCCCTTCAATGAATCGAAAATCGTAATAAAATCAGGGAACTACAAGACGCGAGCATTTGTCTTGGGCAGCTCCAAGTGCATCCAGGAAGTTGCAACACGGGTCAAGACAGCCAGGATCTCGATGTCTGAAGGACCAGGCTGCGAACCATCCTTTCTTCTGAACTGCATGGCCTGTCCGCGACCTTCTAGCACCAGCGCCCATCCATCAGCTGTAGCAAGCAACTGCCGGACTTGCCGCTCAAGGTCTCCCAGCGTTGACAGTTCCTCTGGTGCGAGCATTGCAATCAGATAAAACTTCTTGTCCGTTCTTAGAACAGCGGCGAATCGTTTCGCCAATCTACCAGTGCGTGACGTCAGTCGAATTGGCCCCTCAACAACTGCATCCTGCCCGAACCTCAGAGTCAAGAACCTCCCAATCTGGTGAATTACAGGAGCGGATTCGCCCAATGGTGAGCCACTTACCCATTCATCCCAGAAGTCGATCACAACACTCGTTGCGTTTCGTAGAGAGATTGGAATCAACTTCCCGTTGGTCCTAGTCAAAAAAGCAGGCAGTGATGTTCCTTGTATTACAGCATCGCCGAATGAGCTCTCAGTTGTCGGTTGCTTGAAGCTGCCTTGCTTGAGCACCAAGTTGAGATTGAGGTCATCCGCATACGATTGAACACTTTCGCAAACACACCGAAGCGCTTCAAGACACTCAATCCAATGCGATTCAGAAGGTATTTCTATATGTCCCGGCAAGATCCCATCTGCGCTGCCGACAGTCTCTGGTTTCACATGCGAGATCACTTGGTCTTGCAGCATAACTGCTAGAGCCAGATCCCTCGTGACCTCTGGCTGATCAGCTCGAAGTAGGCGAAATGCCTCAATGAAGTCTGGAATTCGTTCCACACTACCGCCGTAGAAGATCGCCGGATAGTTTCCATTCAAAGCGATGTGTATATCGCCCCAATCAGGTTCTGGAATGTAGTCTTCTAACATAGGGAAGCTAGGGAGCAGCTTGTAGACGGTTCCGATAAACTCGCAAAACTCAGAATAGGTATCTAGCCGTTTAATCTCCACAAATTGTTCCTGTGGCATGGAAACAGCCGCACCAAGGGCGAATTGATGTTTTACTTGGCTCGAAATGTTAGGAAGCCACAAATCCGAGACGTTCAGTGCCAGCACAACATCCTCGGCACGATACTCGGTGAAGAGCTTGCTAAGCGCTTTGAGTGATGCTTGAAAATTTTCCTCAGCGTCTTTATAGATGCGTTGATGACTATCCTCTAAACGCTGCAATAGATCGGACCTGTGTGCACGTCGCTCACGCTTAAGTCGCGACTTTTTCCCCATGACTGTCCCCTCATTATCAATTCGCTGTTCGCCATTTCACCATATTGTGTCGGTTCTCAAGAGATCTATTCAAAGACTACTTTGCGATTTTTTAATGTTTATTTTAAGTCGCCACAATCACCCGAACGGCATCGAGCCTTAAGTTACTGGATTTCAACGCATCGGTCAGTTGCTGCAGTTGCTGTTCAAAGAATTGAATTTCTTCGTCGCGCACGTTCGGGTTGACTTGTTGCAGCGCTTTGAGGCGTTCGATTTCGGGAACGAACGTTTGCCGGATGCGGGCTTTGGCGGCGGCGATGAGTTGCGGCGCTTGCGTGGCGGCTTGTTGTTCGCTGGCGGCCAGCAGTTCGCGGATCGCGTCTTCCTTCAGTTGGATCACTTGCTTGGCGATGCCGGTCGCGACCGGTTGCAGGTGCTGGTTGACCGATTCGTGGTCGAGGTGCGGATAATCGCCGTTGCCTTGTTCGTCGAGCAGGATGCGGATCACCGCAGGAGGCAGGTAACGGTTGCTTTGCTGCACGTTGTGCCCGCTGGCTTCGAGCACGAACAGGGTTTCCAGCAGCAAGGTGCCGGGTTGCACGTGTTTGTGTTTCATCATCGCCACCACAGCATTGCCGTTTTCCTGGCTCAAAATCCGTTCCATCGCGTGTGTGACCATCGGGTGTTCCCACGTCAGGAAGCGCATGTCCTCGTTGCTCAGCGCCACATTGCGCGAGTAGGTGATGACCGAGCCTTCGTCGTCCAGGCCGGGAAACGGCATGCTCATGCCTTCGCTCGGTTCGATCAGAAAGCTGCCGGCGCGATGTTCTTCGATGTGCACGCCGCAGCAGTCGAATACCGTGTCCATGTACTGCGGCAGCAGCGGATCGTCATCCTGCGCTTGCGCTTGCTCGGTCAACCGGTTGGCGATAAGCGGGCGGAACGAATTGTATTCGAGCAGTCTGTCGCGGCCACGATCGAGTGCTTCGTTCAATTCCCGGTGCGCCGATTGCGTATCGCCGATCAACTCGCTCAATGCCTCGGTCTGAGTTTGGCGTTGATGCAGCGCAGCGATGAGCGGTTCTTCGACTTTGACAAACACCGTTTGCCCCGCCGGACAGGTTTTCTCGAATGCATTCAAGCCTTCGTGGTACCAGTGGAACATCACCGCCAATGCGCTGTTTTCGAGATAGGGCACGTGGATTTGGATGGTGTCGGTCTGGCCGATGCGATCAAGACGGCCGATGCGCTGCTCGAGCAGATCCGGATTGAGCGGCAAATCGAACAACACCAGATGATGCGCAAACTGGAAATTGCGGCCTTCGCTGCCGATTTCCGAGCAAATCAACACCTGACCGCCGGTTTCTTTATCGGCAAAGAATGCCGCAGCGCGATCGCGTTCGATCAGGCTCATGCTTTCGTGGAATACCGGAATGAATTGTCCGGTTTTTTCTTTCAGCGCTTGCGCCAGATCGCGCGCGGTTTGCGCGTTGGCGGCGATGACCAGCACCTTTTCCGGTTTCACCCGCTTGAGCGTGGCGATCAGCCACGGCACGCGAGGGTCGATTTCGGTCCAGTACGGCTGGCCGTCTTCGGAGCGCACTTGGTAAATCAATTCCGGACACAGCAGCAATTGCGGCTTGGATAACGCCGTGGTCTCAAACGTCGCCAGGCAGGGCTGGTATTCCGCCGGTAGCGGCAGCGGATTGGCAACCAGCTTGCGTCCGGGGAATCCTTTGACCGCTGCGCGCGTGTTGCGGAACAAAATGCGCCCGGTGCCGTGCCGGTCGAGCAATGATTCCGCCAGTTTGTTGCGGGCTGGCGGGTCTTGCAGCTCCCCCAGCAGTGCCTGCGCTTGCGCCGGATCGAGCGTTTCGGCGATCAGTTGGCGGATGCCGTCGTTCAAATCCCTGCCTTCAAGCAGCGTTTCGACCGCTTGGGCGATCGGCTCGTACGATTGCTCCTCGGCGACAAATCCGGAAAAACTGCTGAAGCGATGCGGATCAAGCAGACGCAAGCGTGCGTAGTGACTGGCCTTGCCCAATTGCTCCGGCGTTGCGGTCAACAGCAGCACGCCGCGGGTGCGCATCGCCAATTGTTCGATCATAGCGTATTGCGGGCTGACGGCTTGCGGCGACCAATGCAAATGATGCGCTTCGTCGACCACCAGCAAATCCCAGCGGCCTTGCAGCGCTTGTTCAAACCGTTTTGGATGCTGGCGCAGAAAATGCAGGCTGCACAGCACCAGTTGCTCGCTGTGAAACGGGTTTTCACCATTTTCACTTTTGCTGCTGCGGCTGTCTTCTTCGTCTTCATCTTCGTCACTTGCTTCCAGCGACAGGCAGCGTTCTTCGTCAAAAATGCTGAATTGCAAATTGAAACGCCGCAGCATTTCCACCAGCCATTGATGCACCAGGGTTTCCGGTACCACGATGAGCACGCGCTTGGCGCACTCGGTCAGCAATTGCTGGTGCAGAATCAAACCGGCTTCGATAGTTTTCCCCAGCCCGACTTCATCGGCCAGCAGCACGCGCGGCGCAAAGCGGCGGCCGACCTCGTGCGCAATATACAGTTGATGCGGAATCAGGCTGGTGCGCGTGCCGACCAAGCCAAACAGCGGCGCTTGCGCCAGCCGGTTGCGGATCAGCAGCGTCTGGTAGCGGATGCGGAACCATTTGTCCTGATCGAACTGGCCGGTAAACAGGCGCTCGGACGGGCGATTCAATTGCACTTGAGACGCCAGCAAATCTTCCGGGAGCTCGGCTTTGCTGCCGTCTTCGCGAGTACCGGTGTAGACGGCTAAACCGTCGCGTTCGATGACGCCGGTAACGGTCATGGCGGCACCATCCTGGCTGTTGACGGTATCGCCCGGTTTGAAAATCACCCGCGTCAACGGCGCGGAATGCTTGGCGTACGAGCGGCTTTCACCGGTTGCTTTAAACAGAATGGTGACAATCCGGTGTTCGACGGTTTGCACCGTGCCCAATCCCAGTTGTAAATCGACATCGCAGATCCAGCGTTGTCCCGGCTTAAATTCATGCATCACTTATGCTCGCGATTTTTGATCGATGAAATGACAGGAGGCTAACTAAAACTGCGTATGATAGCCGATGCAATGGATGCCGGGCAAAACGTGATGGCTTATTGGCTTGCCAACAAGCAAAGGGGGACAAAAATTTTAGCCGGATAACCCCCTGAATCCAGGGAAATTATCCGGCCCAAAAAATGCTATATCGTTTGATTGCTAGAAATTCAGGAATAAACTCGCAATAAAGTTATGCATCATTTGATCGGGACGGGCGCTATGCGGCCGATTGATGAATTGGTTCATATACCCCACTTCAACCGTGGCATATTGGTTAACTTTGTAACCCAACCCTACGAATGCCCGGTTCTGATCGTAGCCACGGGAAATAAAACCAGGATTATCAACAGTATTCATCGCGATAAACAATTCGCTTTGAACGATAAAACTGAGATTAGGATCCACGGCCGGCATTGGAACCGCCAGTTTTACCAATTGGCGGAATCGATGAGCTACATCATCTCCACCGCGAAGGGGTGCATCATTATCAAAAAAGCGCTGCTCAAAACGGCTGCGCGTCGATAATCTGCCGAATGAAAAATTATCGGCCCAAGTCACTTGTTGCCAGATTCGTTGCTCATCGAATGGATGTCCTGTTTTTAATGTTAATGGTTCAGCAGTTGGCGCCCAAGCGTAGCCAACCCATGCGACCACCTTATCTGTCAAGGCATAACCGATACCCGGACGGATCAGCGATTGGGTGAATTGCGTCGCATCATTACCAAAGCGGCCTTGTCCCTCCATCCACCATCTGAACTTTTTTAAGTCCGGGTTGTTTGGATTCACAAAACCAAAATTACCTTGTGAGAAAACACCTCCCCACACTTGAAAATCTTCCACCGTTTGGTCGGCAGCCACAGGGTTGCATAACAACGAGCCCAACGCAGCCAGTAGAATATAATTCTTAATTTTCTTCAACATACAATCTCCCTTAAAAGACATTACGAATGACAAAAGCCGCCATCAATCGGCAGGTAAACGACCTCAGCAGGTAATACGCCATCCTGCCCGGATTGCCGGCAAATTATTTGCCGCATTGTTTGCCCGCACTTGACACTTTATTAACTTCCGGTGCTGCTTCAGTAATTTCAGGCGCACAGTAACATACTAAATGTTAAGAAATTGTTAAGAATTAAGCGTACCGGCATTGGTGTTATTATTGCCAATCACTGATGTTTTTCAAGTACTTAACTTGATAAATAATGAAATGAGTAAAAATTTTTTGTAGCAGCAAAACAACGATGCTGTAGAGAATTTGTCAAGAAGACAGCACACTTGTAATCAATATTTCACCAAACATTCGTTTGACAAGATGTCATGAGAATGGGTAAGGTAGAACCGTAAGGGCGATCAAAATCGCTGATCGTAAACGGTTGTAACGACTTACAATTCGAAAGTATTCTCGAACGAATGAAATCATAAACTGGAGTTAATAAATGAAAAAAATAAATATTGCTTTAACCATATCAGCATTATTCATCCTGACTGGTTGCGGCGCGAGCAAAGACTATACCCCGCCGGCCGATGCGTCCGGAGAACAAATTTTCAGCACCGCCTGCACGGAATGCCATAAACCCCTCAGTGCCAATGTTGCCATGATATTGAGCGAGAAAGTCGCGAATAAGGACGCGATCATCAAGAAATTTCAAGGCGGCAGCATGAGAATGCCGTCATTCAAAAACATCCAGGGAGAATCAGCCGATCGATTGGCTGAATATATTCTGACGAATAGCGAAGTTAAATAAACCGGAACCCTGAGGATTGGCAGATCCTCAGGGAACATACCTTCAGATAAGAATTGAATGATTCCGGCGTTGTTGGTGATTGCGCAAATATTTATCGAAAACTTTGCAGATACTGCCAATAAATAGCTGACCCTGCGGTGTTACCGTGACTTCATCATCATCGAGCGTTATCAATCCGGCCCTTTGATGAAATAGCAACTCCTTCAATTCCGTTGCAAAATAGCGTTTAAATTCGATCGGAAAGAATGTTTCGACCGACTCAAAAATAAGCACGGAATGACAAATCAGCGCTTGCATGACGGAACGGCGCACCAAGTCGTCGGCGCTGAGCTCAATGCCGCGCATGACCGGAAGATTGTGCCGCTCAATGCTGTCATAATATTGCGCCAGATCACAATGATTCTGACTCAATGTCGGGCCGATGCTGCCAATGGCCGAAATACCCATGGCAATATGATCACTCTCGGGATAGGTAGAATAGCCTTGCAAACCATAGTGCAAGCGCCCTTGGCGTTGCGCCAGGGTTAACGGACCGTCTTTTTGCGCATAGTGATTCATGCCGATATGCACATAACCAGCCTGCAGCAATTGATTAATCGCCAGCAATAGCATCGCTTGCGTGGTTTCACTCCCCGGCAAATTGGCCTGATCAATATGCCGCTGCGGTTTATATTTCTCCGGTAAGTAATTGTAATTTGATAGATAAATCTGATCCGGACTGGATGCGATAATTTTCCCCAACGTATAGCCAAATTTCTCCACGGTTTGATTCGGCAGCCCGAAAATCAGCTCTGTCCGTATCGTTCTAAACCCAGCTTGCCGGGTGCCATGGATTGCATGGAGCGTTTCATCTTCGGTTTGGATACGGTGTATCGATTGCTGAACCGACTGATCAAAATCCTGAACGCTGATAATGGCGCAATTAAACCCGATTTCTTTCAGTGTTTGCATGGAACGATCCGTCATTAGCCGCGGATCGATCTCAATACTGAGCTCGCCCGGTTCGATCAAATTAAAATGCTGGCGGATTTCCTGCATGAGATCGTGCAACTGAGCATCTTCCAATACCGCCGGGGTACCGCCGCCGAAATATATTTGCTCAACTCTTGGATCATTTTTCAAATACTGTCCTTGAAGCTTGATTTCACGCGACAGATATTTCAGATAATTCTCAATCATGGTCCCATCCTGCGAGACGATCTGATTGCAATGGCAAAAGAAACACAAAGAATTGCAAAAAGGGATATGCACATACAGCGATAGTGGACGGCGCAAATGCCCTGATTTACGATGACCGAACCAGGTTAGGTATGTCTGTGCGTCAAACGCTTCGACAAAATAATCGGCCGCCGGATATAAGCGATAGTCAGCGCTATCCACCCCGAAACAACGGAACAGATCTGAATTGACGGACAACAAATTCGATGCGGGTTGTGAAAATAATAACGGGCGCACTGAAAGCTCACTTCACCGGAAGATGAATTTAGTCAGAAAATCAAATGCAGTTGCTGCAAATTCCATTAACTTTCACCTATACATTCAGTCATTAGGGCGCTGTTCTGACAAAAAGAATATCCATCCTTTGACATATTCACGTAAAATTATGGCGGGAGATTCAACGAAATAGTTTGATTCAGATCAATTAAAATCTTGAAATGTAATTCACTCGCCTTTGGATAATAATTTGCTTCACGACACTTCTTCATCCCATCTGGATATTTCGCACATCCGATCGAGTTGCGCGACTTGCAGTTTGCGGGAGTTATGCTTGCCGGTAGGTTTGAACGATCAGGAAATTCATATACTTGGCGATGTTGTCAGCCACAAACGCAGAATCTCGCGCGGTGGATATTTGCATCGTACCGGCATTAAATTTCAGTCGCTTTTTGCTATTCGCAGCGGTTTTTTTAAAACCTGCGTGCTGGAAGAAGACGGACGCCAGCAAGTCACGGGCTTTCACATGACCGGCGAATTACTGGGATTGGATGCGATCAGCTCGGATCTTCACACTTGTGACGCGATCGCGCTTGAAGACAGCGAAGTATGCGAAATTCCCTTTGCCAAACTGGAAGAAATCAGCTTGGTTATTCCATCGCTGATGCGCCATTTCCATAAAATCATGAGCCGGGAGATTGTGCGGGATCATGGTGTGATGTTGCTGCTGGGCAGCATGAAAGCGGAAGAGCGCTTGGCGACATTTTTATTGAATTTATCACGCCGCTTTTTGATGCGCGGATATTCCGAAAGCGAATTCAATCTACGCATGACGCGGGAAGAAATCGGCAGCTACCTGGGCCTTAAACTTGAAACCGTTAGCCGCGCTTTCTCAAAACTGCAAGATGAACATATCATAACGGTTGATAACAAACGCATTCAAATTAACGATATCGTCCGTTTGCGTTTGAAAATGGGAAATTCATCCTGCGTTACGTGATCCGGATTCAATAATCTCCGGTGAAGGCCTACCAAGATAGTACCCCTGAACATACTGGATTCCAAGATTTTGAATCATTTCCAGCGTTATGGCGTCTTCGACGAACTCTGCCACGATGTCCTTGCCTAACCCGCGCGCGACATCGACCATCGCCTTGACGAAAATCTGATTGTCACGGTTATTTGCCAGATCCCGAATAAACATACCGTCAATTTTCAAAATTTCCACACCTAGGTATTTGAGATAGCTGAACGTTGAAAAACCGCTGCCAAAGTCATCGAGGCACACCTTGCAGCCGGCTTGATTAATCGCTTCAATGAAACGTTGCGCATCCTGAATATCCGATACCGCCGATGTTTCAGTCAATTCGATAATCAACCGCCCCGGATCAACCTGATGCTTATTCAGTTGCGTTTGAATAAACCGCGACAGCGATGGATCGTCAAACGAGCGCCCGGAAATATTGACCGCTATGGGCGGCATCTGCGGATGCTTTGCCAGCACCTCGATACTGCATTGCACGACCCATTTATCGATATCGATGATCTGTCCGCTCTTCTCCGCTACCGGGATAAATTGTCCCGGCATGGTCAATTGATTCTTCCGCTGCGGATCCCGCATGCGAACCAGCGCCTCCACATGCTGCAGGCTGCGGTTCCGGGTTTCGTAAACGCCCTGAAAATGAATTTCAAAACAATTCTGCTCAAGCGCTTGCGCGATACGGCTCTTCCAGGTCATGCGGGTGGTCATCGCCGCCGACATGTCCCGGTCTGCATCGTAAATACACCAATTGTTCTTACCCAAGGATTTGGCTTGATACATCGCGGCGTCGGCATGAGCTCCCAGATCCTCCATCTCCATACCGTGATCCGGGAATAGCGCGATACCCACGCTTGTCGTCAGACGGATGTTTGCACCACGAAAACGGAACGGTATCGACGAGACCGCATTCACAATGCTCGCCGCCAGCATCGACGGCTCGGTCTCCTGCTTATGTTCGATCACGATGGCGAATTCGTCGCCGCCCAACCGCGCAAAGATCTCCCCGGACTGCACCAGCACAGCAATCTCTCCGGCGATGCGGACTAAAACCGTATCACCCACCCGATGCCCGAAAGTATCGTTGACATACTTGAATTCATCAAGATCGAAATATAGCAATGCAAATTTGATGTGATGGCGTTTGGCCATGCGCAAATATTGCGCCAGCTGCTCCTGAAAGCGATGGCGATTCAACAATCCGGTCAATGGATCGCGTTCCGCCAGATAAAGCAATTGCTTCGCGGTCTGACGCTCTTGCGTGATATCTTCGTAAATCCATAAGCGGCCCAAAATCGTGCCGTCGTAGTCTGCCACCGGATAGGACAGTTGCGTCAGAATCCGCCCGTCGTGCAGTTCAATTTCAAAGCGCTCGCTTGCTTCATTACAGTCCGAAACTTGCATGACGAGCTGGGAAGCGTGTTCCGGGCACGCCAGACGATGAGAGGAATGGGTCAGAATATCTCGGGATGGAAATCCTGTAAGATCGAAGGTATCGCGGATTGCCCACAATTGCTTGAATGCCGGATTGACGAATTCGATACGCCCGGCTTGGTCTTCAAATAACACCCCGATATTCATTGCCGACAGCAACGCACCCATGCGCTGTTGTTCACGTTGCGCCGTAATCTTCAATTCGCGTTGCAGTTGTTCCGCGCCTCGTAACAACACCACATTGCGTTCCAGTTCCGATTGCGCTTTTTTCAATTCGCTAATATCTTGCACGAAACCGATCAGCTTGGTTGGGAGGTTCTGCTTGAATTGGACAGCCAATCCTTCCGCTCTCAGCGAGCGTGTCTGATCATCCTTCAGCCGCACGCGATACTCTATCGGTTCCCAGATACCATGCACCAATGCCTGCGTGATATTGGCCTGCACTTGCTCCAAATCGGCCGGATCAACTTTTGACGTTGCGATTTCCGGGGTCAGCGTGGGATGTTCCACTGAGTCGATCTGATTCAAGCGGTACATCTCCGGCGACCAGTAAATAACCCCCTCAGGAATATCCCATTCCCAGCTTCCCACTCCGGCTAATTGTTCCGCCTGCAGCATCATCGCCTGAATCTGGCGCAAATTCTCTTCCGATTTGAGACGCTCGTCGATATGACGCTGGCGCTCAAGCTCCATAGAAATCCTCTGACCGAAAATGCGTAACAGCGCCTGATCTTCGTCGGTAAATTCATGCGGCTTATCGTCCAGCAGGCAGGTAATCGCGACCACATTCTGATGATTATCCAGCACGGGAAAGCCGCAATACGCCTGGGCATTGTGCTCTTGCAGAAACGACGCTTCAGGAAAAAGCTCGCTGACGCGATCATAGACACGGATATCTTTGCTCTGCTCAACCGTGGCGCATGGTGTTATCGCCAAAGCGCATTGACCCGCATCCTGGAAAACCTTGCCATCAACGTACACAGAAAGAAAGTGAAGCTGATCGCCCCGAATCTCCGATAAGCACACCACACGAACGTTAAACAACTCGGCAATCATGCAAGCGACATGCTTAAACACTTCCGCAGGATCGCCGGACAAGGTCATGCTCAACTCATAGAGCTTTTTCAGCCGCTTGACGTGCTCTGTTTCGGAATTTTTTGCAGAAGCAAACCGCTGCCGTTTACCGTTTACTTCATGCGCACCCATGCTTTCCAACCATTTCAGCAACTTTTGATAGTATTTTTGAAAAAATATTTTCTCATGAAAATCAATGTCCTGAAAAGTAGATTTAAAGATAAAACTTACTTAAGGAAGAAAAAAGCGGAAAAGCGCCCATTTCAGCATACAAAATAAATCCAGCCGTCAACCACTGTCGACAGTAGCGGCGGCTGAATGTAATACAACAGAATCAAGCAACCTTTAGCGGCGGCGCGCTGCCACTCCAATCAATGCTAACCCGGCGATCAGCAGCACCCAGATATCGGGTTCCGGCACAGGACTTAACAATCCGCGGATTTCGCCGCCCGGGAATAGATTCGTGTGAAGGTTAAAATACGCTTTTCCGGCATCAAGACCAAGCACTAAATCGTTAAAAGCCGTGCTCACCAAGCCGCCGTGATTTATGACAAAGGTTGGGTTATAACTGGAAGCCAGCGCCATATCGAAGGTATGATCGTACGTGCCTGCTGTGACACCCAGAGGGAAACCGATGAAAGATGGCAATTGGGTTGCAACACCGACATTGGTCCCGGGATCCGTGCAGCAATGGATATGCGCTGCCGTTACATTCCCCAGCAAACCGCTGAAATTGGCCTCGACCCGCATCGTCACCAAGTCAAAATCGATCGTAATCAGCACCGAACCGGTCGCAGGTGACGCATTTGCGGGCACCTCGCTGCTGCCGAGCAACGGTGCCGCGTATTTCGCTTGGTGTGCCGCAACCGGTAACGATGCGCTGAAAAGAACAAAGAAGCCTAGGATTAATTTATTGATATTCATGATTTTTATCTCCATGTCATGGGAAAAAAATTTTTTCCCATGAGCGACTGTACTGAAAACCTGACAGGCGGTCAAACGTACCCAAAGCCGGATGGAGACATCAATCGTGCAGTCAATTAATCAGTGTTTCCTTAAGAGTTAATGCTTTTGTTCACATTTCCGACCAGCCGATCACCCCGGTATACGCCGTGACCAAAATCACCAGGCCAAACACGATCCGGTACCAAGCAAAAATGGTGAAGTCGTGATTGCTGACAAACCGCAGCAGTCCGCGCACGGCCAGCAACGCGCTGAAAAACGCCGCTATAAAACCCACCGCGATCAGGCTTAAATCACTCCAATCCAGCAGTTCGCGGTTCTTATATAGATCGTAGAACGTCGCGGCAAACATCGTCGGTATCGCCAGGAAGAACGAGAATTCCGCCGCCGCCTTGCGCGATAACCCGAAAAACAATCCGCCAATGATCGTAGCGCCGGAGCGCGACGTACCGGGAATTAAGGCCAAGCATTGCGCGCATCCGACCTTCAAGGCATGCTTCCAATCCATATCGTCGACGGTTTCAACCTCGACGACGTGATTTCTGCGTTCCGCCCATAAAATCAACAATCCGCCGACGATCAAAGCGGTTGCGACCGGAATGGGATGAAACAAGTAAAATTTGATGGTTTTGATGAACAACACCCCGAGGATGGCCGCCGGTAAAAACGCGATCAGGAGATTGATGACAAAACGGTTCGCGGCCGGATTACGGCCAATGCCTTGCGCGACTTCGATGATTTTCCCGCGATATTCCCAGCAAACGGCCAGAATCGCGCCAAGCTGGATGGCAATGGTAAAAACCTTGGCGCGCTCGTCATTGAAATCGAGCAAATCGCCGAACAAAATCAAATGTCCAGTCGAGGAAATCGGCAAAAACTCGGTAAGACCTTCCACCACGCCCAAGATCAGCGCTTTAAACAGTAACAATGGATCCATCGGCGTAATTTCGCTTTTAAAAAATCAAAAATTTTCCTGATTACAGCTTGTTATAAATCTCCGCACCCTTTTCCTTGAACTCCGCCGATTTCTGCGCCATGCCTAACGTCAAGGCCGTATCGTCGGCAACGCCTTGGCTTGCGGCATAGTCGCGTACGTCCTGGGTGATTTTCATCGAACAAAAATGCGGACCGCACATCGAACAGAAATGCGCGACCTTGGCGCCTTCCTGCGGCAGGGTTTCGTCGTGGAACTGTTGCGCTTTATCGGGATCGAGGCTCAGGTTGAATTGATCTTCCCAGCGGAATTCAAAGCGCGCTTTGGACAAGGCGTTATCGCGGATTTGCGCGCCGGGATGCCCCTTCGCCAGATCGGCGGCGTGCGCGGCGATTTTATAAGTGATGATGCCGTCCTTGACATCGTCCTTATCGGGCAACCCGAGATGCTCTTTCGGCGTGACATAGCACAGCATCGCGGTGCCGTACCAGCCGATCATCGCCGCGCCGATGGCGGAGGTGATGTGATCGTAACCCGGCGCAATATCAGTCGTTAGCGGCCCAAGGGTATAGAAAGGCGCTTCGTCGCAATACTTCAATTGCAGTTCCATGTTTTCCCTGATCAGATGCATCGGCACATGGCCGGGGCCTTCAATCATAGTTTGCACGTCGTGTTTCCAGGCTATCTGGGTTAATTCACCCAATGTTTTCAGTTCGGCGAACTGCGCTTCGTCGTTGGCATCGTAAATCGAACCGGGACGCAAGCCGTCGCCGAGCGAGAAACTGACGTCGTACGCTTTCATGATCTCGCAGATTTCCTCGAAATGCGTGTACAGAAAACTTTCCTGGTGATGCGCCAAACACCATTTCGCCATGATCGAGCCGCCGCGCGACACGATGCCGGTCATGCGTTTCGCCGTCATCGGCACGTACGCCAGGCGCACCCCGGCATGGATGGTGAAGTAATCGACGCCTTGTTCGGCTTGCTCGATCAGCGTGTCGCGGAAAATTTCCCAGGTTAATTCCTCGGCTTTACCGTCGACCTTTTCCAGCGCCTGATAAATCGGCACCGTGCCGATCGGCACCGGGCTGTTGCGGATGATCCATTCGCGCGTTTCGTGAATGTTCTTTCCGGTCGACAGATCCATCACGGTATCGCCGCCCCAGCGGATCGCCCAGGTCATTTTTTCCACTTCTTCCTGAATGCTCGAGCCCAAGGCCGAATTACCGATGTTGGCGTTGATCTTGACCAGGAAATTGCGGCCGATGATCATCGGCTCCGTTTCCGGGTGATTGATGTTCGCGGGGATGATGGCGCGGCCGCGCGCCACTTCGTCGCGCACAAACTCCGGCGTGATCATTTTCGGCAGCGACGCGCCGAAATCCTGCCCCGGATGCTGGCGCGTCAGCAAATCATGGTGCTGCGCATTGAATGCTTCGACGCGCTGATTTTCACGGATGGCAATATATTCCATCTCCGGCGTAATGATCCCGCGGCGTGCGTAATGCATCTGCGTCACGTTCATACCGGTTTTGGCGCGGCGCGGTTTTCGCTGTAAATTAAAGCGCATGTCCGCCAGTTTCGGATCTTTCAGACGCGCCTGGCTGTATGCGGAATTATGACTCGCCAGAATTTCGGTATCATCCCGTTCGGTAATCCATTGCTCGCGGAGCGCCGGCAAGCCGGAGCGGATATCAATTTTAGCGGCTGGATCGGTATACGGTCCGGATGTATCGTACACCCAGATCGGCGGATTCTTTTCTCCGCCTGCCGAAGTATGGGTATCGGTCTGGCGGATTTCGCGCATCGGTACTTGTATGTCAGCGCGCGATCCTTGCACGTAAATTTTCCGGGAATTGGGCAGCGGCTTGATAGCGGCTTCATCGACTTGCGCGGTCGCGCTGGAAAAACTTTTTTGGTTTAATACTGTAATGCTCATAAAATGGAAGCTCCTTAAGAAATTGCCATAAAGAGCGGGAAGATAAATCCCAGCTTCCCTACGGCGGCATTATCCGCGTCAGGTAAAAAGGGACTCTCTCACCAGATTATCAGAGAATTCTGAAAACGGACCCCTAGCTGATGCTGTGAAGCTAATGGAAATATGAAATAATTGCAAGTCTTACCTTAATTGAAGAATACGGAACAGAAATGGATATTGAACAAACCCGGTTTAATATGGTGGTGCAGCAAATTCGCCCTTGGTATGTGCTGGACGATAATGTGCTGGATTTGTTGTACAAGCTCAAACGCGAGGAATTCGTGCCGGCAGAAAGCCATGTGATGGCCTTCGTCGATATGGAAATCCCGCTCGGTCACGGTCAAGTCATGCTGACGCCCAAAATGGAAGCGCGTATTGTACAAGAACTTCATATCAACCCGACCGACAAAATTCTCGAAGTCGGCAGCGGCAGCGGTTATATGACCGCATTGCTGGCGCAGCGCGGCGAACATGTCTATAGCGTCGAAATCATCCCGGAATTGAAAGCCATGGCTGAAAAAAATCTGCAAGCGCACGGCATCACCAACGTCACGCTCGAACAAGGCGATGCGGCGCGCGGCTGGCCGCAGCATGCGCCCTACGATGCGATCGTGCTGACAGCGTCCACCCCGGCATTGCCGGAAGCTTTTCAAAACAGCTTGAACCCCGGCGGCCGGTTATTTGCGATTGTCGGCGAAGATCCGGTCATGGAAGCATTGATCATTACGTGCACAGCGCCCGGTGAATTCACCACAACCAAGCTGTTTGAAACCAGCACGGCGCCGCTGATCAATGCATTGCAACCGGCAAGGTTTACCTTTTGAGCATCCGCGCAACCTCGTGGCGATACCACTACAGCGATCATCGGATTGCTGAAACTCTATCAGCTCCCGATTGCTACCGGAAAAACCCATGAAGCTGGCGCAATGGGTTTTCGCTGCCGTCATCGGCATCCTGCCGGTTTCCGTGTTGCAAGCCGCCGACTTGATGAGCATTTATCAGGAAGCGCTGTCGCAGGATTCGCAATACCGGTCGGCACGGGCAGCTTATCAAGCCTCGCAGGAAAAATTGGTGCAAGGCCGAGCCGGTTTTCTCCCGAATGTCACGCTGTCGGCCAACCGCACCGAGCAACAAGTCAACGCCGACAATATTTTTTCTCCGACCACCGGTACCAGCATCAATCCAGCGCCGGTCACAATTCACGCCGGCGGCATGACGATATCGGCGACGCAACCGCTGTTCCGCATGGAAAATATCGTCATCTACCAGCAATCCAAGACCGAAGTCAGTAAGGCCGATGCGCAATTCATCGTTGCCGGGCAGGATTTGATTCTCCGCGTTGCGCAAGCCTACTTTGATGTGCTCGACGCGCAAGTCGACGTCGAGGTCGCCGAAGCGCAGAAAACAGCGATTTTGAAGCAGCTGGAACAAGCCAAGCGTAATTTCGAAGTCGGGGTTGCCACCATCGTCGACACCAACGAAGCGCAAGCGCGTTACGATCTCACCACGTCACAGGAAATCGCCGCGCGCAATGCTTTGGAAATCCGCAAGCGCACGTTGCAAGGCATTATCGACCGGTTTCCGCAAAATCTCATGGGCGCCAGGGAAATCGCCGCGGATTTAGCCAAACTTAATTACAGCACCATGGACGAATGGGTGCGCGCCGCCGAGGATAAGAATTTCACGCTGCAAATGCAGCAATCCGCCTATGAATTCGCCAACCAGGAAGTCAAAAGAATCTGGTCGCAGCATTATCCGACCGTCGATCTGGTCGCGCAGTACAGCGAACAAACCGGTGTCGGCGGCGCGATCACCGGGCGCGGCATTGATCTCACCTCGAAATCGATCGGCGTTCAACTCAATGTTCCATTATTCCAGGGCTTTTCCGTTCAATCCCGTGTGCGCGAAGCGCTCTCCAATCAAAACAAAGCGCTGCACGACCTGGAAACCACGCGCCGCAACATCACCCTGCAAGCACGGCAGCAATTTCTGAACGTCACCAACGGCATCGCGCAGGTCAAAGCGCTGCAGCAAGCACTGGTTTCGAGCCAAAGCCAGCTTGACTCGACTATTCTCGGACAACAAGTCGGCGTCCGCACCGAAGTCGACGTGCTCAACGCTCAGCAACAACTGTACGCCGCCAAACGCGATCTGGCCAAAGCCTATCACGGTTACTTGATGTCACGGCTGCGCTTGCACGCGGAAGCCGGGGAACTGGACGAAGATACGCTGATACAAATCAACGCGATGTTGATCAAGTAGCATATCCCCGTACGCCGTTGCCGGATGTTTGCCGCGCATCAGACTTTTTCTGTTTTCGCCGTGCCATTAATTGCCGCGGGCAAATCACGAACATGCAAATCAAGCTGCGGAAAGGCAATCTCGATATGGTGTTCGGCAAACAGCGCTTTAATCCGGTTGTTGAGGAAATCCTGAACTTCCAGCCGATGGCTGATGGTATTGACGTACACGCGCAGTTCAAAATCGAGGGAACTGGCACCGAAAGTCAGGAACCAGCACACCGGCTCCGGTTCCGCCAGCACCCGCTGATCCTCTTTGGCCGCCTGCAATAGCAACGCACGTACTTTGTCGGTGTCGGTATTGTAGGCAACTCCGACGCGGATGACGACGCGGGTAATCGTATCGGTCAACGTCCAGTTGATGAGCTGGCCGGTGATGAATGTCTTGTTCGGAATGACGATTTCCTTGTTATCGAAATCAAGAACCGTGGTCGCGCGGGTGCGAATACGGGTAACCCGGCCGGAAAGATCGCCCACCGTGATGATATCGCCCACCCGGAACGGCCGTTCAAACAACAGAATGATACCGGATACAAAGTTGGCGAAGATCTCCTGCAAGCCGAAGCCGAGTCCGACCGTCAAAGCCGCAGCCATCCATTGCAGCTGCGACCAGCGCATGCCGAGAAAATTCAACCCCGCCAAGGTGCCGCCAATCACGATCGCGTAGCGCAGCACGCTGGTAATTGCATAACGCGAAGCCGCATCGATGCGGATATGAGACAACAGACTGATTTCGATCAATCCCGGCAGATTTCTGGCGCCAACCGTGGTCAAAGCCAAAGCGATGATTCCCAGTAAAACCGCCATCAGGGTAACCGGCTGCTGAACCGGCGTGCCATCGGCTCCAGTATCACTGAAATGCCACAGGGCAATTTCATCCAAACGCCCAATTGCCGGCAATATGGCAACCCAGACCCAGATCAGACCGAGCGTCAGCAAACTGTAACGCAGCACCCGCAATAATCGCCGCGTCTGTGTGTTCACTTGCTCCAGCGTTATATTTTCTTCCGGTTCCGGTGTGACTTCAGCTGATTCTTGCGCAGCCTGCGCCGCCGCGCGGCGCTCTTCCAGCCGGTGCAGCGCCAAGCGCCGTTCGCCAAGCAGAAACCAGCGCGCCAGCAATCCCATCACAACGGCAACCACGACAATGATGTTAAAACTGGTCAGCAGCGATTGCAGTATCATGCCGGCGGAATAGACATATCCGGCCAAGGCCAATACGGCAGTCACCAGCAACACCGCCGGCAACAGCAAACGCAACAGTTTGCGCAGCGCCGACGGCTCGCTGATCACGCCTCTGACGACCCACATACGCCCGGCATCCAGCAAACGCCACAACGCCCAGGCAAGAACCAGGCAGCTCAGGATAATCGCCACGCGCGCCTGCACGTCGATCGCCAGGTCAACTCTGCGGATGAATGCCAGTGAACTGATGAAGTAAAGCGGAATCACCGTGACGGCGACTCCCGGCAACCAGTGATGCAATGCCGTGCGGCGCTGCCGTGTCCAGCGGAAATGGGCATGACCAAGACCACGCTCCATGCTGACCCAGCGCAGCAGTTGCACGGCCAGCAGCGGCAGCACCAGCAGCATGCAAGCTTGGCCCAGCGAATGACTGAATCGCCCAGGATTGCCGATATCCTGCAGCAATTGACCTGACAGCGCCAACGCAACCGGCCCCGGCAAAGCGGCTAACAAAGTCCAGCCGAATGTCTTGAGCGTGTTTTGATAACTGTCATTGCGGACCTGATAAGCGTTCAATGCCAAAGCTTCAATACGCGCCGGAGCGCGGCGCCGCAATTCCAGCAAAATCAGCACCAGCAGCAAACTGCCCGCCCAAGGCAAGGGCTGCTGGCGGAAGTCGCGCAGGCTCAGATTGATCGAAGTTATGAAACGCGACGGTTTGACCAAATCGTACAATCCTTCCGGAAACCGCTGAAACCAACCGCTATTGATAATGCTGTGGCTGGGAATCCATAACAAATGACGATCCAGCATCTGCTGCAATTCCTGTGTCACTTGCAATTGTTCTTGCAGCGTTTGTTCGCTTTTTTCCAGCGTCGCGATCCGCCGTTGCAGCAACGGCTCCATCAAAATCAGCAGCTCGGCGCGCTTGTGCAGCAGCGGAAACAACTGATCTTGCGCAGCGGCATCCCTACGTTCCTCATTGCCTGCCTCCACATACGCTTGAATCAGCATCTGAGCAGCAATACCGATATCCAGCAACTCCCGCTGCTGCTCGCTCAACAGCACCCGTTCCAGCCGTAAATCGGCCAGGTCATTGCGGATCAGTTTCAGGCGCTGCAAAAGACCGGCATGAGACTCCAGCCGGCGCCGCTCGCTCCACAACCAGCGGCCGACGCGTTCACTGGCTCCGCCCACATCGAGCCGGGTCCGGCTATCGCGCAATATGACCGCAATATGCTCGCGCGCTTGCTCCATTTTGGCCAGTGCAATGCGATCTCGCGCCAGATGCTCATTTTGCTGTATCAATTGCTCGCCGATAAGACGATTAGCTGCTGCCGCTGTTGCCAGGATCGCGGCACCGTCCGACAGTTCTTGTTCACGTTTGATCAATTGCTCAACCAGCGATTCCAGCTCACGCCGTCCGCGATCGGCAATACGCTGCTGTAAATGCTCCACTCTATTTTCATGCAACTTCAAACGATTACGAAATTCTCGCAAGGATAATTCATACAAACGCTGCCGCTGAATAGCGGTATCCTGCTCGGCCAGACGCAATTCCAGTGCAGCCTGCAACCGGTGCTGCTCACCGCTGCGGCGCAACCGGCGGGCTTCAAACAAGACGGCAGGCTCGTCTTTCTGAGCTACAAAGGGAACGGACAATTCATCAATACGGCGGTGCAGCGTGGTAATTTCATCCGCCGTTTGCGCCGGACGCGATAACGCCAACGCCAGGTCCGCGCCGACTGCACTGATCTGACCGCGTAGATCAGCGATGATGGTGCGCTCCTGTTCCAGCAGTTGTTCAAGGGTTTCTCCATCCGCGTCGACTGGAATGCGCCGGGACCATTCCAGTAGCTCCCGTTCACGATTGAGCGCCAGATCTTTATTCAGACGCTCCATCCGCGCCGGCTGATCCGCCGTCTCGGCGCGCAACTTGACTAAACTTTCCTGCAATATCCCGGCTTCGCGTTCGTCCGCTTGCGCGGCATCCAGATGATCCATCGCAGCCTGCCGCTGCGTTTCATCCATTTTGCCGCGCGCGGTAGCGGCGCGCGCCGCTTCAATGGCTTTAAATGCGGACGACTGGCTTTTTGAGTAAGCGTCACCGGGCCATAAGTACAATAGCACTAGCACACAAAACAAAAAAACGAAGCAAACCGGTTTATAAAAACGTCGAGATTTTGACAACATGAATGTAAATAGCCGTGATAAAAAAGTGAAACAAACCGGAGTAAATCCGCTGGCCCGAAAGGACGCATCCTTCTACTTAACCCGCAATGCGAACGCCTAGAAGTTACCGCATTTTGATTACGATAACAAAACTGATTGGTTAATAAAAAATACAACCGGTTCAGAAATTTTTAGCAAAAATCCGCTTAAAGCACAAAGTATGGCGAATTCAACCGGCCATATGGATCGGATCTATTCAACACCTCGCAGCTATCTACCCGATTATTTGACCAATCTTCCATTCTTGCAAATGATAGAATAATCGGCGAAGCCAGCCAGACAGTCGCCGCCTGCCGTTCTTTTTGAACGCGGGGGGAGGAAAGTCCGGACTCCACAGAGCAGGATGGCGGCTAACGGCCGCCCGCCGTGAGGTGAGGAATAGGGCCACAGAGACGAGCGTATTCAGTTACGGTGAAACGCGGTAACCTCCATCCGGAGCAAGACCAAATAGGCAAGCGATGATGCGGCTCGCGGAGCTTGCGGGTGGGTTGCTTGAATGCGCGGGTAACCGCGCATCTAGAGGAATGACTGTCCACGACAGAATCCGGCTTACCGGCTGGCTTCACCGATTGTTAAATTTCCAGGGAGACGCGGATTAATTCAATGAACAGGAGGAAGCGCGAGGCGCACGGAACACAGCAATGATCCGTAAATTACTCGACAAAGTATTCGGGCGGAATTCATCCGCTTCCGAACCGGCCGTCAAGCTGACGGTGATATCTGGCAAACGGCATGGCGTGCGGCGCAACCAAATCAACCCTTGCGCTTTAAAAATTACGCAGCAACTGCAAAGCGCGGGGTTTGCGGCGTACATCGTCGGCGGCGCGGTACGTGATCTGTTGCTGGGGCTGATTCCGAAAGATTACGATGTGGCCACCAACGCCACTCCCGAGGAAGTGCACAAATTGTTCCGGCGCTCGCGCATCATCGGGCGGCGTTTCCGCCTGGTGCATGTCATGTGCGGTGCGGAAACCGTGGAAGTATCGACTTTCCGCGGACCCTCCGCGGACGATGATGAGGATTCAATTGCCGTTCCGCTAACCGACCAGCACGGACGGCTGTTGCGCGACAACGTATTCGGCACGCAGGAAGAAGACGCGCTGCGCCGCGACTTCACCGTCAACGCGCTGTACTTCGATCCGGTTAAGGAAGAAATTCTCGATTATCTGAACGGCTTTAAAGATATCAACGCTAAAGAAATGCGCATCATCGGCGCGCCGGAGCAGCGTTACCGCGAAGACCCGGTGCGCTTGTTACGCGCGGTGCGGTTGGCGGCAAAGCTCGGTTTGCAAATCGAGAATGAAACCGCAAAACCGATCGGCGATCTCGCGCCGTTATTACAGAACGTGCCGCCATCGCGGTTATTCGATGAAATGCTGAAACTGCTGTTGTCCGGCCACGCGCTCTCCTGCCTGGTGGAACTGCGCGCACGCGGTTTGCACCACGGTTTACTGCCGATGCTCGATATCATTCTGGAGCAACCCTTAGGCGAACGTTTCATCACCATCGCGCTTAAAAACACCGATGACCGGATACGGCAAGACAAGCCGGTTTCGCCGGGCTTCCTGTTCGCCATATTATTGTGGCACGAAGTGCTGTCCGGCTGGAATTCACGGCTGTCCGCCGGTGAAAAACCGATGCCGGCGTTATTCACTGCAATGGATCAAGTTCTCGCGGAACAACATAAAAAACTCGCGATTCCTCGCCGCTTCGATGCCGTGATGCAAGAAATCTGGTCGATGCAGCCGCGTTTCGAAGCGCGCACCGGCCGCAAGCCTTTCCGTCTGCTTACGCATCCCCGTTTCCGCGCGGCTTACGATTTCCTGCAGTTGCGTTGTGAAAGCGGCGAATTGGCTATGGAAGTCGGCCTCTGGTGGAAAAATTTCATCGCGGGGGATCCCAGCGAGCGCGAAAAAATGCTGACCGCACCTTCGCCCGGTAAGAAAAAAAGACGGCGGCGGCGCAAAAAAACCGCAGCGGCTGCTACCGAAACCACAAATCAAGAAACCGGCTGACCCGTTTTATGGAAAATAAATCCGCCCAAGCGTTTATCGCGTTAGGCAGCAATCTGGAAAATCCTGTTGCGCAATTACAGCATGCTTTCAGCGAACTGGAGCAACTTCCAGAAACCCGTTTGCTAAGCCGCTCGTCACTGTATCGAAGCGCGCCGGTCGGGCGGCTGGATCAGCCGGATTTCATTAACGCTGTTGCCTGCATCGAAACCCGCCTTGCGCCACGGGCGTTGCTGCAAGCCTTACTGGCCATCGAACAACGCCGCGGCCGCATCCGCGAATCGCTCAACGCGCCGCGCACCCTCGATCTCGACATTTTGTTGTACGATGACCTGCAATACCGCGACAGCGACCTGATCATCCCGCATCCGCGCATGACGCAGCGCGCCTTTGTGTTGCAACCGCTATTTGAAATCGCGCCGGATTGCCGGATCCCCGGTTACGATCACATTCAGCATTTGTTATCGTCGTGCCAAGATCAAAAACTCGAACGTATCGAATCATGAAAACGTCCTTGAACGTCTTGCAAGCAATGGCGGAAAGCCATCAGAAAATCGCGGCGCTGACCTGCTACGACGCCACCTTCGCGGCAGTGCTCGACAATGCAGGCGTCGATGTATTGCTGGTCGGCGATTCCCTCGGCAATGTGCTACAGGGCCACACCACGACTTTAGCAGTTACGCTCAGTGACATGATTTACCATACGCGGTGCGTGGCCCGAGGCGCCAGCAACGCCTTCATCATCGCCGACATGCCGTTCGGCAGTTATCAAAAATCACCGGAACAAGCTTTTGAAAATGCGGCAGCGCTCATCGCCGCCGGTGCGCAGATGGTCAAAATAGAAGGCGGCCAGTTGATGGCCGCTACCGTCAGCTTCCTGACGCAACGCGGCATCCCGGTTTGCGCGCATATCGGCTTAACGCCGCAATCCGTTCATCAACTCGGCGGATACAAGCTGCAGGGCAATACCGATAAAACCGCCAAGCAATTGCTGGATGACGCCAAAGCTCTGGAAAAATCCGGGGCCGGCATGATCGTTCTGGAACTCATACCGGCAAAGCTGGCCAAGAAAATCACGCTAGCATTGACCATTCCGACCATCGGTATCGGCGCCGGACCCGATTGCGCCGGCCAGGTTTTGGTTTTGCACGATATGCTGGGTATATCGCAAGGTAAAAAACCACGCTTTGTCAAAGACTTCATGGTTAATTCCAACAATATCCAGGAAGCAGTAAACCAGTATGTAACCGCTGTCAAAACCGGGCAATTTCCCGGTAAAGAACATCAATATTGACCGGTATGCGACCGTGAAAATCATCACCGGAATTGAAGAACTGCGCGATCATTTGCGTGACCAACCCCGGCTTGCCTTTGTGCCTACCATGGGCAATCTTCACCAAGGCCATTTGTCTTTGATTCATCAAGCAAAACAACGCTGTGACGCCGTGGTGGTGAGTATTTTCGTCAATCGCTTGCAGTTTTTACCGCACGAGGATTTCGATCGCTATCCGCGCACGCTCGAAGAAGATTGCAGGTTGTTGTCCGCAGCAAATGTCAAGACTGTTTTTGCACCCAATGAAAAAATTCTTTTCCCAACGAAGCAAGAATTCTTGTTAGCATTACCACCTGTAGCAGATATCTTAGAAGGAAAATTCCGGCCTGGGTTTTTCCGCGGTGTTGCAACCATTGTATTGAAATTATTCAATATTATCCAACCTGACTTGGCTGTGTTCGGCCAAAAGGATTATCAGCAGCTGCATATCGTGCGTGAAATGGTTAATCAATTAAACATTCCCATCGAAATTATTGCTGGTAAAACCGTACGGGCCGAAGATGGATTGGCTTTAAGTTCTCGCAATCGCTATCTTAGCGCAACGCAACGATTGGAAGCTTGCCAGCTTTATCAATCACTGTTACAGATCAAACAAGAAGTCATTACCGGCTGTAAAGACTTTAAAGCTTTAGAAACCAGCGCAATCAATCATCTTGTTCAACGTGGCTGGAAAGTCGATTACATAAGCATTCACAATCGCGGCTCGCTGATGCCGGCTCACGAACAAGACCAAGATCTAGTCGTTTTAGGCGCCGCTTGGCTCGACAGCACGCGGCTGATCGATAACCTGGAAATTTAACGTTACTTTTTAACTCGACCAGACAGAAAAAGATCAAAAAATGACGCAATCACTGAATACTTTCTGGTTATCTTGCTTAGATCACTTCAGAAGAGAACTCAACGCACAGCAGTTTAATACCTGGATCAAACCGTTGCAGATCGATTCCGTGCTGGATAACGAAAACGAAGTCGTGTTGATCGCACCGAACCGTTTTGTCTCGCAATGGGTCAAGGACAATTTCATCGCGCACATCGAAAAGATGGCGCAGTCTTACTTCGACAAAAAAATCCAATTTCTGCTGAAGCTCTCTGAACCTGCAGAAATCAAGCCCAATCAAACCGAGGCGGATCCCGGAGAACCACAGCAAGAGTCCAGACCGGCGCCCAAAGTGATTCATCAGCCTCCGAAGAAAGATCCTAACGGCTTGAATCCGCAATTCACGTTCGATAACTTCGTTACCGGCAAAGCAAACCAATTGGCCCGGGCAGGCGCCATCCAGGTGGCCGAATCGCCGGGAATCGCCTATAACCCGCTATTTATTTACGGCGGAGTTGGGTTAGGAAAAACCCATCTGATTCAAGCGATTGGCAATTACGTCTACGAAAACGACAAAAGCGCGAAAATCCGCTACGTGCACGCGGAAAAATACGTATCCGACGTGGTAAGCGCCTATCAGCACAAAGCATTCGACAAATTCAAACTGTATTACCATTCACTGGATCTGCTGCTGGTCGACGATGTGCAGTTCTTCGGCGGTAAAAACCGAACTCAGGAAGAATTTTTCTACGCCTTCAATACCCTGATCGAAACCCACAAACAAGTGATCATCACCTGCGATACTTATCCCAAGGAAATCACCGGACTGGAAGAACGGCTGGTTTCGCGTTTCGGCTGGGGCTTGACCGTTGCCGTCGAACCCCCGGAACTGGAGATGCGAGTCGCGATTTTATTGAAAAAAGCCGAACTGGAAAAAATTCATCTGGAAGAAAACGTCGCATTTTTCATCGCCAAACACATCCGTTCCAACGTTCGTGAACTGGAAGGCGCGCTCAAGCGGGTCATGGCTTTTTCCCGCTTCATTAATCAGGAAATCACGCTGGATTTAGCCAAGGAAGCACTCAAAGATCTGCTGGCCGTTCAAAGCCGTCAGATTTCAATTGAAAACATTCAGAAAACCGTCGCAGACTATTACAAAATCAAAGTTTCCGAAATGTATTCGAAAAAACGCTCGCGTGTTGTTGCCAGACCGCGGCAAATGGCAATGGCCATCGCCAAGGAATTGACGTCACTGAGCTTGCCGGATATCGGCGAAGCCTTTGGCGGCAGGGATCATACGACGGTACTGCATGGTTATCGTAAAATTAATGAACTGCGTGTTTCCGATCCAATCATAAGCCGCGATTTTAATGCTTTAATCCTGATTTTAAGAGGTTGATAACCGCTGAACAATTTGTGCATAACTGCGGTACAAAAATTATTTACGATTTTATCCACAATTTGTTCACGCGATATACAGCGCTCATACAAACAAAAAATTTATGCTATCTTTTTGAAAGATTGTTGAAGTTGTGAATTATCCCGTAGTTTGAAAATGCTAATTAACTACTATTATTTTTTAAATAAATGCTTTTAATTAAAACCAATCGAGATACGCTGTTGAAACCGTTGCAAGCAGTAACCGGCATTGTGGAGCGGCGCCAGACATTACCCATCCTATCAAACGTGCTCATTCGTCAAAACGGAGAAAAGACCTCTTTTTTGACCACTGATCTTGAAATTCAAATCAAAACCGCAACAAGTGAGGATTTGGCAAGCGAGCAGCCGTTCGCGCTGACCGTCTCCGCTAAAAAACTCCAGGACATTTTGCGCTCGCTGTCGTCCGGCGCGGAAGTATCGCTGACGCGCAAAGACGATCATCTCTACGTAAAATCCGGAAAAAGCGCGTTCAACTTGCAGATTCTTCCCGCGGAAGACTTTCCGGAAGTAGCCGACGAGCCGGAATCCGAAACCGCGGTTACGTTGACGCAAAAGGAACTCAAAAATCTTTTCCATCATGTGCAATTCGCCATCGCGCAGCAAGATATCCGCTATTATCTGAACGGCTTGCTGCTGCTAACCGACGGCAAGCAATTGATTAGCGTGGGCACCGATGGCCACCGCCTGGCGTATATCGCAACGCAACTGGAAACCGCGCAGAAAAGACAGGAAGTGATTTTGCCGCGCAAGGCGGTTTTTGAATTGTCCAAACTGCTTGAAGACAGCGAAGAACCGGTCAAGATCGAATACTTGCAGAATAAAATCCGTTTTTCGTTTGCGGATGTCGTGCTCACATCGAAAGTTATCGACGGCAAGTTTCCCGATTACAACCGGGTCATTCCAACCCGCAACAATAAAGTGTTCGATATCGACCGGCTGATATTTTTACAGGCATTGCAGCGGGTTTCGATTTTGTCGAACCAAAGCGATAAATTCCGCGGCGTGCGCTTAATCGTCGATAAGGGCAGTTTGCGCATCATTTGCAAGAACAACGAGCAGGAAGAAGCCGAAGAAGAACTGGAAATTGCCTACCCGGATGAACTGGTGGATATCAGTTTGAATATCACTTACTTGCTCGATCTGTTGAACAACGTTTCCAGCGAAACCGTGCAATGCGCCTTTGAAAACGCCAACAGCAGCGTGCTGATGACGATTCCCGGCAACACAGCGTTTAAGTACATCGTCATGCCGATGCGAATTTAACCCGGCCTTGGTTATCAATAACCAGCCGCCGCGGTTGTTCAGCTTTTTTACACTTCATGGAAAATACATAAAACCCGATGACTGATCACAATTCCAATCCAACCAACAGCAGTCAAAGCGACTACGATTCCGAAAGCATTAAAATCCTGAAAGGCCTCGACGCGGTGCGCAAACGGCCCGGCATGTATATCGGCGATACCAGCGACGGCACCGGTTTGCATCACATGGTATTCGAAGTCGTCGACAACGCCATCGACGAAGCATTGGCCGGGCATTGCGACGAAATCACCGTGACCATCCATCCCGATAATTCCGTCAGCGTGCTCGACAACGGCCGCGGTATTCCGACCGGCATCAAGCAAGACGACGAATTCAAACGCTCCGCCGCGGAAATCGTGATGACCGAGCTGCACGCCGGCGGCAAGTTCGACGACAATTCGTACAAAGTTTCCGGCGGTTTGCACGGCGTCGGCGTGTCGGTGGTCAATGCGTTGTCGGAATGGCTGAAACTGACCATCCGCCGCGACGGCAAGGCGCATCACATGGAATTCCGCATGGGCGTGCCGGTCGAGCCGTTGAAAGTCATCGGTGAAAGCGAACGGCACGGCACCGAAGTGCATTTTCTCGCCAGCAAGGAGATTTTCGGCAACGTCGAATTCCATTACGATATTTTTGCCAAGCGTCTGCGCGAGCTGTCGTTCCTGAACAATGGCGTGAAAATCCATCTGATCGACCAGCGCAGCGGCAAGGATGAAAACTTCGCGTTTACCGGCGGCATTAAAAATTTCGTCGAATACATCAACCGCAGCAAAACCGTGCTGCATCCGTCGGTTTTTTACACCAGCGGCGTGAAAGACAATATTACCGTCGAAGTTTCGATGCAATGGAACGACAGTTACACCGAACAAGTGCTGTGTTTCACCAACAATATTCCGCAAAAAGACGGCGGCACGCATTTGACCGGCCTGCGCGCGGCAATGACGCGCACGCTCAACAATTACATCGAAAAAAACGAACTGGCGAAAAAAGCCAAGGTGGAAACTTCCGGCGACGACATGCGCGAAGGCTTGTCGTGCGTGCTGTCGGTGAAATTGTTCGAGCCTAAGTTTTCGTCGCAAACCAAGGAAAAACTGGTGTCGTCGGAAGTGCGCCCGGTGGTCGAGGAAGTCGTGTCGCAAAAATTTTCCGAGTATTTGCTGGAAAACCCGATTGATGCCAAAACCATTTGCAACAAAATCATCGATGCCGCGCGCGCCCGCGAAGCGGCGCGCAAAGCCCGCGAGCTGACGCGCCGCAAAGGCGTGCTCGACAGCATGGGATTGCCGGGCAAACTGGCCGATTGCCAGGAAAAGAATCCGGCATTGTGCGAATTGTATCTGGTCGAGGGTGATTCCGCCGGCGGTTCCGCCAAACAAGGACGCGACCGCAAATTCCAGGCGATCATGCCGCTCAAGGGCAAGATTCTGAATGTCGAAAAAGCTCGCTTCGACAAGCTGATCTCGTCGCAGGAAATCATTTCGCTGATCACCGCGCTCGGCACCGGCATCGGCAAGGACGAATACAACCCGGACAAGCTGCGCTATCACCGCATCATCATCATGACCGACGCGGACGTCGACGGCTCGCACATCCGCACATTGCTGCTGACGTTTTTTTACCGGCAGATGCCGGAACTGATCGAACGTGGTCACGTTTACATCGCGCAACCGCCGCTGTACAAAATCAAGCACGGCAAGAAAGAGCGCTACGTCAAAGACGACCATGAATTGAAACAATATATGTTGAGCCTCGCGCTCGACGGCGCCGAACTGCATCCCGGCGAGGCCAAACCGCCGTTGAGCGGCGATGCACTGGCGCAAATCGCCAACGAATACATCCTCGCCGAAGCGGTGATCGAGCGTATGAGCCAGGCGATCGACAGCACCGTCATGCACGAATTGCTGCGCCAGCCCGACATCGACCTGAGCAACGGCCAGGCTGCCGCCGACAGCGCGGCTCGTCTCACGGCGCGGGTTAAGGATGTCGAAATCGCCGCCGAATTCGATGAAATTCACGAACGCTACCGCCTTAAAATCATGCGCCTGACCCACGGCAACATCGTCACCAGCTACCTCGACAGCGATTTCCTCGACAGCGGCGACTACGCGCAAATCCGCAAAACCGCGCAGGTTTTTGATGGCTTGATCAGCCAAGGCGCGTATGTGCAACGCGGCGAGCGCAAGCAAGCCGTCGGCGAGTTCAAACAAGCGCTGGAATGGCTGCTGGACGAAGCCAAAAAGGGCGTCAACATCCAGCGCTACAAAGGCCTCGGCGAAATGAACCCGAGCCAACTCTGGGAAACCACCATGGACCCGCAAAACCGCCGCCTGCTGCGCGCGCAAATCGAAGACAGCATTCTCACCGACGAAATCTTTACCACGCTGATGGGCGATGTGGTTGAACCCAGGAGGGCGTTTATTGAGAGAAATGCACTGCGGGCGACGAATATTGATATTTGATAATAGATATCTCTCTATCTTATTGGTCATTGACTATTACACTTTCAAGCCTCCATTATTCTTGCGTTAGAGCTATACCTGTCTGCACAACCACGCTATCCCGTTCGATCGCTTTTCTGAAGCGATCGCTCGCCGTTGCGTCTAATCTCCCAGTAACAAACCCTGCTCATTGGCGGAACGTATCAGATAATGAAAATCGGCCTGGTCAAACTCTGCCGGATTAGCTGCCGATGCTTCCAGGTAGCGCTTGAGCATTTTATGCGCAAGCTCGTAAGTAATTTTAAAGCGTTAAATCAAACCATCGCGGATCTGCGTGTCACCGGTATCGGATTGATAGCGCACCCAGCGTTCCGTCAAACGGGTAATTACATTCGTTAAAGAAGAAATATCGAGGGGCATAGATGGATTGCTGAATAAGGATTCGAGTCGGAGTGGTAATTTTTAGGGAGTATTAGCGTTTAAGAAAATCGACGAAACTGCAACGGGCTAATTGCTTGCCGCCCAATTCATCGCCGACTTCTGTCACATGCACGATTATTCAGAAGCAACATTCAATTTTCAATCGGTAATGAGTTGATAAATAATGTCATATTTCTCCTTGAAACAGGCAACTTTATCTTCATCAACGACCCGAAACTTGCAGCGAAATCACAGTTACAAAAAACCCAATAATTTTCAGACAGTGCTACTATGCAATTAAGCATCAATAGTATGATTAATTCACCTAATTCCTAAAAATCAGCATGGCAACCATACGAAAAACGATTACGTTAACGGACCAGCAAGATCAATGGATCAAAACACAAATTGCCGCTGGTGGCTTTACCAATGACAGCGAATATATCCGTGATCTTGTACGCCGTGATCAGGAACAAAATGCGCAGTTTTTAGCATTAAAACAAGCTATTCAGGAAGGATTGGAAAGTGGAGTAAGTAATAAAACAGTAGGCGAGATTTGGGAAGAAGCCGAGCAGCGCTCTAAAAATAAGCGTGGCTAAATTCCTGCTCACCAATCGAGCGGCTAGCGATCTGTCCGATATTGCCGATTTCACCATTCAGACTTTCGGCATCGAACAAGCCAGATTTTATCGCGATGGACTCAATCATTGCTTTGAAATTCTGGCCGAGAATCCTCAATTAGGACGCAATGCTACCGAACTCGCATTCAACCTAAAGCGATTCGAGTATCAATCCCACGTCGTGTTTTATACCCCCAAGGAGTCGCATATTCTGATGCGTGCGTATTTTGCACCAGCGCATGGATTTTAGGCGGCACTTACCGGAATCTTTAACAATATAGCGACTCATCTGCAATCTTCTTGATTCTCGGCCGCTATCCCCTATGGTCAGTCACAAGCGCTAATTTCAACCGTATCGAGTAGATTGAGGGCGACTTTCAAAAAGTCGTCAGCACTTATGGCAATTACGCTCAACTCTAAGCTAACCGGCGCGCTTTTGCGCACCCGGTTGAGTGCCTTGATAGCTGCGTTTTCTGTAGCCATAACTTGCTATTGGCTCAGCTATTCCAAGGCTTGATTGCCTAAAATTATCTGCTTGGCTCGATATAACAAACTCGTGATACTTCTCGATCTGACCTAACTCTTTCGCAACTTCTTTTATAGACAGCTCTCTCAGGATTTTTGTTGTTACAGATCTCTTTTCATCCCAAAAAATAAGAGAAGAAAGAAACTCTGTTGCTGCCTGAGAGATAAGTAGCTCATATATAAAATCAGCCTCTTTCTTGCTGACTTTCAGGAAAGTAAAGCCTAACGAGAACCTAATTTTTTATAAGAAAAGTGAGCGTCGCGAAAATTCCGCAGGGCTGAAGCGCGGTAATAAAGTAAAAATTGGCGGAAATGGTTTTTACTTATTTTCCAATTTCAGCCGTTCTAGCAGAGGTTGCACTTCCTTGAGTAGCAGATCCTTTCTTTCTGTATCGTGCATGCTATTTTCTACAATTTCTGGAATTACATGCGAAATATCAAAAGCCTTGGTTACGATTTGATTTAATTTAGCTGTCTTTCCAAATGCCGCCCCAATGTCATCGCGAATAATTTCTCTCAGCTTATTTTTTGACAGATCAGGATAATTATCTGCATATTTTTGGGGCTGAAGAAATTTCGCCAGCAATACCGAAATCAAAGAAATGACGTGATCGTATTCCGAATACAACTCTATATTTTTATCAGTCAGATCCACTTTGCCCGACTTAATTAGAGACTCAATAATCAACTGGCTTTCATCTCTAACCACCCCCGCAATGACTTCATCTGAGTATCCATAATAAAACGGGCATGGCAAAGGCTTTCCAAAGGACGGACGCTCTAATGCACTCATGGAATTACAAAAAGAAGCCACAACAGTTAGATTTCCATGTGCAGCATAGGTAATATCTTCCAAGTATTGGTTGAATGACTTCCAATCAATATACTCGCTCGACAAAAGCCGTAACCCTTGTTTTTTGTCACCATGGCCGTCAAAAAATATCAAAGGAAAAGTTGATGAATTGCATTCATCCTTTATTGAGGAAAATAGAGATTTAATAGATTCTGCATCCCGGCATTTTCTGTGGATAACTTCTTCTTTAAGGCGATCGGCTTGCTCTGGGATTTCAGCTCGAATTGAATCTAAAATTGCATCATATTTGCTTCGCCCGGTTTGAAGCTCATCGTTACCTAGTGCATCCACTATGTAAATCCTGTTTGCAGGGGAGACTTGGCATTTTGATATGTTCAATTTCACCGTCGAATCCTGAGATAAAATATTGGAAGCGATTTTACCGCTATAAAATTACTTCCGTAGCAGCGCGCAGCTCAATGCTGCGCGTTGTTCGTTCCTGAGTGCTACGAGCTATTGGACTATGATGATGTCCGATGGACTTTTCGTCACTTGGTAGTCCTACCACTCCAGTGTGTTCCGACTTGATTTTCAATGGCTCTTATATGACTCCCAGCCCACAACACCGCATTCCCTGCAAGCGGCACGAAACAGAACTAACCTATTGCCCCGTATATGGTTCCAAGACCCGCGTGATTTTCACGAAGGGCTTGACTCCGGCCCTTTTTTGTGGCGCCAATCCGACAGCTAACAACAATTAGACATCCGAAATGACGCAGCATAATGCATCAAAGGGAGAATTAACAAATAAAAACAGCACGCTATTTGCATCAGCTTTCTAAAAATAATACGTTAACAATATTTTCAATACAACACATTCGATGAAAGCATCAGCAAGGAAGCCCGAATCGGGCTTATTGCAGAAAATTCGACTTGTGCACTGGTCAATCGCGCTTACCTGGCAACCAATTCCACATGCTGTCCAGCGCGGGTATTTAACGTAACCAGCCTATCCAGGCAGAATTTTCCTATGTGCCGCGCATCAAGCCGGATACGCGGGATTGCCCGATACCCAATTTCTCCGCAGCTTCTTGCTGCGTCCAGCCGCGTTTTTCGCTGGTATCTGGCGGCTGATGCACCGCTTACCGGTGGTATTCGCCGGAGCGTTCGGGCTGATAAGTGACTTCCTTGATCCGCACTCGCAACATGCCGCCGCCCGGCTTGGGCCATTCAATTTCGTCCCCTTGGGAAAGTCCGAGCAGCGCGCTGCCAACCGGTGCAAGAATCGAAATCTTTTCACCGGAAGCATCCACATTCCAGGGATATACGAGCGTAAGGCAGAATTCCTCGTGTGAGGAGTCGACTTCAAATCTCACCGTGGAATTCATTGTTACTATCGTTGCGGGAACATCCTCCGGTTCTACAATTTCCGCCCGGGCCAGTTCGGCCTCAAGATCGTCCTTGCCGGGAAAGGACATGTCCGATAGCGATTCAATAAGCTGCTCAAGCCGCTCGGTGTCGAGTGACGAGATGATCACTCTCGGTTTTTTATAGGGTTTTGTCATTTAAAGCCTCTGCTGATGATTAAAGTATGGCCTAACTGGAATTAGGGAAACGCTGAGAAACTGCCGCGCCTGGCCGCTGCTCGTACCTTCTTTAGAATTTCTCTTAGGCGTTCGCGGTAACGCGGTATAATTGCGTTAGTGATTGAATTTGTTGATATAGTGAGCATGTCTCCGTTTATGAGGGCATGCCGGTTGTTTTTTCAATATAGCACATCCGGCGAAAGCACGGGCAAACGGCCTTGAATCGTCCCGGCGGATTGTCCGGTGCGCATCGTCAATATAATCAACACGTCCAGATGTCGTCGATAGTCTATAATCTCATGATTATTAATTTTAGTAATCCATTTAAGTTGTCATCTCCAAAATTCAAATTAAACCCATGCGCCGCTGGCTTCGCACCCTAATCATTTTCCCCATCCTGTTCCTCACCGCTTGCGCGATGGGGCCTGATTTTATTCGTCCGCAAGTCGATGTCGCGGAGAAGTTCCGGCTCGATCCGGTCGAGGGAGAATCGATTGCCAACATGCGCTGGTGGGAGTTGCTACAGGATGAAACGCTGCAACAGCTGATCCGGCAGGCATTGCAGGAGAACAAGGATCTCAAACGAGCTATCGCCAGTGTCGAGGAATTTCAGGCGAAATCGCGCATTGCGTTCATGGATTTTGTACCGCATGTGGATTACGATGCGAACGCACCGGCGTTTGGCACACTGGGAGGTTTTGGAATTCCAGGCTTCCCGACGCCTTTCAACTATTTCGGGCGGGGCACGCTAAACTGGGAAATCGATATCTGGGGCAGGATTCGCCGCTCCAACGAAGCTGCCCGCGCCGAACTGATGGCACGGGAGGAGAATCGCCGCGCGATCGTCCTGGCGCTAATCAGCGCAGTCGCACAATCCTATTTCGATCTTTTGCAATTTGACATTCAACGGGATATTGCGCATCGCGCATTGTCTTCATGGGAAGAATCCGTTGCTATTTCGCGCGCGCAACTGCAAGGCGGCATCATTTCGCGCCTCGATCTGGATCAATTTGAAGCGGAACGCGCGAATGCAGCTTCCCGGGTAGCCGAGCTTGAACGCCGGGTGGTGCAAAAAGAAAATGAACTCAGTGTGTTGCTAGGCAGAAACCCGGTAACGATAGCACGCAGGCACCTGCTGACAGAGCAGGTGGTTCCGCCCGCAGTGCCCGCCGGCCTGCCGTCCGAATTACTGCAGCGCCGCCCCGATATTCTTCAGGCGGAACAAGCTTTGGCAGCCGCCACCGCCAGAATCGGCATGGCCAAAGCCGCACGATTTCCGAAACTTTCGATTACCGGTTTTCTCGGCGTGGCCAGCCCGGCTTTATCCAATCTGCTCCTTTCTAGCAGCGAATTCGGTGTCGGTGGTCTGGGTTTAGCGGGCCCATTGCTCAATGCGCAGAGTCTCGGTTTTGAGCAGCGTGCCGCGGAAGCGCAGGCAAAACAGGCATTAGCGCAATATGAACAAACGATCTTGATCGCATTCAAAGAAGTCGAAGACGCATTAGTGGCCATCAGCACCATCAGCGAGCAACTTAAGGCGCAGCGGCAGCAAGTTGACGCGCTGCACTCGGCTTTGCACATTGCAAACCTGCGCTATCAGGGCGGTATTACCAGCTATGTCGATGTACTGCTCGCCAAACGCAACCTGTTTGATGCTGAATTCTCCCTGAGCGCGGCGCAGCGCTTTCATCTGGTATCCGTTGTTCAGCTATACAATGCGCTGGGTGGCGGATGGACACCGGAAAACGGCCGCGATAATGATACCAAGTAAAACTATACTGAACTCACACGCATCAACACGGAGGGAATCATCATGAATGACTATCAAATCGCTGTCATTACAGGCAGTCTTCGCCGGGATTCATTTAATCGCAAGCTGGCGCACGCCATGGCAAAATTATCGCCACCGGAGTTTTCATTCAAACACATCCGGATTGATGATCTACCGCTTTATAATCAGGATGATGACAGCAATCCGGCAGAACCGGTAAAACGGTTGAAGGCCGAGATCGGCGCAGCGCATGGGTTATTGTTTGTCACACCGGAATACAACCGCTCAATCCCCGGCGTACTTAAAAATGCCATTGATCATGCTTCCCGTCCCTATGGCCAAAGCGCCTGGTCGGGCAAACCCGCCGGTGTTCTCGGCGTATCGGTAGGCGCTATTGGCACAGCGATGGCACAGCAGCACTTGCGCAATATTCTGGCGTATCTGGATGTACCGACACTGGGCCAACCCGAAGCGTTTATTCAGATGAAAGAGGGGTTATTCGATGCAAACGGGGATATCGGCGTGGGCAGCAGACAATTCCTGCAAAACTGGATGGATCGCTATATCGCCTGGGTTAAGAAACATGTTGCCGGCGCGTGATCTTATAATTCTGATGATTGAACATGATGCTTAATAAAGAATGTAGAACCATGAAGTTAACGATGCGGCGAAACACGGATAGAATCTTTTGGTGTATCGGGCTTTGCCTGATTCTTGTGACCGGCTGCGCCGAAAAAGCACCGGTGGATGTTGCTGCGCCGGCCCCGCAAGTCGAAGTCATCACGGTAATCACGCAAGTGATCCAGGATGAACCGGAATTCATCGGGCAAACGGAAGCTTTCCGCCCGGTTGAGATCCGCTCGCAAGTTAGCGGGATCATCAAAAAGGTTTTCTTTACCGAAGGCCGCAATATCAAAAAGGGCGATCAGCTATACCTGATCGATCCGGTTCCGTTCAGAGCCATCTATCTTAGCGCCAAAGCCAAAGTGGCGCAGGCTGAAGCGCGGCTCGATCTGGCCAAGCAGGATTTGGCGCGCGTGCTGCCATTGCTGGAACAGCAAGCGGTCAGTAAAAAAAATGTCGATGACGCGCAAGCCGAGGTTCGAGGTGCCAAAGCATTCCTGGAAGCGGCCCAGAACGATCTGATCAAAGCCAAATTTGACCTGGATAATACAGCGATTTCCGCGCCGGTCAACGGCCGCATTGGCCGCAGCCATTTCTATGAAGGCAGGTTGATTTCCGCTCAGGAAACGCTTCTCGCAACCATCGACCAGCTGGATCCGATGTATGTCAATGTCAGCGTTCCCGAGAGCTATCTTCTGCGCCGCCGCCGCGAGCTCGCTGAGCAAAAGGTGCAGCGGCCGGATATTTTTCAGTTACGCGGCGTCATGACTTTCTCGGATGGCAGTGTCTATCCGCAGGAAGGCGTGCTCGATTTTGCGGATGTTGCCTTGCGGCCTGAAACGGGCACATTGCAGGGACGATTTGTATTTCCCAATCCTGAAGGCGCTTTCGCGCCGGGGCAATCCTATTTTTATCCCGGCCAGTTCGTCAAGATCCGCATTAAAGGCTATACCCGCACCGAGGCCATCCTGATTCCGCAACGCGCTGTGCAACAAGGACCCAGCGGTTCGTTTGTGTATGTCATCGATAAGGAAGACAAAGCGGAACTCAGAGCTATCCGCGCCAGCATGTGGCGTGGAAAGGAATGGCTGATCGAAGAAGGTCTGCGTCCTGGGGAACGGGTGGTGGTGGAAGGCTTCTTCCGGATCCTTCCAGGCGCCAAGGTCGATCCTGTAACCAGTCAGAAAGAAACAGCCTCGTCAGCCCATAGCGCCGAGGAACCCCATCAGCAAAGTACGCCATGAATTCTCATTTCTTCATTGACCGGCCCATTTTCGCTTCGGTCCTGTCCATTATCATTGTCGTCATCGGCTTAGTTGCCTTGCAGAAGCTACCCGTCGCGCAGTTTCCGCAAATTACGCCGCCGATGGTGCAGATCGACGCGGATTATCCCGGCGCCAGCGCGGAAGTCGTGGCGGAAGCGGTGGCGCGGCCCATTGAAGTGCAACTGCCGGGTATCGATAATCTTTTGTATTATGAATCGACCAGCACGAACGATGGGCATATGACCATGAAGCTCACGTTCGAGATTGGAACCGACGTGGATATTGCGCAGGTGCAAACGCAGAACCGGCAGCGTTTGGCTGAACCGCAACTGCCCGATGAAGTCGTGCGGCAAGGCATTACCGTCAAAAAAACATCGCCCGATTTACTAGCGGTGATTGCGTTGAGTTCCTCCGATCCCAAGCATGACACCGTTTTTCTCTCAAACTATGCTTTGCTGCGCGTTCTCGATAACGTCAAACGGCTTCCCGGTGTCGGGGATGCGATTATTTTCGGCGGGCAAAATTATTCCATGCGGCTGATCCTCGATCCCGTCCGCATGGCGCAACTCAATATCACGCCCACCGAAATTGCATCCGTGGTCAGAGAGCAGAACCGGGATTTCCCAGCCGGCAGAATAGGCCGCGAACCTACGCCCAATGGCACGGAATTGACCATACCGGTGATTACCCGCGGCCGCATGAGCGAAGTCAGGGAATTTGAAGATATGATTATCCGCGCTTATCCGGATGGCGCCATGGTGCGCATGCGCGATGTCGCGCGCGTGGAATTGGGCGCGCAATCCTATGATTTGCAGGGACGGTGGAATGGAAAACCCAATACTTTCTTACTCACCTTTCTGTCGCCGGGCGCAAATGCGCTCGACACCGTGCGGCGGGTTCGCGACGAAATGGATAAAGTTTCCAGCAGCTTTCCGGCCGGGGTGTCTTACGACATTCCTTACGACACGACGACATTCATTGATGTATCTATCAGGGAAGTGGTCAAGACACTCGCCGAAGCATTGATATTGGTCATTCTGGTTGTTTTTCTGTTTTTACAAAGCTGGCGTGCCACACTGATTCCGGCGCTCGCCGTGCCCATTTCACTGATCGGAACGCTGGCTGGCATGGATATGCTGGGATTCTCGATCAATACCCTCACGCTTTTCGGTATGGTTCTGGCCGTCGGTATCGTGGTGGATGATGCGATTGTCGTCGTGGAAAATGTCGAGCGGCACATGACTCAAGGCGGACTCTCGCCCCGGGATGCGGCAATAAAAGCCATGACCGAGGTAACCGGGCCGGTGATTGCCATTGTTCTGGTACTGGCCGCCGTATTTGTGCCCGTGGCGTTCTTAGGTGGCATCACCGGGGAGTTGTATAAGCAATTTGCCATCACTATTGCGCTATCCGTGGCTATTTCCGGATTTGTCGCGTTGACGCTCAGTCCGGCGCTGTGCGCCTTGGTACTCAAGCCAAGCCATGGCGCGCCCGCGCGATTCTGGGAAACATTCAACCGGTTTTTTGATTGGGCTCAGGCAAGGTATACCGGAGCGGTCGGGGCCGTCATCAAACGATCCGTGATTTCACTTGCCATTTTCACGATGCTGATACTGGTTATTGCGGGTTTGTTCAAGACCATTCCAGGAAGCTTTCTGCCGGAAGAGGATCAAGGATATTTCATCACCGTCGTGCAATTGCCGGAAGGCGCTTCCATGACGCGCACCATCGAGGTGCTGGAAAAAATTGAAGGGTACTTTCAAGCCAATCCGGCGGTGCATTCCACCGACACGCTGGCCGGACAGAATTTTGTTTTCGGTACTCGTGGAACCAATCAAGCCACGATGTTTATCCCGTTGCATCATTGGGACGAGCGCACGCATGACGACGAACAGGTGCCCGGCCTGATCGCGGCAGCTTATCAGGAATTCGCCAAAATACCGGAAGCGTTGATTCTGGCTTTTAATGCGCCCTCGATCCCCGGTTTGGGTTCCACCGGCGGTTTCTCAGCGCAATTGCAAGATCCCGGCGGTGGCGATTTCGCTGAATTTGCCGCAGTGGCGCAGGAGTTTGTCGCCAAAGCCACGGAACATCCGGCAATCGCAGTGGCCAGCACCAATTTCCGCATCAGCGCGCCGCGGCTGTTCGCGACGGTAGACCGCGAACGCGCCAAAGCGCTGGGTGTTCCGATTTCGGAGATATTCGATACCATGCAGGCTTATTTTGGCAATCTGTATGTCAATGATTTTGTGAAATTCGGCCGCATTTACCGGGTGCAGACCGAAGCATTGCCTGAATACCGCTCTAATCCGGATGATATCAGCAAGATTTATGTGCGCGCCCGGTCGGGTACCACGCACACCATGATTCCACTGGATTCGGTGGTCACCACCGAGTTCAATAGCGGACCGGATCCGGTGACGCATTTCAACGGATTCAATTCAGCGCTCATATTGGGCGGCGCGGCGCCCGGCTACAGTTCGGGGCAGGCGCTTGAAGCATTGCAGCAAGTCGCCGACGAAATTTTGACACCGAAAGGATATTCGATCGATTGGAGCGGCATCTCCTTGCAAGAGCGGAAGGCGAGCGGACAATCGACTTACGTGTTTGCTTTTGCCTTGCTGATGGTGTTTCTGGTGCTGGCCGCCTTGTACGAAAGCTGGTCTATCCCATTCGCGGTTATTTTAGCGATCCCTTTTGGGATTCTGGGCGCTTTTCTGGCAATCTGGGCGCGGGATTTGACCAACGATATTTATTTTCAAATCGGATTGGTGACCTTGATAGGATTAGCGGCCAAGAATGCCATTCTGATCGTCGAATTCGCCAATCAACGCTATGCATCCGGCGCAACGTTGATTGATGCCGCGCTGGAAGCCGCGCGACTGCGTTTCCGCCCGATCATCATGACCTCGATGGCGTTCATTCTCGGCGTGTTTCCGCTGGTGATCGCCTCCGGCGCGGGCGCGGCCAGCCGCCATTCGATCGGCACCGGCGTATTCGGCGGCATGCTGGCGGCAACGTTCCTGGCAATCTTTTTCGTACCGCTGTTTTTTGTGCTGATCGGCAAACTGACGCGGCGTAATAAACCGCCGTTGTCCGAAACCGGATCGGGACCGGCAGAGCCCGTTGCATTGCCGCAGCCGCAAGCGGATCCGCCTACGCAATCCGATGAAGGAAAACCATTGTGAAGCAACTCGGATTTTTCAGGATAATTGCTGCATCGAGTCTGCTGGCAGCCAGCGCGGCTCTCGCACAAGACGGCCCGCAACCGCGCCTGCCGGCAATCGAATTGACCGCCGGGATGTATGTGATTCAGGCTGAAGTGGCGCAAACGCACCAGCAGCACAGTATCGGCCTGATGCACCGCCAGTCGATGGGTGTCAATGAAGGCATGCTGTTTGTGTATCCGTCGGCGGAAATTCGCTGTTATTGGATGCGCAACACGCTGATTCCGCTGACCATCGCGTTTCTCGACGACGACGGCGCGATTGTGAACCTGAAGGATATGGAACCGCACACCGAACGCTCGAACTGCTCGATCAAGCCGGTGCGCTACGCGCTGGAAATGAACCGGGGCTGGTTCGATCAGCGCGGCATCAAACCAGGGTTTAGATTACGCGGTATCCCGCTTGTTTCTAGGATCGGCCTGTAATTCCTATCAAATCCTGATGCTGCCGGTTTCAAGCGGCATGACTGGATCCGCGTCCCGCAGCGGCGCGGCGTGGTTCGCTGAAACGTCTCCGGGATGAATTTGCAACATTCCCGTTCGCTGGTTTTTGCCCGAATTGCTTTTTGCTGCTCTGGTTTTTGGGAGATTGGCGCACCGGCGCGGCACTCCGAGGCTCACGGCCACGCCCGTTGGTAATCGGCTCCGCTTTGATCCGGGGATCCGGTTCAAAGCCGGATACAATCTCGCTCGGCAATTGATGCTTAATCAGTCTCTCGATCCCGGTAAGCAGTTTTGCTTCATCGACGCACACCAGCGACACCGCATCGCCTTCCGCGCCGGCACGGCCGGTGCGGCCAATGCGATGAACATAATCTTCGGGAACATTAGGCAGTTCAAAATTCACGACGTGCGGCAGTTCACTGATATCGATTCCGCGCGCGGCGATATCGGTGGCAACCAGGACTTGCAAATCGCCCGTCTTGAATTTTGCCAATGCCTGCGTGCGCGCCGATTGGCTTTTATTGCCATGAATCGCAAGCGCCGGAATATCGCTTTTGGTCAGAAATTCCGCCAATTTATTGGCGCCATGCTTGGTGCGGGTAAATACCAGCACCTGCGACCAGCGATGTTGCTTAATCAAATGCCCGAGGAGTTCACGCTTGCGCTCGCGATCCACCGGATGCACCACATGCGTAACCTTATCGGCAATCGCGTTACGGCGCGCCGCTTCAATCAGAACCGGCTGGTTGAGCAGACTATCCGCCAGCGCCCGGATTTCGTCCGAGAAAGTCGCCGAGAATAATAAGTTCTGCCGTTGCTTGGGCAACAAAGCGAGTATTTTCTTGATATCCCGGATGAATCCCATATCGAGCATGCGATCGGCTTCATCCAGCACAAGGATTTCAATTTGAGACAGGCTCAGCGTTTTTTGCTGCACATGATCCAATAGCCGTCCGGGAGTAGCAACCAGAATATCGACCCGGCTTTTCAGGCGGGTGATTTGCGGGTTGATGTTCACACCGCCGATCATCATCATGGAGCTTAATTTCAAGTATTTGCCATAATCCCGCACACTTTCTTCGACCTGCGCCGCGAGTTCGCGCGTCGGCACCAGAATCAGCGCCCGTATCGGCGGACGGCCGCTGGACGGTCCTTTGATACTTTTATCGGAAAGCCGATGCAGAACCGGCAAGGTAAAACCGGCGGTTTTGCCGGTTCCGGTTTGCGCCCCGGCCAGCAGATCGCCGCCCGCCAAGACGGCTGGAATGGCTTGCGCCTGAATAGGTGTTGGTGTGGTATAACCGCGTTCGGTAACGGCGCGGATAATTTCATCGGACAAGCCGAAAGTAGAAAAAGACATAGTACTCCAAAGAGGATTAATAGCTGTCATCCCGCAATGGGAGGACAATAGGGCAAACGGATGAGGAAAACTGCCAAAAGGGCATCTAAAAAATCAAAGTGCTACGCAATAAGAGGTGTTAACAGAGATGTCGCAGCATCAAGTTGATACGTAAGGAAGCATTCTAGCGGAACAGGCTAAGCAGGCAATCAACATTCGGTTTGCTCACAAATTTGTGATCATTAGCGATGTTCGTAAATCCAAATCTTGCACGGAGTATAATACGGATTGAAGTTAAAATCTCAATTATCCTCAATAAATTTCTAATTCTTCCATGTATTTATATGCGGTAGCATCGTCAGCACGATCATGAGCAACGATCCGGTCATCCGCTGGCACGAATCCGGCGAGGAAAAATCCGCGCGCTGGCAAAGCGAAAAAGGCTTGCCGCCGCCGAAACGCGTGCAGGTCATCGACGATCGCATGCCCGCCGATACCGCTTACCGCTTGGCGTGCGAAGGCACGTCATTATTATGGCGCGGCGATTTCCAGAACGCCAAGTTATTGTTGCAAGCGATGGCGCGGCGCATCGACAAAAAACCGGCGCACAGAAAAAAGCCGGAAAACCTGACGCCAATAGAATTATTTCACCGGCACCGCCTGATGCAATCGCAGCGCGCGCAAACGCTGGATAAATTGCTGATCCCGTTTGAAGCGGATCACACCATCGCGCTGCGCCGCGCGCCGGATGTCCGCAATGCCTGCCTGGAAGCATGGGGACCGTGCAGTAAACCCTCCATCGCTTCGTTGCGTGAGCTGTTGGGATTGATCGGCGCGCACGAATGGCGCAAGAAGGGCATCGATATTCCGGCATTGAGCATCACGATTCATCCGCATTACGGTGTATTTGCGCCGGTTCGCAACGAGTATATACAGCTCGTCGCACAGGCAGCCCCGCCCAAGTTGCTGGCCACGCAGTCGATTGCGTTCGACATCGGCACCGGCACCGGTGTATTGGCTGCGGCATTGGTGCAGCGCGGCATTCAACGCATCGTCGCAACCGATCATGATCCACGTGCGCTTGATTGCGCGCGCGACAATTTGGCGCGATTGAACTTGACCGATAAAATTGAATTGCTACAGGCCGACCTTTTTCCGCAAGAACAGGCAGCGTTGATCGTGTGCAATCCGCCGTGGGTTCCGGCAAGACCGGCTTCACCGCTGGAACACGCCATTTTCGACCCGGAAAGCCGCATGCTGCGGGGATTTCTGCAAGGCTTGCGCGATCATCTGCTGCCCGGCGGCGAGGGCTGGCTGATATTGTCGGATTTTGCCGAACATTTGGGATTGCGTACGCGGGAAGAATTGCTGCAAATGATTGACGCTGCGAGTTTGAAGGTGCTGGGACGCACCGATATTAAACCGCACCATCCACGCGTTTCGGACACCAGCGACCCGCTGCACGCCGCCCGCGCGGCGGAACTCACATCATTGTGGCGGCTTGCGGCAAAATAGCCGTCGCACGCTTACAATTCCGTGTATTTCTTGGCGCTGCCCTTCGATTTCTCCACCGGATACTTCAGCGCGTTTTTCTCCATTTTTTCCAGCACGATTTGCTTCACATCCAGCTCGTATTTGTCGGCGAGCAGCAAAGCAAACGTAATCACATCGGCCAGCTCTTCCTTCACGCTGCCGACATCCGCCTGCTCCGGCGCTTTCCATAAAAAAACCTCGAGCAGCTCGGCCGCTTCGATATTCAGCGCCATCGCCAGGTCTTTGGCATTATGAAACTGCGCCCAATCGCGCTCATCGCGGAATTGCCGCAAGATCTCGGTGAGTTGCTGGATGTCGTTCAATTTTCTCGATCCGTTATCGCACAGTGCCTTTGCAAGATTCCAACTCATCAATGGAATCCAACAGCCGCAGCGCGTTGGCAGGTGAGCGGAGCAAATACAAGGTTTCCTCCAATGCTTGATAAGCTTCGAGAGAAATCAGAACAACCGGCGCTCCCTCTTTCCGGGTAATAATGACAGGCGCATGATCGTTGCAAACCCGCTTCATTGTTTTGCCTAGGTTAGCGCGGGCTGTTGTGTAGCTGATTGCATCCATCAAAAGCACCATCCTTAAAACAGAATAACTTACTCAAATTTATTATGTAGATGCAATGAATGATATGTAGTACAAAATCTAAATACTCTTTTCAGATACTTCAGAAGAGTTCATATCTATAAGATTTTTTAAAAGAACTACATATTCTTCTTCACTTTCATTACTCAAACTTTTGACCTCTTCCTTTAGTCTTTCTATGTCCGAATCACAAAGCTTTAAGCGCTCAGTTCTTAATGCAAAAGCAAACTCTAATGCTGCTTCGCCTTGCTGACGAGAATTCATTCTAAATACCCCAGAAAGTATGTCCGTCATACGACGACTAACTTCTTCATGTGAAGAATAATCAAGTTCAGACGAATGTGCGGTACGCAATAAGGCAGCTTGAATTACACCATCGTTGTAACGAGTAAAATTTTCTGGATCAAGCACGACTTGCTGAAAAGTATCAGATGCCAATCGATGATCATCGTCTTCGAATTTATTAAATTCTCTTGCATGTTGAAGAATCAAAGCTGCCGTTAGTAGTACTGCGACAGAATGATCAAACTTCTCATCGTAACCGTCTTTCCAAAATGCAAAGTCTTTCCGCAACTTTAAATTTTTATCGCCATGTAAAGTAGCAGGTAAGAAAGCATTTTGTTTCACACCTTGATTTTGACGCAATTCGTCTACTCGATTCGTAAGACAAGAAAAACTGGTTAAATCTCTCGAGCCGAAAATTTTTAACTCAGCTTTGTATGTATCCTCAATAGTACGACCAATTGCAAGACTTTCCATAATAGAAATATTGATAACTGAATTACTCGCTGAAAATTTAAGATTGTTCTTAAGCTGCACGCAATCATTAATTGATTCGGCTAATTGAAAACCGATCATGTAGTGACGAGCACCGATATGGATGTCACGCAAACTTCTACTTATTGAAAGTAATTTTGTTCCACGGCCAATCACTGCTGCAACTATAAGTAAGGCCTTCTCCTCATCGATATGACATGAATTGTTTTCTAAGTCATTGGCACTAATAACCTTTATAGCTTCTTTTCCTTCTTTAATCTTTCCAATGCGAAATGCGCATATATCAGCTAATTTTTTAGAATCCTTATCATCTTGATACACAATAGCTTGAACCGAAAGTGGTACACATTGCATGATCTCTTTTTCAAGAAATTTGTTAAAAACATCACTCTGAAGCAGATTCTCACCTTCTATAAAAATGGAGCGTGTTTTGCTTCCTACTTCTCCTGCTTTCATGAGTGAAAAAAATTTCAGATCAGAGTATTTAGATCCAACTTCAAACCATCTTTTTTGTCTGTGAGTAGGTATCTTTAGCAATACCGACTTAAGCGGCACATCTTCGTGAGTAAAACTTTCCCCAACTATGCGTAAATCACGTAATCCCGATTGATTTTCAAAGTTGCTATTCGAATTCACTGAATCAAATGCATAAATAGCTTGTTCGCTGTCCTTAGCACTTCTAAAAGTAACTAGTGTTATGACTTCCGAAGGGAAACAACGAGTAAGTTTTCCCCAATCTCTTTGCATCGCCATAGAAGATGATGCTGAGATGATACAAAAAGAAGTACCTCTAAAAGGAATTGGTATTTTTTTGATTCCTCCGTAAGAATGAAAACTCTCAACCCTAGGTCGTGGTTTCCCATAGAATTCATGATAAAGTTCGCGCAAGACATATGCCAAACTGGCGATTCCCATGGTATCAACAAAGATAACTTCTATAGATTCCTGAGTCTCTTTTTCTCGCTCGGCAATTTTGCTCAGTATCGTATAAGCAAGAAAATGAACTCGTTCAGTTTCATGGAGAGCTTCTTCAGCTCGTAAAAAATATTTAGAACGATTTTTTGATGGTTTAACAAAAATAAATCCAGCAGGCGCAGGTATTAAAACTTTCGGTGTATCAAATAATTTCCGTAATCCTTCACGAAAAATCTTTTCTTTATGTTTTTTTTCAATCAAGGGAAACGAATTATGATGATTCTTTACACATTCTGGTTTTCCCAAACTTCCTGACTTATCTAATTTGCAAATTGCCACACATACTTTAGAACTTGCACGTTCGAGCGCCTGTTTCACTCCGTCATTCGTCTTGAATGATTCAACTAATTGCGCAAATTCGCTGGGAATACAAACAAAAACGATAGCATCGGGAAAAAGAGCTCGTCGCAACGCGTGTGTTAAACAATCGGCCAAATCTGCTGGGCTAACGATACCCTGAGACTTAAATAAGAATCGATAATCTAATACAGGCCCGTCGTTCTCTTCATCACGTATATCTATTGAGAAATAGCCTCGCATGATTATTTCTTGTTCGACAATGGAATAAGGATTGAAAACGATGTACCAACAGTCCTTGGTAACTTTTTCCTATTGTTCAACAAGTGACTGGGTGCAAATTCTTGTTTTGAACTATCTGAAAAGTTTTGGTACAAGCAAAGCCGACCAGTTCTTAGTTGAAGAAAAGCCTTCAGCTTAACCAAACTTTTTATAACAGTATCAAGCCCGACCCCCGTGCCTCTAATGTTTTTAGTCGTTTTCCCGAGTTTAAATGCTTCCCTAACTAATTTTTCCTCTTCGTCAATCAGAATATTCTCGGCACAAGCATTTGGATCAATATGTGATAACCATCTCTTAGCTATACCTGGACCACTATCAATAACGGTTACCTCAAGAAAATCAATTATTCTGGTCGCTGTATAATCTAATAGCGCCTTTTGATAAAACATATGATGCGGCGCATCACTCAGTGCATTTATTGACCCTGTATCTTTCGGATTAAATGCAATATATTTTACAATGATACTTCTGACATTTGGATAATCCCAGCAATATTCTCGCCCACATTCATCTGTAGTCGCATGATCATTAGTATTTTCAAATAACTCGCGAATAAGTAAGCTTACTGTTTGAATATCTGCTTCTGGTAGGCGTCGAAGAGTAGAAGGAGCACAACAGTTTATAATTCGTTGTGTTAGTAACTCAAAATCTCTAATTCCGCGCAATCCGTGTACGTTAGGACGTTCGTATAGTGGTATTAGAAATTCATTTCTTGCACCTGCAAAGCAAGCTAGAATTGCACCTCGACCATTCATTGTTTCGCGGAATTTACTTGTTTGCATAGCCTCAATATACGAAGCTGCTTGAGCCAACACTTCAGATTTCCTTAGAATATTACCCCTGGAATCCACTAAATTGGGAGCCATATAGCATGCAATTAGCCCATGAGGCTGATGTAATAGTTTTGCATATGAAAGAACTCCAGCTTTCTGATTATATGGAAATAATCTATTTTTGTTATGACTGCGCGACCATGTAGCAATAAATTGAATTATTGCAGAAGTAATTCCAAAACCACCACCTTGCATTAAGTGTTCCGGCAAACGTATGTCTACAGTTGAATTATTCTGAAGTTCCGAATATAAATCTTCAATCTGAATCAGAGTATGATTTGACTTAAATGAAATCATTTTATCTTCTAAATCAAAAAGTTAAATCTAGTCATTCTGATAGTATCCACACAGAGATAAAGTCATTAATAGATTGCTACTATCCCGGAACACACCAAGCTCCACCTTTCCCGATCTCTTCATGCAGCCAAACCGGATCAAGATCGGCGCCGTTCGGCCATGTAAGCGCACCGAGTTCAATACGAACCTGATTAAATAATTGCACATCTTTCAATGCAGAATAAATACCGGCTTTTTCACTGAAAATAAGCTGTGACATATCGACGATACCGGTCGTGCCAACGTTACAAGTCACTGAAAGGCAATAATCAGGCAGTACAGTCACTGAACGTATACGCCATGGTGCTGATACCTTTATTTCACGCTCATTTATAAACATCTTTGCGGTGACCAATGGTTAGCACCAATACTGTCGGCTTCTCATCGGCAATATGACAAATCATGCGATAGCGCGACAAATTGGATAGATCATGACTCAATTGTTTTCCAAATCTGCGCGGATCTTCATCGCTTGCGATACGTTCGCGAAAATATCGGAGGATATCCTGTTGCGCCGAATGATCGAGTTTTCGCAGCTCTTTGACTGCTGCATCATCAAACTCAACCTTCCAGATCAATACCCTTCTCCACTTCGTCCAATGTCCAACGTTTTCCCGGCTTTTCCAGCCGTTCTATCGCTAGATATTTTTCTTCCAACTCATCGAGATGCTCCAAAATCGCTTCACGCACATAATAGGTTTTGGTGCGACCGGTTTTTGCAGCCAGTTCGGCCAGGCGGTTTTCGATTTCTTCCGGTAATTTAATTGCTAGCATGTTGTTCTCCCGAGTTGATTAGCCTATTAATTACATAGAAAACCCACAGTTTACCGGCTAATCGGCTTATACCGAATCCGCTTCGGTTTCGCGCCTTCCTCGCCCAGGCGTTTTTTCTTGTCGGCCTCGTATTCCTGGTAGTTGCCGTTGAAGAAAGTCCATTGCGAGTCGCCTTCGGCGGCGAGGATGTGGGTGGCGATACGATCCAAGAACCAGCGATCGTGCGAGATGACGAGTACGCAACCGGCGAATTCGAGCAGGGCGTCTTCCAATGCACGCAGCGTTTCCACGTCGAGGTCGTTGGACGGTTCGTCGAGCAGTAGCACGTTGCCGCCGGCGATCAGGGTTTGCGCCAGGTGCAGACGGCCGCGTTCACCGCCGGAGAGCTGGCCGATGATTTTTTGCTGGTCGCTGCCTTTGAAGTTGAAGCGACCGAGGTAAGCGCGCGCCGGGGTGGTGTATTTGCCGACCACGAGGTTGTCGTTGCCGCCGGAGATGGCGTCGAACACGGTTTTGTCATTCTCCAGCGTGTCGCGCGCTTGGTCGACGTGCGCGATTTTAACGGTCGGGCCGATTTTCACTTCGCCGGAATCGGGTTGTTCTTTGCCGGTGATCAGTTTGAACAAAGTCGATTTACCCGCGCCGTTCGGGCCGATGATCCCGACAATCGCACCGGGCGGGATTTTGAAGCTGAGGTTGTCGATCAGCAGCCGGTCGCCGTAGGATTTCGATACACCGTCAAACTCAATGACTTCGTTGCCAAGGCGGTCACCGACCGGGATGAAAATTTCCTGGGTTTCGTTGCGTTTCTGGTATTCCTGTGAACTCAGTTCCTCAAAGCGTGCCAGGCGCGCCTTGGATTTGGCCTGACGGCCTTTGGGATTTTGCCGCACCCATTCCAGTTCTTGCTTCATCGCTTTCATGTGCGCATCGATTTGTTTGTTTTCCTGCTCCAGGCGCGCTTCTTTTTGCTCCAGCCAGCTCGAATAATTGCCTTTCCACGGGATACCCTGGCCACGGTCAAGCTCCAAAATCCATTCGGCGGCGTTGTCGAGGAAGTAGCGGTCGTGCGTCACCGCGACCACGGTGCCGGGAAAACGCACCAGGAATTGCTCCAGCCATTCCACCGATTCGGCGTCCAGGTGGTTGGTCGGCTCATCGAGCAGCAGCATGTCGGGTTTTTCCAGCAGCAGCTTGCACAACGCCACGCGGCGTTTTTCCCCGCCGGACAGGTTTTTGACCACCGCGTCCCACGGCGGCAAACGCAATGCGTCGGCGGCAATTTCCATCTGGTGCTCGGTATCGCTGCCCGCAGTGGCGATGATCGCTTCCAGCCGCGCTTGTTCTTCGGCCAATGCATCGAAATCCGCGCCTTCTTCGGCATACGCGGCGTATACTTCATCAAGCTTCTTCTGCGCCTGCATTACTTCGCCCATGCCTTCCTCGACTTCCTGGCGCACGGTGTGTTCGGGATTCAATTGCGGTTCCTGCGGCAGATAACCGACGCGGATATTCGGCAGGCGCTGCACTTCGCCGTCAAATTCCTTATCCACACCGGCCATGATGCGCAGCACGGTGGATTTGCCGGAACCGTTCAGGCCAAGCAGGCCGATTTTGGCGCCGGGAAAAAAGCTGAGCGATATGTCTTTGATAATTTGACGTTTCGGTGGAACGATTTTGCTCACGCGGAGCATCGACATTACATATTGAGCCATGAGTGTGATCTTTGTTGATTTAAAAAGAATGGGTTAAAACGGAATAAAGAGGAAGTGTAGCGCACGTGACGGTGCAATGAAAGCTGGATCAGCCGGGTCGCGAATCACCTGCGACACGGCTGATCGACATGAACTTGCAGTGCTCGTCGAACACCAGTTCAAACAAGCCGTACACGCCGTGGCTTTGCACCACGGAGCGCAACACATTGGCGGGAAAATGCACGATACGGCCGTCGGTGGTTTCAGCCGCTACCGTATCGACAGCGCCTTGGTAATAAAGCGCAAGTTGATACGCCGGAATTTTCAGTACGACATGGACGCGTTGATGCATGCGCGAACAAATGATTTAGGGACGTTGCAGAAAGATGCAGCCCATCGGAAAAAGGGTTTCAAAAATCGACCGCAATTCCGAACGGATTTTTTGCTCGCTGTCGCCGCATTTCATTTTTACTTTGCGGATGATGCCGCTAATCGGCGTTTTCCCATCCATATAGCGAAAACATGCTTTGTTGACTTTGTTGCCGCTTAACTGAAACACCGTTTTTTCGTTGTTGATGGTAAACGTGATGCTGAGCGTTTCCCCCGGCTTGATCGCTTCATGGATCGCCATGTTTTGATTGGCAAGCTCGTGCTCAAGAATGATCGCATTGTCTTCGTCGTCCATCGAGGCTGTGCAAGCCGCTTGCCGGGAAAGATAACATTGATGCTTGATATGATTGGAAAATAGTTTTTCGGCGATGGATTGCTGCGCTTGCAGAGATTTCTCTCGCCACGCCGCGCGGATACTTTCCTCGGCGACCAGATGCGCCGGATCGTAAAAACGTCTATCCGGCCCTAGAAAAGTCACCAGCTTCAGCTCCGCCGCCGCCGCGAGCGCGTAAACGTCATCGACGCTATAACACCGGTCAACGCTATGCAGCAATAAGTCATACAAGCCCGGATCACCATAGCCGGAAGCGGTAATCTCATTCGCCCACTTATCCAGATCCTTGATAAAAGCATGATGCGCGGGCAATGATCCGATAATCCGGCGCGCCATGTTCACTTTCTCTTGAATGTTCAAATGCGGCGGGATCAATTCGCGGAATAAAGTCTGCAGCAAATAAACGGCGTGTCTGCCATACCCGGCGTACACCATCAGATACATCGCGCCATCATCCTTCAGCGCGCTGGCAAGCGCGCGTGCGCCTTCCAGCGGATCGTGCAGATGATGCAAAACGCCCGAGCAGTTGATGTAATCAAACTTTCCGATATCCAGCTCCGGGATGGATAATAACGATTCGGTCAGCCAGGTGATATTGGTCAATCCGCGAACCGCGGCGCGTTGTTCGGCAATGCGGCGCGATGCCGCGGACATATCCAGGTAAACGATTTCCGCGGAAGTTCCGCGCAGCTGCTCCGCCAGATTGATGACGCTGTCCCCGGTACCGCCGCCCGCCACCAGGCAGCGGAAATCCTGATTAAAATTTCTTTTTCCCTTGAAGCAGTAGTGGTTCAACTCGCTCAACGTATCACCGACGGTGCGCAACAGCCGGATTTTTTCATCTTCCGGGTTTCTGGGAGGATACGGTAATGCTTCGTACTGCTGCTTGACCGAGGAAATTATCTTTGATTCGTCCATTGCTTGTTCCCGCATGAAAGGAGTGATAGGTGCCTGTCATAAAGAAAATACAGTGCATCAGCAATAAACTACCACATCAAAAATCTTCACCATCCTGCAAATAACGCCACTTTCCTTCCGGTAAATCGCGCAATTTGATGCGACCGATACGCACGCGCTTCAAACCGGTCACTTTAAGACCCACCAGTTCACACATACGGCGGATTTGGCGTTTTTTGCCTTCATGCAGAATAAAACGCAGTTGATCCTGATTTTGCCAGCTCACTTGCGCCGGTTTCAATGCTTGACCGTCGAGGCTCAAGCCGTGATTCAGCAACGCCAGTTTGGCCGGTGGCAGCACACCTTCGACGCGCACCAGGTATTCTTTTTCGATGCGGGAATTCTCACCGACCAGTTGCTTGGCGATCCGGCCGTCCTGCGTCAGCACCAGCAAGCCTTGCGAATCGATATCCAGCCGCCCCGCAGGTGCGAGGTTTTTCAGGTGCGCAGGCTGAAATCTTTTGGCGGGTTGCGCCGGTTGCTTCGGAATGAACTGATTTTCAGGCTTAATCAGCACCACAGCGGGTTGATAGCCCGGCTCCGGTTGCCCGGATACGTAACCAACCGGCTTATTGAGCAATATCGTCACCTGCTGGGTTTGCTGCACTTGCGCAGCTTTGTTCAACGTGATTTTCTGCGCCGGATAAATTTTGGTGCCGAGCTCGGAAATCCGCTCGCCGTCGACGAACACCCAGCCGAGTTCGATAAAACGGTCGGCTTCGCGGCGCGAGCAAATGCCTTGCTCCGACATCAATTTGGATAAGCGGATTTTTTCCATGAAGCGCTATAATATTGGAAATACAAGGAATGAGAAGTTAGCTTTACCGGCATTATAAAGGTAATCGCTGGATCTTTTTTACATGACATGGTTAGGATCATTTATGGAAACACTCGAAGTAATACTGGAAAAAGCGCAGCAACGCGCGCAAGAACTGGGACTTCCCTATAAAGGCGCACTGCTGCCGATGGAGGCTTACCGCGTGTTGCAGGAACACGCGCAGGCGCAATTGGTCGATGTGCGTTCGCGCGCCGAACTGGATTGGGTCGGCCGCATCCCTGGCGCAACCGAAATCGAATTACGTTCGTACCCCGGCATGCAACCGAATCCGCATTTTCTCGATCAACTGGCCAACCAAGTCGATAAATCGTTGCCGGTGCTATTTATCTGCCGCAGCGGCGCGCGTTCGAACCAAGCGGCGGCGATTGCCACCGACATGGATTTTGCCGAATGCTACAACATTCTCGAGGGCTTCGAAGGCGACCGGGATGAAAGCGGCCAGCGCGGCAAGGCTTCCGGCTGGAAAGCGGCCGGGCTGCCGTGGGTGCAGAGTTGAAGAAAAACATCGATGTCATGCGATGTCCGCTTGCAATAACGAATTCATTATTAAGCGCTTAATCTCCATGAAAACCATTCTTGTTTTTCTAGTACTGACTTTCACCACCGCTGTCCTGGCCGATGCGGAAAAATCCGCCGAACAAGCGCAGTTGAAGCAGTTGGAAACCGCGTTGGAGCGAGTGCATCAGGAATCGCAATCGGTTTATCAGCAATTCCTGATGGTTCAGGAATTACGCCGTAACGATGCTTCCGAGCCTTCCATGAATGTGCCGCTGCCGAGCACGCCCGGGCAGAGCATTCCAATACCGAACTATAATGATTTGATGCAACGTCAACAGGCAAAACAAGCGCGTGTCAATCAATACTCCGCCGACTTAGACCGGCTATATGCGCGCTATCAAGAACTGGAAAATGAAAAACAGCAGATTTTAGAGCAGATGGATTTACTTAAAAATAAGAAAGCGGACGAATAGTTTTCTATCCGTGTATTAAATCCGTACCGATTGGCTATTTGCCTTCAAAATTTTTGTACCAAAGATCATAAATTTCGTCAGACCATAGCGATTTGATCCAGACGATGACGTCGTCGACTTGTTGTTCCGTCAGCTTGCCTTCCCACGCAGGCATTGAGCCGATCTCAGGCGGCGTGCCTTTCAGAATCGTTTTCTTCAGCACTTCCGTCGAATGGTGCCAGGCATGCGCCGAGCTATCCAGCGGCGGCGGCGGATATTTTCCGTCCGGTCCCGGTTTGCGCCACTCCGGCGTAGCCGTGCCACCAGGACCATGACATCCAACACAATTAGCGTTGTAAACACTCTCGCCACGCTGAATTTGCGCCGGATCGAAATCTCTTTTGACCAGCGCGGTATCAGCACCGCTTAATTGCTTCCAAGATAGCGGAACGGGCGGCGCTGCATCGCCGCAGCCGATCAATAATGCTGCGGCGGCCCCGCTCAACAACTGACTGCGAAAATTCATAACAAGACGGAATTATTTTAAACGCATGACAGAGCCGTGCTGTCCGGCTTCCGGTTTAGCCGGTTCCGAATGCACCGCTTTTTTAGCATAAGGATCGTAGCGGTTGTAGATGGTTGCATCCTTACGCGACTGGTCGCGCTCGGTAATCAATAAAACATTATAGGGATCGCTGCGCGAACCTTCCATTCCTGGCGATCCATGCGGCATATCGGGCACCGCCAATCCGACCGCTTTCGGCTTTTCTTTCAGCAAACGGATAATATCCGGTGCCGGCACATGCCCTTCAATCGCATAGCCATTTACCAAAGCAGTGTGGCATGACCCGACGGATTCGGAAAGTCCGGATTTTTTCCGGATTTCCTTGTTGCCGACATCATGCGTTTTTACGGTAAACCCATGATCCCGCATATGATCAACCCATTTTGCGCAGCAACCGCATGTTGGACTTTTATATACTTCTACCGTTGTCGTGGCTGCTGCCTGCAAGGCAATACCGGACATACCGAAAGTCATCAACGATCCAACCAATAAGCTTCTCATTTTTAAATTCATTTCTTCTCCACGATAATTTTTCCACGCATTTTTTTAAAATGACCGGGCAACGGACATGCAAAATCAACGGTTCCCGCTGTCGTAAATTGCCAGATCAGTTCCTTTTGCTCGCCGGGTTCAAGCTGCACCAAGTGCGCTTCCGCATGTTCCTTGTCCGGATACATGCGCCGCATATTCGCAGCTTTCTTGAGTTCCGCCATCGAGCCAATCAACATTTCATGTTTGTGATTGCCGCCGTTTTTGATCACGAACCGGATTGTTTCACCTTCCTTTACTCGAACCTCCGCCGGCAAAAACATATTATCCACCTGCGTCAGTTTAATAGTATGCGATACTTTATCGGCTTCGCCGGATTTGCCAATATCCAATTCCAGCCGGGTATGATTTGCAGCCGCGGCGCTATGGGTTGAAAACAAGGCCAAGATTACCAATGCTATAATTCTATTCATGGAGTTCTCCTGAAAATAACCTTCTATCCAACTGTCCGACTTGATTAGAATGCGGCTATGCTAAATTGTTCCAACCCGTTTGTCGAATAAACGCAGTGCGCATGATACCGGCTCGAATCAATTCTCTTGTGACTTTCTTCATCCAATTTGTGTGACAGCATGCAAAAAAAACAACAATATAATGCCAACAAGCTGCAAAAGCGTTTGCGGAGATTTGTGGGATCGGCAATCGCGGATTTCAATATGATCGAAGCCGGTGACCGGGTGATGGTATGCCTGTCCGGCGGCAAGGACAGTTATGCGCTGCTCGATATCCTGCGCAATCTGCAAGCGCACGCGCCGCTGGATTTTGAATTGATCGCCGTCAACCTCGATCAGAAGCAACCCGGATTTCCCGAGCAAGTACTGCCGGAATATTTAACCCGCATCGGCATGCCGTTCCGCATCGTGGAGCAGGACACCTACAGCGTCGTGAAGCGCGTCATTGCCGAAGGTAAAACCACTTGCAGCCTGTGTTCCCGGTTACGCCGCGGCGTGTTGTACCGCGTCGCCGGAGAGCTGGGCGCGACTAAGATCGCGCTGGGCCATCATCGCGATGACATTCTGGAAACTCTATTCTTGAACATGTTTTATGGCGGAAAACTCAAAGCAATGCCGCCTAAACTGGTGAGTGACGACGGTCAGCATATCGTGATCCGGCCATTAGCTTATTGCAAGGAAAAAGATCTGGCGGCATACGCGGCAGTGGCCGATTTTCCGATCATCCCGTGCAATTTATGCGGATCGCAACCGAATTTGCAACGCCAGGTCATCAAAGAAATGATGCAGCAGTGGGATAAAAAATTTCCGGGCCGGCTGGAAACCATGTTCCGTTCACTGCAAAACGTGCAATTGTCGCATCTGGCCGATACCTCCCGCTACGATTTTAAAAACCTCAAAGTACAGGACCGGCCGTTTGAAAACGGCGATATCGCTTTCGACGACGAAACCTTCGAACCCAATATCGAAGAACTGTTACAAACCGATGCTGAAGAAACCGTAGAAATTGGCAATCAATACCTGGCTTCAGAACGCTGATTTCTATTTTTACGCTTCGGCGGAATCCATGAAAATCATCGCCATTCCATAATCCGGTTCGAGGTGATCGATAATGGTTTCAATCGCCGCGGGTTCCTACATTTTATTTACTTTTTCAGGGTCGACTAAGGAAACGCTGATTAATTGACTGCACGAGCGAATTGCTTAGCTTGGTTGCGCGATACTCACTCCCTCGCCATCAGATTGATATGTCTCGGTTGTTGCGTTCCGTGCGCCTCGCTCTTCATCACGTTCGTTGAATTAATCAGCGCTAACTACTCTCTTTATGCCTGCAGCCAGTAGAAAGACCGGGCAGGAATCATTAGATTCTCACTCCTTATTGGCAAAGATTCTCCATTACATAAATTTTTGACTGAATCGTACTGAAAAAAACCCATATGCTGCAAAGGCGATAGATTCAAGAATTGCGACTCCTCATCAAAGTTTCCTATGACTAAAACTCTTGAACTGCTATTGATTTGATCAAACCGTGAAAACACAAAAAGATGGGGGTTATCTACGCTCAATAACTCCCGATTGTTTCTATCTGCAAACGCTGGTATTTCCTTGCGTATAGAAATCATTTTCTTTACTGCATTGAAGATGCTGTACTCAACTGTTCCTGGTTGTGTTCTTTGCAACGCTTTTTTCCAATCCATCTTCGGGCGGTGTATCCAGCGGCTGTCATCGTTTTTTGATTCATCATTAAGATAGGAATCATCATTGAGCGTTCCAATGGCATCTCCGTAGTAAAGCATCGGAATACCGCCAAAGGAAAGGATCATTCCGTGTAATAGGAGAATAATTTTGATGGCCATATTAATGGCCTCAGGATCGTTATTTTCCAGGGCACGTTCGAGTCCAGCGAGTGAAGCCAATGATCCGGAGATACGTGCATCACCGGTTAGCGAATTTCTCCCGAAGGCAAGTCCGGCCGCAAGAGATCCCTCGTAATTTCCCGTAAAATAATCCACTAAAAAGCGTCGATGCGACTGCGGCTCATACCCAGCAGTGACAATATCGTCGTCGCTGAAACCCCAGCCAATATCATCATGACAGCGCACATAATTGAGCCAAGTTGCCCGCTCAAGTTTTGAAGGAATATTTTGTATCCCTTTGTTAAGCAATATCGATTTTTTCGTCGCCACTGCATCCCATAACAACGCCATGAAAGTTGCGTTATAAGCGATCTCGCATTCTTTAGCATTGATGGCATCTTCACCGAAGTATTTGATGATCTCGGTAGGCGCAACAATGGCTTCCGCGATAAACAGCACACCGGGAGCGGTAACTTGGCAACAATCCTTCATCAATTGCAAAATCAGGTGCGCTTCGCGCTCATTCTGGCAAGAACTGCCCATTTTCTTCCACATAAATGCCACGGCATCAAGCCGCAGAATATCCGCGCCTCGATTTGCCCAGAACAAGATGATGTCTAGCATCTCTATAAAAACTGCTGGGTTCCGGTAGTTTAAATCCCATTGATAGCGATGAAACACGGTCATCACCCATTTGCCCATCGCCTCATCCCAAGTGAAGTTGCCGGGTGCGGTTTCAGGAAATACTTCCGGCATGGATTCTTCATAGATATCCGGAATCGACCGGTCATTGAAGACAAAGTAATAGTCCTGATACGCCTGATCGCCGCCCCGTGCTTTCTTAGCCCACTCGTGCTGGTCGGAAGTATGATTGACCACAACATCCAGGGTTAGCAGCATGTCACGTTTTTTTAAGCTAGTAACTAATTTATTAAAATCCTCGAAGGTACCAAAACGGCTATCAATCTTGCAAAAATCTCTTACCGCATAACCACCATCGCTTTTGCCTTCGGGACAATCGCAAATAGGCATGATATGTACTAGATTAACCCCCAATTCCTGCAGGTAATTCAATCTAGACAGCATATCCTTCAGGTTGTCAGCGTATCCGTTGCAGTATAGTGCCATGCCGACCCATTTCTGACTTAGAAACCAGTTGTGATCTTTTTCTCGCTCCAGATCAATTCTCTTAAGATGACTGGGTCTGCTGATATATTGGCGCATTAGCGTTTCCACTAAATGCAGCATGTGCTTCTTGAAATCCGGATGATCTCCATAAAGCGTATTGAATAGCGAGTAAATGGCGTAGAAATTTGCTCCCAGCCGAGTATAGAAAAATTGCAAATTTTGGGGCTTAGTTTTTTTCTTTACCTCAACCAGAATGTCATTGAGCAAAGAATGTGAAATCTGTTCATACATGAGTATATGCGCCTAGAATTAAGGGTTGTCTTCAATCCGCCAGTTATAATGTGCCAGCCCTTCCAGGATACCGTTGGCTTGGCGAGCTTGAGCAAAATATATCTGTTCCATGTCACGCAGCGGCTCAAGCTCCGGGCTATAGTTACCAACCACTATTCCTAGCGTATCACCGAGCAGCATTTCCTTGTCATTGCCGGAGTCACCTACCACCAGAAAATTCTCAAGGGGCAGTCCCCACTTGCAAGCCAGATAACGGATGGCATGCCCCTTAGAGGCACGCATCGGCAATACATCTAAAAATTTTTCATGCGAATAGATAAGCCGCGCATGCAAACGATGTTCCCGCAACAATCGGGATAAATCCTGCAGTGAGGGCATCTTCTTTGAAATCACGTTATAACTTAGCTTGAATTTACGCTGGTTTTCAGCAGCTTGAAGTGTCAACCCCGGCAGGCCGGATAAAACTTGCTCTAATGCATCACGTCGCCATAGATGGGCAATGCGGTTGGCCCAACCGACATCCGGTTGTAGCCTCGGGCCATAATTGATTTCGCTTCCAACTGAAGTGATTAGTACATTTGGAATTGGAACCCGTGCATTCTTGAGAACTTTCACTGCACTTTCCAGAGAGCGGCCGGTGGCGACACCAAAAACTACTGATCCTGCATGTTTTTTTAGCCAGCTAATCAACTGTTGCAATCCTTCTTTGTTCCCCAGCAAGGTGTTGTCTATATCGCTGACCAAGGCCCTTCGCGCCAGCGGCATGGGTGACTTGCCGTCTTGCAGTGTGAATGAAATCTGACGCCGCATGCGCTTACGATCACGCCGCAGCAGTCTGCGTACTTCTTTCATATACTTGCTAACGTGAGCATCCCAACTATAGTGGCGGCGTGCGCCTATGACGCCATTCTTCGACCACATCCGCCATTGCTGCTTGTCCGATAATACGTTGGATAATGCCGCAGCAATCGCAACCGGATCCAACGGATTCACCAGCAAACCATTACAACAATTTGCCAAAATATCCCGTGGCCCACCATCTTCGGTTGCGACAAATGGCAAACCGCTTGCAGCAGTTTCAATCAAGGTCAAGCCAAATGGTTCAGTAAATGCCGGATTGACAAATACACCGCGGCGGCGCGCAGCCAAACGGTATAGCTCCGGCACATCTTCGGCAGCATGGTGCTTGGGTATCGCCACGCGCCCCCATAAATCATAACGATCTATATCCAACAACAGCTCCCTCAGTACTTTCTGCGAAGCTTCATCCAGCTCACGAATGTCGTCACGATTGCCAGAGACGATGACCAGATTGGCCATTTTCTGTAGCTCAGGATTACCTCCATATGCCTCAATCAAGCCTTTCAGATTCTTGTGGATGGAAGGACGGCAAATTGCGAGTATTATCGGTTTGGCCGGATCCGATAGAAATTTATCTACCATTTGCATAACATTAGGATTAATTTTTCTACGTCCCGGCGGCGAGAAGCGCGTAATGTCCGTCCCTGGCGGAATCACGACAAAGCGACTGCGTTCATGATTATGATACATGCCATACTGTTCGGTAACCTCTTGCCGCGTACTGGTGACTACCATGTTAACGCTTACCAGCAAATCCTCTTCTACCGCGATACGGCGTTCGAAATTGAACTGACGTTCAATCGCGTGTTTTTTCCGGCCACTTGCCAGCAAGCGCGACTGCTTTGGGCGTCCCAGTGAGTGCCCCGTGTGTACCTGAGGTATGCCAAGGAGCAGTGATAGCTGTTGTCCTACATAACCTGCATCGGCGTAATGTGTGTGTATCAGATCCGGCAATCGTCCCTGCTGACGCAAAAAATGCAGGCTGCGATCCACCAGTTGATCGAGATGAGGCCACAGCAATTCCTTGCGTATGTAATGCGATGGACCGAAAGGCAGGCGCAGAATACGCGCGCCGTTACTAACTTCTTCGATGGGTTGGGAATAATCCGGGGATACTGCGGGATCATCAATCAGCCGCGTCAGCAAATCAACTTGTCCGACATCGCAATGACGTGCCAAAGCACGCATTAGCTCCACCACATAGGTAGTTTGTCCGCCAGTATCAGCATCGCGCCCCAACTCCATGTTATTTCCTCTGATCAAACCGTGCGGACTAATCATCAAAATGTACAATGGGTTTTCGTTATTGATCAGATCCATCGTCATATCTTCCAATCCTTTATGAACGGTTCGTAGAAATCTGGAGAATCCGGAATCGCTCCTCGAATTTCGCACAAAGCAGCAGCAAAGATATTGGCGCGCGGTAAGGTAAGCATAGCCGGCCAACCGCGTAATATGCCCAGGATGTAAACAGCGGCAAAACCATCCCCCGCACCGACTGTATCCACCAGTGGTTGTGAAGATGCGGATCCCTCAACACTTTCTATCTTACCTTCGTTGTCGAGTTGCCAAGCGCCCCGTTCGCCACATGTAACCAAAACGCTGTCCAGACCAAAACATCTAATCAATGCATCAGCATTTTGTATTGGATTTTTACTGGATAACCGGAATAAAGATGTCAGTATCTCCATCTCTTCCAGATTTATTTTTAGCAGGTTTGCGCGCCTCAGAGAACGCTCTATCGTAGGTGCGTCATACCAAGGTTTCCGTAAATTGATATCCAGTAAACGCGGCGCGTTGCTGCTGCGGATCAATGCGCCCAAGGCCTGAGCGGATTTTGCGCTGCGCTGCGCCAAGGTGCCAAAATATATCAGTTGCGGACGCACTGCCAAGGCAATCATATGCGTTATGCCCGCATGGATGTAGTCATACGCTTGCTCCGGCAGAATTTCAAAGCGGTGTTCGCGTCCTTCCATGTGTACCATCACTTGACCAGTCGGATGAGAGACATCAAGCTGTATACCGACATCATCCATGCCGGCATCCTTTATCACCGCAAGTAATTCACGGCGAAGTTCGTCGTTTCCAATGCGCGTTATCAGTACTGGATGCAATCCAAATGCTTGCAGGTGGCGTGCGACATTGAACGGCGCACCTCCAAATACTTTTCGGTCATCGAATATATCTGCCAGCACTTCACCGAACAATAAAACTGTTTCTGCTTGAATAGATGTCATAGATATGATTGTTCCAGTCAGATTAAGTTTTAACTATCGTATTGACAGTCAATACCAGGTATCAGAAGGCTAATTATTGTTACTGCGTCTCGGCGGAACCCATTTGAAAGTCATCGCCACCAAAGCGGCAAACGCGATATAAACTACGGTCAGCACCGTTTCGGATACCCGATAAAAAATGATGAGATGAAGCCAGTACTGAATGAAACCGGCTTCCGTCTCGATTTGGCGCAAATTGTTTTCCCAAACGGTTAGCGGGCAAGCAATACCAAGCAACGACTCGGCCACCACCAATAAAATAGCGGCGAGGTGCAAATAGCGAAACCATGGATTTGCCACAAACTTAAGCCCCAGCCAAGCGCCAATCCAGATCGCCGGCAAACTGCCAACGACAAACAACACGTACAGAAAATGCGCTATCAAAACATGATCGGCCGTCACTTCATCCGCCCGTTTTGCAGTCTGACCGCTGATCAATAATCACCGGTCCCGTAAATTCGCATATCGTTTTTGATCAGCTTGATGCCCTCCACCTTGCGGGCAATGGCGATGGCTTTATCCATATCATCCCTGGAATTGACAAGGCCGCTTAGTTCGACGATACCTTTGATGGTTCTGATATTGATATCAAACGGTCTTAAGGATGGCTCGTCGATAATCGCCTCATGCACCCTGGTGGTAATGATGATATCGTCGAATTGCTCGCGGCTGCCCTCGTATTTTTGAGGAGTTGTGCAGCCAAGGGAAAAAAGTATCTGAAGCGACAAGAATAAAACGATGAAACGATGATTAACCGTGAGCTTTGTCATGATAAGGTTCTCCAAATAATTACCGGAAAAAATAACCCCATCACATTGCGATATTACCCTTGCTTTCCTACCTTCAGTACCTTATACAATCAAAATCAAAAACTATTGAATCCTCTGGTAAGTATTTGCAAACATCAGAATGCGCGAGGTATTGCAAGGACAGAGTAGCTCGCATGTATGCTAACGTTCAAAGCATTCCATTCCTGCCAAACATATTACATGATTCATTCCGGCGGAGACAATCGCTATCAATCATTATGAAATCCGCTTTATCTCCGCATGGTTTTCAGATCTGCGCTGGTTGCTCCGCCGCGGCGGGCTGTTCTTTCAACAGCGGCTCAACCAGTTTTTCCAGCTTTTTCAAGTTAACGCGGCCTAAATAGGTGTCGACAATTTCACCAGAACGATTCAAAACCACCGTATAAGGGAGTGCGGACATACGGTTTCCGGCGGCTTCGAGCAATGACCAGGTATTAAAACTCCCGATCAGAACCGGATAATTGATACCGAATTCCTGGCTGAACATTTTCACTTTATCGGGCTGGTCAATCGCGATGCCGACAAAGATCAATCCCTGATCCCCGTATTTGTTCTGCGCTTCGATAAACTCCGGAATCTCTTCCCGGCAGGGCGTACACCAAGTCGCCCAGAAATTTACCACCATGACCTTGCCAAGCCATTGCGAGACCGCCTGATCGTCTCCTTGCAAATCGGGCAAACTGGCTTCAAGAATTGCTTTGGCGCCTTGCTGACTTTCCTCACTGGTTAATTCGGTTTGATAAATATCCGACAACAATGAACGAAAAAACGAACCCGCGCCCAGCGCGATGACCGCTACAAAAAAATACAGAATAATCTGCTTAAACTTCGACATCGTAACATCCCAAAATAATTTATATATTCAGACAGCCGCTTGCGGCTGCGCGCGCAATTCCCTTCAAATCAGCACCGCATTCAGCACCGTCAGGAAATCGTTATGATTGAGGAATCCAATGACTTTGATGTCCGGCACATCGCGGCCTTGACGATCAATAAATAAAATACCCGGCGGCCCGAACAGCTTAAAGCGTTTGAGCAGCGCGGTATCATCCGGCGTGCCGTCGGTCACGTCGACTTCCAGCAGCACCACGTCTTTCAGCCGGGCTTGCACTTTGGCATCGGAAAAGGTGAAGCGATCCATTTCCTTGCAGGAAACACACCAATCGGCATGAAACCGTACCATGACGTACTTATCCTTGGAGCGTTTGATCTGCTCATCGAGTTCTCCGAGGTTTTTTACCCGCTGAAACGGCAACGCCGGGTGTCCGGCTGCTGTCAATTCCGCGGTATTCACGCTGCTATTGGCGATACCGAATTTGGAGAGCGGCTGCAGCACATCGCGGCTGCCGGATAAAACACCGGCCAACATCGCCACACCGATCAGCAATGCGATCACACCAATGCCTTTAAGGAATTTCTGCAGCCCCGTCGCCCGCTCCGGCAAAGGATCGATCGCATGCAAGTAGATGGCGGATATGATCAACAACGCCGCCCAAAGCGACATGTACACGACATCGTTGATAACCGGCGAGACAATCCAGAGCGCAACCGCCAACAGCAGCACGCCGAAAAAACGCTTGATCGACTCCATCCACGGTCCCGCCTTGGGCAGCAACGCCCCCGCCGATGTTCCGAGCAGCAGCAGCGGCACGCCCATGCCCAGCGCCATGACAAATAATGCCGAGCCGCCCAGCACGACATCGCGAGTTTGACTGATATAGAGTAATGCGCCCGCCAGCGGCGCCGCAACGCAAGGCCCGACAATTAGAGCCGATAGCGCTCCCATGCCGAATACGCTGGTCAAGTGCCCGCCTTTCAGATGTCCGGCCTCCTCGGACAATTTGGTTTGCAATATCCCCGGCAGTTGCAATTCATAGAAGCCGAACATCGAAAACGACAACAACACGAAAATCACCGCAAAAGAACCTAAAACCCACGCATTCTGCAGCGCAGCGGACAACATCGCGCCCGACAATCCGGCCGCCACACCGGCAATGGCATAAGTAATCGCCATACCGAGCACATAAGCCAGCGCCAGGATAAAGCCATGCGATTTGGTTACGTTCTTACCGCGATTGGCGATGATCCCCGACAAAATCGGAAACATCGGAAACACGCACGGCGTAAACGACAACAGCAAGCCAATGCCGAAAAATCCGCTCAGAATCAGCCAGTAATCACCGGTTTCAAACATCCGTTCGATTTTGTAGGATTCGGTTTCGATAGCCGGCGTGCGCGATGGCGTTTGGAACAATTCTGCGATTGCATCGGCCGGTGCCGCCGTTGCCGGATTGCTAACGGCATCGGCAACGGCGCCGATCGCCGCGGTAACCGCCGGCAGGGTCAATTCAATGACTTTATGAATCGGTGCGTAACACACGCCGACCGGTTCATTACAACCCTGATAACCGGCTTCCAGCGTCAACGGCTGTTCACTGGCGGGATCTTCCCGTTTTAACGAAATCACCGCTTGAATCGGGTTGAAATAAACTTCCATTTGACCAAAGGTCATATCATCTTTCATTTGACCCGGCGGTAACGTCACCTTCTCGACGGTCAAACCTTCCTGCTTCGGCTCAAAAGTAATCTTGTCGCGGTACAGGTAATAATCCTTGGCCGGTGTCAGATGAGCAATCAGCGTCTGGCCATCGCGCACTTCCATCGATATTTTGAATGCTTCGTCCGGCGGCAGCAGCTCCTGCGGATTGCTTTGCCCGAGATTGATGCCCAATCCCTGCAATTTCTGCAATAGGCTGAAAGAACCGCTTTCCTGCGCAAATGCAGGGGCGCAAAACAACAACGATAACAGTAACAATAGGTGAATTAATCGCATCGGTAATTTCTGTAGTATCTAGTCTGATAAGTGAGTTTCGTCGGTTATCCACTGCAGATAGGCAGGTAATCCGCCCAATATAGGAACCATAATCACTTCCGGAAGTTCATAAGGATGCATCATCTTGATCAACTGTTCAACCCGGTCATAATGCTGGCGGCGGGTTTTGATCAGCACCGGAATCTCCACCGCGGATTCAATGGTATCCTGCCAGCGGTAAACCGAAGTGCAGGGACTCAAAAGATTGACACAAGCCGCCAAATGCTGATCAATCAGGGCCTTCGCCAACGCATCGGCGCTTTCGTGATCGGGAAAATTGGAAATGATCAGTACGGATTCCATTCGTAAGATTACGGCATCAAAGGCTTTATTTTACCTTGCTTATCCCTTCGATGGGCAAGCGTGATTTTGTTCAGGGCTGCAATCGGCTTATACTTAAACATTATTGTGTGAAAGGATTAAACAATGAAAGGATTATTCAGACTGGTCATCGTGCTGGCAATTATCACGCCGATCACCATCTTTTTCGGTTACATCATCATGGACGAAGGCGACCAATTCACCGCTGAGCATTATATGGTCACGGGTTTGAGCATGGTTCCGCTGATTTTCGCGTTGCTGGTTAAATTCCTGATGACCGGTGCTGAAACCAATAAGGAATAATTAACTGCTGAGTGGTCATTCCACCGGAAAATCCGGCAACTGCTCGCAAGCACGTTGGTAAGCCAACCCGGCGACTGCCAGATCCCCCAGCGCCAAGCCGCGGAATACAAACGCTGTTCTTTCTCCGGTGCTCTGGCGGCCAAGCGCCTCGCCCGTCACCAAACCGGCCAGATCGCCACGCACCAGCGCCGGATCAACCAGCGGCTTGGGCATACGGGATTCCTGCTCCAGATCGTCGACGATAATGCGATCCAGCGCGGACATGCTTTCCCGCAACCACGGCGCGGCCAGATCGGTCATGGTGACGAACGCGCCAGGCTTCAACCAGCGGGCATCGAGAAACGGCGCCAATTGCGGCGATAATGTCACCGAAGTGACGATCAAATCCGCGCCGCGGATCGCTTCCCCGGCGGTTTGACAAGCAATAGCGGTTAAACTCATGTTTTCAGCGGTTTGGCAAAAGCTATCGCGGCTCGGACCGCGCGCGTAGGCACGAACGCCGGTGAGCGGAAATAATGCGGCAAGCGCTTGCAAATGACTGCGCGCCTGCACGCCGCAGCCGATGAATGCCGCGATCGAAGCATCCGGACGAGCCAGCCGTTTCGCCGCGACCGCGCTCAAACCGGCGGTGCGCACCGCGGTGATCCAATTACCGTCGATCACCGCCAGCGGCAAGCCGCTGCGGCTATCGAGCAACGTCACCAGCGAATTGATGCTGGGTAAGCCATGTTGCGGGTTATCCGGATTTAAAACCAATGCTTTGACGGCGAGAAACGGCGGATCGTCGGCAGCCGCCAGCGTCGCCATCATGTAGCGGCCATCCGGCGGAGTAATCACCGCTTTGGGCGCATTCCAGGCTTGCTGCCGCTTTTGCCCCAGCAATAAATGTTCGATGCTGGCGGCGATTTCGCGGGGATTTAGCTGCAAAGATTGCAACGAATCTGCCGATAAATAGCGCGGATTTGAACCGCGCAATGGGTCGCCGGATTCCTGCAAGATTCCTGGCGGGTTTCCAGGCTTTTGAAAATTTGTCATCGTATTTTAACCATCGGCTGCTATAATACCGCCCCCAAAGTATCAACTAACAGCTTATTTTTTGAGGAATTATTTATGTCTCGTCCGATCCGCAATATCGCCATCATCGCGCACGTTGACCACGGTAAAACCACCATGGTCGACAAGCTCCTGCACCAAGCCGGCACCTTCGCCGCACATCAACAAGTTTCCGAGCGTGTGATGGATTCCAACGATATTGAGCGCGAGCGCGGCATTACTATTTTAGCCAAGAATTGCGCCATCGACTATGAAGGGGTGCATATCAACATTGTCGATACCCCCGGCCACGCCGATTTCGGCGGTGAAGTGGAGCGCGTGCTGTCGATGGTCGACGGCGTATTGCTGCTGGTCGACGCGGTGGAAGGCCCGATGCCGCAAACCCGGTTTGTGACCAAAAAAGCCCTGGCGCAAGGATTGCGGCCAATTGTGGTCATCAACAAAGTCGACCGTCCGGGCGCGCGTGCCGGTTGGGTGGTCGATCAAACCTTCGATCTGTTCGATAAACTCGGCGCCAGCGATGAGCAGCTCGATTTTCCGGTGGTGTATGCTTCCGCGTTGAACGGCTTTGCCACACTGGATCTAGATAAACCCAGCACGGACATGCGCCCGTTGTTTGACACCATCCTCAAATACGTCCCCGCTCCCGAAGAAAATCCCGATGAACCGTTGCAACTGCAAATCAGCGCGCTGGATTATTCCAGTTTCGTCGGACGCATCGGCATCGGCCGTATCCGCCGCGGCAAACTCAGACCCAGCCAAGAAGTCATGGTGTTAATGGGCGATAAGCCGCCGAAAAAAGCCAAAGTCAACCAGGTGCTCGGTTTTCAAGGTTTGGAACGGGTGCAGATGAAAGAAGCGCTGGCCGGTGACATCGTACTAATCAACGGCGTGGACGAACTCAGTATTGGCGCTACACTGGCCGATGTCGACAAACCTGAGGCGCTGCCGATTCTCGCCGTCGACGAGCCGACCCTGACCATGACGTTCCAGGTCAACACCTCGCCGTTTGCCGGCCAGGAAGGCAAGTTCGTCACCAGCCGCCAATTGCGTGAACGCCTGGAAAAAGAATTGCTGACCAACGTCGCATTGCGCATGGAGGAAACCAACGAAACCGATTCGTTCCTGATTTCCGGCCGTGGTGAATTGCACCTGACCATTCTGCTGGAGAATATGCGCCGCGAGGGCTATGAACTCGCGGTATCGCGCCCGCACGTAGTGATTCGCGAAATCGACGGCGTCAAATGCGAACCGTTTGAAATGCTCACCGTAGACGTCGACGAAGCTAATCAAGGCGCGGTGATGGAAGCATTGGGCGCGCGCCGTGGCGATTTGCAAGACATGGTATCGGACGCCAAAGGCCGCGTGCGTTTGGATTACCGTATTCCGGCGCGCGGTCTGATCGGTTTCCAATCGGAATTCATGACCATGACGCGCGGCACCGGTCTGATGAGTCACGTATTCGACGAATTCGCGCCGATGCGCCCGGAAATCCCGCCGCGCAGAAACGGTGTGCTGATTTCCGCTGAACAAGGTGAGGCTGTCGCCTATGCGCTGTGGAAATTGCAAGACCGCGGCCGCATGTTCGTCAGTCCCGGCGACCGCCTGTACGAAGGCATGGTGATCGGCATTCATACTCGCGACAACGATCTGGTGGTCAACCCGATCAAAGGCAAGCAACTGACCAATATCCGCGCATCGGGAACCGATGAAGCGGTAACGTTGATCCCGCCGATTCAACTGACGCTGGAATCCGCGATTGAATTCATCGCCGATGACGAATTGGTGGAAATCACGCCGAAAACCATCCGTATCCGCAAACGCTTCTTGCTCGAACACGAACGCAAACGTGCGTCGAGAGCAGCCGCTTAATTACTAAGCTTCAAACAACGGCGCCGGTATCGATCCTACCGGCGCTTTTTATTCCTACCTGCTACTTCTCAGCAAATTCGGCGGCAACCCCATCGGCTCGAAGTCCTTCAATAATGGCACATCGCTCTTGTTAATCGAGCGGATATCCATATCGTAGGTGCCGTGCGGCCCCCAACTGCCGGTGAATTGCTTGCCGTCCGGCGTGAACGTCCAGCACATATCCTCGCCGCCGGTATTGACCGCATCGCCGAGATTCACCGGCTGCTGCCATTCGCCGTCGGTATTTTGCCGCGCAATCCACTCGTCATGCCCGCCGCGCGAACCCAAATCGGGCCGCGTGCTGGTGATGATCAGGCTTTTGCCGTCTTTCGACAGTCCAGTCCAATGCATATGATCGCGGTGCGGCGAATTGATTTTCATCCCCAAGCTTTCGGGTTTTTGCCATACGCCGTCTTTTTTCTCGACTTTCCAGATATCGCTGTCCTGCGTTACGCCGGGCTGGTGGTAGCTGAAATAAATCAGGCTGTCGGACGCGATGATCGGGCAATGTTCCTCACCGGTCGGGGTGTTGATATTCGGTAATTCCGGCACGTCGTTCCAGTTTTTAGCCTCTTGCCACACGCCATCGACTTTCTGCACCACGTACAAATCGCCGGACAGCATATTACCCGGCTCGTAGCGGGTGAAATAAATCACATTGCCGTCATCGGAAAAACTCGGTTCCAATTCCCACGCTGTCGTATTGATGTTCGGCCCCACCTTCGGATCGATCCCCGGCCCCAGATGAATGGGCTCCTGCCACTCACCGTCGACCAGGCGCGACATCCAGATATCGAAACTGTAATGACCGCCGGGCGATTGAATGCTGCCCTCGCGCGTCGACACAAAAATCGCCGTCTTGCCGTCGGCGCTGTAAGTAATCTCCATCTCCGAACCGGACGAATTGATTTTCCCGGCGATGCTGTTCGACACCCGCGGATGCTCCGTCGCCGCGCCGCTTCCAGAACCGTGCATGCCCGGCATCGCATGGGAAACACCCTGCGCCACAACAAATGCCAGCGGCACGGATAAAAGTTTTAGATTGATAAATTGCTTTTTCATTGATTGACCTCCTGTTTCAGCGAATCTGCTTTTACAAGAATAGGCCGGTGTGTTTGTGATTGCAATTCAATTTTTGCCGGTATTTTTTTCCTGCCATACCGCAAATTCCAACGGACGCAGACCGAATCGAATGACATTACCGGAATGCAGATTCTGAAATTCCTCCATCACTAGTGCGACAAAACGCTCACGATCGGCCTCGGCCACGGTACCGGGTACTTGGGCGCGGATCGCTGCTAGGGAAACACTGATCAATTGACTGCACAAGCGAATCACTTCGTTACGCGGTACTCGCATCCTCGCCTATCTTGTTGATATGTCTCGGTTGCTGCGTTCCGTGCGCCTCGTGCTTCATCTCATTCGTTGAATTAATCAGCATTTCCTTAAGTCGGCTTTAGCGCCACTACGAACAATAGTCGCGATTAGCGTTGACAGTAGGGTGCGATAGCGCAGACGCACGACATCCGGCGGGATCAATTGCTGCCGCACGGCGACGTATTGCTGGCAGGAACGCTCGCAGGAACGCACGAAGGTGTCGCATAGCAATTCCACGCGATTGAGTTCGTAGACGCTGTAATCCTTCCGACAAAAAAGTATGTAACGCAATGACGGTTTCCGGATTAACACCCACATGTCCGGTATCGAGCCGCGAGTAGGTATTGCTTTCCAGTTGCGACGAAGCCCAGGAAAAAATCGATTAACAAGCGTTTGAGAACGTCGCGGGCAAAATCCACTGGAACACCTCCAATCATCGACGCGCACGGACGTTCGAAGTTGCGCAATTGCATGCGTAGGGATTCGGGCAGATAGGGCGTGCTGTTCGGGGCGTATTGTTCCAGAAAAGATTGCTTGTAACTCAGTGAGATAAGCTTGCGGCTTTGCTGGAGTTGATTTAACTTGCTCTTGAACTTCTGAACCACCTATAATTGCGCTCTGATATTTCACCTTTTCGCTAACCATGCAAAAAGGTTTCACGTGAAACAATTTCAATCACTATTTCTTCGTATCATTCAGATTTTCAATGGCTTCAGAACAATGAATCATCATTCGGATTTTGACATTATCGTGGTCGGCGGCGGTCATGCCGGAACGGAAGCGGCTTTGGCGGCGGCGCGGATGGGCTGCAAGACGCTGTTGCTGACGCATAACATCGAAACCATCGGGCAGATGTCGTGCAATCCGTCGATCGGTGGTATCGGCAAGAGCCATTTGGTGAAGGAAATCGATGCGCTGGGTGGTGTGATGGGCTTGGCGGCGGATGAGGCCGGCATTCAGTTTCGTGTGTTGAATTCGAGCAAAGGCCCGGCGGTGCGGGCGACGCGTGCGCAAGCGGACCGGGTGTTGTACAAGCAGGCGATTCGCAGCCGGGTTGAGAATCAGCCGAATCTGCGGGTGATGCAGCAGGCGGTCGACGATTTGATCGTCGAGCAGGATCGCGTGGTTGGCGTGATAACGCAGTTGCAGCTCAAAATCCGTGCGCGCGCGGTGATTCTGACGGTCGGCACATTCCTCGCCGGATTGGCGCATATCGGCAAAACCCATTTTAAAGCAGGTCGCGCGGGCGATCCGCCAGCGTTGACATTGGCGCAGCGGCTGCGCGAGATGGAGTTTCCGGCAGGCCGGTTGAAAACCGGCACGCCGCCGCGCATCGACGCTCGCAGCATGGATTATTCCAGGTTGCTGGAGCAGCCCGGCGACCAACCGGCGCCGTTTTTTTCGTTGATCGATAGCGGCATTCAGCATCCGCGTCAGATCTCGTGCTGGATCACGCATACTAATAGCGAAACGCACGATATCATCCGCGACGGTTTGGCCGATTCACCGCTGTTTACCGGCAAGATCGAAGGCGTCGGGCCGCGTTATTGTCCGTCGATCGAGGACAAGGTGGTGCGTTTTTCCGAGCGTGCTTCGCATCAGATTTTCCTCGAGCCGGAAGGCTTGAACACGCATGAAATCTATCCGAACGGTATCTCGACCAGCTTGTCGTTCGACGTGCAAGTGAAGTTGATTCATTCGATTGCCGGACTGGAAAACGCGCATATCACGCGCCCCGGTTACGCTATCGAGTACGATTATTTCGATCCGCGCAATTTGAAGCGCTCGCTGGAAACCAAAACCATCGAGAATCTATTTTTCGCCGGGCAGATCAACGGCACCACCGGCTACGAAGAAGCCGCCGCGCAAGGGTTGCTGGCGGGTGTTAACGCCGCGCTGAAAATTCAAGAAAAAGAAGCTTGGTCGCCGCAGCGCCATGAGGCCTATCTCGGCGTGCTGGTCGACGATCTGGTGACGTCCGGCGTGACCGAGCCATACCGCATGTTTACCAGCCGTGCCGAATACCGCTTGCAATTGCGCGAGGACAATGCCGATTTGCGCTTGACCGAAACCGGCAGGAAACTGGGTTTGATCGACGATCAGCGCTGGGCAGCTTTTTCTGAGAAACAAGAAGCGATTATCAAGGAGCAGCAGCGGCTCGATTCGATCCGCGTATTGCCCGCCACGTTGCCTGAGCAGGATGCGATGCGTGTGCTTGGCAAAGGGATTGAGCGCGAGTATACCTTGACCGAATTACTGAAACGCCCCGACGTAACCTATGCATCGCTGATGACGTTGCCCGGAGCGGGCGAAGCGGTCACCAATGCGCAAGTCGCCGAGCAGGTGGAGATTCAAGCCAAATATCACGGCTATATTCAGCGCCAACAGGAAGAAGTGGCGCGCCAGGCGCAATACGAACATACGCTGTTGCCGAAGGAGATCGATTACCGCGTGGTGAAAGGCTTGTCGAACGAAGTGCAGCAGAAATTGAATCTGCACAAGCCGGAAACCGTCGGTCAGGCATCGCGCATTTCCGGCGTGACGCCGGCGGCGATTTCGTTATTGTTGGTGCACTTGAAGCGCGGATTTGCGCCGGACGGCAAACAACAGACCGCATGAGTCTGTTGCCGCAAATCGAACAGTCGTTGCAGGCGCTGGATGCCGGTTTTGGCGTTGAAGCCGGACAGCTTGCCGAAAGCATTGCGCGCTATTTATTGTTGATTGAGAAATGGAACCGGGTGCATAACCTGACGGCGATCCGCGATCCGCGCGACATGCTGATACAGCATGTGCTCGATAGCCTGGTGGTACTGCCGCATATTCACGGGCCGCAGATCGTCGATGTCGGCACCGGTGCGGGATTGCCGGGCATCCCGATTGCGCTGGCACGACCGGATTGGCAGGTAACGCTGGTGGAAAGCAATCAAAAGAAAACTGCATTTTTGCAGCAGGCGAAGATTGAATTGAAATTGCATAACGTTCAGATCATGCCGCAACGCATCGAACAGCTCGAAGCCAAACCGGTGAATACCCTCATCTCGCGCGCTTTCTCGGAATTAGGTGAATTCATTGCGTTAACCCGGCAATGGGCGGTGGTTGAAAACGCCGGTTGCCGCTGGGCGGCGATGAAAGGCAATTGCACGGAACAAGAGCGGCGGCAGGTGCGAGCGCCGTTTGCGATTGAAAATACTGTGACGCTGCGCGTGCCGGGATTGGATGCGATGCGGCAATTAATCATCATCAAGTACGAACAGTCATGACCAAGATAATTGCAATTACCAATCAAAAAGGCGGTGTCGGCAAAACCACCACCAGCGTGAATCTGGCTGCCAGCCTGGCGGCGGCGGATAAGTGCGTGCTGCTGGTCGATCTCGATCCGCAAGGCAATGCGACGATGGGCAGCGGCACCAACAAGCAGACGGTGAAAACCACGGTGTACCATGTGCTGCTTGGCAGTGCGAATATCCGCGAGGCGTTGGTGAGCGACACCCAGGGAAAATACGATTTGATTCCCGCCAATCGTGACTTGGCTGGTGCCGAAGTCGAAATGGTCGATTTTGAACAACGCGAGGCGCGGCTCAAAACGGCCTTGGAAGAAATTCAGTACGAGTACGATTATATTTTGATCGATTGCCCGCCGGCATTGAACTTGCTGACGTTGAACGGTTTATGCGCGGCGCATGCGGTGATGATTCCGATGCAGTGCGAATATTATGCGCTGGAAGGATTGAGCGATCTGGTCAACACCATCAAGCGGGTGCGTAGCAGCTTTAATCCTGAGTTGCGCATCGAAGGTTTGCTGCGCACCATGTTCGATCCGCGCAATATCCTCGCGCAGCAAGTATCCGATCAATTGCAAAAGCATTTCGGCGATAAAGTCTACCGTACCGTGATTCCGCGTAATGTGCGCTTGGCGGAAGCGCCCGGCTTCGGCTTGCCGGTGCTGTATCACGACGGGCAATCGAAAGGCGCGCAAGCCTACTTGGAATTGGCAAAGGAGATTTTAGATGCGTGACAACGATAGCAAGGAACCGGCATTATGACCAAGCAAATAGGTTTAGGACGAGGTTTGGATGCATTGCTGGCGAGTACCGGCGCTGAGGGTGTGGTCGATGAGCCGCTGCAAAATCTGGCCATTACCAAGCTGCAGCCCGGTAAATATCAGCCGCGAACCAATATGGATCAGGCGGCGCTGACGGAATTGGCCGAGTCGATCAAAGCGCAAGGCATCATGCAGCCGATTCTGGCACGTCCGGTTGCCGATGATCGCTTTGAAATCATCGCCGGCGAGCGCCGTTGGCGTGCCGCGCAATTGGCCGGACTAACCGAAGTGCCGGTATTGATCCGCAAAGTGCCGGATGAGTCGGCGCTGGCGATGTCGCTGATCGAGAACATACAACGCGAAAACCTCAATCCGCTCGAACAGGCGCTGGGTATTCAGCGCTTGATCAACGAATTCGGCATGACCCATCAAACTGCCGGGGAAGCGCTCGGCAATTCGCGTAGCACCATTTCCAATTTATTGCGTTTGCTGAATTTATCCGCGCCGGTGCAGGAGTTGATGATGCAAGGCAAGATCGACATGGGGCACGGCCGGGCGTTGCTGCCGTTGAACGCCGCGCAGCAAATCCGCGTTGCCAACGTTATCGCGCAAAAGCAATTGTCGGTGCGCGAAACCGAGAAACTGGTTAATCAACTGGAACATCCGGCGGTCAAAAAAGCCGTGAAGCCGGACCGCGATCTGCTGCGGTTGCAGGAAGATGTATCCGAGCGCCTGGGTGCGCAAGTGGCGATCAAGCCGAAGAAAAACGGCCAAGGTAATATTGTGATTCACTATACCAGCTTGGATCAGTTGGATGACATCCTCGGCAAGCTATAAAATAACCGGTCAACAAATTTAACGAAAGCAAGGAAAATTATGGACGCACGATTATTGGATATTCTGGTCTGCCCGTTATGCAAAGGGCCGTTGATCTACAAAAAGGAAGACAAGGAGCTGATTTGCAAACCGGATCGGCTGGCATTTCAAATCAAAGACGGCATTCCGGTGATGCTTGCCGATGAAGCACGCCGGATTCCCGACGAAGTCGAAATTCAATAAGCGATGAACACCGCTATCCGGATGGAACCGCGCGTTGCGGCGGTTATTGGCGCGCTGGTGGCGGATGCCGCCTCGCTAGGGCTGCATTGGCTGTACGATGCCGAGCGCATTGCGCAGATCGAGAAAACAAAAGGATTGGTGTTTTTGCCGCCGTGCGCGGACGATTATGCCGGTGTCAGCGGTTATTTTGCGCACGGCAAGAAGCAAGCGGGCGATTCATCGGCTTACGGTGAACTATGTCATTTGATGCTGCGCCATATCGCGCGGCACGGCAAATTCTACCGCGTCGATTACCAAAGCGAATATCGCGGCTATTTCGGCCCCGGCGGCGGGTATCAAGGTTATATCGATTCGCCGACGCGGCTAACGCTGCAAACATTGCTACCGCTGAAGCCGGAAGATTTTCCGTTGCAATCCGGCGCGGACGACGATCAATTTGCCGCATTGGCGGCGCTGCCGGCCATCGTTGTGACGCATCAGGAATCGCAAGATGCGCTGAACGCAAAAATCGAGCAAGTCGTCCGGCTAACCAATCATAACGATACCGCTGTGGCGGCGGCACAGTACACCGGTTGCGTGTTGCTGGCGGTTGTGAACGGCCAGCCCATCCAGCAGGCTTTGGCTGATTTACTCCCATATGCCGGTGAGAAATTAAGACCGCTGCTGGAGGAAGCATTGCAAGCAAAAACGCTCGATTGCGCCGCTGCCGCCAAACGCTTCGGTAACGCCTGCCATGTACCGGAAGGCTTGCCGGTGATCGCGCATATCGCCAATCACGCGCCCGATTACCGCACTGCCATCGAAGAAAATATCCGCATCGGCGGCGACAGCTGCGGCCGCTCGATCATGCTCGGTGCGATCATGGCTGCGCATACCGCGCAGCAAGACAGTTGGAATTCGGTGCCGCTGGAGTGGCTGGGGCGGTTGCGTAAGCTGATGACCGCAGCGGATGCTTGCGCGAGGCTTTTGTCTCAGTAATGCTTCTGAAAATTTATCTGGAGTTGTTTCCCTTAACTAGACACATCATGTTTTTGTTTAAAGGAAATAACTCCAACTTCAATCGCGAGTTGCCCTGTAATGCAATCAACAATCAATAAGGGCCGGGTGGGGGCGGTGAAACGGGGCCGATTGCCATGTATGTGATTTCCGCGATCCGTGCCCTGTCTTTTCCTTTCCAACTAATTGTAAGCCGTTGGCTATCGGCGCTTGAGTTTATCTGGAATTCATCTTCGATCAAAATGAGCGTCGTCGGGCCTATCGTATTATCTTGTATGGTGCGAGCTACGCTTATTTCGCGCAATCCTACGGTATGGCAGGGCGTCTGATCGAAGTAGCTGCGTCTCAAATCTTCCGGTTCTCGCGGTGCAATCGTTACTTCTTTCTGCAAATCTTCGGGAGCCAAGTCGCTGATGCCGACGACGATACTATTCGAGCCAAAATCGATCACAACCCGGCCCTCTTGATGTCCTCTTGTCACTATTACGCCTGATACGATCTTTAGGTCCATACTTTCCTCCGTGTGGTAGACTTAGTGCCCTCTAGACGACCATCGGCTATCCAGTTCATCTGGAAGAGAAAAAGCCCGTTCATTAGCTATGTATGCTTGAAAACGTCAGTGAAATCATCTCGTGAGACCCGCTGATAATTTTGACGCATGGAAAAGAATTCTTTCCTCTTCTGCATTATACGCAAACCGAATGTTGAGGCAAATATGCTGCTGAACGATCAAAAAATATCCTTTCAGCTTAAGGAAAACGCTGATTAATTTCCTGCGCAAGCGATTTGCTGTGTTGGACGGTGCGCAACACTTGCCTATCATTATTGATTGTTTCATTTCTTGTGCTCCATCAACCTTGCCTGGCTGTCTGTTGCTCGTTAACTTTCTCAGAATTTCCTAAAGTATTTCATCTTCTAGTCCCACCAAGGAATTGATCGCAAAAACGGCAAGATAGCGTATTGTCCGCACCATGCCTGTGAGTGATTAGCCAGTCTTCTTCGATCATTCATAAGCTCTCATCTATGATAAATATCAGAACAATTGATTTGTTAATATGGTTTTATCCCGCTATAGTTCGCACATATGATCTGAGCAGTTACAGTCAATCACCTCAGATCGAAGTCTCTCAATCCGGTTTTTTGTTTAAAAAGGTGTTTTTAATTAGAGGAGTAAGAAAATGAAACTAAGATTTATTACGCTATTAGCCGCATCCGTTTATTTATCAGCTTGCTCATCATTGCCTGAAGCGCCTCAAGGTCAGAGCAACATTAAAGTCGGTAAAAGCAATGTCTACTGGATCGATCCGGCAACGGGTAAACCAGGCGGATACATTGTTCCAAGAACGGCATCGCAAAAAACTAAAAATGACAACTATGCCGATTCAAACGCACCGGTGGTAATCAGCCGGTAATTAACCACTGGCTAGGGCTCTAAAATTTATCTGGCACTATGCGGTTTTGTTAACTGGTAAAGGTTTGGTGAATTGTTCGTCACAAGCAAGCGTATGAAACGATCAGCAAAAAATGCACAGCATTAACCAGTTGCAAGAACATAAAAATAAAAATAGCGGTAAACATTCCTTGCTAAGGAATGGATCAAATGGGCGGTTGTGATGGGTGTGAAAGTCACAACCCCCGCATCCAATATAACTACAACAACGATTAGAATTTGAATCGCCGGTGATACTGAATCAAAACGGTATCACCGCCTTTATTTCGCTGTTGCACATCGTACAATTTTCTCCAATTCGGGCAATACCCGGTCATCGATGCAGTCTTCAGAAATGGCGGGTTAAATTACCTTTGCTCATCGTTTTCCCTGCAATCTTCTGCCTTATCATCGCGACAATTATCAAATAAGAAACTTCTTAAGTAATTCGGAAAATTGCCACTCCCTGCGGATTCATGCGCGTGCTACCGCATGCGCTGGATTGCTACAACTTTTTTCTTGGAAAGGAGAATCTCTATGGGAAGAAAAATAGCATGGAATGATCGGAGAAAGCGCCTGATTAATTGCCTGCTCTTATTCTTCTTGAGCAGCCATTCTCTTGTTTTTGGGTTTGAGCGGGGACCGATCATAAAAGCTCCCTTAGAACCTTCTGCACCTAATTACTACGCACAAACGTTGCAAGCTGCTTGCATACATTCAATAAATACATTAAGGGGCACCCCTTTTTTCCCAGTAGTAGGGCCTGAAGATGCTGATCTTTTGGGTGTATGGGCTATAAATTGGCCTACTACTGGTCCGGCTACAGGCTATCAGTGTCAAGCCAAGATATATCGATTTGAACCTTATAATACGATTCTGAATATCGCAGCAAACTGGGTTTACCCTGTATGCAGCATAGGGGATCCTGTCGGGGGTGTAACTAATGAAACAATTTGCACTATCCCTAACACCATTCCCGACAAAGCCGTCAACGCGGGTCAACCCGAGCTAGGATCATGTGCCGGTAATCCGGTGAATACCGCGACGGGCAATAAATATGCAGAAGAAATCGACCTTGCATCTTCGGGTGGTTTAAGTTTTTCTCGCTACTACAATACGAAGGGCTTATCGGGCAGCTCACTAATAGGAGCCGGTTGGAGTCAGACTTTCAGTCGCAATTTATTCATCAATACGGAAACCGTTACGGCGACACGACCTGACGGCAAATCAGCATATTTCCGGTTGACCGGTTCCTCTTGGGTAAATCAGCAGGCGGGTGGTGACCGGCTGGTTCAAATCCCCGGCGATGGCTGGCAGTTGATAACAGCCGACGACACAATTGAGACATACAACACCACGGGCAGATTACTGGCCATCACCAATCGCAATAATCGCACGCAAACGCTGTCGTACGACGCCAATGAACGCCTAATCACAGTAACCAATGATACCGGCCATGCGTTAAATTTTACCTACGACGGCTCCGGCCGCATGCAAACGCTGACCGATCCGGCGGGCGGCATTTACCGGTATACCTACGATAGCAGCGGTAATCTGACGTCAGTCACCTACCCGGACGGCAAGGTTCGCACTTATCATTACAACGAGACTGCTTACACCAGCGGCGCCAATCTGCCGAATGCGCTGACCGGCATCACCGACGAGAACGGCGCGCGTTTCGCCACTTACACCTATGATGCACAAGGCCGTGCGGTGGTGACCGAACACGCAGGCGGGGTGGAACGCTATGTGCTCGGTTACAGCAGCGACGGCAGCCATACGCTTGTGACCGATCCGCTGGGCGGCCAATATACGCACAATTTCCAAACGATTCTGGGTGTCGCCAAAAGCACCGGCCAATCACAACCGGCCGGTTCCGGTTGCAGCGCTGCCTCGAGCCACATCAGCTACGATGTCAACGGCAATGCGATCAGCCGGGCGGACTTCAACGGCAATAAGACTTGCTATGCCTACGACCTGAACAGAAACCTCGAAATCGCCCGAGTTGAAGGCGTGAGCAGCGCCAGCAACTGCCCGGGCGATTTATTGGGTTATACATCGATCGCCAGCAGCAGCGAGCGCAAGATTCTCACCGAATGGCATGTCAACTACCGTCTGCCGGTTAGAATCACTGAAGCCGGGCGCGAAATCGGTTTTGTCTACGACACACACGGTAATGTCACGCAACATCAAATCAAAGACACCGCCACCAACGATGTGCGCGTCTGGAATACCCATTATGTTTACCATCCGGTTATTCCCGGCGTGATCCTGCAAAAAACCGAAGACGGACCGCGCACCGATGTCGCCGACATTACCACCACGGACTATTACCCGCCGGATGCTGCCTGCAGCGGCGGCCACCTTGGTTGCCGCGGGCAGATTGCCAGCATTACCAACGCGCTCGGTCACGTCACGCAAATCACCCGCTACAGCGCCCACGGCCAGCCGGAAGAAATCATCGATCCGAACGGCTTGATCACAGGTTTGACTTACGACGCCCGCCAGCGATTGCTAACCCGCACGGTTGGGACGGAAACCACTGCCTACCAGTACGACGGCGCGGGGCAGCTTAAGAAAATCACCTTTCCCGGCGGCACTTTCCTCAGTTATAGCTACGATGCTGCGCATCGTCTGACCGGCATTGCCGATAACGCGGGTAACCGCATTCAATACACGCTGGATGCGATGGGCAACCGCACCAAGGAAGAATTATTCGATGCCGGCAATAACCTGGCCAGAATCCAGCAGCGCGAATACGATGCGCTGAACCGGCTATGGAAAGACATCGGCGCGCAAAATCAAACCACGCAATATCAATACGACGCGCAAGGCAACCTCAAGCAAATCACCAACCCGCTGCTGCATGCCGTCAATTTCCAGTTCGATGCGCGTAACCGCCTGATGGAAACCACCGACCCGGCCAGCGGCTGGACCCGGCAAATGCACGATACGCTGGACCGGATCACCCAAGTAGCCGATCCGCGCGATATCGCCACAACTTATAGCTACAACGGTTTCGGCGATGTGACGCAAGAAGTCTCCGCCGACCGCGGCACGACCGCCTATACCTATGATGCCGCCGGAAACCTCAAAACCGTGATGGACGCACGCGGCGTCAAGCACACCTATACCTGGGACGCCTTGAACCGCCCGAGCAAACGCACCCACACCACGGTGCCCGGTGTGCCCGGAGCGACTATGCTTACCTGGAGCTATGATACCGGCGCGAACGGCATTGGACGGCTCACCGGCATGACCGATGAATCCGGCTCGACCGGTTTCAGCTACGATCCACACGGCCGCCTGCTGACCAAAACGCAAACCGCCAAGATTGCCAGCGGCGCTGCCGGTAATACTATCAATTACATTCACACATTGGGCTACCAATACGACAGCTTCGGCCGCTTAAGCCAAACCACGTATCCGTCCGGTACGCAAATCGTTACCAACTATGGCGCCGACGGCCGCCCGAACGAGATTCGTATCGATGGCAATGTGCTGCTAAATAACATTGCTTATCATCCCTTCGGCGAACCGAAGAGCTGGGTATGGGGTAACGGTCAAGCGTATACGCGCAGCTTCGATCTGGATGGGCGAATCAAAACCCATCCGGTGGGCAACGACACGCGTACGCTGATCTACGATCTTGCCAGCCGCATCACGCAGACAACTGATACCAATCCGCTGTATAACCGCAGCTACGATTACGACGCGCTCGATCGCCTCACCAGTCAATCGGACAACAACGGCTTCAAACTGTGGGCGTATGACGCCAACAATAACCGCACAGCGGCGCAATTTGGCGGCACCGCCTATCCGTACACCATCGCCGCTGCCAGCAACCGTCTGACGAACGTGGCCGGGCCGGTTGCAAAGCACTATAGCTACAATGTCGCCGGTCATCCGCTGAGCGACGGCGCAACGACCTTTACCTGGAATGCTGCCGGAAAACTCGCTACGACGGTCAAAAGCACGAAGACACACAGCTACAAATATAATGCCCTGGATCAACGCATCACCAAGAACGGCCCGCTGAGTCCGAAGTTCTTGTTCTTCTACGATCCCGACGGACAATTGGTCGGCGAATACCGGGATCATGCATCGACAACCACGCCAACCGATGATTGGCTGGTCAGACAGGAAACCGTCTGGCTGGGCAATATTCCGGTCGCGGTAATCACGAACCCCGCTGCCACCAGTGAAATCCAGGTGCACTACATCCACGCCGACCACCTCAACACACCACGAGTGATCGTGAACCCAAGCAACACCATCGTCTGGCGCTGGGACAACACCCATGCTTTCGGCGCGAACCTGCCCAACGAAGATCCCGACGGCAACGGTCAATTATTTGAATACCAACCAAGATTCCCTGGGCAGTATTTTGATAAGGAAACCGGCCTGCATTACAACTATTTCCGCTATTATGAACCGGAGACCGGGCGGTATATCAGCCCTGATCCGATTGGGTTGGCGGGAGGAATTAATGTATTCGAATACGCTAACAGCAATTCAACGGTGCTTGTTGATCCGGATGGATTGTGCCCTTGGTGTGTAGGTGCAGTGGTGGCTGGTATATTTGATTTTGCAGTGCAGTACTGGAGAAATGATGGCGATTTAGATTGCATAGATTGGACAGAAGTCGGAGCGTCGACTGCTTTAGGAGCAGCTGGTGGAGGGATATTAAATAAACTAAGAATGCCGTATTGGAGGTATGTTGGTCCTAAATCCAATCAAAACAGTCCATGGATGACTCGGGGTTACAAGCCACCTTATGGTCATGATATGGCTAAAGCAAAAGATAAACTTCAACTTCCGAATATGCCTACCCATGTACAGAAGGTCGATGTTCCATGGTGGCAACCTGTAAGAGGTCCGAGACCAGCCAGAAATCATCCAGAATGGGGTTCAGGTGGTGGTCCAGAATATTCAAGGGGATGGACATGGCTGGAGTAAAATTAGATCCTGATCAATATGTTAGTTGTACAGATTATTTTGAACCTGAACAATGGGATTATTTCCAGGGAAAGCTAAATAATGTCGGATTTATATATAAAGATTATTGTGAAAAGTACAAATTCAAACCGATCAGAGATAGTCGCTGGCCAACACGAGGGCTTATTTCAAAAAAATGCCTTAATGAAACAAGAATCCGATTGATATTAAATGCTCATTATATTGACGAACTTAGCGATGATTGTGGTAAAGAATTTTATGAGTTGTGTGTTTCTAATAGTAATATCTCAATTTCGCAATTATTTAAAAAGACAACATATTTTGAGAAAATTAAACGATACGAACCTGAACAGCTAAATGATAAAGAATTACTTATTAGAGACTTAGAGTCTCTTGTTAAAAAATTAACGATCGTTCGCTAGCAAGCAGCCGGATAAGCTTACACCATCCAGAATTAGTGCGTCATCCAACATGATCCGCTGAGTCCGAGGTTTTTGTTCTTCTACGATCCAAACGGACAATTGATCGGGGAATACCGGGATAACGCATCAACAACCACGCCAACCGATGATTGGCTGGTGCGACAAGAAACCATCTGGTTAGAAGATATTCCGGTGGCGGTGATCACAAAACCCGCCGCTACCAGTGAAATTCAGGTGTACTACATTCACGCCGACCACCTCAACACCCCGCGGGTGATCGTGAACACGAGCAACACCATCTTCTGGCGCTGGGACAACACCCACGCCTTCGGCGCCAACCTGCCCAACGAAGACCCGGACGGCAACGGTCAATTATTTGAATACCATCCTCGATTCCCCGGGCAGTACTTCGACAAGGAAACCGGCCTGCATTACAACTATTTCCGCTATTATGAACCGGAGACTGGACGGTATATTTCACCCGATCCGATAGGACTAGCAGGCGGGATGAATGTTTGGGGGTATGTGGAGCAGAGTCCTCTACGGTGGATTGATCCCTCTGGATTAGATATCATCATTACCTTGTTTAAAGGTCAAAATGGCAATATATTTGACCATATTGGTATTGGTGCAACTACGGGTAATAATCCATACAAAACATTTGGTTCTGGTCCGAACACTGGCATCGGCTTGTTTTTCTCAGTCCAAGGTCATGTACGTTTAGATAAAGGAAAACCGATTGCCACATTAATTATTCCCAGCACCGTAAATCAAGACTCTTTGATCAACATTTTTAATGACACTGCTGCAAATAATCCCAATTATCAGTATTCATTGTTAACTAATAGTTGTGTAGATCATGTTAGAAACGCCTTGCTTTTTTCTGGAATTGATTTTTTCCAGCTGAATGGAAATTCAAGAATCAGTCATTATTATTCAATTAGAGGTCTAACCACCAATTTGCCAAATGCACTATTTAACTCGCTCATTCAACATGGCACAGTTATATACCATTAAGTGATCCGTATTTTCATGACTTCATACTTGCTTAAGTGGGCGATTTCATCGCTTTTCATGCCCTTATTAGTTTTATTGTTTGGAAGATTATTGAATGAAATAGTAATTCTTATTTTTTGGCCTGGAGCGATTGCACTCTTATCTTTGGGAGCTGAAGAGAAACCTTTAACTGAAGTTATTTTTACATGGTTTTTTGCTATTTGTATAAATGTAATAACTTATCTTATTGTAGGTTTAGTCATTTATTACTTGATGAAATCAGTCAAGGGATAGTACAAAGGCACCAGGTCTTAACATCATGTTTCTTTTTTCTTTAAAATCGTCAGCCGTGCCCCTGAATAACATCATTTATAACCCCCTCGGTGAACCGAAAAGCTGAAAATGGGGTAACGGTAGAATTTATATACGCAATTTTGATTTGGGTAGTCGAATCAAAACTCATTCTATAGGAAACGGTACTCGCACATTGACCTATGATTTTGCGGGTCGCATCACGCAGACAGCCGATACCAACTATCCGCTGTATAACCGCAGCTATGATTACGATGCGTTGGATCGCTTGACCAATCAATCGGACAACAACGGCTTTAAACTGTGGGAGTATGACGCCAACAGTAACCGCACCCAGGCGCAATTTAGCGGCACGGTTTATCCGTAGCCATCGCCACTGCCAGCAACCGCCTGACGAACGTGGCCGGGCCGGTTGCGAAGTACTATAGCTACAACGCTGCCGGTCATCCGTTGAGCGACGGTACGGCTACCTTCCCTGGAACGCCGCCGGAAAACTCGCGACTACGGTCAAAGGCGGCAAGACACACACTTACAAATATAACGCGCTGGATCAGCGCATCATCAAGAACGGCCCGCTGAGTCCGAGGTTTTTGTTCTTCTACGATCCCGACGGACAATTGATCGGGGAATATCGCGACGATGCAAGCACGACACAACCCGATGACTGGCTGGTGCGACAGGAAACCGTCTGGCTGGGCAACATTCCGGTTGCGGTAATCACGAAACCCGCCACCGCCAATCCGATCCAGGTGCATTACATCCACGCCGACCACCTCAACACCCCGCGGGTGATCGTGGACACGAGCAACACCCCGGTCTGGCGCTGGGACAGCACGCATGATTTCTCTGTCAAATACTACCCCGGCTTCCCCATCCGGTATTCAGCAGGGCTGACTCAGTAGATAAATTCCCGCGGAATGGATATAATTCGCTGAATAATTAGCCTTTAAAAGTAAGCAAAAAAACCAATCTATCCATTCATCTCTTCACGACTGTCCGCGTTGTCAAATCACGAAACGACCGTATGTTTTCAAACGATTTTTGCTATTGCGTACAAACCCGGTGAGTTTGTCTTATGGGCCTTTTCATTTAAAAATTTATTAATTCTGGAGGAAAAATGAGTCACACGCTTTATGAAACCAAGATTCAGCGGGTACAGCGCTGCGAACTGGCGGTTCCAGGTTCCAGTCCGGGCATGTTTGAGAAAGCGCTGAATAGCGGTGTCGATTTCGTTTTTCTCGATCTGGAAGATGCCGTTGCGCCGGACGATAAAATCCAAGCGCGTAAAAATGTCATCCAGGCGCTCAACGATCTGGATTGGAAAGGTCACGGCATCACCGTTTCGGTGCGTATCAACGGACTGGACACGCAATACATGGTGCGCGACGTGGTCGATCTGGTCGAACAAGCCGGAAGCAAAATCGATACATTGCTGATCCCGAAAGCCGGCGTGTACGCGGACATCTACATGGTGCAAGCGATGGTGACTCAGCTTGAAATGCAGCAAGGATTAAAAAACCGCATCGGTCTGGAAGCGCTGATCGAAACCGCGCTTGGCATGGCCAATGTGGAAGACATCGCGCGCAACGGCGCGATGGGACGACTGGAAGCGCTGCATTTCGGTGTGGCCGACTACGCTGCCAGCAATCGCGCCAGAACCACCAATATCGGCGGTTTGAATCCGGATTATCCCGGCGATCAATGGCATTTTGCCATCAGCCGCATGATCGTGGCTTGCCGCGCGTACGGTTTACGTCCGATCGACGGCCCGTTTGGCGACATTAAGGATCCCGACGGTTACGTGCTGGCGGCCAAACGTGCAGCCGCATTGGGTTGCGAAGGCAAATGGGCGATTCATCCGACACAGATTCCGTTAGCGAACGACGTGTTTACGCCGCCGGAACGCGAAATCGAAAAAGCCAAGCGTATTCTGGCCGCGCTCAAGGAAGCCGCCGCGCAAGGCAAAGGCGCCGCCGCGCTCGATGGCCGCTTGATCGATGCCGCTTCGGAAAGAATGGCCAATAACGTGGTGAAAATCGCCGATGCGATAGCCGCCAAAAACGGTTAACGATTAATGACTAAAGGCCGCGTTGAGCGGCCTTTATCTTTATGACGCAGTAAATGTAATGATTAAATTAACGCAGTAATTGCGATTATTGGGGAAATTGAATTGAATATTCACGAATATCAAGCGAAGGAAATTTTGGCGGAGTACGGCGTCAAGATCGCGGAAGGCGGTTTGGCCTATAGCGTGGTGGAAGCCGTGCAGCGCGCCAGGGAGATAGAGGGCGACGTATGGGTTGTCAAAGCGCAGATCCATTCCGGCGCGCGCGGTAAAGCGGGCGGTATCAAAGTCTGCAAAACCCACGCCGAAGTCGAACAAGCCGCCGAGAGCTTGCTCGGCAAAAAACTGGTGACGCATCAAACCGGCCCGGCGGGCAAAGTCTGTTCCCGGCTTTATATCGAGGCAGGCACCAACATTGCCAAGGAAATGTATCTGTCGTTCATGATCGACCGCGTCAGCGAGCGCGTCATCATGATCGGCTCGGAGCAAGGCGGCATGGAAATCGAAAAACTGGCCGTGACCAATCCCGAAGCGATCATCAAGATCTACGTCGAACCGGCGGTCGGTTTGCAGGATTTCCAAGCGCGCAAAATGGCGTTCGCGCTGGGTATCGATGCGGCTCAACTGAATCACGCGGTGAAAACCATCAAAGGCTGTTACCGCGCATTGCGCGATTTGGATGCCAATATTCTGGAGATCAACCCGCTGGTGATTACCGCGAATAACGATATCATCGCGCTGGACGCGAAAATGGTGTTCGACGAGAACGCGCTGTTCCGCCGTCACCGTATCGCCGAATTGCGCGACAACACGCAAGTCGATCACCGCGAAGTCGCGGCGGCTGAAGCGGGTTTGAGCTACGTCGGCCTGGATGGCGACATCGGTTGCATGATTAACGGCGCCGGTCTGGCAATGGCAACGATGGATATGATCAAACTGGCTGGCGGCGAACCCGCCAACTTCCTCGATGTCGGCGGCGGCGCATCCGCCGAACGCACCGAAAAAGCGTTCCGCCTGGTACTCGCCGATTCCGGCGTCAAAGCGATGCTGGTGAATATTTTCGCCGGGATCAACCGTTGCGACTGGATCGCCGAAGGCGTGGTGCAAGCGGTCAAAAACATCGATATGAAAGTGCCGCTGGTGGTTCGCTTGTCGGGCACCAACGTGGAAGAAGGCCGCCGCATCATTGCGAACAGTGGCCTGCCGATCATCACCGCCGAAACGTTAGCGGAAGCCGCGGAAAAAGTCGTCCGCGCCCGCAACGAAGTCGTCGCAAAAGCCTAGGAGTTCAAAGTGGCCATATTAATTGACGAAAAAACACGCATTATTGTTCAAGGGTTTACCGGCAGAATCGGCACCTTCCACGCGCAGGAAATGATCGACTACGGCTCCAACGTGGTCGGCGGCGTTACGCCGGGTAAAGGCGGGCAAACGCACCTGGGATTACCGGTGTTCAACACCGTCAAGGAAGCGGTCGAGCAAGCCGGCGCGGAAGCCAGCATTGTGTTCGTGCCGCCCGCGTTCGCCGCGGATTCCATCATGGAAGCCGCCGATGCCGGGATCAAATACTGCGTCTCGATCACCGACGGCATCCCGACGCAAGACATGATGACGGTGAAGAACTTCCTGCGCCGTTTCCCGAAAGAAAACCGCATGCTGCTGACTGGCCCGAACTGCGCCGGAACCATTAGTCCCGGCCGCGCCATGCTCGGCATCATGCCCGGGCATATCTACATCCGTGGTAATGTCGGCGTGGTCGGCCGCTCTGGCACGCTAGGTTATGAAGCTGCCGATCAAATGCGCGCACTCGGCATCGGCATCACCACCTCCGTCGGCATCGGTGGCGACCCGATCCCCGGCAGCTCGCACCGCGACATCCTGGAACGGCTCGAACAAGACCCGGAAACCAAAGTCGCATTGATGATCGGCGAAATCGGCGGCCCGCAAGAAGTCGAAGCCGGACGATTCGCGAAAGAGCACATGACCAAACCGCTGGTCGCCTACATCGCAGGCTTAACAGCACCCGAAGGCCGCCGCATGGGCCACGCCGGTGCGATCATTTCGTCTGCCGGTGAAAGCGCCGCCGAAAAAGTCGCGATGCTGAAAGAACTCGGCGTCACCATCTGCCCTACTCCGTCACTGATGGGACAAACGGTTGCGGAAGTGCTGGCGAAGCTGTAATTCTGTAGTTGTTGTTAAAATAAAAAACCCGGAGGCTGGTGCTTCCGGGTTTTTTGTTTGATCGAGTGAAAGTCGGTGCTAATTTGCGACCGTATTGAATTTGATATTTGATGTAAGATATTGCGTCATTTCGTAAACCTAATTTTAATTCAGCATCATAATCCATGCACAAGCTGCGACCGCCTGAAACAATTCAGAAGCTTTTGATTTCCACAACGAGCCGTTTGTTAGGAGAATTTGAAAGCGATCTACTCTTGGTGGCTCATGCTTGGCGCGATTTTCATGATCACCGATTTGGAATGACTCTTACCGAAAGCCCATTATCAAGAAGCACATACATAGTTGCATTTGAAACAGAGTCTTATCGCAGAGAAGTGGGAAGCATGTTGCCTAATTATGCTTGGGTTGGTGATGTAATTTGCATCTATTTAAGCATCCTATATGGAAAGCGATTTGATAATCATGGTCTGATTGAGGGGACTGGTATGTTTCAGATGCCGGATTACTCATTGTTTCAGTCTCTAGTTCAACCCAGACTTCCCCAGAACAGCCACGACCCACGATGCGATATCTCCATTCCACTAAATCTTGTGGAGATTGCTAAGGTTGAGCCACTGTTACGCTCCGACCAAGATGAGCGGTTTATAACGTTTCTTCAGACAGCAGGTCGCTTCTACCTTCAGGCGCTACAGAACTTTGAGGAACGACCCGATGTTGCCTACCTCAATCTGATTACAGCTGGAGAGGTCTTATCCAACTACTACAGCTACGACAAAGATGAACTTCTGGATACACAAGCAAAGGATATTCTCCGCCAGATTGCTTTAGCATCGGATAACGGTCCAGAGCTCGCTGACCAAATCAAAGGAAGGCTTTTTCAGGTTAAGCGGCGGTTTCTTCGAACGATTGATGATTTGCTGACTGATCCATTCTTTGCTGAGAGTGAGGCCAAGCAAGATTTTTTGCGTCTCAAGAAAGAAGACATCCAAAGCCGTTTAAGCGCAGCTTATGATCTGAGGAGCCAATACGTGCACTCTGGTCTTCCATTTGGGAAGTGGGGGGCCAGAATGCTAAGCGGTGAAGTCTGTGAAGTTCAGTATGGAAAACCAGTTGTTGGTGATGAGACTTTCGAGAAAGCGTTAGCTAAAGCACCAACGTATTTCGGGTTGGAACGAATCATTCGATATTGCTTGCTGAGATTCATTCACACACATGGAGTGTTGATCGATGCGCGGCTTGAGAATGGTGCCACCATTCCACCAGAGCGATAGGTTGGATTGACGGAGAAAATCCAACAGAATTTCTGGCGGATTGGGAGTTGGCGGTGAACGGTGAAATGCCTTACAAAATTGATCCATTATAAGGTGATGGCGCTATGTATTGGGATGTGAAAACGGTAAAGCCCTTGACGGATTATCGCATTTACGTGGAAGTGGCGGATGGCTGTAAGGGAATTTTCGATATGAAACCGTATCTCGACCACGGTGTCTTTCGCGAATTACGCGATGTGCATTACTTTAATCAGGTGGGTATCGTCTTCGGTGCGGTGACGTGGCCTCACGAACAAGATATTGCGCCTGAAACCTTGATGGTCGGATTGATTGCATCCGATTAAGTGAAAGGAGAAATACCTTGCCTGAGATTAGCCGATTCCTGGGGATTATCATCGCGATGTATTACAACGATCACGCACCGCCGCATTTTCATGCCAAATATGGCGATCATGTTGCGGCGATCGCAATCGATAGTGGTGAAATCGTTGAAGGCCGTTTGCCGCCGCGGGTTTTGGGGTTGGTACAGGAATGGCGCGAATATCACAGGGTCGAACTTACTGAAGATTGGAATCTCGCGCGAGCAAGAAAAGCATTGAAACCAATTGAACCGTTGGAGTGATCATCATGCTACCAAAATTACGAGAAGCAAAATATCAGCGCGACTACCGCATCTGGCTCAAGTTTTCTGATGGCGTTGAAGGTGAAGTCGATTTGGAAAGCGAATTGTGGGGGGAAATGTTCGAGCCATTGAAGGATAAGTTGCGATTCGCGGATTTTGTATTGCATAACGAGCTCGAAACAATTGTCTGGCCGAATGGCGCCGATTTCGCACCGGAGTTTCTTTATCAAAAACTGTGCCCTGAGTATATGCTTAAACCACCATTAGAGAGCGGTGTTTCAAGGTAGCATGGCAACGCGCAATTGTTATTGCGCCGAATTATAATGAGGCATGAAATGGCAAGCGGCCTGATTATCGGGTGATGATATGGATTTTTCGATTTCTACCTTTTGCCTGGTTGTCCTATCCATGGGATTTGCCAACGTTTGCGGCACGCTGTATTTCATTAACCTCAGTAATAAAAACCCGCATGCTGCGGCGTTTTGGTCGGCGACGTTGATTCTTGCCAATGCATTTACCATTACCAGCTATGTCGAGAACCATGCGTACGTTGCAGCCGCGTTCATCGGCACTTATCTGGGCGCCTACGGGACGCTGAAGTGGCAACAGAAGCGGGAAAACAGTTGAGTCAGTTGATCGGCCGGCTGCATCCGGCCTATCTGTCGCCCAGGAACACCGGATTTCGTTTTTATCCGCCGCTATGTTAACCTTCCGTACTTTTTGAACCATGAATAATATGCAGCAAAACAATCGCTCCACGCCTCCCAGGCGCATTTCTTCGATCGCTTATTTTTTGTTTCTGACCCGCTGGTTGCAACTGCCTTTGTATTTTGGGCTGGTATTGGCGCAGTGTGTATATGTGTTTCACTTCTGGGTTGAGCTGTCGGATTTGATCGGCGCGGTGCTGGGCAATCAAAGCGCATTGCAGCATATCCTCGATACGGTGACGATTAAAGGCGCAGACAGGCCCGAGAAGCTGACCGAAACCGCCATTATGCTGGTGGTGCTCGGGTTGATCGATGTGGTGATGATTTCGAATCTGCTGATTATGGTGATCATCGGCGGGTATGAAACCTTTGTTTCACGCATGAACCTGGAAGGTCATCCCGATCAGCCGGAATGGTTGTCACACGTCAATGCGTCGGTATTGAAAGTAAAACTGGCGACCGCGATCATCGGTATTTCGTCGATTCATTTGCTGAAAACATTTATTAATGCCGCCGCTTACGATGAAAAAACATTAATCGCGCAAACCGGCATTCATCTTGCATTTCTACTTTCCGCGATTGCGATTGCTTATTGCGACCGCCTTATTTCGCAGGTCGACCGGCATCCGGAGGAATCGTGACAGGGACGCCGCCATGTGCCTGGTTGCGAAATCAGAACGGCAGCACAAAATCCAGGGAGAATAAAATCTGGTCTTTGTGGCCGGCGAAAGGCCGGTAGGCTTCAGCGCGGTAAGCATCGACCCGGTCGTAGCGGATATTGGGGCGGACGCGTAATTTCTGCAACAACGGGGATTTAAGTCCTAGCGATTTGGCGGCTTTCCAATTTAAACCGACGGTGAAATCGTAATAGTCGGCGGGGGTGATGGTGACTCGGCTCAGATTGCCCGCGTAACTGACCGCGGTGCCGTTGACGGCGTTGGTGGCGGCGGCGATCCGGAACGGCGACGGATTGCGGAAGCCGTCCTGATCGCGATACCATTCGGCGCGCGCACCGATTGCCAGATTGTCGGTGATATCGTAGTACAAGTGCGCAATTGCGCTCATCCATTCGGCATCCTGAACCACATTGGTGTATTTAAGGTTGTTCAGCAGTATCCCGCTGGCTTCGCCATAAACATGGTGCAAGACCAGCAAGGTTTTCGGAGTGATTTTGTGTTGCAGCACGACGTTGTAGAACGCCCAGATTTCATCGCTGCGGCTGGATACTTGACCGTAGGTTCCGGAAAAATGAAACGTGGTGGTTCTGCTGTCGCTTTTCCAAGTAAAACCCGCGAGTCCGGACCAGTTCCCCAATTGCTTGTCCCAGCCGCCGTCCCAGCCGCCGTTGGCGCTGCCGGTCAGTGGCCCGCCCAGAATTTCCCAGTTTTTATTGATGATGTAATTAGCCTGCATGCCGGTGTGCGTGAAAGGCTCGCCGACGTTCAAGGTGTAGGCGCGTGTATAGAAGAAATTATCCGGCGCCGGGACGGTTTCAAAACCTGTCGGGGTGTAGAAATGCCCGAGCTTGACATTCAATCCGTTACCGACCGGTACGAAGGTCTCTAAATATGCTTGCGGTAGTGCAATACCGTAGGTTTTCGAGGAGTTGCAGCACAAATCCAAATCCCAGTTGCTTCTTTTCATCGGTTCGCCGGTATTGACATCAAAGGCCGGCACGCCAAAGGCTTGCGTGAAAATGGGATCGGTTCCGAACATGAAATCGAAGCGTCCGCCGAAATCCCAAGCTTTTCCTTCGGATACCACCGAGCGGCGTAAAAACAGATTGAATTGATTCAATTGAAAGCGGTTCGCTTGATCGGCAAAAATTACCGGACCGTTGAATCCGCCCGATTGGCTTGGATTGAAGGTTGCGCCGCCATTAACCCAGCCGCCCAATTCCAGACGGCTTTGCTTGATAAAATTTTGTAACGGATCGGCGGCTTGGGTAGTTCCTGAAAAAAAAACATAAAGTAAAGCACTGCTTGCGATAGCAATTAGCAGTTTAAATGTTCGCATCATTTCTTGATAAATATTGTCAGGTTCCGGCATACGCAAAAATTCCATTCCCCCGCTTCCGGCTTTATTCAAACCGGAACAGCAAGGGGAATGGAATTTCCTAAAGGTTGCGCTTAGCTACGCTATATCGTCACATCAATAATCGATAGGCTATTTTATCCGTTAATTAATTCAAATTGTCGGAATCTGATTTCAGTTTTACTTTAACTTCGCGCGCAGCCGCCGGATCGGTTGTTTCAGATGGCTGAGCGAGCTCGCGTTTTAATAATTCCGCGGCGACTTTGCGATGGAATTCCGCTTTTCTCAGCGCATCTTGCGCTTCTTGCTCATAATGACGAAGATTCGCGGTTGCATGCGAATGGAAATCCTGTCCGCGTCTGCCATAATATTCGCTGTGTCCTTCGTAGTCTTTGAGCAACGCTTTATTCTGTGTCGCTTTGCTATCCATTTCTTTAGCCACGATATCGTAGTACGAAGCCAGGCTATTATGCTCTTGATGGGTTTTTGCATTTTTGGCGGCAACATCTTGCGGATTGACCGGGCCGACTTGCGCGCAACCGATCAATACCAAAAGGACGGGTACAATAGCGAGATAGATAGATAGCTTTTTGTTCATGATGGATGACTCCAAATTGATCATGGTGTGCATCATAACGAAGCGGGTGAAGGATTAATATTGGGGAAACTCTGGTTTTTTTCTAAGGGAAACCCTTAACCCTTGAATTGTTAGGGAAATGCCGGTCAATTGCCTGCATAAGCGATCCGTTGCGTTGGGTGGTCGTCTTGCCCGGCAAATTAATCAGCGTTGTTTCGAAGTTGATCGAAGCCATCGATGGTTTTCAGAAACTGTTCGATATCGAGGGGCTTGGTCAGATAAGCGGAAAAACCCGCTTTCAGGCCGGTTTCGACATCATCCGGCATGGCTCTGGCGGTTACCGCGATAACCGGCGTGGCGGCGCATGCCGGCAATTGCCGGATGCGATTCAATACTTCGAAGCCGCTCATGCCGGGCAAATTGATGTCCAGCAATATCAGATCTGGGTGGTGCCGCCGGATCAGTTCCAGCCCGTCATCCGGCGTGAGCGCGGTCAGCAGCCGGGTTTGCGGGCGATGGATCATGATCTGCTTGATCAATTCGACATTGGCTGCATTGTCTTCCACGTAAACGATCACTTGTTTGTTGCGCGGCGATGGCAATGGCGCCGTTGGCGGCAAACCGGCCGACGCTGCGGCGTGACTGGGCAGAGAATCAACCGGCAGCTCAAACCAGAAGGTGCTGCCTTGATCCGGTTTGCTGTCGACGCCGATCCGGCCATGCATGGATTCCACCAGTTGGCGCGTCAAGTAAAGCCCGATACCGGTGCCGTCAATTCCCGAATAGGCGGCATCGAGACGGTTGAACGGTTGAAAAAGCTCGGCCAGTTTGTCCGCGGCGATCCCCTTGCCGGTGTCGGTGATGCGTATTTGGACGAAACCGGGACGGTCTGAATTGCTGCAACCGATATGCGCTTTACCGCCCGCGCGGTTGTATTTGATGGCGTTGGACAATAGATTAACCAACACTTGCTTGAGGCGGATGCGGTCTGCGTGCAACACGGTGCCAGTGCAATCCGCATGCGTTATCGCAATCGCTTGCTTGGCGGCTTGCAGTCCGGTGAGCGCCATGCATTCTTCCAGCAGTGGCGCCAGCGCAACCGCCTCCAGTTTCAAGTCGATCCGCCCCGATTCGATTTTGGCCAGATCGAGCACATCGTCGATCAACGCCAGCAAGTGAACACCGGCATTTTTGATTTCCTTGATATATTTCAAATGCAATGCATCGAGCTTTTCCATTTCCAGTAACTGGCTGAAACCCAGAATGGCATTCATCGGGGTGCGCAGTTCATGACTCATGCGCGAGAGAAATTCGGATTTGGCTTTATTGGCGCGCTCGGCTTCTTGCCGCGCGGCAATCAGCGCGTGTTCGGTGGTCTTACGTTCCGTGATGTCTTCGACGATACCCTCAATAACGATATCGCCCTCCTCGTCGGTTGCAGGATGGCAGGATGCAAGAATCGTGCGTTCAGCGCCATTGGGGTGGATGAATGTCATTTCAAACTGGAAGAAATCAATTTTTCCCGCAATCATGTCACTTACCACGCCATAGGCTTGCTCGCGCGAATCGGGCAGCCAGTTGATCAGATTGTCCCAGGACTTGCCAATCACTTCGGTGTTATTCAATCCGAAGATTTTTTCCATGCCGCCGGTTACATAAGTCAACACGCCGGTATGCGCTTTGTGGCTGTAAATGACGAATTTGTCGCCAATATCCTCGACCAGTTGTTGATATTTTTTCTTGCTTTCAAGTAAAGCGCGTTCGGCTTGTGTGCTGATCGTAATATCTTCGACGATCGACCAGATGAGTTTTCGTCCGGAAGCATCGTAGACGACAACACCGTTGAGTTTAACCGGATAGCGGCTGCCGTCCTTGCGGATATATTCCTTTTTGTAATCGCCGAAGAAACCTTTCAAATCCAAGGCGTTCAGTTGCGCTTTTTCATTCTGCGCATATTCATCGGGGGTAATATCCCAATAGGTAAGATTCAATAATTCCGCGCGGGTATAGCCGGTCGGCGCCAGCAAGGCGTCATTGACTTCAAGAAACTTTCCGCTGCGGTAGTCGTTGAGAGCAATCCCGACCGGTGACATCTCGAACAGTGTATTAAGGCGGGCTTCGCTTGCCAGCCGCTTTTGGTGAAATTTACCGATGATGATCAATGGCAACAGTATCATCGCTCCGGCAACAATCAATCCCAAGCGGAAGAGAAGTTGTTCACCGTTTGCAGCAGACCATCCGCCTTTCGGAATTGCCGCCATTTGCCACGAACCCGTTGGCAAGGCGATATCCAGCAGCAGTGGTTGCTGTTCGAAAATTTCCGTAGCGCCGAAAAATACCTCGCCGTCCTTGCCCAATCCATCCTTGCCACGTATGGCGATATCGAACTCCCTGGCGAAATCCGGCAAATTGCTGGCTTGATACAACCGGTCAATGTCGATGACTGCGGAAATTACGCCCCAGAATGCCGGGTTGCCGGTTTCAGGGGCATCCGTAAATACCGGGATGCGCGCGATCAAACCGAGTCCTCCTTGTACCAGGTCAAGGGGGCCGGCCAGCACCAGGCCGCCGCTGCGGCGCGCCTGTAACACCGCATCGAGTTGCTCCGGATGCTTCCGGAAATCAAGACCGATCGCCGCTTCATTACCCTGGATCGGATACATATAACGAATAACGAGATCAGGTGCGGCGCCGATATTGCGCAGTTGCGACTGTTCGTTAAACAGATGCCGCGCCAGGCCGGCAAATTTTTCCTGTGATAGATCCGGCTCAACGGAAATGGAAGCGACCAATCCCTGGACTAACTGCGCATTGCTGGTGATTTTTCCTTCGAGATTGGCGCGCAACAGGCTCAACCGGGATAGCATCGAACTGTGCAATTCACGCTGGCTATAGCGGGAATGCAAACGGTCGGCATAGATTCCCGCCGCGACCAGGAAAATACTGATCAGCAGCAGCGAGAAAAAGACATCGTGCCTTTTGAGTAGAGAAACAAGGTTATTCATCGGGTAATGGTTATGCGCATCAGGCCGTCAAAGGGGTTTCATCGATCAGGTTCAAGATGCCTTGCAATGCGGTGATAACTGCCTGGCCGCGGATGGCTTCGCGATTTCCGTTGAAATAATGTGTTTCCTGCCGTGCCAGGCCGTTTCTGTGCACCCAGCCGAAGCAGACCATTCCGACCGGTTTTCCGTCCGTGCCGCCATCCGGCCCGGCAATGCCGGTGATGGCTACGCTGATGTGGGCGCGGCTCCGGTTAAGCGCGCCCGCTGCCATTTCCGTTGCGGTTTGCGGCGACACCGCGCCAAACTGATCCAGCGTACTTTGTTGCACGCCGAGCATTTCGTGTTTCGAAGCGTTGCTGTAAGTGATGAAGCCGCGTTCATACCAAGCCGAACTGCCGGGGATCGCGGTGATTGCCTGTCCGGTCCAGCCGCCGGTGCAAGACTCGGCCGTTACCAGCATCCAGCCATGAGCGGCCAGGTGTTGTCCGGTTTCGGCTGCGATATCGGTCATTGTCTGCTCAAGATCTTCCGGTAATGAATTCATGGTGTTGTTATCAGAAAATTGTTTCAATATCGCCAGCAATCACCAATTCAATTGGATATGCCGGAAATCCGGTGCTGCAACCGTTAATGGCGAACATTGAGCTGCTCGTCCATGAAAATGCCCAACGCTTTTTTCCATACCGGTTGCATGAATATGAAGCCGGTATTGTGGCTGCCCTCCAGTTCCAGAAACTGCTTGGGTTCATGAGCGGCTTGAAACAGCCGCTGGCCATGATGAAAAGCCACAATATCATCTTGCGGGCTATGCGCGATAAAAACCGGGCAATGAACTGCTTGCAAGGCTTGTAACGTATTGTATTCAAAATGGCTGATCCAGCGCACCGGTAAAAAAGGATAAAATTCCGCCGCTAGTTCCGGGATGGAAGTAAATGCCGAAGCCAGCACCAGTAACCCCGGCTTTTCCTTGGCCGCCAGCCACGCGGCTACTGCGCCGCCGAGCGATTCGCCGAATAAAACGATGCGTTCCGGCGCAATGTCTCTGGTTTCAGTCAAATAACGCCAGGCCGCTTGTGCGTCCAGATAGGTGCCGGATTCCGACGGTTTGCCGCTGCTTTGGCCGTAGCCGCGATAATCGAGTAATAAGGTGTTGTAGCCGAGCTTGCTAAACATCGTCAGGTAGTTGATACGATGAGAAATATTGCCGGCGTTGCCGTGGAACAGCAGCACCGTTCCTTTGGCATCCGCCACCGGCACCCACCAGCCATGCAAGGTTTCGCCATCGCTGGTTGGGATGCTGGTCGAAGCGTATTTCAGTCCGAGCGCGCCGGGCGTATTGCTGAGCTGCTTGTCCGGAAAGTAAACCAGATGAGATTGCACCCAATATACCAGCAGCACCAAGAATAAATAAGCGGCCAGCAGGATAATCAAAAAATTGCTGAGCATGCGCATGGCATCAGGGATCAACCGGTTGTTTCAGATCGATTGCGATATCCGCGCCCAAGCGGCCGGTAGTGAAAGCCGAATCACTGAACCGGGGAAAACCGAAGCGCTGTGCGGGATTGTTCGATAAACCGAACGGCTCGAGCGGGAGCTGATTCCATTGTTTTTTTAATTTGCGGTTGCCGTCGATATCCTGGTAGGCCGCCACGGCGTAGGTGCCGGATTGGATCAAGTTCATGCAGACTTTTTGTCGTCCTTTGATGGCCGGGGTGCGGACTTTCCGTGATCGTCCTTTTTTAAACAAAAAATAATCCGGGTCGTGGTACAACTCGACATTGAGCACGCCGCCCGATTTCACGCCGTTCACGGTTACACGGATTTGCGGAATATCGGGGTTACAAGCATCCGGTTGCTCATGCGGTTTGATGGCGACAGGTTCGGCGGCATGGGAATGCGCCGGAAAAACTATAAATAGGCTAATGGACAAGATCCGAGATAGCGGTTTCCAAAAGAATCGATAGTTCATAATTCACTGACAAATATTCATTCAATAGCGAGTGACTGGAAAACACAGCCTCACTTCAATATAAACTCAACCCGGCTACCCGGGTGCTGTTCGCTGCCGGTATCCTCGTGGCTGCCGACGACAAAAATCCGATCGCCGCTGATCCCGCCGTTCTCAATGAGCCAGTCCCTTGCAGCGATGGCGCGATTTTCCGCCAAAACTTGCAGGTCGTTGTCATGGATGGTGATATGCGCCAGCATCAATTGTTCCATTTCAGCGCTTGGTAGGGATTTTGCCAGACCGATGGCGTTCTTGGGTTTCTCGAAATTTTCTTTTTTGTAAGCGATTTCGAGGTATTTATTATAGTCTTCCGGCGTTAGCGCCAGTTGCGCGATGGTGCCGCCGGCAATACCCTTCTTGGCATCGTCCGCCAATTTATGCGCTTTAATGGTGTTCTGCAGAATGGCATGTTTGAGTCCTTCATGATCGTTTACCGGATCGAAGTGGCCGGAAATTTCCAATTGCAGCGATGGCCGGTCTTTTAACACGTCAGACAGGGCTTGCAGCCGTTGCATGGATGCTTCATCAATGGTGGCGAAACCAGGTGTGAACGGGATTTCCGAAAGCTCTTCGCCACCTTCCATAACCGAACCGAGCAGCGAGAACGGCGAAGTGATCGCTTTGGTAATCAGATTGATCAATGCCTGAAAAATAATGTCCCCGAGATTGAAATCGGGGTCATTGATCGATCCTTTGAGCGGCAGGTGAATATCGATTTCACCGCGGCGGTTTTTCAATAGTGCGATTGCCAGGCTGATCGGAAGCGATCCGCCGGCTTCGCTGTCGATTTTTTCGCCGAGGGTGAATTGATCCAGAAAGATTTTGTTATCGGCGGTCAACGCACCGTTCTCGACCTGGTAATTTACGTCCGCGGACAGTTTGCCTTTTTCGATCGCATAACCGATATATTTTGCCGAATAGGGGCTTAGCGGCGGCAGATCAATGTCCTTCACTTGCGCAACGATATCCAGCAGCAGTTCGGCGCTGAAAGGATCAATCGTGCCGCTGATTTGCAATGGTGCGGTTTTACTGACCATGCCGCGAATATCGATTTTGCCGGACTTGCCCGGATATAGCGGGCCGATTTGGCCGGCAAGCGCGGTCAGGTTGGCATGGTAATTCGGTTTGATGAAGCGATCGTTAAATTTGATACTGCCATTTTGCAGAAAAATTTTATCGATATGAATTGGCGCTTGATGTTTGGCACCGGCCGGTGGAGCGCTTGCGGCAGTAGTGCCCGCCACGTTGTCCGGCGCTTTCTGTTCCTGGCGGAAAATTTGTTTCAGGTTGAGGGTGCCGTCCGGCAGGATGGTCATGCGCGCATAGAAATCACCCAGATGAATAGCGCCGATATTGACGCGAAGGGGATCGCTGACAAAATCGAGCTGGGCGATATCCAGTTTTTTCCAATGCAGCAGATCGTGTGCTTTTTGGCTATCAATCAGATTGAAATTGGCCAGCTTGCTTTGGCCCTTGATCTCAATTTTCAACGGATCTCCACCGGCTTTAACATTTCCGCTAAAGGAAACATCTCCGCTCGTCAATAATGCGGTCAATTGATCGCCTAGCCAGCCTTGCAAGGACACAATATCCACGGAATTGAGATCGAGCGACAAATCGGCAGCCAGCGGCGACCATGCGAGAGAACCGTTGGCTTTAATGCTGCCATGCTGATTGACTTGTCCTTGCAAAGCGAGATTGAGCGGACTTGCACCTTCCGGGTCGATGTTTTCGAAGCTTACGTTCAACGAATCGATAATCATCGGTGTGACTTTGGCCAGCGAAAGATCTTCGAAGCGGAGCGCGGCGTTGTTGAGCTGAATGCTTTTAATCTGCGGTGTCCAAGGTTTGTTGCTCGATGTTGCCTGAGCACTGGCAGTGGCCGGTGCAGCAGGCTGACTCTCGGCGGTTATCGCGCTGCGTGAGCCAGGGGAAGGCTTGCGTAGTGGTACCGGGATGCGTGATGCTGCTGCAACGGTAACTTTGGCTTCCGGTCCGGTTCCGGTATCGGGGCTGAATAGCTTGGCAATATCGATCGCGCCTTGCGCATCGCGCCGGAATGAAGCTTTGAAGTCATCCAGCACGATGTCGCCCAATGTAATACGTTGTTTATTTGCATGGATGCCGAGGTTATTGATGCTCAACTTGCCCAGCGCCAGCGCCGGTTCATTGTCGCCTTGACGGGTCAAGGCGATTTGATGGCTGTTTAACCGGACGCGGAATGGTGTTGCTCCCGTAAGATCGGTTTTTGCGAAAGCGATTTCGAGCTTCTGCATTCCGGCTTGATACGGGGTTGCCACCGCGTTATTACTGAAAGTGAGTTGCCGTAGTGTGGTGGTGCCGTTGAGCAGATACTTTGGCGCTTGATCGGGTTGTTGATTGATATTGAAGGTCAAAGCGCCGTCATAGTAGCCGGTCAGCAGTTGTAGGCCTTGCGGCAGCGATAAGTAAGGCTTGTAATGCGCGATGTCGATCGCATCGAATTTTAAATCCAGTGTGACTTCTTGTTTTGTGGTAAAGGGTTGTAATTTACCGGTCAGTGAAACCGGTGCGGCATTGATCTTGGCATTGAATTGCGGTTCTATCCAGCCGGTTTCGGCGCCATTCAAGCGAGCGACGGCAGGGATATTCAAGTTTATTTCCGAGACGACATGTTCGCTGTTTTTAACGCGATCGATCAACTCGATGCGCCCATCGTGAATGCTGATATTGCTGACAGAAAATTGATTGGCTTGTTCGCTTGTTTCGGTAGTTTCATCGCCGGTTTTGGTAAATTTTTCCAGCAAATCGGCAATATTGAATTGCCCATTGGTTTCGCGGATTAAGCGTATTTGCGGATTTGTGAGCGTTATTGCAGAAACAACAGGAGCGCGGTACTTAAGCGATTCAATGCTCAAGTCGACATGCAGTTTCCGGAATGATAGCAGCGGAGCGGGTGTTTCCGGAGAAGACGCGCGGTCGTTGATTTGGAAATCGTGAATAATCAACTCGAGCGTATGCAGCTTGAGTTCCAGTGCGGCGATGCTAACCGGCCGCTGGAGCATCTCGGCTAAGCGTGTTTCCAGTTGCGATTTGGCAAAACCGGGTAACCAGAACACGGCGAGCGCGGCCAGCAGCGCAATCAGCGCGCTGACGACGCCAAGACCGATGGCGAGGCGGCGAAGCCGTTTATGTTGAAGCTGCTGTCCGCTTGAAGTCATCATGGAACTCCCTCAATTTCTGCAGCGGGTTGATCAATTTGGATGCCGGTGTAATCAGCAAGCGACGGTGAAATTTGCTCCGTTACTGTGAAGCGATCAGGTTAGTGACAATGGGCATCGCTTAACCGAAGATTCATCCGCTGGGCGAATGAATCTTCAGACCAAGGCTAGTGATACGCGCCGGATTTTAAACCGATGAGTTCCACTTCAAAAATCAACGTGGCATCCGGCGGAATGATATTGCCCGCGCCACGTGAGCCATAGGCCATCGATGGCGGGATGATCAATGTGCGCTGTCCGCCGACTTTCATACCTTGAACGCCTTTATCCCAGCCTTTGATCACCCGTCCGGCGCCCAGCATGAATGAGAAATGATCTTTACGATCATGCGAGCTGTCAAATTTGGGGCCTTTCTTGTTTGGGGCATCTTCATCATATAGCCAGCCGGTATAGTGCACATTGACGGTTTTACCGATTTCCGCTTCTTCTCCGGTACCGACTTTGGTATCAATTTTCTGAAATGCGGGATCGTCCGCGCTGTTGCTGGCTGAGTCCTTATAAGAAAAGGCCGCTTGCGGTATCGCCAAAGCAAGCAGGATGATCATAAAATTCAACAATGTTTTTGTCTTCTTCATAGTGTCCTCAACAATAAAATAAATCTGGTTAATATGGATGAATAGCGCTTTAATATTATAGCCGGTAACGCCGCTTCTTTTTCAGGGTTAGTTTTCAGGCGATATCGCGTGCTGATAGTGCTTGATTTATATTGTCTAACTGGCAATAATTCATGGTCCTTTTTCAAATCATTCATGAAACTGATCCATTGCAAATGCGTATGACTGAGCCGAGTGATTCAAATCAGAATGTGCAACTGGCCGAAGATTTGCAATCGGCGGACTTGTTGTGCTTGCATGAATCGCCGTTCATCCGGTTGTTATATTTGGGCGCGGGATTTTTAGCTTTATTCCTGGCGGTATTGGGCGCCATCTTGCCGGTATTGCCGACCACTCCTTTTGTTTTATTAGCGGCTGCCTGTTTTGCGCGAGGATCGGAGCGCTTTCACCGGAAATTGCTGGAAAATCGCATCGCCGGGCCGATTATCCGTGAATGGCAGCTTTATCACAGTATTCCACCCCGCGTTAAGCGCTGGGCTTATTTATTGATGGCAATTTCATTCGGTAGTTCCATTCTGATTGTTCCGGAACTTTGGCAGAAAGTGATGCTAGTCGTTATTGGCAGTGTTTTGGCTTTTTATGTGAAGCGTATACCCGAAAGAGCTTCTGAAAGCTGATTTAATATTATTCCTACAAATATGTAATCATTTTCTTCAAGAGTTTTTTGTTTGGCTTTTGCAAGCTAGATTTAGAAATTCATTGCCGATTCTCAGATGGATGTCGACTGAATAAGCTCGTTTCTTCCTGTTATTCTGTACATTTCATTATTTTTTCTCTTTTAACATAGCCAAGAACTAAAGTTATTGAAGTTTTTGTCGTAAGAAAAAACCTACCTTTCTTGTCCATTAGAGTGAGAATATGCTATGAGAATTAATGAACCCGTAACCCAACGTGATATGGGGATGAATAACGATTGTGTGATTATCTCGACAACCAACATGAAAGGTGCGATCACATCGGTGAACGAAGATTTCATGCGGATGAGCGGTTACACTTGGGAAGAACTCGAGAATAAAAATCACAACATCATCCGTCACCCCGATGTGCCGCCGGAAGCCTATGCGATGCTGTGGGAAGCGCTTAAAGCGGGAAATCCGTGGATGGGAATGGTCAAAAACCGCCATAAAAGCGGCGATCATTACTGGGTCGATGCTTTTGCCAGTCCGCAGTATGAAGACGGTAAAATCATCGGTTATCAATCGGTCCGGGTTAAAGCTGAGAAAATCTGGATAGATCGGGCGGAAGCGTTGTACGCGAAGATCATGTCCAAAAAATCACCGGACGACAAAAAGCGTTCCAAATTGGATGCGGTCAAGCTCACACGATTTCCGATGGGAATTTCGACCAAAATAGCGTTGGCAGTGACGGGTGTTTTTGCGTTGCTGTTTACCGGGCTGGCAGTGGCGCAACAGATTTCATTGCTTTTTGCGTTAATCGGCTTTGCAACAGGCGGCATGATCAGTTTTGCAGTGATTCACCAGCTGCTGAGTCCGCTCCGGGCACTGGCTGCGAAATCTGAGAAAATCGCTAACGATCCGGTGGCGCGTTTCATTTATAGCGGACGCACCGATGAACTGGGACAGTTAGAATATGCGCAAATATTTCAAGCCGCAAAACTCCGTACCGCAATTGGCCGGGTGAAAGAATCATCGGTTGTTCTGGAAAATGCTGCGGATGATATTGCTACAGGTAGCGTTGATTTGTCTGGCCGTACGGAAAACCAAGCATCTAGTTTGGAAGAAACCGCTTCCAGCATGGAAGAAATCACCTCAACCGTTCAACAGAATGCTGAAAACGCGAAACAAGCCAATGTGTTAGTTATGGAAGCGCGCAACCAAGCTGAGAAAAGCGGTGATGTGGTTTCCAGCACCATTCAGGCAATGTCGCAAATTAACGAAAGCAGCAAGAAAATTGCCGATATTACCAATGTCATCGATGAGATTGCTTTTCAGACCAATTTATTAGCGCTTAATGCGGCTGTAGAAGCAGCACGAGCCGGAGAGCAAGGACGGGGATTTGCAGTCGTTGCTAACGAAGTGCGTACTTTGGCGGGGCGTAGTGCAGAGTCCGCAAAACAGATCAAAGATCTTATTAACGATAGCGTGGCTAAGGTGGAGGGCGGTACGCAGCTCGTCAATCAATCCGCTGAATCATTAAAAATGATTACCAACAGCGTCAAGAAAATTTCCGATATCGTCGGTGAAATTACCCAATCGTCGATGGAGCAAGCCAACGGCATCGAGCAAATCAATCAAGCGATTTCGCAGATTGACGAAGTCACTCAGCATAACGGGCAATTGGTGGAAAAATTATCGACTTCAAGCCGGGCGATGACTGAGAAAGTTAAAATGCTCTCGGGTTTGGCGGATCAGTTCAAATAACGATTCAACAAAGCTGTTTCAATCGAAAAAGCCGGATATCATTTAGCACTGACTCCGGCTTTTTTATTTTTCGCATATAATAACGCATCGGCGGTTTGGACTTTTATCGAATAAGTCCGGCAACTTGGGTATTCCGGTATTAAAGTTTTTACTGGCTTTATCGATTAATTTCAGCGAGTATCGCCAATCAAGAGCAAGCATATTCGTTAAGGATGAGTTGCTAATTAAATTCTATGGAAGAAGAAAAAGCCCCAGATTTTGACTTTGATCAGTGGTCGCAGCTGGCTCAGCACGAACCAGAGAAATTCGAAGCCATGCGGCAACAAATGATCGATGACCTGATAGCTCAAGCGCCATCGCATTTAAAGCAGCGTATGAACGGCTTGCAGTGGCAAGTCGATCAAATTCGCAAGCAAGCAAATAATCCGATGGCTGCCTGTTTACAAATATCCCAGAAAATGTGGGCCAATGTTCTTGGAGAAAACGGACTGCTGAAAGTGCTCCAAGAACCCAAAGAAATCCTTAAAACGCTTGAAAATGCGCCAACCGCAAAAGTTTTATCTTTCGAACGGCCTAAACCTGACAAATAATACGAATAGACAAGCCGCTCTCCGTGAAAATAATCCGAAACCATCGCCAGATTAGTAAGGTTTTTATTACCATCGGTTGTGCATGGGTTTACGCTTTCGCAAGCGCGATGGCCGATTCCAGTGAGTTGTTAAGCACTCTGAAAGATCAGAAATCGGTGGCTGTCACTATTTATAACAATGACTTGGCGCTGGTTAAAGATTTTCGCCATATCGATATTGCCAATGGCGAGTTTAATTTGGCCTGGCGCGATGTCAGCGCGTTGATCCGGCCGGAAACCGCGCTGCTTCGGAGCATCGTTGATCCAACCGGTCTCACGGTCTTGGAACAGAATTTCAATTTTGACTTGCTGACGCCGCAGAGCCTTCTCAATAAATATGCAGGAAAGACGGTGTCTGTGATGAGAGTTAATCCGGCTACCGGCGTGGAAACTAAAGAAAGCGCTACGGTATTGGCTGTCAATGAAGGGGTGGTGCTTAAATTTGCCGATCGCATCGAAACCGGGACGCCGGGTAGAATCACCTTCGAGAATGTGCCCGGCAATTTGCGGGATCGTCCCACGTTAGTCATGCAGGGTACTATTACCGGTCAATCCGCGCAAAAACTCGAACTCAGTTATTTGACCGGCGGTTTATCTTGGAAAGCGGATTACGTCGCGGAATTGAACGATCGCGATGAGCGGATGGATCTATCCGGCTGGGTCACGTTGGTTAATACCAGCGGCACCAGCTATGCCAATGCAAAAGTGCAATTGGTGGCTGGCGATGTTAACCGGGTGCAAGATGAAGTTGTAAGGCCGCTGGCGATGTATGCGAAAGGTGCGATGGATGCGGCAGCACCATCAATGGCCCAAGAGCCGTTGATGGAATATCACTTATACAGCCTGGACAGATTGACAACCATTCACGAAAACCAAACCAAGCAAGTTGCGTTGTTGAATGCGTCAGATATCCCGGTTCGCAAGGAGCTTATTCTGACCGGCAGTGATTATTATTATTTCTCCGGGCATGGCGATCTAGGGCAGAAAAATAAAGCGAGCGTGATTGTATTATTCGACAATAAACAAGCAGACCGGCTGGGTATGCCGTTACCCAAGGGCGTGATCCGGGTGTATAAGCGTGATAAAACCGGGAATGCGCAATTTGTCGGCGAAGACGGCATCGATCACACACCCAAAAACGAAACGGTGCGGATCAAATTGGGGCAGTCGTTTGATGTGACCGCCACCAAAAAACAAATTGATTTCAAAAGTTTGAACATAGGTAACAATGTCAATCAATTTGAAAGCGCGTATGAAATTGTGATCAAGAATGCCAAGCCGGAGGCTGTTGAAGTCATTGTGCAAGAACCGATCCCAGGTGACTGGAAAATACTGGAAGAAAGCCATTCCCACCATAAACCGGTGAGCAATACCGCAGAATGGAAAGTGACCGTGCCGGCCGAGGCTTCATCCACACTCAAATATCGTGTGCGGGTGAAGTTCTGAGCAACGCTCTCCGCTAGGGAAACGCTGATGGAGAGCGCGGCAGGATAAAATCATTTCGGCTTATTTCCCGGCAGTAACAACCCTTTTCCCGATGAACTCTAGGAAAGCCGCCAAAGCGATGCCGACGGCGGCACCTGCGGCGTCAATGTAAAAATCGCTCGGCAGCGGTGTTCGCCCTTCAATATATAACTGTGTTATTTCGGTGCCAGCCGCCAGCATCAGGATGACGGCTATGATTTGGAAGGTTGGTCCGTTTGCCATCATCACACGAAGTATCAACCCTAATAAAAAAAAGAAAAATACATGGCCGGTTTTATCCAAATCCCACGGGATCGCCGCTTTGAAAGCTTCGCTTTCCGCATTGATCAGCGTGCTGATTCCGTCTAATAATGCAATCTTGATATCGTTGGGGAGCGTTGTGCCTGCCAGTATGGAAATCAAAGCGGCCAGCAACAGCACGCGAAGAACAATGGTTTGCTCGCGGGTGAAAAGCAATGACCCGGCCAGAAGCAAGAAAAAGAAGCCCCATGCAGTTAAGACTGCTTTTTTTACCACCGGGTAAACTTCATTTTCCAGAACCGGGAAAACCTGCACATTTTTGATTTTCATAAGCCCGGTTGCTTGACTTAATTGCGCATACAGGCTAATCGATTGCGTATCACCGGCAATTGGAAAAGCCGCTCGATAAGTTTTCCAGTCCTTGTCGCCCGACAATTGGACAACGGTGTGCGGCAATTCCCAACGATCCGCTACCCCGTCATTTTGCGCCAGCAAAATTCTGGCTTTATTCCAGGATTGTTTACCTGGAACGACATGGATGCATTTAACCTCGGCAGATACCAGAATCATGGCGCCTGGTTTGACTGGAAATAAATCGTGCTGCACGCTGATGCCAGCTTTTGCGTCGTCGGAATAAATGGTGAGGATATTGCCGGAGATTTCGGCGTGATTGCCGTGCGCCGGATGGTATTTCCAGTTGCCGTTTCGGATATCGGGTCCGATGGGCTCATACTGATTGATTTGAGAATGCAATACCAGGGTTGCCAAAGCAAGGAAGACAAACAGCAGGCAATTGACGTTAAACAGGGGCATATATCCACGCGGAAGACCTCCCGCTTGATTGACGGCATCAGTCATGCAGGTTTTTTGTTAACATGCAATGCGTTTATATGCCCTTTTGATGTAAAAAGCCGCATTAAAAATATTGAATCATCAGCGCCACGTATCCGGCTGCAAATATGACAAAAGCAATAATGACGAGTTTTTTCATTTTGCGAATTCCCCTTGTATTTTGTTAGGGAAGCTCTGATTAATTCGACGAACGAGATAAAGCACGAGGCGCACGGAACGCAGCAATCGAGACATATCAACAAGATAGGCGAAGAAGTGAGTGCCGCGCAATGAAGTGATTCGCTCGTATAGTCAATTAATCAGCGTTTCCTTAGAAATTTATTTCATTGCAGGTATTAGTTAAACGTATTCCATACTCGGACGTCAAGTATTCCCGTTTTGTGTTTACGGGATCAGAGCATCGGCTGCCAACGCCCGGTTAATGGCTTCATGCCAGATTTCAGCCTTGTCTTCAAGCGGTAACCGGGCATTGGCAGGGCTGGTCGATGGCAAGCGCGACAGCGTTATGCGTTCCAGATTATTCGCCGATAGGACATAGCGTTTGAAGCAGGTTTCGGCTTTTCCGCCATTAAAGAAAATATGCGTGATAGCCGGGTGTTGGGTAAATAATGACTGAAAATCATTGATTCTTTGGGTGTCGGCTTCGATGCTGGAATCAAGGCTGCCGGTTCGCTTGCAGGATTTAAGCACATCCCAGAGTGCAAAGGGAGACGATCGAAGCGCGGCTAATTTTTGGTGATACGGCGCATCGGATTGGATTTGCAGCAACGGTGCCATGATCGGCCAGAATGCATTGCGCGGGTGGGCATAATATTGGTTGGCAGTCAGTGAAGCTTCGCCCGGCATGCTGCCAAGAATCAGAATTCTGACATTGCTTCCCGCAACCGGGGGAAAGCTATGAATGACCGGCATACGAGGTCAAATCCGATCAAGTCAATTGATCGACATAATAATGCCGCAATGCTTGGCCATGACGATCGAGTTCGTACACCAAGGGCCGTCCAGTCGCAAATTTTTGCTTCATCACTTGCAACGGCGTCAGTTGATCCAGCAGCATCCGCAGCACCCGTAAAGTATTGCGGTGGGAAACGATTAGAATACGCTTGCCGTGCCGGATTTCCGGCAAAATGGTATCGAGCCAATAGGGCGCAAGGCGCGCGCGTGTTTGCTGCATGCTCTCGCCAGCCGGCAGCAGCGCCGGGTCGATGCCGTGATACAACCGCTGATGACCGGGATATCGGATATCGTCGCGGTGCAACACTGGCGGCATGGCGTCAAATTTGATTTGGCAACCGAGAATCGGCCAGACGCCGAATTGCTTAATGGCCGGCCAGCGCGCCATCCCCTCCAATGCGCCGTAATGGCGTTCGTTCAGCTGCCAGTTTTGTATAACCGGAATGTCGAGCTGCATGGTTTCCAGCACGATATGCGCCGTCGTCGTGGCGCGCTGCAGCATTGAAGTAAAGCACAGATCAAAAGTGAAACCCGCTTGTTGCAGCAGCAAGGCGGCTCGCCTGGCTTCCTGTTCGCCTTTCGGACTCAAGGCCACATCGCTCCAGCCGGTGAAGATTTTGTCGCGGTTCCAGATGCTTTGCCCGTGCCGCAGCAATACCAGCTTGGTCGTTAAGGATTGCACATTATCAGTTGCTGCAAGCGCTTGCCGCATCAGCTGTGTTGCTGCTGTGAAGCTTTCGCGGCAGCTTCCGACGATTCGCGCCAAATCTGCTTGAGCGCCGGCCAAAGACCGCTGCGGAGAGTCTTGATGTACTGCGAGTTGTCGGTCAGCTTGGTGACCAGGCGACGCTGCGCTTTACCGAGATTGTGGTACGGCATGCTCATGAACAAATGGTGCGTGGCGTGGTAACGCAGCCCGACCGGCGCCCATAGCGGCGTGACCAGGATATTGCCGGGAATATTGACTGAATCGAGGTATTGTTCCGGCAACGTCATTTTGCGGTCGCCGGGATTGCGGTAAGCATGCGCTGCCAACGTGCGCAGTGAATTCAGAATGAATACCGATACCGCGATCAGGTACCACAATACCAGCACCGACACCGGGAATACACCGAACCAGACCAATGCGATGACGCTGGCGCCAAATATGAAGGCGCCGAGTTCTTGCTGTTGCCAGTTGAGATCGTTGCGAATCGCATCCGGCGCGCGCCGGTAGGTGGGGTCGATGGTCAGCGACGACGCGCGTTCCCACACAATTTTGCGCAACGGCGGAATCAGATACGAAACCGGCGTCAACAGTACGAAACGTGCCGCCAATGCAACCGGGATCAAAAACGACAGCAACACGTAAACCACCATTTCTGCCGGTTTGCGCGTGGCGAACGGCAGATATTCGCCGTCGGCAGTCGTACCGTAAACATCCGGCTTGTGGTGATCGTTGTGCACACCGTCGTAGGTAAACGACGGAATCATAAATGGCACGCCGCAGATGATGTTCCAAACCAGGCGGAAATTGCGGAATGTGCCTTTTTTCAAATGCGCCAGCTCGTGCACGAAAATCGCCGAACGGTACAATGCCAGCACCGCGACCACAAAGCTGCCCAATTGCCACAATGAAAACAGCGGAGAAAACAGCGCGGTGAAATACGCTGCCCAGCCGAGGGTGATGTGAAACAGAAAATCGGTCCAGTAAATCCACGGATTCGGCGTCATCAAATCGCGTACCAGATGATGCGCTTCCCGCAGCGGGAATTCCTTGACGTAAGGCTTGTTTTCTCCGGTTGCAGCCGGTTGTCCGGTATCGCTCATGGCCAAAAAGACTGTAGGTGTTCGATGAGTTGTTGATTGACGGCGGAGCCGGTGGCGTTGATGTGACTCAGATTCGGCACTGTCGGCCAGCCGGTGTCGGTAAATTCGAGTCCGGCAAAGGTTTTCGGCTGCGCATAGCGCGGCAGCACGTGAAAATGCACGTCGGGATCGACCATCATCAGCATCAGGTAATTGATTTTGTCGTAGTGGAATGCTTGAGTCAGTGCTGCTTCGATGTCGCGTGTGACGCCGTGCAACTCGGCGAAGCTCGCTGGGCTTAGCTGTGAAAATGCCGTGACCGGTTCGTGCGCGGCCAACACCAACGCACCCAATGTCGCTTGCGCCGGGCGCAGCATTACCGACCAATATTGATACGAGCGGATGATCGTCTGCGGCGCGCCGAATTTGCGCATCGTGGCGTTGAATTCTGATGGGATCGTGTGTTGCGTCATACGAAATTATTGACTGAAAATGATGCCGGCTCGCGACAAGTCTTCAATGAAGTCGATCTCGCACCAACGTAACCCGTTGATCGGACAGGAATTGACTTGATGTTGCTTGGCCAGCCGGTCGATAATCGACAAATACCACGATTTCAGCTCCGCCGGATGACGCAACGCTTCTTCAACCGCTTGCCGGAACAGCCGCACACCGTCGCCGCGAAAATAAATCAAACCGATGGATTCCGCGTTAACCTGATGCGGCGGCACGATTTTACTGACTTGTTGAACCCAGCCTTCAGCATCCAGTTGCACTTTCATATCATCGGCGTCGTAACTATCCTTGAAATCGACACTGAGTGTAATCGGCGCGGTCTGCGAATTCAAGACCTTATCCAGCAGCGCAGCTTCGATTACGGTATCGCCGTTCAGAATCAGAAAATCGCCATCCATTTCGCCGCGTGCGATCCAGCAGCTTGCCAGATTATCCGCCACTTCGTAAAAAGGATTGAACAGAATTTTGATGCCGGGGTGTTGCGCGTAACGTTGTTGCAGCAATTCTTCGATCAATCCTACCTGGAAACCGGTGATGACGGTGATGTTACGGATTCCGGCCGCGAGCAGTGCGTCGATCTGCCACGCCAGCACCGGCTTATCGGCGACCGGTAGCAGGCATTTCGGCATGTTTTCGGTTAGCGGCAGCAGCCGCCGTCCTTGTCCGGCGCTGAGAATGATGGCTTTGATCGGTTTCGCGGTTGGATGGGTCATGGCTGGATGGTTTGATGCGTCTCTATCAAACCGGCATTGTAGCGAAGTTTGATCGCCGCGATGCGTTTTTAAAACGAAATGCTGCCAATTTGCCGCAATTCCGCAACAATGCGTTGCGTCGCGCGCAAAAAGCCGTCGACTTGCTCCGGCGTATTGTCGCGGCCCAGGCTCACGCGCACCGCGCACCGCGCCAGCATCGGATCAACACCCATCGCGCTCAACACATGGCTTTGCCCCGGATTCACGCTGGAACACGCCGCTCCGGCAGCAACGGCAAAACCGGCCTTGTCGAGCTTGACCACCAATGTATCGCCCTCGATATCCGGCAGCGCGAAATAACAGGTATTCGGAATGCGCGCCGCATCCTTACCGAAAATCGCCGCGCCCATACCGGTCAACCCGGTTTCCAGCCGATCACGCAACTTGGCAACGTGCTGCGCGGTTTCCGTCAGGCGCGCGACGGCCAATTCGCATGCCACGCCGAAACCGGCAATCGCCGGGACGTTCTCGGTGCCGGAACGCAAGCCGTTTTCATGCCCGCCGCCGTAAATCAACGGCTTCAACAGCAAGCGCTTGTCGACGATCAATGCCGCCGCGCCTTTCGGGCCGTAAATTTTATGCGCGGATAACGTCATCGCATGGACTTTCAACGCGGCGAAATCGACCGGAATTTTGCCCAGCCCCTGAATTGCGTCGGTGTGCACGTAAGCGCCATGCGAACGCGCCAGCTCGGCAATGGCGGCGACATCCTGGATCACGCCGGTTTCGTTATTCGCCAGCATCACCGATACCAATCCCGGTTTATTGGTTTGCATCGCCGCAGCGGCAGCCGCCACATCGGCTTGCCCGTCCGCATTGACCGCCAGCTGCTGCAACGGCCAAGGATCGCAACCGCGTCGCGCAATCGCCTGCGCCGGTTTCAGCACGCACGGATGCTCGATCGCGCTGATGAACAGATTCCCCAGTTTCAAACTATCCACCGCGCCGCGCACAAACAGATTATTCGCCTCCGAACCGCCGCTGGTGAAAATCACTTGCACCGGCTGCACTCCAACCGCTTCCGCCACCTGCTTGCGCGCCTTATCGATCGCCCGCCGCGCAACGATCCCATAACCGTGACGGCTCGACGCATTACCGAATGCCTGCTGGAAATACGGTAGCATCGCTTCTAAAACAGCGTCGTCGACGCGGGTGGTGGCATTGTGGTCGAAGTAGATGGGTTCCATGAATCTTGTGGACAGTTAATTGGTAAAAACCGAATGATAAACCCTAATGAGGATGCTATGACGAACGCGCATTGACCAAAACCACATGCGCTTGCTGAATGTTTTCGCGAAACTGCGCCGGGATTTCATTCCAGACGAATAGATCGACCCGGAACGGCAGCTGGCTTTCTTCCAACGCTTCTTTCAAAGCGGAGACAGCTCGCTTTTGCTCCGTGGCTGCAAAAACCGCCAAATCCAAATCGGATTGCGGGCGTGCCGTTCCTTTGATACGTGAACCGTAAGCCCACACCGTCACGTCCGGCAGATAGTCATTCAGCAGATCGAGCAGGATTTTGTGCTGATCCGGCGTAATATCAAGCGCTTGCATTGCCGTCTTGTTTACTCAACGACTTATAGAGCGCAGCGGCATCGCGAATAAAATCGCCCATCAGCGACAAACACGCTTTGGCTTTTTCGCCGCTGTAATCGTGTATGGTATGAGTGCGCGCTTCGGCACTTCCGGAATACCCAATACTTCAACCAGGTAGCGTTTCAGTACTTTCCACAAGCAGTCATAACATACCTCAAAGCGCTGAATCACCGACTCCGCAACCGCCTCCTGCATCAACTTCGGTAGTGCCGGATCCAGCGATTGGTAGTTTAGAAATTGCGCTTGCAAATGATTGAGCGATTTCTGAAAGTATTGGTAGTCGATCATGGGGTGCAAATCTCTATAGTTTAAAGATTATAACGAATTCTTTGGAGAAGGAGGTTTGTGGAAGCAAACTGATTTGTTTGCTACATAAATTAGCAGCACTGATATCACTTGAATCAGCGGATTGCAATTCAATGCCTCTTGGAACGAAGAACTGATTGACAGGCAAGTTACGATTATACTTTAATAGTCAGCTAATTATATTAGTCTGGGTGATCTGGGTGATTATGGCGCAGTGTTATCTTTTATTAAGATTGGAGGATATTAAAAATGAACTTTTACAGAACGTTTTTAGCGGTTGCGGGAATAGTATTACTGATGGCGTCTTCAGCGCAGGCTACAGTCATTAGTGGTACCGCTACATCGTATTATTTTAACGGGGGTGCTGGTGGCCCCTCTAGCACACCTATTAAATTTGGCGACGGGGTGCATTCCGTTACTTCTCATTGGGGAGCGACATCCTTACATCATGGATATATAGACGGTTTTTTTTATCCTGAGGGTGATGCCCCGATTCATTACAGTGATGTTGCTTTTGCGGTTGGTGTAACAGATATTTCTCAAATCACGGACGCTTCAATTTTTAGCTTTTCTGATAGAACTCCGAGTCTATGCGATGCAATCTGTGATCCTGATGGAGTCGGCGACTTTGTTGTCGTAAGAAATGTTTTAGACGGTTATTATGGCGTACTCCGTATCGATAAAATCGATTACCGTGATAGCGAATCCGAAGAGGATGGGTTCTTACAAGCAACATGGTGGTTTCAAACGGACGGTACAGGAAATTTTGTATCACCTGTTCCAGAACCATCGTCATACCTGATGCTCGGCATCGGTATGCTGATCTTGCTGGGTTATCGTGTTCGTGACCTTGCTTTAATCAAACCGGTGTAGTTGAATCTCCGCTGCCAGGGCATACTCAATACGCTACCGGCAGCGGATCCAGGCTGCGCCATAAGTACCACGTGGCGACCGAGCGCCACGGCTGCCACGGTTTAGCCAGTTCAAGCATGGTGTTTTTGTCGACCGGTTGTTTATCGAGGGACTGCTGAATATTTTCGCGAAACTGCGCCGGAATTTCATCCCAGATGAACAAATCGACCCGAAACGGTAGTTGACTTTCTTCCAATGCTTCTTTCAATGCGGCGACAGCTCGTTTTTGCCCCGCGGATGCAAAAACCGCCAAATCCAAATCGGATTGCGGGCGTGCCGCTCCTTTGATGCGCGAACCGTAAGCCCAAATCGTTATATCTGGCAGAATCATTCAGCAGATCAAGCAGGACCTTGCGCTGATCCGGCGTAATATCAAGCGTTTGCATTGTCGTCCTGTTTGTTCAACGACTTATAGAGCGCAGCGGCATCGCGAATAAAATCGTCCATCAGCGACAAACATGCTTTGGCTTTTTCGCCGCTGTAATCGTGTGTGGTATGGGTACGTGCTTTGGCATAATTCAGCCATCTCTCAACAGCGGAAGGCAACAGGTTGTTTTCAGCAGCCAATCGAAAAATCGGCTTTGGGCTGTTCGGCACTTCCGGAATACCCAATACTTCAACCAAGTAGCGCTTCAGCACTTTTCACAAGCAGTCATAACACACTTAAGCGCTGAATCACCGACTCCGCGACCGCCTCCTGCATCAGCTTCGGTAATGCCGGATCTAGCGATTGGTAGTTTAGAAATTGCGCCTGCAAATGATTGAGCGATTTCTGAAAGTATTGGTAGTCGATCATGGGTTACAAGCCAGACGGGATTTGGGGATTATAAACACGAATGCCCAGAGGAAGGAAGTTGGGGGTAGCAGGGAAGCGATTCAAGAAAGCCAGCGATATAGCTCTTTAATTGCAAAATGGTGTTTCTTTAAAAGAAGCGACTATAGAGAAGCTAAGAATTGTAACGATACGGACAAAATTTCTGTTTGCGTTGTGGTTTCCATGTTGTTAATGAATGGCAGTTGGATTACTGTGTAGCTAAATTTTAAAGTTTGGTATCGGCAGTGTTTCTTCTTGTTTCGTGGCTTGATTTTTGATTCTTGCTTTCACGCGGCAAATACAGTTACATCAAAATTGCCCCGTTTTACATTAATCATTTTGCAGGCGTCGTTTAGAACCCACTTTCGAGGTGGGTTCTATGAGAAAGAATATATACGACCGGACTAAATATTTTGTTTTCTACGGCGAGTAGCAAAACCTAACAATCCCAATCCAATTAATAGCATGGCATAAGTCTCTGGTTCTGGAACAGGTGGGGTTGGGGTGTCAGAGCCAAAAGTGATGTTATCATAACCAGTCAGACTTGCTGTGCCACCAAAATCAATCGAGTGAGCTATCCCAGAAAATCCAACTCCTACGGCAGTCCAGTTACAAAAATCTCCAGATGGATCACCCCCGCAGCTATCAGCGTATTGTGCATTCAGATTAAGTGAGGCAAGCAAGGTTCCAGTACCATTCAGGCCATCGTATACATTTACCGTAGCATTTGTTGCGGATGTGTACCAGAAAGAAAATCCAGTACTAAAGCCAGCACTCATATTCATTATGGCGTGATCTGCGTCCTGGAAAAACATAATCGTATTAGGTGATGGTTCATTGGCAAAATTGCCATTTCCACCCGCATCTTCATCAATAAGACCCAATGTTGGGCCATTAAAACTGATTCCGTAATTAGTCCCTGAATTACCTTGGCTATCAGTTCCACCATTATAAAAATCATTTACATTAGCAGAATTTCCAACACCTTCGAAAGTCAGAGTAAAAGCTGACATAGAAGGCGCACTATAAAATACTCCACACGCAAGCAAAGATAAGCACATTTTATTTAATTTCATATTTCCCCCATTCATTTAAAATTTTAAAAAACATTGCACTCCGCATTATTAGTTTTCTATGCCGATAATTTGTAAAGAAAGAAACTTGCGATTCGTTCAATAAAAAATGAATCCAATGTTTCAACAGTAAATGGTATAAATGGAAAACTAACGAAGCAATTGCTATAGTACACATTAATTTTTTATTTTCAATGAGTCATTTGCCTTTAAATTTAATGGAGTAATGGGACTTTTATCCTAAAGAGCTGATGAGATATAGTGTTGAATTTGGCAGAATGACAAACCGCAAAACTATAGTTTAGCATTGTAGGCAGGGAGCAATTTTATTGCGTCATGAAGAGAAGAGGATTGGCTGTGACTGGTGCAATGTGCTTTGCTTATTGCCTTACGAAATTGACAACTTTTTAAGCGAACTCCTTCGATACACCATTACCAGAGAAATCAGATCAATCTCATTGATTAACCTCAGAAGCGGATCTGTTGATCCGATGCCGAGGTTGCCGTTGCGTGAAGTTTGATGCCCAACGCATGAATAACCTTCAGGATCGTGTCAAAACTCGGGTTGCGTTCCCCTGAAAGCGCTTTATACAGGCTTTCGCGTGACAAGCCGGAATCGCGCGCTATTTGCGACATGCCTTTGGCGCGTGCGATGTTACCCAATGCCCGAGCGATGAAGGCGGCGGCGTCACCGGCTTCTTCAAAGCATGCTTCAAGATAAGCGGCCATTTCCTCAGGGGTTCTCAGATGTTCGGCGACATCGAATGGTGTCGTATGTAGTTTGCTATCGGTCATTTGTTTTCCTGTAAGTCACGCATCAGGCGCAGAGCGGTTTTGATGTCGCCCGATTGGCTGCATTTATCGCCGCCCGCCAGTAAAATAATCAATTTATTTCCAAAAGACTTGAGATACACTCGGTAGCCTGGGCCATACTTAATTCGCATTTCGGAAACACCTTTGCCAACCGGTTTGACATCGCCGGAATTACTCATTGCCAGATGTTCAATCCGCACCAGGATACGCGAGCTGGCGCGAATATCGTGCAAGCCGTTCAGCCAATCAACAAATACCCTGGTTTTTCTTATTTCCGGCATCGGTCAAGTGTAGCTACCTGACTACAGTGCGTCAATACAATAAGAAACTTAAAATATCAAAGTATCAATACGCCACCGGCAGCGGATCCAAACTACGCCATAAATACCAAGTGGCGACCGAGCGCCATGGCTGCCAGGGTTTTGCGGTTTCGATCAGGGTGTTTTTGTCGACGGCTTGTTTGTCGAAATAATGCAGGCTGACGGCACGTTGCAGGCCGATGTCGTCGAGCGGCAGCACATCCGGGCGGTGCAGGTGGAAAATCAGGAACATTTCCGCGGTCCAGCGGCCGATGCCTTTGACCTGGATCAGTTGCTGGATGACGGCTTCGTCATTCATTTCCTCCCACGCGGTTTCGCTTAGATCCCCTTCGCGGAAGTGCCGCGATAAATCTTGTAGGTAGGTGACTTTTCTCACGGACAAACCGCACGTTCTCAATAAATCCTGATCGGCCGCCGCGATGGTGTGCGGGGTGATGTCGGGAATGGCGGCGATGACCCGTTGCCACACGCTTTCGGCGGCTTTGACGGAGATTTGCTGGCCGACGATGGAGCGTGCCAGCGTGGTGAACGCGCAGCCGCGCGATTCCAATGAGGCATCGGCGAATTGCGCGATCAATTGCTGCATCACCGCATCGCGCGCAGCCAATTCGCGGGTTGCTTGTGTCCAATAAGCCGGTGTCATTCGGGGTTGAAGTGGGAAATTGAAACCGCGCAGTGTGCATTTTTTTACCTGCAAGCACAATCCCGCCGCCGCCATTTCCATTACCCAATTGATAACTCGCTTCCGGTTTTTCTTCTATCTATCTTATTTTTTTGAATATTTTGCTGCCCTTTCCATGGCAAGCCGCGCCTGCTTTAAGTCTTTGTCAGATAACTATAAAAACCCAATTTCTTGCTTGACGGATGCTGATTTTTTGATTAAAGTGGGAGTTAGTGGGAGAATGTGGGAAAATTTGGTGGGCCTCGATGAATTTTCCGTAATATGAGGAGACAGCATGTTTCGTGGCGTCACGCAGCTCAGTCTGGATGCAAAAGGTCGGCTTGCGATACCCGCAAGATACCGTGGCGAGCTGGTGTCTTCTTGCTCTGGGCACTTGATCGTGACGGTGGATCCGTCCAGGTGCTTACTGATTTATCCCCAGCCAGCCTGGGAACCGATAGAACAAAAACTCAATAGTCTTTCCAGTTTTGATCCGGTAATCCGCAATTTACAGCGGTTGTTGATGGGTAATGCCTGCGATGTCGAGATGGACGGCGCCGGACGCATTTTGGTGTCGCCGCCGCTGCGTGAATTTGCCGGTTTATCCAAGGATGTGGTGTTGGTGGGTCAAGGCAATAAGTTTGAATTGTGGGATGCGGCTCAGTGGGGTGTGCAGCTTGAAATGGCACTGGCGCTCAAGAGCGGCGATATGCCGCCGGAGCTGAACGGATTTTCGCTGTAAGCGGCGCGGTAAAAGCGGCAGATGCATAAGCCGGTGTTGTTGCGCGAAGCCGTTGATGCTTTGGCGATCAAGCCGGATGGCGTGTACGTGGATGCGACATTTGGCCGCGGCGGACATAGCCGCCTGATTCTGTCCCGGTTGGGCGAGCATGGCCGGTTGATTGCGCTGGATAGGGATTCGGTGGCAGTCGAAGCGGCGCAAGCGATAACGGATTCGCGCTTTTGTATCCGGCACGGCAGTTTCTCGCAAATGCAGCAGATCCTGCAAACATTGGGTGTCACGCAGGTTGACGGAGTGTTGCTGGATTTGGGGGTGTCGTCGCCGCAGTTGGAGGAGGTTTCACGCGGTTTTAGTTTCCGCGATAGCGGACCGCTCGATATGCGCATGGATACATCGGCCGGGCAAACAGCGGCGGAGTGGCTGGCAACGGTGAGCGAAGCGGAGTTGGCGCAAGTGATCCGCGAGTTTGGCGAAGAACGGTTTGCAAGACCTATCGCGCGAGCGATTGTGGCGGCCGGAGCGCAACAACCGATTGCAACGACAGGTCAGTTGGCCAACATCGTGGCGGCAACGGTGCGATCCCGGCAGCGGGAACACGAACATGGCAAGCACCCGGCGACACGCACGTTCCAGGCCATAAGGATTTATCTGAACCGGGAGCTTGATGAGTTGGCGCAAGTGTTGCCGCAGTGCGTGGACATGCTGAAGCCGGGCGGGCGGCTGGTAGTGATCAGCTTTCATTCGCTGGAAGACCGGATGGTGAAGCAGTTTATGCGGAAAGCGGCGAACGCGGACGAATTGCCCAGAGGCGTGCCGATGCGCGAAGCGGAATTGAAGAAATTTAGCCGGCAGACATTGCGGGTGATTGGCCGGGCGATCCAGCCGGGTGTGGATGAAGTGGCGGAAAATGTGCGAGCGAGGAGTGCGGTGATGCGTGTGGCGGAAAAAATTCAAGCGAACGGATGACCGGAATGTTCAAGCTGAATATTTTCTTCGTGCTGGTATCGATCGTATGCGCTTTGGGCGTGGTGACCTCGCAGCATACCGTGCGCAAATTATTCATGGCGTTGGAGAAAGAAAAGGAAATCGAACAGAAACTGGAAGTTGAATGGGGCCGGTTGCAGCTGGAGCAAAGTACATTAATTATGCATGGGCGTATCGAACAAATTGCGAAAGAGCACTTGAAGATGGTGGTACCGCCAGCTTCGAGTATCCAAATTGTGTCGATTAACGTCGCCGAAGATCGTTCAAAAGCAGGGGCGCATCATGATTAAGATTAAAACCGCGATACCGCAAGTCAAGCTGACGGCATGGCGTTCGATCTTGTTATTCAGTCTGCTGGCACTCGGTCTCATCAGTCTGGCGGTGCGCGCAGCGTATCTCCAGGGCATGCATCACGATTTTTTGCAAAAGAAAGGGGAGTCGCGCTATAGCCGCGTGGTGGACATGAATGCGGACCGGGGCATGATTACCGACCGTAATGGCCACATATTGGCGATCAGTTCTCCTGTTGCTTCGATTTATGCCGATCCGAAAATGATCGAAATAGATCCGGAGAAATTAAAGCATTTGGCGCGTTTGCTGGAGATGGAAATCTCTGAAGTCAATGCGCTGATCAATAAAGAAAACAGACGTTTTGTCTATCTCAAGCGGCACATCGTGCCGGATACCGCTGAGAAAATCATGAAACTGAAGATTCGCGGCATCCATTTGCTGTACGAATCCAAGCGCTATTACCCGGAAAGTGAATTTGCGGCGCATGTTTTGGGATTTACCGACATCAATGACGAAGGCCAGGAGGGCGTCGAACGCGGCTGGCAGGATTTACTGGCAGGTGAACTGGGCCGCCGCCGGGTATTGAAAGACAATAAAGGACAGATCATCGAAGATGTGGAAAATATCCGTCCGCCCAAGCCCGGCCAGGATTTGGTGCTGTCGATCGACCGCAGAGTTCAGTATCGCGCGCATGCGGAATTGAAAAACGCCGTCCTGGAAAATCGCGCCAAAGCCGGCAGCATCGTGGTGCTGGATGCGCAAACCGGCGAGATTCTGGCCTTGACCAATTTACCGGCGTATAACCCGAACCGGCGGTCGTCGATCACCAATGAAAGGCTGCGCAACCGGGCGCTGATCGATACCTTCGAACCCGGTTCGACGCTGAAGCCTTTTACCGTGGCGATTGCCATGGAAGTCGGCAAGGTTAATTCGAATACCGTTTTTCAAACAGCGCCGGGGATGTGGCAAGTCGGCAGAAAAACCATACGCGATGTCAGCAACAAAGGCGATCTGACGGTTGCGCAAATCATTCAGCAATCGAGCAATGTCGGCACCGCCAAAATCGCGTTGTCACTGGAACCGCAGACCATGTGGGAAATGTTCAACCGCTCGGGGTTCGGCGCATTGACCAATTCTGGTTTTCCCGGCGAAGCGAGCGGCATTTTGCGGCCGTATAACAAATGGCGCCCGATCGAGCAAGCCACCATGTCTTACGGTCACGGCATTTCAACCAGCCTGTTGCAATTGGCGCGCGCCTATACGATTTTCACCAGCGGCGGCGAATTGAAACCGGTTTCGCTATTAAAACAGAACATGCCGGTGATGGGGCAGCGCGTGATTTCGCGCGATACCGCGATGGCCATGAGCGAGATGCTGGAAATGGCGACCAAACCCGGCGGTACCGCGCCGTTGGCGCAAATCAGCGGCTATCGCGTCGCCGGTAAAACCGGGACGGCGCATAAACTGGTCGACGGCAATTACGCCAATAAACGCTATATCTCAACTTTTGTAGGCTTTGCCCCGGTATCGAATCCGCGCCTGATCATTGCCGTGATGATCGACGAACCTTCCGCAGGAAAATATTTCGGCGGGGCTGTTGCGGCGCCGGTTTTTAACAAGGTGATGTCAAGCGCGTTGCGTATTTTGAATATACCGCCCGATGCGCCCGCCAACAATGTCATCACTTTTACCGCAACCCCGGAAATAGGTGACGAAGGATGAGCGTAATGACGGCTAATCGAAACACACCAAAAATGTTTGATCCCCGGCGGATCGATGAATTGGGAGTCGTTATCAGGAACTTGGTTGCCGACAGCAGGCTGGTAAAACCGGGGGATACATTCCTGGCCTATGCGGGTGAAACGACCGACGGCCGCAAATTCATTCCGCAAGCGATTATGGCGGGTGCCAATGCCGTTCTTTGGGATCCGCAAAATTTTTCCTGGAATCCCAATTGGCACATTCCATCGCTGGCGATCGAGGAATTAAAGGCAAATGCCGGATTGATCGCCAGTCACGTGTATGGGTATCCGTCGGAAAAATTATGGATAACCGGCATTACCGGAACGAACGGTAAAACCTCTTGCAGTCATTGGTACGCGCAAGCGATGTCAAGCTTGGGAAAAAAGACCGCCGTGCTTGGGACGCTGGGCAGCGGATTTTGCGGTAATCTGGATATGACGGAAAATACTACGCCTGATGCGACCGTATTGCAGCGCTCTTTGGCAAAATTTGCCGGGCAAGGCGCGCAAGCTGCGGTGATGGAAGTTTCTTCACATGGTTTGGTGCAAGGACGAATCAATGGCACGGTCATATCCGTCGCGGTGCTGACCAATTTGTCACGCGATCATCTGGACTATCACCAGGATATGGATGCTTATGCCGCGGCCAAAGCGCGTTTGTTTTTCTGGCCGGGATTGAAATATGCGGTCATCAATATGGACGATGTGCTGGGTGTTGAACTGTCGCGGCAGATTACCGGCAAATCCACAAAAATGCTGGGTTACGGTTTTTACTACCCGGAAAAGCGCTACCCCGGTTCATTCAGCATGGTTTATGGTTCGAATCTAAAATTTGATATCGATGGTCTGGAGTTTGATATCGAATTTGAGGATAATCACGAACATTTAAAAGTCGGTTTGCTGGGTAAATTCAATGCATCCAACTTGCTCGCAGCCGCTGCTGCGCTGCTGGCAAGCGGGATTCGATTGCCGGATGTGGTCCGGGCGCTTCAATCTGTGCAACCCATACCAGGGCGGATGGAGAAATACGGTGGGGTTGACCAGCCGATTGTCATCGTGGATTACGCGCATACCCCCGATGCACTGGAGAAAGTACTGTGCACTTTGCGGGAGTTATTGCGGACAATGAACCAAACGAGCGATATGACGAAACCAGGAAGGTTGTTCAGCGTGACCGGTTGCGGCGGCGATCGCGACCGGGGAAAACGCGCGTTGATTGGAGATGTTGCAACCCGGCTGGCGGATGAGGTGATTTTTACCAGCGACAATCCGCGCTCGGAAGACCCGATGGAGATTATCAAGGATATGGTTGCCGGCACCGCCAAAACGAATTACCAGATCGAGGTTGAGCGATCACTGGCAATCTATCAAGCCATCGCTAATGCGCGCAAAGGCGACATTATCCTGATAGCGGGCAAAGGTCATGAAAAATTCCAGGAAATCAAAGGCAAGAAAATTCCATTTAGTGATGCGGATGTGGTGCAGCAAGTATTAAAAGATTTGGCCGAAAAGGCACGGGTGCAGCCATGATGACGGTTCAAGAGGCTGCGGCAATCTTGCAAGCCGGATGGAGCGGGCCGGATGTGCTATTCAGGGGTGTGAGTACCGATAGCCGCACGGTTGCGGCGGGCGAGCTCTTCGTGGCATTAACCGGCGAAAAATTTGACGGCAGCCGCTTCGTGCAAAGCGCCAGACTAAAAGGCGCGGTTGCCGCGATGGTTCCGCTGACAGCCGGGGATGCCGGTTTGCCGCAGGATTTTCCATTGATCCGCGTGGCGGATACGCGGCTGGGTTTAGGGCATTTGGCGGCGCAATGGCGGAGCCGCTTTGTGATGCCTGTGATCGGCGTTACCGGCAGTAACGGAAAAACCACCACCAAAGAAATGATCGCAGCCATATTACGCAAAGCGACGGCAGCGGAATCACCCTTGCTCGCCGGCCGGGATCAAGGCGTGCTGGCAACCGAGGGTAATCTGAATAACGATATCGGCGTGCCGCAAATGCTGTTGCGAATGCGGCATCACCACCGCTATGCGGTGATTGAAATGGGTATGAATCACGTTGGTGAAATCGCCTATCTGACGCAATTGGCCAAACCCGATCTCGCGGTGATTACCAATGCCGGGGCAGCGCATATCGAAGGTCTCGGCTCCATAGAGGCCGTTGCGCGCGCCAAGGGAGAAATTTTCAAGGGACTGGGTCCGCAAGGGATAGCAGTCATCAATGCCGATGATTCCTATGCAACGCTCTGGCGTGAGCTGGCCGGTGATCGTCAGGTCATCGGCTTTGGCTTGCAGACGCATGCACAAGTGAGAACGCAACCGCAAACCGGGCAGGACGATCAGCAGATCCTATTTCAGTTACCCGCAGGAGCTGTCGGTATAAAACTTCATGCATTGGGAAAACACAATATCTACAATGCATTAGCAGCTGCCGCCGCAACATATGCAATCGGTATATCGAACGAAGCGATTGCCGCAGGACTGGAGTCATTCCGAGGAGTTCAGGGGCGCTTGCAGAAAAAATGCGGTTTGCATCATGCGCTGCTAATTGATGATACCTATAACGCCAATCCGGATTCGGTGAGAGCGGCATTGGCAGTATTGGCCGCCGCGAAAGGCAGGAAAATACTGGTGTTGGGCGATATGGGAGAACTCGGCCATTCGGCGATTGACTTGCATCGCACTATCGGCCGCGATGCGCGCAACGCCGGGCTGGATCAATTGCTGACTTTGGGCGAATTGAGCGCCTACGCCGCGGAAGAATTCGGTCAGGGCGCGCGGCATTTCGAGTCGGTCGACGAATTGTTGGGCGTTACCGAGCGTTTGCTGGCGGAGGATGTGACTTTGCTGGTAAAAGGTTCGCGTTTTATGCACATGGAACGGGTGGTTAAACAGTTGGAGCAACCCGAGGAGCTGCCATGCTGCTGACGTTATCGCAATGGCTGGCGCAGGATATACGGGCATTCAATGTGTTTAGTTATATCACCTTGCGAACGGTCATGGCGACTTTAACCGCGCTGGTGATTTCGTTCATTATCGGTCCGTATATGATACGTAAACTGACCGCCTACAAGATCGGACAATCCGTGCGCGACGACGGTCCGCAAACGCATTTGGTTAAAATGGGCACGCCGACCATGGGCGGCGCGTTGATCCTGATGTCGATCGTTATGACCACTTTGCTCTGGTCGGATTTGGGTAATCGGTATATCTGGGTGGTGTTATTAACCACCTTGGGTTTTGGCGTGATCGGGTGGATCGACGACTATCGCAAAGTGGTGCATCGCAATCCGAAAGGCCTCTCGGCCAAATCAAAATTCTTCTGGCAATCGGTGATTGCCGTTGCGGTGGCGAGTTATCTGGTTTCCACCGCCGAGTTACCGGAACAAACCGATATGATCGTGCCCTTTTTCAAGGAAGTGGCGATTTCACTGGGGACGATCGGGTTTGTCGTGTTGACTTATTTTGTCATTGTCGGCACCAGCAACGCCGTGAATCTGACCGATGGCCTGGATGGCTTGGCGATCATGCCGACGGTCATGATCAGCAGCGCGCTGGCGGTTTTTGCCTATGTCACTGGTCACGTCGTTTTTGCCAAGTATCTAGGGATTCCTTATATCCCGAACGCCGGGGAATTATCGGTATTTTGCGGCGCAATGGCTGGCGCAGGACTGGCATTCCTATGGTTCAACGCGTATCCCGCGGAAGTGTTCATGGGCGATGTCGGCGCGCTGGCGTTGGGCGCCGCATTGGGGGTGGTGACGGTCATTGTGCGCCAGGAAATCGTGCTGGTGATCATGGGCGGCGTATTTGTAGTGGAAGCGCTATCGGTGATGTTGCAGGTTGCATCATTCAAGTTGCTGGGGCGGCGCATTTTCCGCATGGCGCCGCTGCATCATCATTTTGAATTGAAAGGCTGGAAAGAGAATCAGGTGGTCGTGCGATTCTGGATTATTACCATTATTTTGGTATTGATAGGTCTATCGACGTTGAAATTAAGATGAACCGATGAATGTAAGCGGTAAAAAAATCTTGGTGCTTGGAATGGGTGAAACGGGCTTATCCATGGTGAAATGGCTGACAAGGCAAGGCGCGGACGTGCGCGTTGCCGATAGCCGTCAGCAACCCCCGGCATTGCGGGAGGTAAGGGAAAAGCATCCGGACGTGAGAGTCTTTACCGGTAAATTTGAGAGCGCTATGTTGGACGATATTGAAATGATCGCGATCAGTCCGGGTGTGCCGGTTGCGGATCCTTGCGTTCAGCAAGCGGTAAAACAGGGCATACCGGTGGTTGGCGATATGGTGCTGTTCTCATGGGCGCTGGAACAATCGGGTTTACCGAAACCGAAAGTGCTGGCGATTACCGGATCAAACGGCAAAACCACGGTAACGTCGATGGTGGGCGCGATGTTGAGAAAATCGGGCTGGAATGTCGAAGTGGCCGGAAATATCGGCCCAGCCGTATTGGATGCGCTCATGAAACGGATCGACGCCGGTGATTGGCCGCAAGCTTGGGTGCTGGAAGTGTCCAGCTTCCAATTGGAAACCACGCATAATCTGAATGCTGACGTCGCCGCCGTGCTGAATTTGAGCGAAGATCATCTGGATCGCTATGCCGCGATGCAAGATTACATCGCGGCCAAAGCAAGAATTTTTCTGCATGAACAAGAAGATGCTGGCATACAAATATTAAACCGTGACGATCCGGTGGTTAAAGGCATGGCATTAGCACAGCGGAAGCACGTAACCTTCGGGGTGGATAGCGCGTCCGTGCAATCGGATTTCGGTATGCTGCACAATGGCGACGATTTATGGTTGATGGAGGGAGGCCGGCCATTGATGAAAACCAGCGAGCTCGTCGTCAATGGCTTGCATAATGCCGCCAATGCGTTGGCTGCGTTGGCGATCTGCCGCGCCCTGGCGCTTCCGATGGCACCCTTGTTGGCGGCGCTGCGCGAATTTCGCGGCCTGCCGCACCGGATGGAAAAGGTTGCCGCGTTCAATGGCGTGACTTTCTTTGATGATTCCAAGAGCACTAACGTGGGTGCAACGATAGCAGCCCTGAATGGCATGAGAAAAAATGTCATTTTAATCGCCGGCGGAGATGGCAAGGGACAGGATTTCTCGTTGATGCGGGATGCAGTTGCCAATAACGCCAGAGCGGTCGTGCTGATAGGCCGTGATGCCGGAATTATCGCCAATGAATTAAAAGATTGCGGAGTGCCGTTGCACTTCGCGGTTACGATGGAAGAGGCGATGCAAAAAAGCTTCTTGTTGGCGCAAGCGGGCGACGTGGTGCTGCTTTCGCCGGCGTGCGCCAGTTTCGATATGTTCAGAAACTATATCCATCGCGCGGAAGTTTTCGTGGCGGCAGTTAAGGATATCGAGAACAAGTTTTTCAGTTTTGGACAGAAGAAGCACTAAGCCATGATATATCAAGCGAATAGCCAAAAACCGAGAGTCATGAGTGATTATGACCAGGCGCTGGTTTGGTCGGCATTGTTGCTGTTAAGTATTGGCTTGGTGATGATTTACTCTGCCTCGATTGCGATTGCCGAAGCGCAATTTGGTGCTGACCGCGCCGGGCATTATTTATTACGGCACAGCGCGTACCTGGGCGTCGGCTTGCTGCTGGGATTGATCGCTTTTCAGGTGCCCATGCAGGTATGGCAAAAATATGTGACTTATTTGCTGATGATCTGCTTGTTGATGCTGGTGTTAGTGCTTATCCCCGGGATCGGTCATGAGGTTAACGGCAGTCAACGCTGGATTTCATTATACGTAGTCAATATTCAGCCATCCGAGTATATGAAATTCTGCATGGTGTTATATGCGGCGGATTACGTGAACCGTAAGGTGGTCGATCTTAATTCATTCTTCAAAGGCTTCTTGCCAATTACCGTGGTGTTATCGGTCGTTGGCGCTTTATTGCTGCTGGAGCCGGATTTCGGCGCGTTCTTTGTGGTAACGGCGCTGGCGATGTCGATCCTGTTTCTCGGTGGTGTCAGTCTGAAAATCTTTATCGCGCTGATCAGTATATTGGCGATCGGCCTCTACGAATTGATTTTGAGTTCGCCGTACCGGCTGAACCGGGTGATCGCGTTCATGGATCCGTGGGCGGATCCGTATGGCAAAGGCTATCAATTGAGTCATGCGCTGATCGCGTTTGGCCGCGGTGAATGGCTCGGAGTAGGTTTGGGCGGCAGTGTCGAGAAATTGTTCTATTTGCCGGAGGCGCATACCGATTTCTTGCTCTCGGTGCTTGCCGAAGAGCTCGGTTTTGTGGGGGTAGCCACCGTGATTGTGCTCTTTATTTGGTTGATAACCCGTGCCTTCGTCATCGGGCGTTTGGCGGCCAAGCTGGGGAATCCTTTTTCTGCGCTGGTGGCGCAAGGAATCGGCATCTGGATCGGCGTGCAGGCGCTGATCAATATGGGCGTCAATATGGGGGTTTTGCCCACCAAAGGACTGACATTACCGCTGCTGAGTTTCGGCGGTAGCAGCATTACCGCGATTTGTCTCGCGCTGGCAGTGCTGTTGCGGATCGATTGGGAAAACCGGCAGCGCTTGCGGGGGCTGAACGTATGAACACGCGTACCATCCTGATCATGGCGGGCGGAACCGGCGGGCATGTGTTTCCGGGTTTGGCGGTAGCCGATTATCTGCGGCAAGCCGGCTGGCGTGTGGTGTGGCTGGGAACGGAGGCGGGCATGGAGCTGAAGCTGGTGCCGCAAAGGGGTTATCAGACGGAGGTGATCAGTTTTTCGGGATTGCGTGGCAAGCGGCTGCTGACATGGGCCCTATTGCCGTGGCGTTTGCTCAGGGCATTTTTGCAGAGCCTGCGCATCATCCAGCGGGTTAAGCCCGATGTCGTGTTGGGAATGGGCGGTTATCCGGCGTTCCCGGGTGGCATGATGTCTTCGCTGCTGAATAAACCGCTGGTTATCCACGAGCAAAATTCGATTCCCGGGCTAACCAATAAAATTCTGGCGAAACTGGCGGAAAGAGTTTTTCTCGGATTCCCCGATGCTTTGCAGTCCGGAAAGGTCAGCGCCGTGTGGTCGGGAAATCCCGTGCGCGCCGAGATCGCGCAAATCGATGCGCCGGAACAGCGTTACCGGGAACGGCAAGGAAAACTGCACGTGCTAGTCGTGGGGGGCAGTCTGGGCGCGCAAATCCTGAATGATACAGTTCCGCAAGCACTCAAGCTGGTTCCTGAACATTTGCGTCCTATCGTGGTGCACCAGACGGGCGCCGCTCATTGGGAAACGGTTAGCAAGCGCTATGCCGATTTGCATCTGCAAGCGGAAGTCCTGGCGTTTATCGAAGATATGGCCAAATGCTATGCTGCATCGGATTTGGTGGTGTGCCGCGCCGGTGCGCTGACGGTTGCCGAACTAAGCGCAGCCGGTGCCGCCAGCATACTGATACCCTATCCGCATGCGGTGGACGATCATCAAACCGCGAATGCGCGGTTTCTTTCCAGCCGGGGAGCCGCGGTGCTTTTGCCGCAAGCGGAATTAAATGCGCAAAAGCTCGCGGATTTGCTGATGAGTTTAACACGGGAAAAATTACTCGAGATGGCAAAGGCTGCGCGCAGTCTGGCAAAGCCGGAGGCCACCCGGGTCGTCGCGCAAGCCTGTATCGAATTAAGTGGAGCGCTGCATGAAGCATAAAGTTAAACACATACATTTTGTAGGTATTGGCGGCGCGGGCATGAGCGGGATTGCCGAGGTGTTTGTGAATCTGGGATTTCAAGTCAGCGGTTCGGATTTGATCAGCAACCGGGTTACGCAACGCTTATCAAAGCTCGGAATTCAAGTATATAGCGGTCATGCCAGCGGACAAATCGCCGGCGCCGACGTGGTGGTGACTTCCACAGCGGTCAAGCCGGACAATCCGGAAGTGATCGCGGCAAAAAACAAAAATATTCCGGTCGTGCCGCGTGCCATGATGCTGGCCGAGCTATTGCGGTTGCGCAGCGGTATCGCCGTTGCCGGAACTCACGGCAAAACCACGACAACCAGCCTGATTGCCAGCATATTGGCGGCAGCCGGTATGGATCCGACGTTTGTCATCGGAGGAAAGCTGGAAGCTGCGGGATGTCACGCCCAGCTGGGCAGCGGCGAATTCATAGTGGTCGAGGCCGATGAATCCGACGCATCGTTTTTGTATTTGCAGCCGGTTCTGGCGGTTGTGACCAATATTGATGCGGATCATATGGAAACCTACGGACACGATTTCAACCGGCTCAAACAGACCTTTGTGGAATTCGTCCAGCATTTGCCTTTTTACGGAATGGCCGTGATTTGCGTGGACGACGCCAATATTCGCGAAGTGATGCCGGCGATAACCAAACCGATTACAACCTATGGGTTATCGGAAACCGCGCAGGTCCGCGCGATCAACATTGCGCACAAGCATCATCAAATGAAATTTACTGCGGTGATCGGCGTTAACGGATCGGCCCGTTATTTGGATATCACGCTCAATTTACCCGGACTTCACAACATTCAGAATGCATTGGCAGCCATCGCCGTCGCCAACGAAATCTGCGTGCCGGATGCTGCGATCGTCAAAGCACTGGCGGAATTCAAGGGAGTGGAGCGGCGATTCCAGCAATTTGGAAACATCCGCTTGTCCGTGCATAAAAGTTTTTCATTGATTGATGATTATGGTCATCACCCGGTAGAAATGGATGCGACCATTAAAGCGGCGCGCGGCGCATTTCCGGGCAGGCGGTTAGTGGTTGTTTTTCAGCCGCATCGTTACACGCGAACGCGCGATGTATTTGAGGATTTCACGCGGGTATTGTCGCAAGCCGATCTTTTGCTGCTCACCGAAGTGTATCCGGCGGGGGAAGAACCGATCGTCGCGGCGGATAGTAAATCATTGGCGCGGGCAATCCGGGTACAGGGCAAGGTGGAGCCGATTTATATCGAAGAGGTCGATGATTTGGCGGATGCCGTTCTGGGCGTGGTTCAAGATGGCGATGTGGTATTGGTGATGGGCGCCGGTTCGGTGGCGCGAGTGGCGCCGCAGATAGCGCAAACAGGTAGTAAGCTGACGGTTGTTAATGGGGATTAAAACGGGGCTTAATGAGAAATGACTGCAATGTTGTCCGTTCCGAGACCGATCATGATGCCGATGAATCAAACAGCCGGTGAAGCTGGCGCAGTATCACTGCGTGGCGAGATGCGCATCAATGAGCCGATGCGAAGCCATGTCACCTGGCGCGCGGGGGGTATTGCGGATCGATATTACGTGCCGGCGGATCTGGACGATTTCGCCAATGTTCTCCGGGCATTCCCACATCAAGCGGTATATGTTATCGGCTTGGGCAGCAATTTGCTGGTCAGGGATGGAGGGTTGCGCGGCATCGTGATTGCTTTGCACGCGCGATTGAACGATTTGCAGTTGATCGAAAAAAATGAATCCGGCGGATTGGTTTATGCCGGCGCCGGCGTGGCTTGCGCCAAGGTTGCGCGGTTTTCCGCTCAGCACGATTTGGCAGGCGCCGAATTTTTAGCCGGAATCCCGGGGACGATCGGCGGCGCCTTGGCGATGAACGCCGGGTGCTATGGGTCTGAAACCTGGCAATTTGTAGAACGGGTGAAAGTCATCGATCGCAGCGGCCAAATTTTGGTCCGTCACGCGACGGATTACGAGACCGGTTATCGCAGCGTGAAACTGCAACACCAATCGGCAACAGTCCCGGCAGAATGGTTTGCCGGCGGTTTTTTCAGGCTGTCATCGGGCAATCAGGCGGAATCCCGGCAGAAAATTAAGCAGCTGCTGTCGCAACGTGTGGCCAGTCAGCCATTGAACCGACCGAATGCCGGTTCGGTTTTTCGCAATCCGCCAGGGGATTTTGCCGCGCGATTGATCGAAGCTTGCGGCTTAAAAGGGTGTCATTTGGGCGGCGCCATGGTATCGCCGAAGCATGCCAATTTTATTGTAAATACCGGCCATGCCACCGCAGCGGATATCGAAGCGCTGATGATGATGGTGCAACGCAGGGTAAAGAAAGCGATGGCGGTGGACTTGATCCCGGAGGTCAGAATTATCGGTGAGCCGAGGAGGTTGGCATAGTGACAGCGCATGATTTCGGCAAAGTTGCGGTGTTGTTAGGCGGCCGGTCTGCGGAACGTGAGATATCGTTGCAGAGCGGAGAAGCTGTTTTGGCCGCATTGCGTCGAAGCGGGGTGGATGCCCATCCTTTTGATCCAGCCGATCAGGGATTGGAAATGTTATTGCAGCAGGGTTTTAAACGGGCTTTTATCACACTGCACGGACGTTTTGGCGAGGATGGGACCATTCAGGGCGTGCTTGAATGGATCCGGTTGCCGTACACCGGCAGTGGCGTGATGGCGAGTGCTTTGGCGATGGATAAATGGCGTACTAAATTAATTTGGCAAGCCGCAGGTATTCTCTCCCCCCGGTATGCCTTGTTACAAGCCGATAGTGATTTTTCTGCGATTGCGGATACGTTAGGGTTGCCGTTGATCGTCAAACCGGCGCGCGAAGGTTCCACGATTGGTTTGAGTAAAGTATTTGACGGTAAGGATCTGGAAGCCGCCTATCATTTGGCGGCGCAGCATGATTCTTTGGTGCTCGCGGAAGAATTTATTGCCGGTCAGGAGTTAACGGTGGCGGTGCTGGGGGATATGCCTTTGCCGCTGGTCAGAATCGAGATAGCCGGTGATCTTTATGACTATGAAGCGAAGTATTTCTCCAATGAAACCCGCTATTTTTGTCCCAGCGGATTGCCGGGTGACGTGGAGGAAGCCATTCAGAAGCAAGCGCTACAAGCTTATAGAGTCTTGGGTTGCCGGGGCTGGGGCAGGGTTGATTTGATTTTAACGCCGTCCGGTCAGTTCTATTTTCTCGAAGCCAATACTTCGCCGGGAATGACCGGCCATAGCTTGGTGCCGATGGCTGCAAAGGCTGCGGGTATTTCCTTCGAGGAATTGGTTGTGAAAATATTGGATCTTGCGCATGTGGAATAATCCTAATGCATTGAATTTTCTGTCTAAGATACTGGTCGGCACGGTTGCGATAGCCGTGTTGTATGCCATCAGCTTGCAGTTGATAAGACCACCCTTTTTTCCAATCAAGGAAATTAGTATCAATGTTGTTCGTGGTGAAACAAAAAACATGGCTTTACAGAATGTTACCAATGAACAAATTGAGCAGCTCGTGAAAACTGAGATTGACGGAAATTTTATTTCGGTAAATTTAACCGCAGTGCGCGAAGCTTTTGTAAAATTGCCGTGGGTGCGAGAGGCGAAAGTAAATAGGGAATGGCCCCATGGATTGAATGTGACGCTGGAAGAGCATCGCGCGCTGGCTTATTGGGGAAGTCATGCTTTGGTCAACACTTATGGTGAGGTGTTCCGGGTTAGCGCTGAGATGGATTTGCCGGTTTTTACAGGACCCAATGAAGCGAGTGCGCACGAGGTGACGCGGCAATATCAGCGTTTCAACCAAATTTTAGCGCCGCTGCAGCAAAAAATTGCTGAGCTGATCCTGACACCACGCTATGCCTGGCGTATTCAATTGGATACCGGAACAGTCCTGGAATTGGGGCGCGATGAAACGGAAGAACGATTGACCCGCTATGTTTCAATATTCAATCACAGTATTGCTTTGTTAAATCAACAAGGGCCATTAGCATATGTCGATTTGCGTTATCCAAACGGTTTTGCGATTCGCACGCCGGATGCGGCGCCACACGTACCGCGTAAATCCGATGCCAGGAGAGAGACGTGAGACCAGGGAGATGGGACTAGATGAATAAGGCTAGAGAAAATAGGAATTTGATTGTCGGGCTGGATATCGGCACATCAAAAATTGTCGCCATTGTTGCGGAAGTCGTACCGGAAGGCGGTTTTGAAGTGATAGGCCTGGGCAGTCATCCGTCGCGCGGATTAAAGAAAGGCGTTGTGGCCAATATCGAGACAACCGTGAATGCTATTCAGCGAGCGCTGGAAGAAGCGGAATTAATGGCGGATTGCAAGATTCAGGAAGTGTATACCGGAATAGCCGGCAGCCATATCAGGGGTTTTAACTCAAATGGCATGGTGCCCATCAAGGATAAGGAAGTTACCGAGAAAGATGTTGAGCGGGTCATGGAAGCGGCGAAGGCAGTCAATATTCCCGCCGACCAGCAAATATTGCACGTTCTCAACCAGGAATTCATCATCGATGGCCAGGAAGATGTGCGGGAACCGGTAGGGATGAGCGGGATACGGCTGGAAGTGAAAGTGCATATCGTCACCGGCGCTGTTTCCGCGGCGCAAAACATCGTGAAATGCGTTCATCGCTGCGGGTTGGAAGTGCGTGACTTAATTTTGCAGCCGCTCGCGTCCGCGATGGCTGTGTTATCCGATGATGAGAAAGATTTAGGTGTCTGTTTGGTGGATATCGGTGGCGGAACGACCGATATCGCGGTATTTACGCATGGTGCCATCCGGCATACGGCGGTGATCCCGATCGCCGGCGATCAAATTACCAATGATATTGCCATGGCGCTACGCACCCCTACGAAAAGCGCGGAAGATATCAAATGCCGCTATGGCTGCGCGCTCAGAAGCCTCGCCGATACGCATGAGATGGTTGAAGTTCCGGACGTCGGCAATCGTGGATCCCGTCAGCTCTCCAAACAAACTTTGGCGGAAGTCATCGAGCCGCGAGCGGAAGAGCTTTATTGCATGGTGCAAGCGGAATTGCGCCGCAGCGGATTTGAAGAATTGCTGTCTTCCGGGATCGTGATAACCGGTGGATCCGCTTCGTTACGCGGTATGGTGGAGCTGGGCGAAGAAATCTTCCATATGCCGGTAAGGCTGGGTTTGCCGAATTATCGCGGCAACTTGAAGGAGGTGATCCACACCCCGCGATATTCAACAGGAATCGGTTTAATTTTAGCGGGTATCGAGCAGTTGCAGCATCATCACGGTTCAAGGTTACAAGGAGGTTCTGCGAAGCAGATTTTTTCCAGAATGAAAGGTTGGTTCCAAAAGAATTTCTAAAGGGAAAGTTACGGGTATTAATGAGTAATATTGGTAGTCAAGCGGCTTTAATTTCAATGTACTAAAGGAGAAACAATATGTTCGAAATCATGAATAACGAAACTCAAGAAGCAGTCATCAAAGTCGTCGGCGTTGGTGGATGCGGCAGCAATGCGGTGGATCATATGATTCAGAACGGCATGCAAGGCGTTGAGTTTATCAGCATGAACACTGATGCCCAAGCATTGAAAAGTAATAAAGCGCCAACGGTATTGCAACTCGGCACAGGCATTACCAAAGGGTTGGGCGCAGGGGCCAATCCTGAAATCGGACGTGAAGCCGCGCTGGAAGATCGTGACCGGATTGCTGAATTGATTCAGGGTGCTGACATGCTTTTCATCACCGCCGGCATGGGCGGGGGTACAGGTACCGGAGCCGCGCCGGTTGTTGCGCAAGTGGCCAAGGAAATGGGGATATTGACGGTTGCCGTTGTCAGCAAACCGTTTGCATTTGAAGGAAAACGTTTGATAGCCGCAAAAGCGGGAATGGAGTCGTTGGCGCAACATGTCGATTCGCTGATTGTAATTCCTAACGACAAGCTGATGATGGTCTTAGGCAATGATATTTCGATGCTGGATGCCTTCAAAGCGGCTAATGATGTGCTTTATGGCGCTGTTGCAGGCATCGCGGAAGTGATTAATTGTCCGGGCTTGGTGAATGTGGATTTTGCCGATGTCAAAACCGTTATGTCCGAAATGGGCATGGCGATGATGGGTTCCGCGGTCGCCATGGGCGTTGATCGTGCTCGTGTCGCGGCAGAACGCGCGGTTTCAAGCCCGTTGCTGGAAGATATTTCCTTGACCGGCGCGCGCGGTATTTTGGTGAATATTACCGCGAGCCAATCACTCAAAATGCGTGAAGTGCATGAAGTGATGAACACCATTAAAGATCTATCCGCCGAAGATGCAACGATCATTGTCGGTACCGTGATTGATGAAGATATGGCCGATAATTTGCGCGTGACTTTGGTTGCTACGGGGCTGGGCAGCGTCGCAAGTCAGAACCAAGGTCAAAGCTCGCCATTGACGGTTGTTCATACCCGTACTGGAACCGATGACCGGGATTCAATTTTCTCTACGGAAGAGCCTGCAGTCATGAGAACCGGCCGGAGAAGCAATGCCACTGTGGCGGCAATGCGCCAGTCAGGCGTCGATCCAATGGACATTCCCGCTTTTTTAAGAAGACAAGCTGATTAATTAGAATGGATGGAATATTTTTGCCCTGTTAAGGATATTTAGAAGGGCTCACGCAGGCATATATCTATTTGAATATAAAAACTATTGAGATGAGTTACTAAATTAATTTCTGCGGCATCCGATATCATTCCGGCTTGCGCTCATGAAAAAATGCGAGCAAGTATTTTTTAATATACAAAAACTGAAGTGAGTGATTCCGTTCATCAGTATTTGTTTTTGATAAAGGAGATGCCATGAAGCAATTATTTATTTTTGTAACTCTGCTATTCCTGTTCACTGGTACAGCATTTGCTGCAGTCAATCTGAATACGGCAACACAAGCGGAACTGGAAAGCTTGCAAGGGATCGGTCCTGCAAAAGCAAAAGCGATCGTGGAGTACCGTGAGAAAAATGGCGCTTTTACTTCGGTAGATGATTTAGCCAAGGTGGCCGGTGTGGGACCTGGCATTATCAAGCAAATACGCGATGCGGTTACGGTTACAGTTGCAACGGAACAAAGCGCAGAGGCTCCTGAGAAGAAGTAGCGGTTTTGATATAACAAATCATAAAACCCCCTCTGACATTGTTCAGAGGGGGTTTTTTATTTGAGCACAATAAATGAAACAAAGCGGTAATCTGAGAAATAATCTTGAAAATCAGCGATAGACCTGGCACACATGCATAAAACGATTGAGAATTTTGTAGGGAATACCCCTTTAGTCAGGCTGAAACATCTTCCTGGAGCAACCAGTAACGTAGTGCTTGCCAAGCTTGAAGGAAACAATCCCGCAGGATCGGTGAAAGACCGCCCGGCATTATCGATGATTTCGCATGCGCAGCAGCGCGGTGAAATCCGCCCGGGTGATGCCTTGATCGAAGCGACCAGCGGCAATACCGGTATTGCGCTGGCCATGGCGGCGGCGATGATGGGCTACCGGATGGTGCTCGTCATGCCGGAGAATCTCAGCATCGAAAGGCGGCAATCGATGAGTGCCTATGGCGCAAAAATCATCCTGACACCAAAATCCGGAGGAATGGAACAAGCCCGCGATATCGCGGAAAAAATGCGTGATGAAGGGCAGGGATATATTCTCGACCAATTTGCCAATCCCGATAATCCGCTGGCGCATTATCAAGGCACGGCCCCGGAAATTTGGCGGGATACTGATGGAACCCTCACCCATTTCGTGAGCAGCATGGGAACGACCGGCACCATCATGGGGTGTTCCCGATTTTTTAAAGAACAGGCGAAGCAAATCAAAGTGATCGGCGTGCAGCCGGAGGAAGGCGCGCAGATTCCAGGGATTCGAAAATGGTCACCGGCGTATTTGCCGAAAATTTTCGATGCATCCCGCGTGGATGAAATGATTTATGTATCGCAACCGGAAGCGGAAGAAATGACGCGGCGCATGGCACGGGAAGAAGGGATTTTTGCGGGGATATCATCAGGCGGGGCATTAGCTGCCGCATTGCGGTTATCTGCGCAAGTAGAAAATGCGGTTATTGTGTTTATTGTTTGCGATCGCGGCGACCGCTATTTGTCTACCAATGTTTTTGCATCGGAATAAAGCGGCCGGATAACTGTGTTCATGGATAGCGCGATACCTAAAATTGATTTTTCATTTCCGGTACGGGTTTATTACCAAGATACCGATGCGGGTGGGGTTGTTTACCATACCTGTTATCTGAATTTTATGGAACGCGCGCGGTATGAATGGCTGCGGGCGCTTGGGTTTAATGTGAATTCGTTGACTGCAGATCACAAAGCATTATTCATGGTGAGGTCGATCGATGTTGTGTATTTCAAGCCGGCCGTGCTGGATGACTTGTTGAATGTGACAGTGACGGTGAACGAAATAGGTAGAAGTCGTATTACGTTATTGCAAGAAATAATTTGCAATCATGTCAAGTTAGTGAGTGCCACAATACATGTGGTATGTGTCGGCGCGGAAACGCTCAAGCCAGTGAGCATACCTGCGTCATTACGTGAAAAAATTAGGAATTCCGCATGAGTACAACAGTTACGCAAGATATGTCATTTCTTCATCTGATCACGAGCGCCAGTGTGTTGGTACAACTGGTGATGCTGATTTTGGTAATGATTTCATTTTTTTCATGGTGGTACATTTTCAGAAAATTATTCGTTATCCGCAGTGAAATAAAGAAAACCGATGATTTCGAGGATATTTTCTGGCGTGGTGTCGATTTGAATGCTTTTCATCAGCGTATTACCAGTTCGCGCTATCAGTCAGGCTGCCTGGAGCGTATTTTTGCAGCCGGTTTCGGAGAATTTACCAAACATCCGAGCGGATCGGATCTGGAAGCGGTGATGGAGAGCACGCGCAGAGCCATGCGGGCAACCTATCAACGCGAGATGGATTATCTGGAATCGCATTTATCGTTTCTCGCCACGGTCGGATCCGTAAGCCCCTACATCGGCTTGTTAGGTACCGTATGGGGAATCATGAATTCATTCCGCAGTTTGTCGAGCGTGACGCAAGCAACGATTGCCCATGTTGCGCCGGGCATTGCCGAAGCCTTGATCGCTACGGCCATGGGGCTGTTTGCCGCGATTCCGGCGGTGGTTGCCTATAATCGCTATGCCAGCAGCACCGATCAATTGGCGACCCGGTTTGAAAGTTTCATGGAAGAGCTATCCAATGTATTGCAACGGCGTGCGGCCGAATAACCGGATTGAGAGTGGATTATGACACGTCGAGCCAAACATAGATTAATGAATGAAATCAATGTGGTCCCCTACATTGACGTGATGCTGGTGTTATTGATTATTTTCATGGTAACTGCGCCCATGATCAATCATGGGCAAATCGAGTTGCCGCAGATCGGAAAATCGCTGGCGACACCGGCGGCCCCGCTGGAGGTGATCATCAAAGCGGATGGCAGTCTCACATTACGTGACCGGGCTGTATCCGCTACGGAACAGCCAGTCGACCGGGCGCAATTGATCAACGCGATTAAACAAAAACAAGCGCAAAATGCCGATCAGCCGGTTGTAATTGCTGCGGATAAAAACGTGCGCTACGAAGAAGTTATTAAGGTGATGGACATTCTGCAACAAAATCAAGTGTCGAAAGTAGGCTTGCTGGCACAACAAAAATAATGAATTTGTAATGACTGTGAGTGTGCAAAGGAATACCCCTCATGCAGAACCCAAGTCGCTAACGGCAGGTGTGCTGGCAGGGCTGGTTCATTTATTGTTTGTCGCATTATTGGTTTTTGGGCTGCATTGGAAAGACCACCCGCCGGAAGGCATGATGGTCGAAATCTGGACGGAATTACCTAAACCGATACAAGAACCGGTGAAAACCCAACCTTCGCCGAAGCCACCGGAGCCGCAGCCAACGCCTGAACCACCAAAACCGGAGCCTCCGAAGCCGGAGCCGCCCAAACCAGAGCCTCCTAAGCCTGAGCCACCCAAACCGGAACCACCGAAGCCGGAACCGGTTAAAGCTGAACCGCCCAAGCCGGTAGCGCAAAAAGCAGCCGTAACACCACCGGTCAAGAAACCGGATATTGCGATGAAGGAGAAACCGGACCCGGAAGAGCAGAAGAAGAAAGAACAGGAAAAGATTAAAGAGCAGGAACGTTTAAAAGAAATCGAAAAGCAGAAAGAGCTCGAGAAAAAGAAGGAGTTGGAGAAACAGAAAGAACTGGAGAAACAAAAAGAATTAGCCCGGCAAAAAGAACTTGAAAAACAGAAAGAAATAGAGAAGCAGCGGGAGCTCGAAAAGCAAAAGGAAGCCGCACGGCAAAAAGAGTTGCAACAGTTGCAACTCCAGAAAGAAAGAGAGCAAGCCGCGCAACGGCAACGTGAGCAGGAGGCCAAAGCGCAGCGGGATGCTGAAGCACAACGCGCTGCACAGCAAGCTGCGGCAAGGAATCAGGTGACCAATGAAATTTCAAAATATAAAGCTCTGATTCTTGCCAAGATCAAAAGCAGAATCGTCATGCCGCCTGATTTGCCGGGGAATCCCGTGGTGGAGTTCAACGTGACGTTGCTGCCGGGGGGGGATATTTTGGACGTGCGGCTTAGCAAGAGCAGCGGACACGCGGTTTTTGACAGTGCGGTGGAACGCGCCATTCATTTGTCCAAACCGTTGCCGCTACCGCCCGATCCGGCATTGTTCAACGAATTCCGCAATCTGAATATTACAGTGCATTATCGTGAATGATTGTTATAATCCATTGGTAATTTTTGCATTATTAATTAGTTAATCACTATGTCAAACTATCGTTTCAAATCACATCGCGGCATCTGGATTGTTTTATTCTGGTTATTTTCGCTGCCGTCCTTTGCACAACTGAACATCGAGATTTTTGGTGGCGGGGCTTCGCGGATTCCGGTCGCGATTGTGCCATTCGCCGATGAAAACGCGCTGCCGCAAAATCTCACACCGGTGATTAGCGCCGATTTGCAACGCACCGGGTTGTTCCGGTTGATAGATCCGGCTGGATCGTCGCCCCATGCGCCGGTCGAAGTGGTTTATTCCGATTGGGCCGAACGTGGCGCCAATGCGCTGGTTATCGGACGGGTGACGCAGTTGTCTTCCGGGCAAGTGGAGATTCAGTTTCGCGTGATGGATGTCGCCAAGAAAGCGCAGTTGACGGGGTTGGCGCTCACTGTCCCGCCTACGCAATTGCGTGCGGCGGCGCATCGTATCGCGGATGTCATTTATGAAGCGCTAACCGGTGATGTCGGAGTGTTTAGCACCCGCATCGCCTATGTATTGAAGCGCGGCGAGAGGTATGCACTGCAGGTTGCCGATTCGGATGGCTATAACGCGCAATCGATCATTGAATATACCGAGCCGATCATTTCTCCGGCCTGGTCGCCGGACGGTAGTCAACTGGCGTATGTCTCCTTTGAGAACAAAAAGCCGGTCGTTTATGTACAAACACTGGCGACGCGCGAGCGTAGAGCGGTGGCCAGCTTTAAAGGCAGTAACAGCGCTCCGGCGTGGTCGCCGGATGGAAAACGACTGGCCGTGGTGCTGACCAATCAAGGCGGTTCGCAAATTTTTCTGGTGAATGTGGACGGCAGCGGGTTGCAACGGTTGAGCAGAAGTTCCGGGATCGATACCGAGCCGAATTTTTCACCGGATGGCCGGCACATTTTATTCACATCCGATCGCGGCGGCAGTCCGCAAATTTACCGCATGGCGGTAACGGGATCGGAATCCAGTAATGCCGAGCGGGTGACTTTTGAGGGCAGCTACAATGTCAGTCCAGACTATAGTCAGGATGGCAAAAGCTTTACGTTTATTCACCGGCATAATAACCAGTTCAATGTAGCGGTACAGGAGATTGGTTCCCGCCAAGTGCAGATACTGACCAATTCCCGGTTTGATGAATCGCCCAGCTTCGCGCCGAACGGCAAGATGATTCTGTATGCGACCGAGATAAACGGGCATGGTATATTATCGGCGGTTTCCAGAGACGGGCAAACCAGGCAGCATCTCACTGTTCAAACGGGCGATATCCGCGAACCGGCTTGGGGTCCTCTACCGAAGTGGAAGTAGTATTTTATTAATCAACAGGAGAATTAAATGAAAAAAATATTGGGAATTACACTGATTGTGTTGTTAGCAGGCTGTGCCAGCCAAACAACACAGCCGGATGAAGAATTAAACGCGGACTCCGGGTATGGTGACGGGATGAGCGGTAGCGATTTGATGGGATCCGGATCGGGAAAACCCGGTTATTTCAGCCAGCTGAATGATCCCAATAGTATTTTGTATCAACGCAGTGTTTATTATGACTATGACAGCTATACCGTCAAAAGCGAATATCGCGAACTGGTGCTGTCACACGCCAGATTCCTGCGCGACAATCCCGACGCCAGCGTCATCCTGCAAGGCAACACGGATGATCGCGGCAGCCGTGAATACAACTTGGCATTGGGTCAACGCCGCGCCGATAGCGTGAGAAACATGATGACATTGGCGGGCGCCAGAGATTCTCAGATCGAAGCCGTCAGCCTCGGCGAAGAAAAACCGCGTGCTTTGGGTCATGGTGAATCAGCTTGGAGTCAGAACCGCCGCACCGATATTCTGTATCGGGGTGAATAATGCTGATACGCGCTTTCCTTCTTGTATTGTTGCTGAGCAGCCATGCTGCTCATGCATCGCTGTTCGGCGACAACGAAGCGCGCGAACAGATCAATGCGCTGCGCAAACAAGTCAGTGAAATGGAAGCGCGTATTGCCAAGATGGAGCAGGCACTCAACAGCCAAGCTTTACTTGAACTGTACGCGCAAGTTGAAACGCTCAATCAGGAGCTAGGGAAACTCAACGGTCAGGTCGAAATGCTCAGTAATGACAATGCGTTACTGCAAAAGCGCCAGCGCGATTTTTATATCGATCTGGACAACCGGCTGCGCCAGATTGAGCAGCCATCCGGGAAGCCACGCTCATCGTTACCCGATCAGCCGGGAATGCATAACGAAAGCCATGCTGCGGTCGCACCTTCGGTTCAGGAACCAGTAGCGGCACCCGCTGCAAGTGCCGCTGCTGCTGAACGGGTGCACGAGGAAATTGAATCATCAGCGGCTGCCGGTTCGGCGAACGTCCCGGCGAAAGCGCTGATGCCTGCGGGTCCTGCGGAGAACGGTGCTTATCAGGCTGCTTATGACCGGTTTAAAGGCGGTGACTATGTGGATGCCATCGCGCAATTCGAAAACTTTTTGCAGAGTTACCCGCAATCAAATTTGGCACCAGCCGCTGCCTATTGGATCGGTAATGCCCACTACGCGCTGCGCGATTATCAGCTTGCGATTGCGGCGCAGCAGAAACTGATTGCCCAGTATCCGGATAGCAACAAGGTGCCGGATGCTCTGCTGAATATCGCCACCAGTCAAAACCAAATGGGTGATAGCAAGGCAAGCCGGCAAACCCTGGAAAATATCCTGGCAAAATACCCTAATAGCGAAGCCGGAAAAAAAGCCAAACAACGCCTGGCTAACCTCAAGTAACTTTACCCCGCCGTAATCCGCCGCAGTCAATTGCTGTAGCCGTCACAGCGTAGTACAGTCCGCTTTTTCCTTTAGTTAATACACACAGAATGCAAGCGTTAGAAACCGCAACCTTGCGCATCACCGAGATTTTCTTTTCGTTACAAGGCGAAACCAGCCGGGTAGGGTTGCCGACGGTATTTGTCCGCCTCACTGGCTGTCCGTTGCGTTGCGGGTATTGCGATACCGCCTATGCTTTCAGCGGCGGTGAAACGATGGCGATCAGCGCGATCTTGCAACAGGTCGCGCGTTATCAAACGCCTTATGTCACCGTGACCGGCGGCGAGCCTTTGGCGCAAAAAGCCTGTTTGACTTTACTGGCAGCCCTTTGCGATGCGCATTACTCGGTATCGCTCGAAACCAGCGGCGCGCTGGATTTATCCCAAGTGGACGCGCGAGTATCGAAAATCATGGATATCAAAACACCCGGTTCGGGCGAAGTTTCCAAAAATAATTGGAACAATCTCGACTACTTAACACCGCACGATGAAATCAAATTCGTGATTTGCGATGAAAGCGACTATCGCTGGGCTTGTGAAATCATTCAGAACAAGCAGTTACCGCAAAAATGCCCGATCCTGTTTTCACCGGTTCACGGCAGTCTGGCCCCCGCAACACTGGCGAACTGGATTTTGCGCGATCAACTGCCGGTGCGGATGCAATTGCAACTGCATAAACTGCTGTGGGGCGAGGGACCGGGGCGATGAGGAAAGCCGTGGTGCTGCTGTCCGGCGGATTGGATTCCGCGACGGTACTGGCGATTGCAAGCAATCAGGGTTTTCAATGTTACGCATTAAGCGTCGATTACGGGCAGCGGCACCGGTCGGAACTGGAAGCTGCGCGAAAAGTTGCGCAATCGCTCGGTGCTTACCGGCATCAAATCATCAAACTTGACCTGACTGCTTTCGGCGGCTCGGCGCTGACCGATCAAACAATTGAAATCCCCATAGCCGGAGAGAAAACACAAATTCCAATAACTTACGTGCCTGCCAGGAACACGATCATGTTGTCGCTGGCGCTGGCTTGGGCGGAAACACTGGAAAATCAGGATATTTTTGCCGGGGTGAATGCGGTCGATTATTCCGGCTATCCCGACTGCCGCCCGGAATATATTCAAGCATTCGAACAGATGGCGAATCTGGCGACCAAAGCGGGGATTGAGGGCAAGAAACTGACGATTCATACGCCGCTGATGCGTTTATCCAAGAAAGACATCATCCAAACCGGGATGGCTTTGGGCGTCGATTACAGTTTGACCGTGTCGTGCTATCAAGCGGACGAAGCAGGACGAGCGTGCGGTGTGTGCGATTCCTGCCGGATTCGTAAAGCGGGGTTTGCAGCGGCGAATGTGGCCGATCCAACCCGCTACCGGGTTGGATGATGGACTGATGTTATTTTTGAGGGGCTTTGTTCTTGCTACTTTGCTGACGCATTTTGCTTTCAAGCTTTTCCATCTGCTCGGGCGTCAATACCGCTTGCAGGCTGATGCGGGTTTGTTCCTGGATTTGCTGCAGCTTGTTTCTTTCTTCATTAAACACTGCTTCCACCTTTTTCCGCTCGGCGTTGAAAATGTTTTCAACCTGATTACGTTGTTCTTCACTGAGCTTCAGTTCTTTCGCCATGCGGTTAACGGCTTCGCGGCTATCAGCAGGCTGGTTTTTTTGGGCGTGCACAGCAGTCATGGTACAAGATAAAACCAAAGCCATTGCTGCCGGAATTAATTGTCGTTGCATTTTATCTCCCGATTGATGGAAAGCATTTTTAAGATTCTGACCGGCTGCGAGGCGTTTGTAGCATCGCCAGGCAACCGGATGCGCAGTAGGATGGCTCCGGGGGGGCTAGAACAATCCGGAAATCGAGCGCGCCAAGCCGTTCGTCAGTTCAGGTGCCGCTTCCTCGTACTGCAAATTAGCTTTGTTGGCAGTGCTGACCACGCGAGTGCGGTATTTATTCATTTCACTGACTTTTGTCGACGATTGCCGTCTGGCGCCGCCAATACCTTGTTTCGCGTCTTGCTGCCGGTCTTCACGCACAATTACGCCATCCTCGACCCGTTCTGCGATTTCCACGTCGGTAATGGCCATGAATGTTACATCTTTCACCGCTGCGTCGGCCAATGTACTAGCCAAACCAAATGCCGCAGCACCTGCTAGGCCACCGATGCCAGCGCCACTCCAACCATCGATCGCAGCACCGGTTGCGGTACCAACCGCGGCACCCAGCGCGGCGCTACCCATGCCTCCATATCCGGCTCGCAATGCGGCCTCCGCAGCGGTCGGGCTGGCCTTATCGACGCTCAGCACATTGACTTGCAACCAGTAATGCGCTTCTTTCGGATTGTTAAGAATGCGGTAACCGCGTGCTTCCAGCGCTCTGGCAACGGTCGCGGTGATATCGAAGTTGGTTTTATCGGAGGTGTTGCGAACGTTGATATAAATCGTTCGCTGATCCGGCTCAACGGGATCCAGGAAAATGGTGTCGCTCATTTTGGTTTGCACATCCAGATCTTTTTTGGCAATCGACGTATGAACCGCCGCGCAGCCGCTCAAGATCAAGGAAAAAACCAGCATCGCTGCCACTGTCCAAGGTGCCTTGTTGCTTACGTATCCCATCGCATCTCCCGTTTGTTAATTTGAAAAGAAAAAAACACTTAAAAGCGGCCACTACAATCGGACGCTATTGTAAATGACTTTAAGCCGCGTGATGAGAGCGAATCCGGGTTACCAGCCGTAATAGTACGGTGCATAGCTGGAGACGCCGTACAGACCGCCGTAATAGGGCCGCGCGTAGCCGCCGAAGTAGCTGCCGTAACCGAAATTGCCATACCCAAGCCCGCCGCAACCCAAGCCGATGCATCCCGGTGTGAAGCGTTGCGTTCTGGCCGACGGCATGCCGCGCTGCGTGGCTTCTTTCAACGCCGAATTCAAAGCAGCATCGGTTGGAACGCTGAAGCGCTTGTTGACGGTTTCGGCGTTGAATTGCCGTTGAATCTCGCTGACATCTGGTCCTGCCATCGCGTTATTCACCGTCGATAACGCAAAAGCGGCAAAACAAATGACAATGACTGGGATCGTGCGCATGGTTTACCTCCATATCCAGGATGTTTGAATAGATATTATCAACGATTAAGCAAGCAGTTGTAAATTTTCCGGTTGCGAAATAGCTGGATGCCCCCGTTATCGAAACGTTCGATAACCCTCAATTTCAGACTGTGATTCGTGCCATTCGTTCTATATGCCGAAATGCATTTTTCATATAAATACAATGTGTTGAATTGATCGAGCAACGTGAATCAGCAGAAACTCGACCAGCTTTAAACACCGAAACAATACATGCAAATTATAAAATCACAATATCGATATTGTTGTTAGCTGTTGTTTGCGCGGCGCTCGATGCGTACGCCGAGCTTTTTGACGCCGCGGATGATGCCGAGCTTGGCGACGCTGACCTTGACCCACGGCACGTGAAAGTCGGTCAGGATGGTTTGCGCGATGTGTTCGGCCAGTGCTTCGAGCAGCGAGAAATGCCGGTTGGTCAGGATGTCGTTGATTTTTTCGACGATCAATGCGTAATCGAGTGCGTCATGGATGTCGTCGGTTTGGCATGCGCGGCTGCTGGGCAGGGCGATTTCCAGATCGAGCTGGATGGTTTGCGGCACGATGCGCTCCCACGGGTACACGCCGATCAGCGTTTTGGCTTTGAAGTCGTGCAGAAAAATAATATCCATCGGTGATTCAGCGGTAAAATGGGCAGTCTTGCGTGAGCGATACGCGATTCTAATCTATTTTCTCCAGGCGGGTTTGATGATATGACATTGCTGCTGTTTGCTGGGTTGGCTTATTTACTCGGTTCCGTGCCGTTTGCGATGATTTCAAGCTGGGTGTTTCAACTGCCCGATCCGCGCACGTACGGTTCGAAAAATCCCGGCGCGACCAACGTGTTGCGCAGCGGCAAGAAAGCCGCGGCGGTGCTGACGTTGCTCGGCGATGCCGGGAAAGGCTGGCTGGCGGTGTTTCTGGCGCAATCTTACGCGCCGCAGTGGGGGTTGGGCGATGAAGCGGTTGCCATAGCCGCGCTGGCGGTGTTTCTCGGTCATGTGTTCCCGGTGTTTTTACGCTTTCAAGGCGGCAAAGGCGTGGCGACCGCGGTCGGCGTGCTGCTCGGGTTGAATGTGTGGGTCGGACTGCTGGCGCTGGCGACCTGGCTGTTGGCGGCATACGTTTGGCGCATTTCGTCGCTGTCGGCGCTGGTTGCGGCAGCGCTCACGCCGCTGTACAGCATCGGCTTGCTCGGTTTTGAAGTCAGCACCCTGGCGGTTTCGGCGATGTCGTTGCTGCTGATATGGCGCCATCAATCGAACATCATCAATCTGCTGACGGGCAAGGAAGGGCGCATCGGCGAGAAAAAATCCCCGGAATAATCTCAATCGCGTTTCGGTGTTTCCAGCATTTCCAAATTCCAGCGCGCGCGTACATTAAAGCTTCGCGCCGGTTGCCGGGCGGATTCCGGCATTGCTTGCAGCCGCATGGCGCCGGCGAAGGCGATCATGGCGCCATTGTCGGTGCAGAATTCCAGTTCCGGATAAAACACCGTGGCGCCTTGGGTTGCGGCTTTCCGGCTCAGATTCCGGCGCAATTGTTCGTTCGCGCCGACACCGCCAGCCACTACCAGTTGTTTCAGTCCGCTTTGCGCCAGTGCGGCCAGCGATTTTCCGGTTAACACTTCCACCGCCGCGTCTTGGAACGCCAGCGCGATGTCGGCGCGGATTTGATCGTCGATTGCCTGCTTGTTGAGCAAGGTCAGCACCGCGGTTTTCAGTCCGCTGAAACTGAAATTCAGATCGCCGCTGTTGATCATCGGTCGCGGCAGTTTGAATTGCCCCGGGCGGCCTTGCCGGGCGAGCTGCGATAACGCCGCGCCGCCCGGATAGCCCAATCCCAATAATTTGGCGGTTTTGTCGAAGGCTTCACCGGCGGCATCGTCTACCGTTTCACCGAGCAAGCGGTAATGACCGACGGCATCGACTTGCATCAATTGCGTATGGCCGCCGGACACCAGCAGCGCGATGAATGGAAAAACCGGCGCCGGAGTCGACAGCAGCGGCGACAGCAAATGACCTTCCAAATGATGGATACCGAGCGCCGGAATGTTCAATGCAAAACTCATTGCGGCGCCGATGCTGGCGCCGACCAGCAATGCGCCGGCCAATCCCGGGCCTTGGGTGTAGGCGATGGCGCCGATCTGGCGCAATTCGCAATTGGCGGCAGCCAGCGCTTGGGTGATCAGCGGCAGCACGCGGCGAATATGGTCGCGCGACGCCAGTTCCGGCACTACGCCGCCGTATTCTCGGTGCATCGCCACTTGCGAATAGAGCGTATGGTTGAGTAGTCCGCGTTCAGTGTCGTACAGCGCGATACCGGTTTCATCGCAGGAAGTTTCGATGCCTAGTACTAGCATGGCAATGGTGAAAAGCTATGAAAACGCGAATCGATTACCTGCGCAAGCGATTGGCCCTGTTGGGTGGGGCTCAGAAGCTCGCCTATCATCTTGCTCAGCGAATTAATCCGCGCTTCCCTATAGTATTTTTGAACCGTCATGCCGGTATTTTACCACCAGCGTGAACGGTTAAACGGTAGCGAAGCATCCATAAGGCTGTATCGAACAAACGAGCTGTGCTAAAGTGCGCTTTTTTGTAATATCTGTGCAGGAGATCATCATGGATTACAGTTACGAATCGGAACACACCAAATTCATGCGCGAGTTTCTGGAAAAAAACCCGCATGTTCAGGAGAAACGCATAGAAGCGCGCAGCCGCTGGTGGGATCGCGAGCAGAACCGAGAAGAAAAAAAGCGCTTCGAAGAATCGGCCGAGCCGATGAAACCGTATGTATATTTTGGCGGTTGGGGAAACGCTGATTAATCTTTTACGCAGGGAATTAATCAGCTATTGACCATGAAGTTTTTAATCATCTTATCGGTTGCAGGATTGCTGACAGCATGCGCTCATTTTCCGGGTACGCAGCAAAATGCACAGCGCTTCGAAGAAAATTTCACCGGTGACCATGCCGGATTGGCGGAATGCGTGGTTATCAAATTGCAATCGGACGGCCGGTCGTTCTTGCGGCCGCTGCAATTCAGAAACCGGCAATTTCCGGATATTCACGCGTCGGAAATTCATGCTTACGATACGCGTTATTTACGCGGTGCTATTGCCACGTACGCACCTTCCAATCCCGATGCCGTTCTGATTTATGGCAACCCGGCTGCGGAAGTGCAAACAGCCGATCAACGCAGCAAGAACGATCAAACGGCATACGCGTTTGCGTTGCTGTTGCAGCAAACCGATGACCGCACTGTGCAAGCATCCCTCAGAGGCGATGCATTTTTCGGGCAAATCGCTTGGAAAGTGTTGCAGTCGTGTGCGGCTTCTACTGCCAAGCCTTAGTTTTCCTGGTTAGTTACTGTCGCCGGATTTTGCCAGCAACATATCCAATGCGCGCGTGGTGAGAATACGTTTGAGAAAACCGAACAGATACGTGGGAACCGTTACGTAATAGCGCGGCTTTGGTTTTTCGGCTTCGAGCGCATGAATCACGCGTTTCAGCACCGCCTCGGGCGGCAGCGTGAAAGGCACGGCCGGTCCCGGTTTGTTCAACCGGGCCAGCACACCCTGATATTTTTCGCGGTGGAAACTATTCTCGATGTCGATGTACTTCGTCAGCGCTTCGACCGCATTGGCGCGAAACTTGCTTGCGATCGGGCCGGGTTCGATCAGGCTGACATGCACATTGCTGCCGCGCAGTTCCAGCCGCAGCGTATCGCTCAATCCTTCAATCGCGTATTTGGAAGCGTTGTACGCGCCGCGGAAAGGCAATGCGACAAAACCCAGCACTGAGCTGTTCTGGATGATCCGGCCATAACCCTGTTTGCGCATTACGGGGACCGCCAGATTGGTCAATTCCTGCCAGCCGAACACATTGGTTTCGAATTGCGCGCGCAGCGCGTCGCGGTGCAAGTCTTCGACTGCGCCGGGTAAGCCGAATGCGCCGTTGTTGAACAGTGCGTACAGCTCGCCGCCGGTACGCCGCAGCGTTTCTTCAAAAGCAAAATGAATCGAATTGGAGTCGTTTAAGTCCAAGCGGAAGCTTTCGAAGCCTTCGGCAAGCAACGATTCGACACTATCGCGCTTTCTTGCAGTGGCAAACACGCGATAGCCTCGCTCGCGAAGCCCTTTTGCCGCGCAATAGCCGATGCCGCTGGAGCAGCCTGTGATTAATATGTTTTTTGTCATCGATGTAATCAGTTAACGGTATAATTTTTGGTGAGAGGATTGCCGGTTGCTTGGGATCAATCCTGCCGCAAGGCTGCGGCCCTGCTTTTTTAGAAAATAACACAACCGAAGAGGGTTCATGGCAAAAATTTTATTCCGCTTAAACGGTGTTCCTGACGACGAAGCAAACGATGTGCGCGAGTTGTTGACTGCCAATGCGGTTGATTTTTATGAAACATCGGCGGGCAATTGGGGGGTGTCGATAGCGGCGATCTGGCTGGAAGATGAAAACCAGTTCGACAGGGCTCGGGCATTGATCGATGTTTATCAGCATGAACGTACCTTACGGAAGCGGGCGGAGTATGAGCGATTGAAGCGTGAAGGTAAGCATCAAACATTTCTGGGTGCGGTGAGCGAGAAACCGGTTAGTTTTATGGTTCACTTGGCGCTGGCGGTGATGGTTCTGTATTTATCGGCGAAATTAGTGCTGGATTTGGCAGCATAGACAACTTTTATCAAGTCAACAATTTTTACTGTTTTATGCGGTATGATACCTGTCGAAAATCTGTTTTACCTCGCAACCTTTAATACTATTCAGGAGAAAAAAACATGAAAAATGCAATTAAGACAATGGTTTCGGTATTAGCTTTTACTCCATTGCTGGTTCAGGCGGGAGGAGATCCCGAGCACGTTAAATTTCCGAAAGATTACGACAAAACGTTTACTCTGTATGCCACGATGAACCGTGCAAACCAGACGCAACTGGCCAAGCTTTATGCCAATGAAGCGACTATATCCGGCTATCAGCAAGGCAAGCATGGTGGATCGGGCGCTGTTGTGGTGATGGAGATTTATACTCCGAAAAAAGATGCGGAAGGCAAGCCGATTCCCGGTAGCGATGGTCTGTTTGAAATAGATTCACTGGCAGCCGTTGCTGTGATGGAAAACAGGAACGACTGGGATGCTTCTTTCCCGAAAGAAAACCGTACGGGTGATTGGGGTTTTGCGCTCTACAATCCGGATGGCAGCGTGAAAAGCAACGAACTGAATTGCGTTCAATGTCATACACCTTTGCAAGCGCAGGATTTCTTATTTACTTACCAGAAACTGGTTGATTTTGTGAAGAAATAATCAACTGCTGAACGAATTTGGCGGGTAGCTCCGGTTATCCGCCGATCATGCGACGGATAGCGTCATTACAGCATGGACTCTGATCCTGAAAATCGGGTGGCGGTGACTGCTGTTATCAACCTGGATAAATTGGATGCGTTACGCCAGTTGGACCCGGCGGGTAGTGCTGGGATACTAAAAAAATTAATCGGTATTTTTTTAGTATCTGCACCCGAGTTTGTCATTAAAATCGAAGCAGCCATTCAAGCAGGAGATCACGCTGGGCTTGTCCGTACGGCGCATTTATTGCGATCAAGCGCAGCCAATGTGGGTGCTGAAAAACTTTTCGAAATTTGTCGGTTGCTGGAAGAATCCGATAGTCATGCACAAAACAGTGACATGGTGAGTTTGTTATCGAGACTGCAGCATGAATTCCGGTTAGTGATGAAAGCATTGCAACAATTACAGCAGAATCTATGAGAGAGTGATTGAGCTTGCTGTTGTTGAAATGACAAAAAGAATTTGAAGCCTTATGAAATCATGCGAGAAGTTGTCATATTAAGTGGCGTGCGAACGGCAATCGGCGATTACGGCGGCTCGCTGAAAGATATCGCTCCCGTTGACTTGGCGGCTCAAGTGGTCGGTGAAGCAATCCGTCGTGCCCAGGTGGATGTAACGGAAGTCGGGCATCTGGTGTTCGGTCATGTTATTCATACGGAAGCGCGCGATATGTATCTGGCTCGTGTGGCTGCTATTCAAGGCGGGTTGCCGCAACATGTTCCGGCGCTGAACGTGAACCGGCTATGCGGTAGCGGATTGCAGGCGATTGTCTCTGCGGCGCAAACTATCTTGCTGCAGGATACCGATGTGGCGGTGGCTGGCGGTGCTGAATCCATGAGTCGCGGCGGTTATTTGTTGCCGGCATTGCGCTGGGGGCAACGCATGAATGATGGTGGTACTGTCGATATGATGGTAGGTGCGCTGACGGATCCTTTTGATCGTGTGCACATGGGTATTACCGCTGAGAATATCGCATCGAAATGGCAAATCGGACGGCAGGAGCAGGATACCTGTGCCGTTGAAAGCCATCGCCGCGCGATGCGGGCGATCAAAAATGGTTATTTTAAGACGCAAATTTTGCCAATCGAAATTTCAAATCGCAAAGGAACAATCGTCTTTGATACGGATGAGCATCCTCGAGAAGGCGCGAATATTGATGATCTCGCTAAATTAAGACCCGCTTTCCAACGGGAGGGAACGGTCACCGCAGGGAATGCCTCAGGTATTAACGATTGTGCTGCTGCTTTGGTATTGATGGAAAAGGGCGCGGCATTGAAGCGGAAATTAAAACCGATGGCACGGTTGATTGCCTATGGCCATGCCGGTGTGGATCCGAAGTTCATGGGCATGGGGCCGGTGCCCGCTGTACAGAATGCGCTTCGTCGAGCGAGGCTCAAAATTTCAGATATGGATGTTATTGAATCCAATGAAGCTTTTGCGGTTCAAGCATGCGCGGTAGCAAAAGAATTGCATTTTAATCCTGAAAAAACAAACCCCAACGGCGGTGCCGTGGCATTAGGCCATCCTATAGGCGCGACAGGTTCGATTCTTGCGATCAAAGCTATTTATGAGCTGCACCGTATTGACCGGCGTTATGCGCTGGTAACCATGTGTATTGGCGGCGGGCAGGGGATTGCAGCCATATTTGAAAAATTCGAAATTTAATTTGCGGCGCGGTACAAAAGGTTTCTAAAGGAATTCTACGTTGACTGCGTGGCATTATTAGACTATAGTTGCGGTTTTTTTAAGTGCGGTTATGCTGTCTGTTCCGAAGGCAGGTGGAAAGCATGTCTTGGATTAAGAATAGACCGCTTAAAATTGTTCTTCGCATTCAGTTGTTGGTCACGCTAATTGCAGCGTCAGTTTTCTGGATTATGACGGATTTGCATGGCGGGATTTCAGCTCTGCTTGGTGGAATGATAAGCGTAATTACGACTGCAGCATATGCAGTAATGGTGTCCCGTCATAGCGGTTTTACGGCGAGTGCAGCGCTCAGAACGGCGCTGAGGGCAGAAGCTGTCAAGATAATCTTGACGATCGGTTTTTTGTGGGTTGTTTTTAAATACTACGAAAGCGTTAATGCATTTGTATTTATTGGGACTTTTATACTGATTGTTCTGATTTATAGTTTTGCGCTTTTGATTGCAGACGATACAAAGTCAAAAATAAGATAAATTCTTCATAGCGAAATAGGCAGTACATGGCATCCGAAACAGAACTCACTCCAACATCATACATTGATCATCACCTAACCTATTTAACAGCGCAAGTAAGTGAAGGTTCATTCTGGGTACTTCATGTTGATACATTGGTTACTTCCATAATCCTTGGCATCATTAGCTTTGGTTTTATATGGTTGGTTGTGCGTAAAGCGACTCCGGGAGTTCCCTCTAAAACTCAGGCATTCGTCGAATTGGCTGTTGAGTTTATTGATAATGAGGTGAAGAACACCTTCCATGGTAATCGGCATGCGTTAGTGGCGCCCATGGCGCTAACCATATTCGTGTGGGTGCTGATGATGAATGCCATGGATATTTTGCCAATCGATATCATGGCATGGATTACTGAAAATGTTTTTGGTGTGCATAATTGGAAAATTGTGCCGACGACCGATGTCAATACAACCTTCGCTCTAGCATTGTCGGTTTGGTTTTTGATGCTTTTCTTCAATGTAAAAGTAAAAGGGATCGGCGGGTGGATGCATGAGCTTTTCTGTACGCCATTTGGAAAGAATCCATTGCTGTGGATATTAAATTTGCTATTCAATTTTATTGAATACGTATCCAAGCCACTTTCGCACTCATTGCGGCTGTTTGGAAATATCTATGCCGGTGAGATTATATTTTTGCTGTTGGGAATGTGGGCGGCAACGGGTGTTTCAGGTACTATCTTTGGAGCAATTCTGGGTGCTGGCTGGGCGATTTTCCACATTCTGATTGTGACTTTGCAGGCCTTTATCTTTATGATGCTGACAGTGGTCTATATCTCAATGGCGCATGAGTCTCATTAAAATCTAAAGTTTTTTTTTTGTTGTATTTCATTAATCTTTATAGAAGGAAATTAAAATGGAGAATTTGCAGTTTTTAGCAATGATTCAGGCATATACTGGAATTGGTATTGGTTTGATGATCGGGCTTGGCGCGGCTGGGGCTTGTATTGGTGTGGGTGTTATGTGTAGCCGTTTCCTTGAGGGTGCAGCTCGCCAGCCAGAGATGATTCCAACTTTGCAAGGCAAGGTATTTTTATTGCTAGGTCTGACTGACGCGTCTTTCATTATTGCTGTAGGTTTGGCGATGCTGTTTGCATTTGGTAATCCATTATTAGCAGTGATTCAGTAAAAGTTTCATTGTTTCAATCTGAGTTTATAGGCTTGTCATGAATATTAACTTTACTTTAATTTCTCAGGCGGTAGCCTTCTCCGTTTTTATTTGGTTCACTGTTAAATATGTATGGCCGCCATTGCTGCGTGCGATTGAGGAAAGACAAAAAACGATTGCAGATGGATTGGCGGCGGGGGAGCGCGGACGTCATGAGTTGGAGTTAGCGAGTCAACGTTCGTCCGATGTATTAAAAGAAGCGAAACAAAAGGCATCGGAAATAATAGTTCAAGCTGAGAAGCGTGCTTCAGAGCTTATTGAAGAAGCCAAAAAAGCTGCAAAAGAGGAAGGCGATCGGATTGTTGCAGGCGCAAAAGCGGAAATTGAGCATGAAATGTTTAGTGCAAAAGAAGTGTTGAGACAACAAGTTGCGGATATCGCGCTTGCAGGAGCGGCAAAGATTTTGCGGCGCGAGATAGATGCAAATGCACATGCAGAGTTACTTAATACGATACGGGATGATCTAAAATAATGGCAGAAGCAATTACAGTTGCCAGACCTTATGCAGAAGCAGTTTTTAGACTTGCTTTAGAAAGTAAGGATCTATCTCAGTGGTCTAAAATATTGCAGATTGCTGCTGAAATAGCTCAAGATGATCAGATTAAGTTGCTGGTAGGAAATCCATTGGTGTCAGCAATGCAATTGAGTGAGCTAATCCTTGAAATTGGCGGAAAAAAATTTACGCGGGAAGCTTGCAATTTTATCAAGCTAATGGTTGAGAACAAGCGAATGCATGTGATGCCCCAAGTGATGGAATTATTTGAGCAACTAAAAGCACAGCACGAAGGCGTATTGGAAGCGAAGATCATTACAGCTTTTAAACTGGAAGGCGGGCAGCTGAATAAATTGGTAACTGATTTAGAGAAGAAATTCAATCGCAAGGTTGAGGCTCAAGTGAGTGTGGATCCCGAAATAATTGGTGGTGTGAAGGTTGAAATAGGTGATGAAATTTTCGATGCTTCTGTACGTGGAAAACTTGAAGCAATGACCATTGCCCTTAAAAGCTAGGAGTTAATAAAATGCAGTTAAATCCATCCGAAATCAGTGAATTGATTAAGAAAAGGATAGAAGGACTAACAGATACGGCAGAAGTTCGTACGCAAGGTACCATTGTTTCCGTAACAGACGGGATTGTTCGCATTCACGGTTTATCGGATGTGATGCAGGGTGAAATGCTGGAGTTTCCGAATAATACCTATGGATTGGCACTGAATCTGGAAAGAGATTCTGTGGGGGCAGTTATTTTAGGTGCGTACGAGCATATTCGAGAAGGCGATACTGCTAAATGTACAGGACGTATTCTTGAGGTTCCGGTAGGTGAGGGTCTGTTGGGTAGAGTTGTGAACGCTCTGGGACAACCGATCGATGGTAAAGGACCAATTACGGCTGCGCGATCTGAACCCATAGAAAAAATTGCCCCGGGTGTTATCTGGAGGCAGTCTGTTGATCAACCGGTACAAACCGGATTGAAGTCTGTAGATTCGATGGTGCCCGTGGGCCGCGGACAAAGGGAATTAATCATTGGTGACCGGCAAACGGGTAAAACCGCGGTGGCAATTGATGCGATCTTGAATCAAAAAGGTCAGAACATGATGTGTATCTATGTTGCTGTTGGTCAGAAAGCATCGTCAATTGCAAATGTGGTTCGCAAATTAGAAGAGCGCGGAGCAATGGCGTACACGATTGTGGTTGCTGCAACTGCTTCGGAATCTGCAGCAATGCAATTTATCGCGCCTTATTCGGGTTGTACCATGGGCGAGTATTTCCGGGATAGAGGACAGGATGCGCTGATTATATATGATGACTTGACAAAGCAGGCTTGGGCATATCGCCAAATCTCACTATTGCTGAGACGTCCGCCTGGTCGGGAAGCTTACCCGGGGGATGTGTTTTATCTTCACTCACGTTTGCTTGAAAGGGCTGCTAGAGTCAGTGCGGCCTATGTCGAGAAAGAAACAAATGGGCAGATAAAAGGAAGAACGGGTTCACTGACGGCTTTACCGATCATCGAAACGCAAGCGGGTGACGTAACAGCATTCGTTCCAACAAATGTCATTTCTATTACTGACGGGCAAATTTTTCTTGAAACAGATTTGTTTAATGCGGGTATTCGCCCCGCAATTAACGCGGGTGTTTCTGTATCACGTGTAGGCGGTGCGGCGCAGACGAAAGTTATTAAGAAACTTGGCGGTGGTATTCGGTTAGCACTAGCGCAGTATCGTGAGCTTGCGGCATTTGCTCAATTTGCATCGGATCTTGACGAAGCGACCCGAAAGCAGCTTGAGCGCGGAAAAATGGCTACAGAACTTATGAAGCAACCTCAATATGCTACGCTCAGCGTATCGGAAATGGCACTGACATTGTATGCCATCAATAATGGCTATTATGATGATGTAGAAGTGAATCGTGCTTTGGCATTTGAAGCTGCTTTGAAGAGCTATATTCGGGCTCAGCACGGTGCAATCTTAGACAAGATTGAGCAAAGCAAAGAGCTGGATGCCGAAACTGATAAAGCTTTAGCATCAGCAATCCAAGAATTTAAGCAAAGTGGAACATATTAGCAATGGCTGGTAGCAGAGAGATACGAAACAAGATAAAGAGCGTTAAAAATACGCAAAAGATTACGCGCGCTATGGAAATGGTGGCGGCATCGAAAATGCGTAAAGCTCAAGATCGTATGAAAAAAGCACGGCCTTATGGCGAAAAAATCCGGGATGTCGCAGCTCATATGAGTCGAGCTAATACCGAATATCGCCATCCTTTTTTGATAGAACGTGATACGGTTAAACGGATTGGTGTGATTATTGTTACATCGGACAAAGGCCTGTGCGGTGGTTTGAACACCAATATACTGCGTAAAGCTGTGAATCAGATGAAGCGTTGGCAAGCAGAAGGCGAACAAATAGAAGTAAGCTGCATCGGCAATAAAGGCTTGGGTTTTATGAGCCGGATAGGTGCAAATGTAATTTCACAAGTTGTCGCACTCGGAGATACGCCAGATATAGAGAAGCTCATTGGAGCGGTAAAAGTGGTGCTAGATGGGTATACGCAGGATCGCTTCGATCGTGTATTTATTTTTTATAACCGTTTTATCAATACAATGAAGCAAGAACCGATCATGGAACAACTGCTTCCATTGACGGATGAACGAATACAGGGTGCTGAATCATCTGGTGAAAAAGTAAAAACAGCGTGGGATTACATTTATGAACCTGAGGCGAAGCCGGTGATTGATGATGTTATGGTGCGCTATGTTGAGGCTCTGATCTATCAAGCTGTAGCTGAGAACATGGCATCTGAGCAATCGGCTCGAATGGTGGCAATGAAAGCAGCATCTGATAATGCAGGAAATGTCATAGATGAATTGACATTAATTTATAACAAGTCTCGACAAGCAGCAATTACAAAAGAATTGTCCGAAATCGTCGGGGGCGCTGCAGCCGTTTAAAAATTTTTGTATTAGTTTAGGGAACAACAATGAGCCAAGGAAAAATTGTACAGTGCATTGGTGCGGTAATTGATGTGGAGTTTCCGCGGGAATCTCTTCCGAAAGTCTACGATGCATTGATAATGGAAGGATCAGAACTTACACTAGAAGTGCAACAGCAGTTAGGTGATGGAGTGGTAAGAACAATCGCACTCGGTTCTTCCGATGGTTTGCGTCGTGGAATGATAGTTAAGAATTCTGGTAAACAAATTTCAGTACCAGTGGGTGCTAAGACACTTGGACGTATCATGGATGTTTTGGGGCGCCCTATCGACGAGATGGGTGATATCGGTGCTGATCAACAAATGTCAATACATCGGGAAGCGCCAGCATTTGATGAACTCGCCGCCTCTACCGAACTATTAGAAACCGGTATCAAGGTGATCGATCTGATCTGTCCGTTTGCGAAAGGTGGTAAAGTTGGTTTATTTGGCGGTGCCGGCGTTGGTAAAACCGTCAATATGATGGAATTAATCCGCAATATTGCAATTGAGCATAGTGGTTATTCGGTATTTGCAGGTGTTGGAGAGCGCACTCGCGAGGGTAATGATTTTTATCATGAAATGAAAGATTCAAAAGTTCTTGATAAAGTTGCATTGGTTTACGGTCAAATGAATGAACCGCCTGGTAATCGCTTGCGTGTAGCTTTAACCGGATTAACGATGGCTGAAGCATTTCGCGATGAAGGCCGGGATGTATTGTTTTTCGTCGATAATATCTATCGCTATACCCTGGCGGGAACAGAAGTATCGGCTTTGTTGGGACGTATGCCTTCAGCTGTAGGATATCAACCGACTTTGGCGGAAGAGATGGGGCGTTTACAAGAACGGATTACATCAACCAAAACTGGCTCGATCACCTCGATACAAGCGGTATATGTGCCAGCAGACGATTTGACGGATCCATCACCCGCAACGACTTTTGGTCACTTGGATGCAACGGTGGTGTTATCACGAGATATTGCTTCATTAGGTATTTATCCTGCGGTTGATCCGCTTGATTCGACGTCTCGGCAATTAGATCCGCAAGTGGTCGGAGAAGAACATTACAATACCGCACGGTCTGTACAGCAAACTTTGCAACGTTATAAAGAATTACGCGATATCATCGCGATTCTGGGTATGGATGAGTTGTCTGCCGAAGATAAACTAACAGTTAGTAGAGCACGGAAAATTCAACGCTTCTTATCACAGCCGTTTAACGTTGCGGAAGTATTTACGGGATCACCAGGCAAATATGTATCATTGAAAGATACGATTAAAGGTTTTAAAGGCATTGTGGAAGGTGAATACGATGATTTGCCTGAACAAGCTTTTTATATGGTTGGCAGTATCGAAGAAGCAGTCGAGAAAGCTAAAACACTTCAATAATTTTCGAGTGATGTAATGGGAACTGTATTTCATCTGGATATCGTAAGCGCCGAGGAATCAATTTATTCCGGACCAGTGGAATTTCTGGTGGCACCTGCTCAAATGGGCGAAGTGGGTATTTATCCACGGCATACGCCACTATTGACAAGAATAAACTCAGGTATGGTTCGTATCAAAGCACAGCTAAAAGATGAGGAATTGGTGTATGTTTCTGGAGGTGTCCTCGAAGTTCAACCTGATGTAGTAACTATTCTTGCAGATACAGCGGTTAGAAGCCACGATCTGGATGAAGCTAAAGCGATCGAAGCGAAACGAGCAGCTGAAGAAGCGATGAAGAATCGAGAATCTGAGTTGGATTATGCTAAAGCACAAGCGGAATTGATAGAAGCTATGGCACAGTTAGCGGCAATCGACAAGTTAAGAAAACGCAGGCATTAAGAATATTTTTTAACAAAAAAGGCGACTTAAGTCGCCTTTTTTGTTTCTATCATTTGCGTGTGATTATAGAATAGATACATCTCTTTTAAATGTAACAATGGCGATGAGCAAGCTGCTAGTAGAGACTGCTACAAAAATTTATGTCGTCGTACTTGCAGCTGGTGCGGGAAAACGAATGCACTCGGCGTTGCCAAAAGTTTTGCACGAAGTTGCTGGTCGTTCTTTGATTCGGCATGTTGTCGACACAGCGCAGTCGCTAAAACCAGAAAAAATTTGTATTGTTATCGGTCACGGCGCCGCACAGGTCAAACAGTCGTTAACAGCTGCAGAAATCACTTGGGTTAATCAAGCTCAGCAACTAGGTACTGGGCATGCGCTGCTACAAGCATTACCTCATTTGGATGTCGATGGAATTACATTAGTGTTGTATGGCGATGTTCCTTTGATTAGTCAAGATACTTTGCATAAGTTGATTCATGTATCAGCGAGCGAGTATTTGACGATCCTTACGGCTAAATTTGCTGACCCATTCGGTTACGGAAGAATTGTTCGAGATCCGGTTACTTCAAAAATCACGGCGATCGTTGAACAAAAAGATGCTACGCAGGAACAGCAAGATATTAGTGAGATAAATACAGGCATTATGCTGATACCGAATGCTCTTTTGCATTCTTGGCTTCCGCAGCTAAAAAATAATAATTTGCAGCAAGAATATTATCTGACAGACATTATAGATTTGGCGGTTAAAGCTGGACTCGAAATTAAATCGTTCGAGGCCGAAAAAAAATGGGAGGTTTTGGGGGTTAACAGCAAACCGCAACTTGTCGAGCTTGAACGCATTTATCAGACGAATTATGCATTCAATTTAATGGAAAAGGGAGCGAGACTGCTGGATCCAGCGCGAATTGATATTCGTGGAGAACTACAATGCGGTTCAGATGTTTCAATTGATATTAATTGCATTTTTGAAGGTTCCGTGATTCTTGGAGATTCGGTTCAGGTTGGTGCGAACTGTGTTTTAAGGAATGTCAAGATCGCTTCTGGCGCAATTATTCAACCTTTTTGTTTGATCGAAGATGCAGAGATCGGAGAAGCATGCAAAATTGGTCCATACGCGAGAATTCGCCCGGGGTCAAAGCTAGAGAGCCAAGTGCAGATAGGGAATTTTGTTGAAGTAAAAAATAGCCAAATTGGACAATCGAGCAAAGCCAATCATCTAAGTTATATTGGAGACTCCACGGTCGGTCAGAATGTTAATATTGGCGCTGGAACAATAACTTGTAACTACGATGGCGCTAACAAATATCGCACGGTAATTGAAGACGATGTATTTATTGGTTCTGATACACAGCTAATTGCACCGGTAAAGATTGCAAGGGGTTCAACAATCGGTGCCGGGTCTACAATTACCAAAGAAACACCGGAAAATCAGCTAACGTTGTCGAGGTCAAAGCAAGTCAGTATCCCGAACTGGAAGCGTCCCGAAAAAAATAAATAATGCATAGTGCCCGAAGTATTCAAATATACAGCGTTTTTATTTATGGGTAAGATGACAAAAAAAAGAAGATGAAACGCTTCCTAAAATTCGATAATAGGGATCGACTGCTAATCAGAATGTTGATTATTTGAATCTGCACATCGCGCCGGATTGGATTATTCTTATAATCAAGTATTTAAACAATAAAAAAGGATAATTTAGATCCGAGCGCAATGTGATTGTGCAATCAATAATATAAGGAAACTAAGTAATGGCTGGTCATAGTAAATGGGCTAACATCAAACACAAGAAAGCAGCGCAAGATGCCAAACGCGGCAAAGTGTTTACCCGGCTTATCAAGGAGATAACGGTGGCTGCAAGAATGGGCGGCGCTGATCCCGAAAGCAATCCTCGGTTGCGGTTGGCGGTTGATAAAGCCTATGATCAGAATATGCCCAAAGATAATATCGAGCGAGCGATTAAACGTGGCAGCGGAGCACTTGAAGGGGTCGATTACGAAGAGATCCGGTATGAAGGTTATGGCATCGGCGGTGCTGCTGTAATGGTCGATTGCATGACGGATAATCGTGTCCGTACGGTTGCAGATGTTCGCCATGCTTTTACCAAATACGGTGGCAATCTAGGGACCGATGGTTCGGTTAGTTTTCTTTTCAAACATTGCGGCCAACTAATTTTTGCTCCAGGAACCTCTGAAGAGAAGCTCATTGATGCAGCACTCGATGGCGGAGCTGAAGATGTGATTAGCAATGATGACGGCAGTATAGAAGTTATTACTGCGCCTTATGATTTTATCAATGTGAAACAAGCGCTGGAGAAAGCGGGATTCAAAGCCGAACACGCCGAAGTGACAATGAAGCCAAGTACCGAGGTGGTGTTAACCGGTGACGATGCAGTAAAAATGCAAAAGCTTTTGGATGCGTTAGAGAATCTTGACGATGTTCAGGATGTTTATACTACTGCAATGATTAATCAGGATTAATTGTCTTTGCGATAGGTGAAAAAATTCGTATTCTCGGTATAGATCCAGGTTTGCGTATCACCGGTTTTGGAGTGATCGAGAAAAATGGCGGTCAATTGACTTATGTTTGTAGCGGAAGTGTTAAAACATCGGAAGGTGATTTACCGTCGAGATTAAAAGAAATATTAGAAAATGTCCGTGATGTGATTGAACAGTATCAACCCGATCACGTCGCTATCGAGCAAGTCTTTGTCAATATAAATCCTAAGTCTACGCTTTTGCTGGGACAAGCGCGAGGCGCAGCTATTTGCGCGGCTGTGGTAAATAATTTAAAGGTAGCCGAATATACTGCTTTACAAATCAAACAAGCGGTTGTTGGGAAAGGGCATGCAAGCAAAGACCAGGTGCAGCAAATGATAGTGCGGTTACTGAATCTTCCGGCTCACCCGAGTTCCGATGCGGCTGATGCGTTGGCTTGTGCGGTATGTCATGCGCATGGAGGATTGGGTTTAGGTAAGATTTCAACGGCAGGGTTTCGCATGAAGCGGGGGCGGTTAGTTTGATAGGACGGCTGACAGGAATATTGATTGAGAAACATCCGCCGCAGGTGCTGTTGGATGTCCACGGTATCGGCTATGAGATTGATGTTCCAATGAGTACTTATTATGATCTGCCTGTGAATGGGATGGAGGTAACGCTTTATACACATTTGTCGATCCGTGAGGATATGCATTTGTTGTTTGGTTTTGCAACGGAGCCGGAACGGCAAGTTTTCCGGCAATTGATAAAGGTATCCGGTATTGGGGCTAGAACGGCACTCGCTCTGCTATCCGGATTAAGCGTGCAGGATTTGTATCAAGCTGTTGGCGCTCAAGATAGCGCGTGCTTAATAAAAATTCCAGGGATAGGAAAAAAAACTGCTGAACGACTATTACTGGAATTACGCGATAAACTTGATTCCAAGGTGATCGGGGTTGGTGCCGCGCAGTCAGCATCAAGGAATGGTAGCGATATGCTGAATGCATTGTTATCACTGGGTTACAATGATCGAGAAGCAAATTGGGCCGTCAATCAAATTTCACCGGAAATATCATTAACCGATGGGATTCGTCAGGCACTGCAATTACTCTCAAAGGAAAGGTAGCATTTATTCTACGGGGATTTAGATATGATTGAAGTTGATCGGCTAATTACCGCCCTGCCCTCGTCCTCGCATGAAGAAGTGCTTGAACGTGCGCTTCGTCCAAAGCAACTGCAAGAATATATCGGGCAAGAAAAAATTCGAGAACAGTTGCAGATCTTTATCGATGCCGCAAAAAAACGCCATGAAGCACTCGATCATGTATTGCTGTTTGGTCCGCCAGGACTCGGCAAAACCACACTTGCACATATTATCTCGAAAGAGATGGGAGTTAACTTACGGCAAACATCTGGTCCGGTTTTGGAGCGTCCTGGCGATTTGGCGGCTTTGCTGACTAATCTCGAACCTAACGATGTATTGTTTATCGATGAAATTCATCGCCTTTCGCCAATGGTGGAGGAAATTCTTTATCCAGCGCTGGAAGACTATCAATTGGATATCATGATAGGCGAAGGGCCTGCGGCACGATCCGTTAAGCTGGATCTGCCATCTTTCACGCTGGTGGGGGCTACGACCCGGGCGGGGATGCTTACAAACCCGCTTCGAGACCGATTTGGGATTGTGTCTCGATTGGAATTTTATACTGCCGAAGAACTTTGCAAGATTGTTATGCGATCAGCTGGGCTGATGAATGTCAAAATTTCAACCGACGGTGCATTTGAGATCGCGCGACGCTCTCGCGGGACGCCGCGAATCGTAAATCGCTTGTTACGAAGGGTTCGCGATTATGTGGAAGTTAAAGCGGACGGACAAATTTCTCGTGAGTTGGCAGATGCAGCCTTAAGAATGCTGGATGTCGATGCGATTGGACTGGACGTGATGGATCGGAAACTTCTGCTGGCAGTTTTAGAGAAATTCGAAGGTGGCCCCGTGGGAGTAGATAATCTTGCCGCGGCTATCGGAGAGGAACGGGATACGATTGAAGATGTATTGGAACCCTATCTGATTCAGTCGGGGTTTTTGAAACGTACATCGAGAGGCCGTGTAGCGACAGCAGCAGCATTTCAGCATTTTGGTTTCATGGTTCCAACTGCTGGAACTGCCGGTAATCTTTGCGAAAGCGATCGCCAATAACCTCTCAACAGTGAGTCATTAGTCTATGCAAGTTCATACACTGCGTTTTGTAGTCGCCGTATTATTAACCATGGCTATCATGTTGTTTTTTTATACTAGCCGTGAGAAAGATTATTACAGTAAAAGTGCCGAACCCGCCATCAAGCAGATTCTTATTGAAATCTCCAGCTGGGAAAAACCGGTTTTTTTACATCATCTGGCCCCAGAAACCAGGGAAACCATTAACGATGAAGAATTTGATAAATTGATGGAGCGCTATCGAAGTTTTGGTCGACTTCATTCTTTGGATGAGCTTAATTTTTCCAGAACGATGAGTGCATTTTCGTTGATTGGTGAAAAACGCATTAATTATTCCGGCGATGCAACTTTTGATTCTGGACCGGTGAGTTTGAATATCACTTTAGTCGAACGAGGGGGATACTTCCTTGTCTATAGTTTTGCTTTGGCAAAAGCAGAAAAGTAGTCAATGAAATAAATGACAACAAAATCCATGATATTATGACTTGAACTATATCAGAGATATAGTAGTCTTATTTGCCGCTAGATTAGTATGTTTTTTTATATGGAGGCTATTTCAAAATGAACCAAAATTTTTCATCAGTAGCGCAAAGCCCATCATCGGCACTAGCTATCAATAAAGTATTACGTAATACCTATATGTTGTTGGCTATGACTCTGCTGTTTAGTGGCTTCACTGCTGCGGTGTCAATGGCGCTGAAAATGCCACCCATGACATATTTGATTTCAGTTATCGGCGGTATGATCATTGCGATGTTTGTATTGCCGCGCTTTGCTAATTCATCATTTGGAATCGGTATTGTTTTCCTGATTACAGGTCTTCTAGGATTTGGCTTGGGGCCGGTGCTGACCATGTATGCTTCATTACCGAATGGTGGCAATATCATCACTTTATCGTTAGGTGGTACAGGTGTTATTTTCATGGGCTTGTCCGCTTATGCGTTAGCTACCAAAAAAGATTTCAGCTTTTTAGGCGGTTTTTTGATGGTAGGTTTTTTGTTGGTACTTTTAGCGGCGTTAGCCAATATTTTTCTTCAAATACCGGCAATGTCGTTGATGATATCGGCTGTGGTGATCATGATAATGAGCGGTTTTATTCTTTACGATACAAGTCGCATCATACACGGTGGTGAAACCAATTATGTATTGGCTACGATCGGTTTATACATGACAATTTTCAATATCTTCATTAGCTTGCTGCAAATTTTAGGCATTATGAGTAATGATGACTAATGATTAGTTCAAGTTGTCATCAAACAAAACCCCGGTTTGGCCGGGGTTTTGTTTTTTCCCGTTAACAAATAGTTTGACGAGGTGAATTAAAATGGATTGGACACAGATTGTTTCGGCTCTGGCGTTGATAGCCTTTATCGTTATTCTTCTTCCGTCAGCGCGTCAGATGATAAAAAATAACCCAAAGGGATCATCATCTGACTGGATGAGTTTCATAATTCCGATTTCCGCGGTAATTTTGTTTATCCTGCTATTAATTAAGTTGGTTTGAATCGGATATTTATGGAGTTGGAATCAGAATAATGACCGGTCTTTCAAATTCATTTATGACAATACCATTTTATAAACATGGGAATATTGCTATAAAAATCATGATTTTCCCTTGTTTGAGTAACTGCGGCATGCTAGAATTTCCCTTCGATTAATTAGCATGTAGAAGTGTTCTATAACTAATAAAATCTAAGTTGCGGATAAAAAGGAAATTCGGCCAAGGAAATGAAATTATCGTCAATCATGGTGTGGTTTTAACGAAACAGGATTCTGGCGTATGACTTCCGTGAGATGGCTGAACAGGGTAAGCGTTCAGGTTGTAGCGTTATAAGTCGTACCTGAAATCTGTAAAATTAGTAATCATGTGGGGGGGAAATATGAGAAGTAAATCAGCAGTAACCCTGGCGGGGGTATCCGCTCTCGCTTTGTACTCAAGTATGGCGGTAGGGTCCAAGTATAATTTACCCGAGCCGCAGAGTGTCATAGCGAAAGATATTTATGATATGCATATCTGGCTTATGTGGATATGTTTGGTTATTTTTATCGGTGTGTTCGGTGTCATGTTTTATTCAGTACTCAAACACCGCAAGTCGCTTGGTTATAAAGCGGCAAATTTTCATCATAGTACTGCCGTTGAAATTATTTGGACGGTAATACCTTGTCTTATTCTTGTCGTAATGGCGTGGCCGGCGACAAAAACCGTCATCGCCATGAAAGATACTTCAAGTCCTGATATAACCATCAAGGCAACTGGGTATCAGTGGATGTGGGGTTATGATTATTTGCAAGGCGAAGGAGAGGGCATTAGTTTCTTTAGCAAATTGACTACGCCTCGCGCGCAAATTGAAAACAAAGCACCGAAAGGGGAAAATTACCTGCTGGAAGTGGATAACCATGTAGTTGTGCCTGTTGGTAAAAAAGTGCGGGTTATTTTAACGGCAAATGATGTGCTCCATGCATGGTGGGTTCCTGCGCTGGGCATTAAGCAAGATGCGATCCCTGGTTTTATACGTGATACTTGGTTCACTGCAGACAAACCAGGTATTTATCGTGGGCAATGTGCGGAGTTGTGCGGCAAAGATCATGGATATATGCCGATTGTGGTGGAAGTGATGGAAGCGGGTGAGTATAGCAAGTGGGTTGCAGCTCAATCATCTGCGGTTAAAACATCAATGCATATAGAAAATAAGTAAAAGGAGATAAATATGGCAGCAGTACATGGTGACGCACACGGTCACGAGCATGATGACCATCATCCAAGCGGGATTATGCGCTGGATTACAACAACTAATCATAAAGACATCGGAACGATGTACTTGTGGTTCAGTTTTGCAATGTTTTTGGTCGGTGGAACCTTGGCGATGGGAATCCGTGCCGAGCTATTTCAGCCCGGTATTCAGATTCTTGAGCCGGAGTTGTTTAATCAATTTACAACGCTGCATGGTTTGATAATGGTGTTTGGCGCGATCATGCCTGCATTTGTTGGTTTTGCTAACTGGCAAGTGCCACTGATGATTGGTGCGCCAGATATGGCGTTTGCGCGGATGAATAACTGGAGTTTTTGGTTGTTACCTGTAGCTGCAACGTTATTGGTGAGCTCATTCTTTGTTCCCGGTGGTGCGGCAGCAGGTGGTTGGACATTCTATCCGCCGCTGTCAACGCAAGGTGGTTTGGGCGTTGATCTGATGATTTTCTCAGTGCATATCTTGGGTGCATCATCAATCATGGGTTCGATCAACATCATCACAACCATTCTGAATATGCGTGCGCCTGGCATGACGTTAATGAAAATGCCAATGTTTGTTTGGACATGGTTGATTACTGCGTATTTGCTGGTGCTCGTAATGCCAGTTCTAGCAGGTGTTGTAACCATGCTGTTAACCGATCGTCATTTTGGAACAAGCTTCTTCAATGCAGCGGGCGGTGGTGATCCGGTAATGTTTCAGCACATATTCTGGTTCTTTGGGCACCCGGAAGTGTATATCATGATTCTGCCTTCTTTTGGTATTGTGTCTGAAGTGATTCCAACATTCTCACGTAAACCATTGTTTGGATATTCATCGATGGTTTATGCAACAGCATCAATCGCGATTCTGTCGTGTGTTGTTTGGGCGCATCACATGTTTACCGCAGGTATGCCGACAGTTGGTCAGTTGTTCTTTATGTACGCAACCATGTTGATTGCTGTGCCAACAGGTGTGAAAGTGTTTAACTGGACAGCTACGATGTGGCGTGGTTCGATGTCTTTTGAGACGCCAATGCTGTTTTCTATCGGTTTTATTTTCTTGTTCGTAATTGGCGGTTTCAGCGGTGTGATTTGTGCAATTGTACCGATTGATATTCAAGTACAAGATACGTATTACGTTATTGCGCATTTTCACTATGTTCTGGTTTCTGGTTCTTTGTTTGCATTGTTTGCGGGTGCTTACTACTGGATACCGAAATGGACGGGCCGTATGTACAACGAAACTCTTGGTAAATGGCATTTCTGGTTGTCAATGTTCTTCTTTAATTTGACATTCTTTGTGCAGCATTTCTTGGGGTTAGCGGGTATGCCACGCAGAATTCCTGACTATAATCTGCAATTTGCTGATTTCAATATGATTTCAAGTATCGGTGCGTTTGGGTTTGGATTAACTCAGCTTCTTTTCCTCTACATTATGATCAATTGTATTCGTAGTGGTGAAAAAGCGCCTCAAATGCCATGGGATGGTGCAACAACTTTGGAATGGACGCATTTGCCAACACCTGCGCCTTACCATAGCTTTGAAAAACCACCTATTGTTAAGTAAATAAAAGCAGATAGGGAACTCGTATGTCACAGGAAACAGATTTAAAGCGTAAGAAACTTAAAACAGCGATGTTTCTGTTGATCACAGTGCTTGCGTTATATTTAACGGTAATTATCAAACAATGGGAATGACAACTACTAGTACAAAAGCAAATGTGTTGATGCTGAAAAAGTTGTTGATTTTCACATTGATTATGTTCGCATTTGGCTATGCCTTGGTGCCGTTCTATGAAAAGTTTTGTGAAGTTACCGGTATTAATAATCTGTTAAAACCGGATGTACTCAGCAAGGATAACTGGGTGGATGAAAGCCGATGGTTAGCGATTGAGTTTGATGCCAATACAAGGGGATTACCTTGGAGTTTCAAACCTTTGCAAACTAGTGCTCGAATCCATCCCGGTGAGCCGATAAATGTGATGTACGAAATTACAAATAATTCAGATCGCGAAATAGCTGGACAAGCGATACCCAGCTATAGTCCTCGTTATCTGGAGAAATATTTAAAGAAATTTGAGTGTTTCTGCTTTACTAAACAAGTGCTTAAGCCAAATGAAACAAGACAGATGCCAGTGCAGTTTGTAATAGATCCAGGACTCCCTGATGATATTAATACTGTTACGATTTCGTACACTTTCTTTGAGTTGCCAGAAGGTGTGAATGTTATTAAAAAATAAGGAAGTATTTTGAACGAGCAAACGAACAAGCCGGCAAAAGCAAGTATCGTGCAAATTGCAAAAGCCGTGTTGTTTGCGTTCATGGGGATTCGAAAAAAAAGCGATCTTGAGCATGATGCAGCAACGTTAACACCGGCTCAAGTCATTATAGGTGGAATCATTGGCGCAATACTGTTTGTATTTGGTGTAATGCTGATTGTCAGATTGGTTGTAAGTTAGAAATTAAAAATCATAAGTAAGAGGAGAGAAGAATGAGTCAAGAATCAGGACACTATTATGTCCCAGCTCCATCGTCATATCCGATCATCGGATCGACAGCAATTTTGTTCATGGGATCTGGTGCTGCATTGACCATGAATAAAATAGAAACGGGCTACTGGCTGTTAGCAATTGGATTTTCAATACTGATCTATATGCTGTTCGGATGGTTTGGAACCGTTGCAAGAGAAAGTGAAGGTGGAAAATACGGAGAGCAAGTTGATAAATCCTTCCGTTGGGGGATGAGCTGGTTTATTTTTACAGAGGTAATGTTCTTCTGTGCTTTTTTTGGTGCATTATTTTACATGCGCAATCTCTCGATACCATGGTTAGCAGAAGAAAGCACCGTTTTGGGAAACAGCTTTTGGTCAGCGTATGATGGTAAATGGCCAACAACTGGACCTGGTGATTATGATCCATTCACGCCAATGGGTGCATGGGGATTGCCAGCATTTAACACGATGTTACTGTTAACATCTGGTGTGACATTGACAATCGCACATTGGAGATTGAAAGAAAACAGACGAGATGGCATAAAACTCTGGATGTTGGCAACGATCGCTTTAGGCGCAACGTTCATTGCTTGTCAAGCATACGAATACGTTCATGCATATCAAGATTTAAATCTGAAATTAACGACTGGTGCGTACGGCGCAACATTCTTCATGTTGACAGGTTTCCATGGTTTTCACGTGACAATTGGAACGATCATGTTGATCGTTATCTATTTCCGTTGTGCGGCTGGCCATTTTACGCCTGAGCATCATTTCGGGTTTGAAGGTGTGGCTTGGTATTGGCACTTTGTTGACGTTGTATGGCTGGGATTGTTCGTATTCGTCTATCTGATGTGACGAATTACTTCAGCTTTGCATAATGATTCCAGCTTTTGCACTGATTGCATGAAATGGTGAAAAAGCTGGAATCTGTTTTTACGGTAGCATTGATGAATGAATATTCTGGGGTACCAGTTTGAACCTAGGTTATGGTCTGTCATTTTAACCTTAGTTGCGATTGCCGTTTTTTCGAATCTCGGATTGTGGCAATTATCGAGAGCGGACGAAAAGCAATCACAATATGACCAGCTTGAACAATTTGCAAAGCAACCTGCAGTCTTGTTACCTTCAACACTCGTAAAGTTAGCTGATTTTGAATATCGGGATGTTGAAGTACAAGGTGAATTTGTTAATGAAAAGACAATTTACCTTGACAATAAAACTTATCAAGGAAGAGCGGGTTATCACATCATTACCCCACTGAGAATTGCTAACAGCTCTCTTCATGTGGCAGTAAATAGAGGTTGGGTGGCGACAGGCTACGATAGATCGGTATTACCTCCAGTTAAAGATATCAAAGGCGAGGTGCGCATAACTGGAACCGTTGTTTCGCCAAATATCAAAACATTTGAGTTATCAGATAAGCAAGCTGATAAACAGGTTTGGAACAGCTTGTCACTGGAAAAATATCAACAAGCATTGAATCTTACGCTGCAGCCCCTGTTGATTTTACAGAAAAGTAAAGAAGACGATGGGTTGATAAAGGAATGGCATAAACCTGAATCAGGCGCATCAAAAAATATAGGCTATGCGGTTCAGTGGTTTTCACTCGCAGCTACCACAATAATTATTTTTATAGTATTGAATGTCAAACGCAGAAATAAAGAAAAGTAACAGACGTAAATTTATTCTTCTGTTGATTCTGATGTGCTCACCAGTTTTTATTTCATATGTGCTGTATTTTATGGAATATCGACCTGAGAGCAAAAATTATGGTGATTTAATACCGATCGTTAAACTGACCGGTAAAGGCACAAATCAACTAGACAATACCATATTTCGGATTAAAGATTTGCATGGAAAGTGGATATTAGTCACGATAGATTCAGCTGGGCAATGCGATGAGGCGTGTAAGAAAAAACTATACCTCATGAGACAAGTCAGAATGGTGCAGGGCAAAGAAAAGCACCGGATAGAACGGCTTTGGTTAATAAACGATGACACTAAACCCGGTGAGGAATTATTAAAAGAATATGAAGGAACATATTTTGTTAGCGCTAAAGACAGCGAGCTACTCGAATTAATTGAAACCAAGGAATCGCAAACAAAGCACATCTACTTGATTGATCCAATAGGCAATTTGATGATGCGCTTTCCTGAGAATGTCGACGGCACCAAAATGGGGCATGACTTGAAACGCTTGCTTCACGTATCGCAAATAGAGCATTGAGACCGATTAAAATATAGTAATTAAAACATTAGTAGTCTGAATAAGGAGATCAAAAAGATGGCTTCCAGTTTGACATGGCAAGAGACGGCATCGCGAATTAATCAATTCTATCGATTGACCAAACCCCGCGTAGTATCGCTGATCGTTTTTACTGCGGTGATAGGGATGTTTTTAGCAGTTCCAGGCGCTGTGCCATTGGATACGTTAATTCTGGCAACAACAGGTATTGCCTTGGTAGCTGGCGCGGCGGCGGCATTAAATTGCTTGGTCGAACACAAAATGGATGTGGTAATGGCAAGAACTAAGGGCAGACCGCTGCCGCAAGGAAAAGTCAGTGTTCCGGAGACATTGTTTTTTCTATCCATTGTGGGTGGCTTGGGTTTGTTCATATTGTATTACTGGGTCAATGAACTGACCATGTGGCTGACGCTAGGAACGTTTGTCGGGTATGCCATTATTTATACCGTGATACTAAAACCGCTTACCCCGCAAAATATCGTAATTGGTGGAGCATCCGGCGCGATGCCGCCTGTATTGGGCTGGACCGCAGTAACCGGTGAAATTGCAAGCGATGCGCTATTGCTGTTTTTGATTATCTTTGCATGGACACCACCGCATTTTTGGGCGCTGGCGTTGTATCGCAAGAATGAATATGCCTCGATCGGTATGCCCATGCTGCCAGTAACACACGGTGATCAATTCACCAAGCTGCATGTATTGCTGTACACATTTATTCTGTGTGCCGTCACGATATTGCCCTACGTGACACAAATGAGCGGTTTGATTTATTTGGCAAGCAGCCTGATACTGAATGGTATTTTCTTGTATTATGCGATTGAAATCTATCGCAATTACAGCGACAAGTTAGCACGCGAAGCATTCCGCTACTCGATTTTGTATTTGGCGCTATTGTTCGTAGCCTTACTCGTCGATCATTATTTTCGCTTTTAAAACAAGCGGATCCGTTAATTAAAAAAGCGCTTGCAGTCGTTTTCCAAAGACGACTGCAAGCGCTTTTTGTATTTTGAGGCGCGGTTAATAGCTCAATCTGCAGCGGGAAACAACTTTCCAGGATTCAGGATTTTATTCGGATCAAACACTCGCTTGATAGCGCGCATCAGATTCAGTGTTGAAGCATCAATCTCCTTGGTGACAAAAGCGCGCTTTTCACTGCCGACACCGTGTTCACCGGATAATGTACCACGCAGCTTTATCACGAGATTGAACACTTCATCCAGACATTTTTCGGCGCGCGCTACTTCATCCGGATTATCCGGATTGATCAGCAGATTGACATGGATATTGCCATTGCCGGCATGCCCGAAATTAACATTGTGCAGTCGATATTGGTGGCTTAATTGCGTCAACCCCGCTAGAAACTGAGGTAAGGTATCAACAGGCACCACGACATCTTCATTAATTTTTTTCGGCGCAATTTCGCGGAGTAACGGTGACAAAGCTTTACGTGCTTTCCACAGTGCCGCTATGTTGTCGACTTCACCCGCAAAAATTAATTTCTCGGACTGACAAGCGGCTAAAATGGCCGTGACCGATTCCGCCGTGTCCCGGCCCGAGCCATCGACTTCGATCATCAGCATCGCATGGGTATCAGCCGGCAGCATGTCGGGGTAACGGCCACGAATCAAATTGAGCGATCCGGCATCGAGAAATTCGAGCGCGCTGGGTAAGTGCGGCAACGCCATAATTTTGACGATTGCCTCAGTGCAACTGGAGAGATCGCGGTAATGCGCGGTAATGCCGGTTACGACATTAGGCAATGCGGTTAATTTCAACGTGGCTTCGGTGACGACAGCGAGCGTGCCTTCGGAACCGATCAATAAGCGCGTCAGATCGTAACCGACTACTCCCTTAGTGGTGTAACAACCGGTAGTAATCAAATCGCCCGCGCCGGTAATCGCCTTCAAACCCAATACATGCTCGCGCGTGGTGCCGTACTTAACCGCATGCGGGCCGCCAGCGCCAGTGGCAATATTGCCGCCGATAGTGGAAAAAGCCGCGCTGGAAGGATCAGGCGGCCAAAAAAAACCGTGCGGCTTGACGGCTTCTTGCACGGATTGGTTCAATACACCGGGTTGCGTCACGACGACGCGGTTCGCGGGGTCGACTGCCAGAATTTGGGTCATGCGCTCTAGCGATAATGCGATGCCGCCGAATTCCGGCAAACTGCCGCCTGCGGTGCCGGTTCCTCTGCCGCGTGGAATTAAAGGCACTTGAAATTGATTGCACAGCAGAACAACGCGCTGAATTTCATCGGCACTCAAAGGGAACAGCACCGCATCCGGCGGAAAAATCTTGCGGCTGTTGTCGTAAGCGTACGCATAACAATCCACCGGATCGGTATAAAAACGCTCGACCGGGAAAATATTTCCGATTTTCGCGATCAGACCGGCTGGCAACATAGTCAAAAAAGCCGCATCCTAATCCATGTATTCGAATACTTTTACAACTTTACGGATGCCGGAAGTGGAACTGGCGATTTTCGCGGCATTATCGGCTTCTTGCCGCTTTACGATGCCCATGAGGTAAACCACCCCGTTTTCCGTGACAATTTTCACGTGATTGATTTGAAACTTCCGTTCCGCCAGAAAACGTGCTTTGACTTTGGACGTCAGCAATCCGTCGTTAGTGCGCGAAGCCAGGGATGTCATCGAAGCGACGGCGATTTCATTGTGAATGCGGCGGACATTATCGACACCCATGACCAATCGCTCAATGTTACTCTTGAGTTCATCCGAAGACACTTCTCCGGTCAACAAAACCACCCGGTTATAGCTGGTGACATTGATATGCACACTGTTGCCGTATTGCTGGTGGATGCGCCGCGAGCTTTTTAGTTCGATGCCTTCGTCTTCAATGAAAATACCGCTGGTTCTGCGATCTTCGGCAATATAAGAATCCGATCCGGAAGCGGTGCTCAGGGAATACATCGGGCAGCCTGACAGTAATGGCAGGCAGAGTAGCAATAACAACCCATTCCTATTGAAAGATTTCATTTACTGGACTCCATGGAATTCAAAATTCAAGGGCGATAATACAGTAAAATAGCATGATCACGAATAAACAATTGGCGGCGTTATCTGCGATCAGCGATCATGAGCATAAAAGAAAGTGATCCCGCGTCAAGCGGACAAGAGCGAAGCACCGACACGCAAGCAAGTGCATCCGCGGTAATCGGTGTGACTGCCGGGGAAGAACGCTATTTGATCCCGATGACGGAAGTCAGCGAAGTCATCGTCATGCCCAAGCTCGCGGATGTTCCATTAACGCAGCCCTGGTTTCTTGGATTGGCCAACGTGCGCGGCAATCTGTATGGCATTACCGACTTGAGCGTGTATCTCGGTCATAAACCGGTCCCGTTCAATTTGAAATCGCGGGTATTGCTGGTTTCGCCCGGTGATAAATTGTGCGGCGGCTTTGCCGTGCACGGTATGCTCGGCATTCGCAAGCTATCGGAATTCACCCCGGGCAAATCACCCAGAAAGAAATTACCCGCCGGCATCCAAGCGCACTATCAAGATGCCGAAGGGCGGATCTGGAAAGCGCTCAGCTTATATGCACTGATTCGTGACGATAAATTTCTGCAAATCGCCCGGTGAATGACATGCAGAGCTTTTCTACAACCCGATAACATCAATCAACTACAACACTAGACTATGCCGATATCCTCGATTGCCGCAAAAGAAAAAGCCAAAATCCTGGCGGAAGCCTTACCTTACATTCAACGGTTTCACGGTAAAACCATCGTCATCAAATATGGCGGCAACGCCATGGTGGAAGAAAACCTGAAACAAGGATTCGCCCGCGATGTTGTGCTGTTGAAACTGGTCGGCATGAATCCGGTGGTGGTGCACGGCGGCGGCCCGCAGATCGACGATATGCTCAAGCGCGTCGGCAAGCAAGGTGAATTTATCCAAGGTATGCGCGTGACCGATGCGGAAACCATGAACGTCGTCGAAATGGTGCTTGGCGGCTCGGTCAACAAGGATATCGTCAATCTGATCAATCGCCACGGCGGCAAAGCAGTCGGTCTGACCGGCAAGGACGGCGCATTCATCCGCGCCAAAAAAATGCTGATGCCGGATCGCGAAACCGCCGGAAAATGGATCAACATCGGCCAGGTCGGCGAGATCGAATCGGTCGATCCCTCGCTGATCGCATTGCTCGACACGCAGGATTTCATTCCGGTGATCGCGCCGATCGGCGTCGGTAGCGACGGCGAATCGTACAACATCAATGCCGACCTGGTGGCCGGCAAGCTGGCGGAAATTTTGCAAGCGGAAAAACTGATTCTGTTATCGAACATTCCCGGTGTCATGGACAAGGACGGCAAACTATTGACCGGTCTGACTGCGCAACGCGTCGATGAACTGTTTGCCGACGGTACGATTTCCGGCGGCATGTTGCCGAAGATCGGCTCGGCTTTGGATGCGGTCAAGAAAGGCGTCAAATCCTGCCATATCATCGACGGTCGTGTCGAACACGCGCTGTTGCTGGAAATTTTGACCGACCAGGGGGTCGGTACGCTGATCAAGGAGAATTAACCGGCTGAGCGCCGGTTTTTACCAGCGCTTGCCCAGCGCTGTCAAAATTCCGCGCAAAATCTGCACTTCCTCTTTTTCCAGCCGCGCCTTTGAAAACAGACGGCGGATGCGTTGCATCAGCAATTTTGGTTTTTCCGGGTCGAGGAAATCGCTGGCGATCATCGCCTGCTCAAGATGCGCATAGAATAATTCCAGATCATTAAAACTCGCCGGTGATCCAACCGGGGTGGCAGGTGCGTCATTTTCCATCAGTGCCATGCGCAACTCATACGCCATAACTTGCACCGCGCTGGCCAGGTTTAGCGAAGTAAACTCCGGATTTGCGGGAATATGGATAATCATCTGGCACTTGCTGACCTCCGCTGTTGTCAGTCCGGAGGTTTCCGCGCCAAACAGCAAAGCAACCGGTTGATGCCGTGCATAACGCAATAATTCCCGCGCGCCCTGCCGTGCATCGAAAACATCGTGCGAAAGATCGCGTGACCGCGCGGTGATCGCAGCACTCAGCACGGTATTGTCCAATGCCTCATCCAATTCAGTGCATACCTTTACTTTCTCCAGAATATCGCGTGCTCTGACAGCACGCGCATCCGCTTCTCTATCCGGGAAGGCCACCGGATTAATCAAATAAAGCGAGCTAAGTCCCATCGTTTTCATCGCCCGCGCCGCCGCGCCGATGTTGCCGGGGTGGGTGGTATGGCTGAGTAGAATGCGGATATTGTCGAGCGGACAAGGGCTATTCATAATGCTACAGGTTAATGTCGAGAAAAAGAGCGGGTGATTCTAACAGAGGAAAGAATCCGGTACATGGCATCCGAGAGAAGTCAGATTGATCATTCAAAGTTATAATGCGATCAATGAAATTGTTTTCCTATTGCACCGTTTCAGTTATTAGCCAATACCAATACCAATACCAATACCAATACCAGTGATCAGCAGCCGCGTATTCGCTTAAATGCTGTCCGGTATTCTGAAGAAGCGGTGATACGATTACTTAGTTTGGAGCTTTTAATGGCGAAACCAGCAATAGCCAAATCTTTGCGTTCAATTTATCAATTCAAGGTTACATTAAACGGCATCCGTCCGCCGGTATGGCGCCGGTTCGTGATTGCCAGCACCGAAAACTTGGCGGATCTTCATCTTGCCCTGCAAATTGTCATGGGTTGGACCGATTCGCATCTGCACGAATTCGCCAAGGGAAGCGAACGCTACGGTGTGCCGGACGAAGATTTTCCGTCGGATATTCACGATGAATCGAAATTCCGCATCGATCAGGTGCTGAAGCAGGAGAAAGACAAATTGCGTTATACCTACGACTTCGGCGATGACTGGGATCATGAAGTCGTGCTGGAAAAAATCCTGCCGTTTGATACCCAAACCAAATTACCGGCTTGCCTCAAAGGCAGCCGCGCCTGCCCGCCGGAAGATATCGGCGGCCCGCCAGGTTACGAAATGCTGCTCGAAGCGATTGCCGATCCCAATCACCCGGAACATGCCGACGTACTCGAATGGCTCGGCGAACCGTTCGATCCCGAGCATTTTGATCGGGCGGCAGTGAACGATTTACTGCAAAACTGACGCGCGATAAAACCGGGCCGGCACTTGAATCAATACTTTTTTAATAAACGATCTCGCGATGACGGCAAACGATAACAAAACGAACCCTCCCGGCGGCAACCGGGAACCACGGCAGGAGATGCTGCCGGATGATGAATTCGGTCTTGAGCCGCAGTTGTCATCGCCAAGTACACCGGCTACGAAGAAAGCACCGGCTGCAAAAAACTCAACCGGGCGCGCAAACACTGGCGAGCAAGCCGCCGAAGTGCTCAGTTATCGCCACGACGACAAACGCACCAACAATCCGCACGTCGGCATGGTCGATACGCATTCCGATGGCATCGAGGGTAAAACCGTCTGACGCTACGATCCGCATATCGATCCGGCGCTGCAATTCGACAGCCAGCGCGCTACCATTGAGAACTTGATCAGCAATGTAATGGAATTGGATAACAGTAAGCAGGCAAGAAAGATATGAAATACTGGGTGGGTGTCACGGATAATAGCTGGTACAAGTTTTTATCTGAGCGAAATTTTGATGAAGTTAATTTTTGGTCGCCAAGTGGCACACCGCCTTTTACGAACTTGGAAGCGGGAACACCTTTTCTATTCAAGTTGAAGCGTCCTAATAATCACATTGCTGGACTTGGCTATTTCGTTAAGTATGTAAAATTGCCTCTGACTATGGCATGGGAAGTATTCGGTGAAAAAAACGGTGCAGGCAATTATGATGAATTTGAGCAACTCGTTCGTCCATTAATGGGAACAACAAAAATTGGTTTGCTTGAAATTGGATGCAGCATTCTTTCTTCTCCAATATTTTTCTTGCCAGATTTATGGATTGAAGCACCTTCAGATTGGTTAGGAAACATTGTTCGAGGGAAAACTTATGATACAACAAGTCAGATTGGCAATAATTTGTGGCATACCGTTCAACACCATATTAGCGCACCTGAGCAAATGCAGTCTCAAATGGGCACGTTTGAAGCGAGATATGGTGAAGCCTATTTAGCCAGAGCACGTCTGGGACAAGGAACATTCCGTGTACTAGTAACAGAAGCGTATCAACGCAAATGTGCAATTACTGGCGAGCATACTTTACCTGTTCTCGAAGCCGCACATATAAAGCCATACTCAAAATACGGTCCAAACAGTACATCTAATGGGCTCTTACTTCGATCTGATTTTCATAAATTATTTGACTTGGGCTTGGTTACAGTAACGCCGCAATTCCTGATAGAAGTGAGTTCACGCATTAAAGAAGAATGGTTTAATGGAAAAGCATACTATCGATTGCATGGACAGAAACTTGCAACCATTCCGGAACGACAAATTGAGAGGCCATCGGAAGAGTATCTGCGTTGGCATAACGAAAATGTTTATGTCGATTAGGAGTTTGAGAGCGCTAATTTTTCTTCATTCTTAATCACTTCTTGCACTTTGCGCGTCGCGGGGACATTGGCGAAGCAGCGGCTGATGACTGTCAGTTACGATTATTTCGAACTCAAATACCCGCACGAAGGCTTGAAAAGCGGTTTTATCTACAAAACCGTGCCGCATGTCAAGCTCAAATCCATCGCCAACAACCCCGAAATCGATGAGATTTATGCGCGTATGCACCCGGCGGTTGAGAGTGCGTTTGCGGCGTTGAATGCCACTCTTTCGGATTCGTCGTCATTCCCGCGCAAGCGGGAATCCAGTGATTCGGCAAAGGCTATGGATGCCCGCCTTCGCGGGCATGACGATCAGGGGAATGGCGCATTGATGGAATGGCAAGTGCCGTTTGATTTCCCTGTTTATTGGCCTGAACTCACCAGAAAACCGTTTGACGAATTCCACGTCGCGCGGCAGGCGATGCAGAAGCAAATGGATGCATCGATTGCCGCGCACGCCGATTCCGAGATTCTGTACGACCAACCGGCGGTGTCGAAAAGAAAGTTACGCATCACCGGGCCGTTCACGGTGGAGGCGGTGCCGTTTGCTACTGTGCTGGGATTGGACGAAGCCGAACAGCCGAAGCAGGCGGATGTCGCGGTGGCGCGTTCCGGCGCGACGTCACGCCATGCGCAATGGCGCGATGAATTGCTGAAAGCAGGCATTCGCGGCAAAGGCGGGCAGAAGATACAACTGATCGACCTGACGCCGCTGCCCGGCGCGAAATACATCCATGCCACCGGCACGGTGGCGGAAAGCGGCGACAGGGTGGCGGTGAGCTTCGGGCCGGAACACGCGGCATTGGAACAGCGGCAGGTGGAAATCGCCATGCGCGAGGCGGGCGAATTGTTTCCGCTGCCGAAATTGCTGGTGTTTTGCGCGTTTACCTTCGACCCGGAAGCAGCCAAGGACATCGACAATATCAAGGGTATCACCGCGCTGAAAGCGCAGATGAACACCGACTTGCTGACCGAGGATCTGAAAAAGGGCCGTGCCAGCAACGAATCGTTCTGGCTCATGGGTCAGCCGGACGTACTGGTGCAGCAACTTAAAGATGGACAATTCCGGGTTGAAGTGCGCGGCTTTGATTATTTCGATACCAAAACCGGCGAACTCAAATCCGGCGGCAAGAAGAACATTGCGATGTGGGCGCTGGATACTGATTACGATAACCGCTCGCTGTTTCCGCGCCAGGTGTTTTTCCCGCTGGCGGGCGCGAAGGACGGCTGGAACAAATTGCGCAAGGATATCCGCGCCGAACTCAACGGAGATCTGCTGGAGCAATTCCACGGCACGGTGTCGCTGCCGTTTGCCGCCGGAGAAAACGAATGCATCGCGGTCAAAATCGTCGATGATCGCGGCATCGAATCACTCAAAGTCATCCGGCTGGATACGGTGTAAACATCGCCATGACCGGCAAACCTTCGTCGCTGATCATCAATTCGCCGTACCTGAAACCCGATCGCTACTGGGATCAGGACGACAACGGCAAGTTGCTCAGCATCCAATCGGGCCGCCGTCCAGCGGCGTATGAATTGTACGACACGCGCACCAACACCCGGCGGGTGGAAAAGCTGGCGCGCGTCAACGCTATCCGCGAGCGGCTGGATGCCTGGCGCGAAGCCGGTTGGCCGGGTGTCACCAGCGTGACGTGGCAATTATTGGAACATTGGCGGGAACGCGGCAAATGGAACAGCGAGGAAAAACGCTGGATCGGCGGGCCACGGCAGTATCCTTTTTATTTTTGCCAGCTGGAAGCGATTGAAGCGCTGATCTGGTGGTTGGAGGCACCGCAGGACTTCAGGCAAGGGATTTTTCTGCCGGGCGACGGCGGGCCGTGGGAGCGCATTTGCAACAAGATGGCGACCGGTTCCGGCAAAACCTCGGTGATGGCATTGATCATCACCTGGCAAGCACTGAACGCGCTGCATTATCCCAAGGATGCGCGTTTTTCCAAGGCGGTATTCATCGTCGCACCGGGGCTGACGGTCAAAAGCCGCTTACAGGTGCTGTATCCCGGCCATGAGCAGAATGTTTACGACGAATTCCACCTGTGCCCGAACGAGGCGCTGCGGCAACGGTTGAACCAAGCCGAGTTGCTGATCGAGAATTGGCATACGTTGATGCCGCTGAAAGAGCAAGACCGCTCGGTGGTCAAGAAAGGCCGTGAAAGCGATGAAGCGTTCACCCGCCGCGTGCTGGGCGGATTAGCGGCGCACAAGGATCTGGTCGTGATCAACGACGAAGCGCACCACGCCTACCGTAAACCGGCGGAGCTGAAAATCAGCAAGAAGGAAGCGGAAGAACTGGGCATCGACCTGGACGAGGCAACGCGCTGGATCGATGGTCTGGATCGTATCCATAAAACCCGGCGCATCCGCCGCTGCTTCGATCTGTCGGCGACGCCGTTCACTCCGACCGGTAAGACCAACACCGAGGCCGGGTTGTTTTCGTGGATCATTTCCGATTTCGGCTTGAACGATGCCATCGAAGCGGGTTTGGTCAAAACGCCGCGCATCGTGGTGCGCGACGATGCGTTGCCGAACGCCAAGAGTTACCGCAGCAAGTTGTATCACTTGTACCGCGAGGCCGAAGTCAGCCAGGATTTGAACCGCAAGGCGGCGGTGACCGATCCGCTGCCCGATCTGGTGCAGAAAGCGTATGCGATTCTGGCGTACGACTGGCGCGAGACCGCGCAAGCGTGGGTGGACAGCGGACATACCATTCCGCCGGTTTTGCTGACGGTGTGCAACCGCACCGAGACGGCGGCGCGTATCGAACAGTTTTTCAACAGCGGTGATTGTCTGATCAAAAGCACGCAAGCACCGGAGAAAACGCTGCGGGTCGATTCGCGCGTGCTGGAAAAAGCCGAGCGCGGCGAAACTGTAACCACAGATGCCGACTACGAGCAACGCTTGACGGCGATTATCGAAGCTGCCGGGTTGCCGTCCGACAAAGCGCAAGATTTACTGGCATTGAAGCAGCAGGAGCAATTGCGCGCGCTGGTCGATAGCGTCGGCAAACGCGGGCAGCCGGGGCAGCGGTTGCAGAACGTCATTTCGGTGGCAATGTTGTCGGAAGGCTGGGATGCGGCGAATGTGACGCATATCATGGGATTGCGTGCATTTACCAGTCAATTGCTGTGTGAGCAGGTGATCGGGCGCGGTTTGCGGCGCGTGGCGCACGACATGGATGAGCAAGGCTTGCTGCTGCCTGAGTACGTCAATATTTTCGGCGTACCGCTGTCGATTTTCCAGGAAATCAGCGAGGATGGTGAAACCGGAGTGCGCCCGCCCAAGCCGAGCGTGCGCATCGAGGTGGAGCCGGATCGCAATCATCTGGAAATACGCTGGCCGAATATTCAGCGCGTCGACCATGTATTGAAGCCGGAATTGGTATTGGATTGGGAGCGCGTCGAAGCATTGACGCTCGATCCGATGCAAACGCCGCTGAATGCCGAAGTAGCGCCGTCGCTGACCGGTTTTGCCAACCTGGCGATGGCATCGGAAATCGATCTCGAGCAGGCATTAGATGACTTCCGTTTGCAAAACCTGATCTTCCGCGCGGCACGAAAACTGTATCTGCACAACGCGGATAGTTTTGGTGGTGATAAGCAGTTTTTGGCGGTACAGTTGATCCGCATCGTCGAGCAATTCTTGAACAGCGACAAATTGAACATTCCCAGCGTGTGGCATCAAGATCCGGTGCGTAAGCAGATTTTGTTCGCGTTGAATATGGATACCGTGGTCGGGCATGTGAATCGGTTTGTGACCTTGCATAATACCGAGAAGCTGGAAGCCGTGTTCGATGAGTTGTTCCCGATCGGATCGACGGCACGTATGCGGTCATGGGTGACGACTCGTCCGTGTCAGGCGACGGTACGGTCGCAGATCAGCCATGTGGTGTACGACAGCGCGTGGGAGAAGGCGGTGGCGGATTTGTGCGAGAAAGTGCCGCAAGTGCTGGCGTGGGCTAAGAACGATCATCTGGATTTTGTCGTCCGCTATTTGTGGCGCGGCTCTTCGCGCAATTTCGTGCCGGATTATTTGATCCGCTTGAATAACGGCAAAACGCTGGTACTGGAAGTGAAAGGCGTTGATGATGAGCGCAATCGTGTGAAGCGTGCCGCGATGGCAGTTTGGATCAAGACGGTCAACGAACAGGGCGGTTTTGGGCAGTGGTGCTTCGATGTGGTGTTCGAACCTGCAAGAACCCGCGATGTGATTTTGCAACATACGGGGATTGCTGGCTAGTACATCTGTCCTAGAAAAAGAGTCGGCGATTCCTATGTTCTTGGAAATTTTTTTGCTGTATTTTCGAAAATTACCAAGAAAGAACATAAGGGGGAAGAGATGAAACAATGGATGGGATTTTTAGCTGCGGTTTTAATCGCAGCGCCAATGCAACAGGCATTAGCGGTTACAGCTGTCGTTGAAGTGAAAGCGTTGGAAAACTCGACCGGCGGCGGTAGCGGGGCTTCAGTATCGGTCATCGCGGGCAATTCGTTTTCGGTTTCCGTGGATCCGCTGGATTTATGGAGTGCCGGTGCTTTGCCTCGCTGGTCTAATGCCGATGGTTTGGCGGGGCCATTATTTGCAACGGGTTTTCCGGATACCAATGGTGACGATCCGGGTGTTCCTGTTGGAACGTTGATCGGCGGGGATTTTGGTTTGCTGAATTTGGGCGGTTTGTCGGCGCCTCATGGGACGCTGGTGGGTCAATGGGGAAGCGGCGGTAACTATTTTGCAATTGGTACTTCCTATACCGGCATCGCGCTTGAGAATACGCTGAATCTATTTTATTTCGATAGTAACAACGGCGATAACTCGGGGAGTATTTTGGCGACGGTGACAGCCGTTCCGGAACCTGAAGCCTATGCGATGTTGCTGGCGGGTCTCGGTTTGCTCGGTTTTGCTGCGCGCCGCAGAAAGGCAATGGCAACCTAGTTGCAAGTATTTTCGGATGTGAAACGGGAGCCTAGGCTCCCGTTTTTGTTTACGATTGTCGCGAGTTTATGCGAATTCCGCTACTTTGGCGTTTTGCAGCCGGTAGCCGTAACCGTAAATGGTGACGATATCCCATTGACTTTGCGGGGTGAACTGAAGTTTGTTACGGAGACGGCTAATATGTGTATCAACTGTGCGGGTATCAATTTCAGCCGACAATCCCCAGATTTTTTCGAGTAAGTGAATTCTCGACAGGAGTTTGTTTTGATTTTGAAAAAGGTAGTTTGCGAGTGAGAATTCTTTTTGCGTCAGTCCGGTGTTTTTTCCTGCTACAGTGATTTCTTGGTTGTCGTAGTCGATTGCATAGGGTCCGAAATGAGCGACAGATGATTGTTTTTCACGATTGCGGCGTGTCAGTGATTCGATTCTGGCGAGTAATTCAAAGTGCCGGGTCGATTTTACAAAATAATCGTCGGCACCCATATGTAGGACATGCACAACGTCTGCTTCGCTATCGCGCGATGTCACGCAAATGATCGGAATATGCCAACTGTAGTTTCCGCGAACCCATTTAAGTACTTCTTCCGCTGTGCCATCAGGGAGCATCCAGTCCAGCACCAGCAAATCGAATTTTTGCTCTTTCAGCGCCTGAAGAAACACGGCAATCGATTCAAAAATCTCACATTGGTAGTGCGCGTGGGAAAATAGTAGCTCATAGATGGCTATTTGAGTGGGCTCGTCTTCAAGTATTCCTAATCGCATAGATATCAGTATTTATGACTACAAATAAATTTTGAAGCAATGTATTGTAAAAACTAGTGTTTTCTTGGATTCAATGCAAGGTAAACAAACTTTTAGTTTTGTAATCGGGTAATCGAAATAATTCTTGAATGCTAAAGGTGTTCTGTAAATATAGAAGGTCTTAATAAATGGATGCTTATAGAAATTTATTCAGCTGCAATCAGTGATCTATCTAATATCTATGGAGTATTCGCCATTAATCACTATTAAATGATTGAATTTTATTAGTAATCGTGTATCTTATCTGGGTCTTTCGGATTCAAGCTGTTAAATGCGATGCTAATGGTTGACCCTTTTTCCTTGATATTCGATGACCGCCACGGCTTGCCGTGGGCGTTGTTTTTTATTTAATTATTAAGGAAATCTATGGCAACAGGCACAGTAAAATGGTTCAATGATTCAAAAGGTTTTGGTTTTATTACCCCGGATGATGGTGGCGAAGATATATTTGCTCATTTCTCGGCAATCAATAGTGGTGGTTATAAATCATTGCGCGAAGCACAGCGCGTGACCTTCGACGTTACTACAGGACCAAAAGGGAAGCAGGCTGCAAACATCATGCCGCAATAGGCAAATAAGTTGTGGTGCAAAATATTGATCACCAGAAAGACCCCCGTTGACGCGGGGGGTGAGAAGGGATAGAGAGCGTAAGCGCTATCTGATTGATATTCAAGATATAACCGCATCGTCAACTTGAATCAATGAGTGTTTCATTGAAAGATTAATCGCGTTGGTCATCATCTATCTTCAAATATTTCGCAAAATTTTAAAAAAAATCTTGACCGATGCGTTAGAGTCTGTATAATTCCGCTTCTCGCTGCATGAGCAACAAAAAACGTAGCGATGTTCTTTAAAAAAATACAATCGATAGGTGTGAGTACTTGAGATAAGCTAAAAGGCGAAAAGCCTAAAAAGTTAAGTATTCGCAAAAATGTAGAAATTGGTAAATTAATCAAAATCAACGTCTAGCGAGAGTTTTACCAGAATTAAACTTAAGAGTTTGATCCTGGCTCAGATTGAACGCTGGCGGCATGCTTTACACATGCAAGTCGAACGGCAGCACAAACTTCGGTTTGGTGGCGAGTGGCGAACGGGTGAGTAATGCATCGGAACGTGTCCTGAAGTGGGGGATAACGCATCGAAAGATGCGCTAATACCGCATAATCTCTGAGGAGAAAAGTGGGGGATCGAAAGACCTCATGCTTTTGGAGCGGCCGATGTCTGATTAGCTAGTTGGTAGGGTAATGGCCTACCAAGGCGACGATCAGTAGTTGGTCTGAGAGGATGGCCAGCCACACTGGGACTGAGACACGGCCCAGACTCCTACGGGAGGCAGCAGTGGGGAATTTTGGACAATGTTCAGATTGCCCTGAACACCGCAGCCGTCGTGCGCGGCACCTTCGGCATTCCGCTTATCGCTTCGCCGCATG